>NZ_LGHZ01000009.1 GCF_001266615.1 Kluyvera genomosp. 1 | reverse complement strand
CGAATGTCTTAGGTTTTTTTTTTGCTTTTAAAACTGGTTAAAAATAACTCAGAAGGAATAACCATGATGTTCTTCAAAATTGTCGCCTCGCTTTTCGCACTGCTCGCGTTTTCTGTTCAGGCCGGTCATGCACCGCTGAAAATTCTGATCGTCAACGACGATGGCTGTGAATCACCGGGCAGTACCTCGCTGCAGGATAAGCTCGCTGCCAAAGGGTACGACGTGTGGATGGTCGCACCAGCCACTAATCAGAGCGGTATCGGCTCGGCGATTACCTTTAAAACCGGAAAGACGTTTGATGTGAAAAAGGTCGCGGAAAAACGCTACTGCTTCCCCGGCACGCCTGCCGATTCCGTCGACTTTGGCCTGCGGGGATTATTAAAAGATGCTGCGCCGGATCTGGTGATTTCCGGTGTAAATGATGGGCCGAATACCGGCATGGCGCAGGTGAACTCCGGTACCGTCAGTGCCGCCGCTCGCGCAGTGCGCTACGGTGTTCCGGCCATCGCCGCCAGCATTGGCTACGTGTTCAGTGAAGAAGAGATGAAAAATCACTGGCCAAGCACGCACAAATACTGGCCTGAGTCGGTGGATTATGTGGTGGGCGTGGTGGACAAACTGAACGCCAAACGCGTTGCTGGCAAGCCGCTGCTGCCGGAAGGCAGTGGGCTGAGCATCAATTATCCTGCGCTGGCGAAGGCCGACATCAAAGGGGTTCACTACATCGATAACGAACGTTTCCCGGTGCCGCAGATTGGCTACGATCTGCAAAAAGATGGCACTGCCGTACAGACGATGAACCCGGATGCGCTTAAACCAACCCTCGACGACACCGACTCCGGTTGGCTCAACAAAGGCTATATCACCTATACCGTGTTTGATGGTGTGTGGAACGCGCCACAGTACGAATCTCAGTACCGCGAATTGTTGAAGTAATCATCACATCGCTGCCGGAAGCATTGGGCATGCCGGCAGCGCAGAGCGGGGCTAAAAACTCATGGCCAGCCCCACGCCGTACCCTTCGGTGCCGTTGCCGAACATATAGCGCGCCACCAGTCGGGTGCGGGTGATAAAAACCGGATATTTGCTGCTGTCCAGCTCAAGCCCAATGCCCACTGAACTCAGACTATTGAAGCCCAGTTTTCCTCGTTGGTCGCCAAGATATTCGGTATGCGCGCCTTCCAGTACGTAACGCACCGGGCTTTTGAGCAGTGTCCAGTCGAAAATGGGCGCACGGCGGCGCAGATACAGCCCAAGGTTTTGCGCGCTGGCGCTGCCGCTCACGGCGCTGGCGGTGTTGCCAAAGGTTTGCAGGCTCATTCCGGTATAGCGCAGCTCAACATCAATATCCTGTTTTGGCGAGAGAAGCTCGTAGTCGAGCATCAGTGAACCGCCGAGTCCGTAGGCATTGAGCCTGCCGCCATCGAGAAAGTCGTAATCGGCATTTTGATGCCGCTCAAGTACCCAGGCCCCGATCCGCAGGTCGCTGGCCATAGTACCGAGCATCACATTGGCAATAGGACGCAACACCAGGTTACCGCCCCAACGGTCACGATGCAGGTTGAAGTCCCAGCCGATACCGCCGGTGGTGGTGAGGCTGTTCCATTTGGTGGGAATACGTCGGCTCTGGCTACCATCGCTAATGACGAACTGCGGGTCGTAGCGGCTGTAGCCCAATGCCCCTTCGAGATAGAGCGGAAAAGATTCTCCCATCGTGGCACCGCCGCCAAACTGGGTGATGGCCAGCTCACTCTTGTCGTCAGATCCAGAACCTATGTTGAGATCGCTGGCGGTGATATCCGGCACAATCATAAAGCTCATCAATGTCAGCACCGCATCGGCGCGCTGTTTGATGCGATGACCGTCGGCGGCCATGGCGCCCGTACTCCAGGCGACGATGAGCAATAAGTCAAGGCGGAGAAGTACCGATCTCATCAGGTTTGCCGCCTTTGTATGGGAGATGCTTCTAACTATAGAATTCGTCAGGCACTCTCTCCACTGGCCAGACGCAGACAAAACCTTACAAGGAACACCTTGCACATAGATTTGTATTGTTTATGATTCGGCTGTTCTGAATTGTCTGGGAAATTATGCGTAATCGTCAGCGTCTTGCGAAAGGGTTGTTGATACTGACCTGCCTTGCCATGCTTATTTGTATGGTTCAGCGGGCGGTCTATCTGCACCATTTTTTCCAGCAAGCCGCTAACTCTGCGCAAATGCTGACCACACCAGCCCCCGATGATGCGTCCGCCGGTCCTTCACCGTGTCAGTTGAGCGCCAGCTCGCTGCTGTGTACCCAACCTGTCTTCTTTGATGGCGCACTGGCCGCCGTCATTCTCTTCCTGGCCCTGCTTCAGCGATTGACTGAGCAACGCACGTTCGTCTTTCGAGACGTCCCTGTCCGGCCGCCAACGCTACGGATCCATCTGCAAAATTGCGTCTTCCGGGAATGAATAATCATCGTTAACGCGATGACTTATTCAATTTACGGAGAAAACACATGCTGAATATCTTCAGGGGCCTGGTCCTCCTGTTGCTGTCGTGCATGGGCATGGCCCAAGCGGCAGATACCGGGTGGCTCACGTCACCCCAAAACGATCACGCCCGGATACGTTTCCAGGCTGAACGAGACGAAAACAAGCTTTACGGATTACTCACCGTTGAACTGCAGTCGGGATGGAAAACCTACTGGCGTTCACCGGGAGAAGGGGGCGTTGCGCCTGAAATTCACTGGCATAACGGTGAGAAGGCACAATGGTATTGGCCGGTGCCCTCGCGGTTTGATATCTCCGGGCTGACCACACAGGGCTACCACAAGCAGGTGGTTATCCCAATGATTATCACCGATGGGCAAAGCGATACGCTGGATGGCACGCTGACGCTCTCTACCTGTAGCAACGTTTGCTTGTTAACGGACTATCCGCTGCATCTGGATTTTAATCAGTCGGTGGATACCCATTTTCAGGACGCGTTTGAGCAGGCTATGCGAACTATCCCTGCGGAAAGCGGGATCTCAAGCGATCTTCGTGCGCACCTGGCGGGGAGCGATTTGGTAATTACCGGCACGACGGTAGGCGAATGGCGCGATGCGCAAATTTATTTTGATCCTTTAGACGGCGACATCATTCCCGGCGACCCGACGCTGAAAAGCAGCGGCGCGGAGCTGGTAGTAACCGCGCCGGTCACCGATGAATGGGGTGAAAAGGCAACAACGCTGGCGGGCAAAACGCTCTCCTTCGTCCTGACTAATCAGGGAAAGGCTCAGCAGACGACGCTCACCGTGGGGGCTGACCAGGCGGCATTGCCAATGCTGGATACGACGTCTGCAGGTTTTGCTCAGATGCTGCTGTTTGCGCTGCTGGGTGGGCTTATCTTAAACCTGATGCCGTGCGTACTGCCGGTGATGGGCATGAAGCTCAATTCAGTGCTCCATTCCGGGACTGATAAAACCCGTATTCGCCTGCGCTTTCTGGCGACCAGCGCCGGGATTCTGACTTCGTTCGCGCTGCTTGCCGCGATGCTCACCGGCTTGAAGCTCGCCGGCGCGTCGCTGGGGTGGGGGATTCAGTTTCAGAACCCGTGGTTTATTGGCCTGATGGTGGCTGTTACCTTCATCTTTGCCATGAATCTGTTTGGCTTGTTTGAAATGCTGTTGCCCGCATCGCTAAGTGGGCGAATGGCGACAGCGGGGGGCAACGGGTTAGCGGGGAGCTTCTTTGAGGGTGTTTTCGCCACGCTGCTGGCGACGCCGTGCTCGGCACCGTTTCTCGGCACCGCCGTCGCCTTCGCCCTGGCGGCACCGCTGGCGTATCTGTGGCTCATTTTCCTGATGCTGGGATTGGGCATGGCGCTGCCGTGGTTGTTTGTGGCGCTGGTGCCGAAAACGGCACTGCTGCTGCCACGTCCCGGCCCGTGGATGAATACGCTCAAGGTTGTGCTGGCGATGATGCTGCTGGGCTCCAGCCTTTGGCTGGCCTCGCTTCTGAGTGCGCATCTGGGAAGTGCATTGGCAGGCATTATCACCCTTTCCCTGACGGCGGTTGCACTTATTGCCTTCATCGCCAGCGGAAAACGTGCGGCGCCGCTATTCTGGCTAGTGGTGATTGTGCTGGCGGCCTTTGGTGGCTATCAACTACGCGGGCTATTGCAGGATAACGCCAGTACCTCTGCTCTTGCGGCCAGCCAGCACATTGCCTGGCAACCGCTCAGCGAAGAGGCCATTACTCGCGCGCAGGCGGAAGGAAAACGCGTATTTGTCGATATCTCTGCCGACTGGTGCGTGACCTGCAAAGTGAACGAACATCGGGTGCTTAACCAACCGGAGGTTATCGCGGCCCTGAGCCAGCCGGATGTGGTGGCACTGCGCGGCGACTGGAGCCAACCTTCCGAGCTCATCACGGCGTTTCTGCAAAAAAGAAATAGCTACGCGATCCCCTTCAATCAAATTTATGGGCCAGGGCTCATGGACGGCGACATGCTGCCGCCGCTGCTCGACAAACGTACCGTCCTGGACACCCTCAAGAATGCCAAAGGTTAATTAACAATGAACAAAACACTTCTCTCACTATTTCTGTTTGCGGCTTCCCTCCCGGCGTTTGCCGCGCCCGCACTGACGGCGGCACAGGAGGCTCGGGTACAACAACTGGTGCAGGAAACGCTGCTCAAACATCCGGAGATTTTAGCGGCTGCGGCAGAAAAGCTCGATCAGCAGGATGTGCAGGCCAATCAGCAGAGGGTTAACAAAGTGATTGCCGATAATGCTGACTTTCTGTTTCGCGATCCGAATTCACCGCGTATGGGGGCTGAACATCCCCGGCTGACGCTGGTGGTCTTTACCGACTACAACTGCCCTTATTGCAAGAAGCTCGATCCGTATCTGGAAAAGATCGTCGCCAAATATCCCGATGTGGCCGTTATTTTTAAATTCCTGCCGTACCGCTCAGAAAGCTCGGTGACCGCCGCTCGCGATGCGTTGACCGTATGGCGAACGCATCCGCAGCAGTTCATCAAGTTCAATGACATTCTGATGGTGAAAAAAGGCTATCACGACGATGCCAGCATCACGGCGGCGAAAAAGAAAGCTGGCGTGGTAGTGGATGAGCCGGACAGTCAAAGCGTCGAGATCATCAAAAAAAGTCTCGCGCTGGCGCAGCAGCTCGGCATTCAGGGCACGCCCGCCACGCTGATTGGCAATGAACTACTGGCGGGCTGGGTTCCCTTCGAACAGTTTGATGCTATGGTCAGCGATGCGCTGAAAAAACAGTAAATCGGTACTCGGGGGATTTTGCCCCCGTTTTATGAGGTGTGATGATGAAACGTATGATGTTAGCGGCGTTAATGATAGCTCCGGTTCTGGCACACGCGCAGGATGCGGTCCCCGACATTATTAAGCGCTTCAGCGAGCAGCAGAATATTACGGATGTTAAAGCCGTCGAAGCGCCCGGCGGCGTCAAAAGCTGGGTTGGGCAGTATCAGGATATGGGGGTAAATCTTTTCCTGACGCCCGATGGCCAGCATGTGATTTCCGGTTATCTCTATGACGCGCAGGGAAAGAATCTCAGCGAAGGTTATTTCAAAGAGCAAATCTATATACCGCTTGGCAGAGAAATGTGGAAAACCCTCAATGCGACGCAGCCGTTGAAAGAGGGACCCGATACCGCCGCGCGTAAAGTGTTCGTGTTTGCCGATCCGTTCTGCCCTTACTGTAAAGCATTCTGGTCGGCCGCTCAGCCGTGGGTGGCCGCGGGGAAAGTGCAGCTCAATACGTTAATGGTGGCGTTTTTGAATCCGAAAAGCGGACGCTACGCGACGGCAATTCTCAACGCTGCGGATCCGGTGGCCGCGTGGCGGGACTATGAATTGTCCGGCGGCAAGAAGTTGCCGCATTTTGAAGGCACCACGCCACGTGCGACGTTTAATTTGCTCCAGCACCATCAAAAGCTGATGGATGACCTCGGTGCGAATGCCACGCCGGCAATTTACTATATGAATGCCAACAATGAGCTACAGCAGGTCGTCGGCATGCCGGACGAAAAACAGCTGGTGGAGATGTTTGGCCCGCGGCCCTGAGTGCCGTAAAGATGGCAGGCGTTAACCCGTCAGGATGGGATAGTGTTAGCGTCGATTGACGATGAGCGAGGTGCTGCCGGCGAGGCATTTCCGGCAACACCTCTATGATTCGAGGTCTTAGGATTTTCCGAGTAACTTATTGATCACCGGCGTTAATACCATGACCAGGGTGACGAAAACGGCCAGCAGTATGGCCGACAGTAATTTATGGTTATTGATGTGATTGAGTATCACCGGCAGAGTCAATTTATTCGCCTTCCTGTAATGAGTAATGGTATGAATGAGCGGGATTAATTACCCCAGACATGAATGAAATTTAAGCCGATGGAGAGAATGACCCATGCCAAAAGGAAATACCGACGCTTATCATTTCGCGATTCGAGGGCGGAATAATAGTTGGCGCTATAAAAAGTTGAGGCAATTATCGATAGGGTTACAACCAAATGCCACACATGCTCTCTGATGCCAATCAGGGAACTGATAAAGCCAAAGCACAACACGATAGCGATACCATTTAACGCATTGCACATCAGCCATCCCCACAGGCTGGAAGGCCTGGAGAACATTTGTTCAAGTCTTAATACCAACGCCGGATTCACCCTAAAAAATAATAGGTGCATAAAATGCTATTTAAGCGCAGGCGTGATGTTGACCAAAATCAATATTGAAGGTGGGTGAGAAAAATAAATTAAAAAATGACTTGAGTCAAAATATCATATATGCGGCACGTTCGCTGATAACCTGTTTTTTATGCTTTCACAATTCGCATTATTAATATAAACGACTGGTTTAATGCTATCGTGAACTGAGAGAAATCCTAATGTATTTTCCCGCGGATTATCCCTCAGCGTATTTTATCAGGTTATTGTGACGGGCTAAATAATCACCCGAAAAATTATTTTAGACACTCACTGTAACAGATGAATAATGTCATCCAAATGACAGCGCGTGGGGGTGCAAACGGCGATACTCAGTCCATTAATGATATTATCGGCAATAAACTGGCCTTCGCCGCAGGTGCTCTGCACGTCCGCCATCTGCCAGACGCTGCCACCGCGCTGTTTAATGATGGCTTCTTTACGCGTCCAGATGCGCCAGAAGGCGGCGAGTTGGCGTTCAGATTCTTCGGCTGCGATGTACGCCTGCTCGGCGGGGGTAAACAGGGATTCAACCAGTGCTGGCCAGTTTTTTCGTGGGCGTATCGCTTCAATATCGCAGCCGACGTCTCCTTCATCACTGAGTAACAGCGCAATCTCATCGCCGCTGTGGCTGAGGTTAAACCAAAGCCCGCTACCCACTGGGAACGCCGGTTTCCCCAGTGCCCCATACACTATCTCCGGCAGAGGCGAAATCGCCTGCGAAAGCAGGACGCGGCCGGCAAGCCAGCCAGCGCGTCCTGGCCCCGTGGGGGCGAGGGCGGCAACAGCAGGCGGCAGTTGGCCGCCGCTGAGCTGAGAGATTTTGCCGAGGAAAAGCCGGTACATCTTACGGCCAGCGCCGAATGACGAGCGAGGTGTTGATGCCGCCAAAGGCAAAGTTGTTGCTTTGCAGAAACTCGCAGTCAATTCGCCGGGCCTCGCTAATGATGTAATCCAGCGCGCCGCACTGTTCATCCGGCTGGCGGAGGTTGAGCGTGGGGGCAAACCAGCCTTCACGCATCATTTGCAGGCTCATCCAGGCCTCCAGCGCGCCACAGGCTCCGAGAGTATGGCCGAAGTAGCTTTTCAGCGATGAGATCGGCACGTTTTCGCCGTAAATCGCCGCCGTCGCCTGACTTTCCGCAATGTCGCCGCGATCGGTCGCCGTGCCGTGCGCGGAAATATAGCCCATATCCCGTGCGCTTAATCCCGCCATTTTCAGCGACTGTTCCATACAAATTTGCATGGTTTCACGCTGCGGCTGGGTGATATGTGCGGCATCGCAGTTGGTGGCAAAGCCAACAATCTCGCCGTAGATCGTTGCCCCGCGCGCCCTGGCGTGCTCCAGTTCTTCGAGAATCAGCGTGCCCGCACCTTCGCCAATCACCAGACCATCGCGTGCGACATCAAACGGGGCTGGCGTGGTTTTTGGCGCGTCGTTGCGCTGGCTGGTGGCGAAGAGAGTATCAAAGACCGCCGCTTCCGAAGGGCACAGCTCTTCCGCGCCGCCGGCGACCATAATGGTTTGATAGCCGTGGCGAATGGCCTCCCAAGCATAGCCGATGGCCTGGCTGCCGGAGGTGCAGGCGCTGGAGGTCGGGATCACCCGGCCGCGTAGGCCGAAAAATAAACCGGTATTGACCGCTGCGGTGTGCGGCATCATCTGCACATAGGTGGTGCCGGTAATGTTGCGAGTGTGTTTTTCAGTCAGCATGGTGGCAAACTCGCTTACCGAATCGGTGCTGCCCGTCGAAGAGCCGTAGGCAATTCCGGTATCGCCACCGGTCAGCAGCGGGTCGTCAAGCAGCCCGGCCTGATCCAGCGCCAATTCGGTGGCGCGGGTAGCGAGTCGGGAAACACGGCCCATGGCACGAATGCGCTTACGGGTGTAATGGTCCGGCAGGGTAAAGTTATCAATCGGTGCGGCAAGTAGGGTCTGTAGCCCGTCATAAATCTGCCACTCCGGCATTGTGCGGACCGCATTCTCATACGCCAGCAATCTGTCGGAAACGGCCGACCAGCTATTGCCAAAGGCGGTAACGCCGCCCATGCCGGTAATCACCACGCGGCGCGTCATAGCATCCCTCCGTTGATGGAAATCACCTGACGCGTCACATAGCCTGCAATATCCGACATCAAATAGCTGGCAAGCCCGGCGACTTCCTCCGCCTGACCCATGCGCTTCATCGGAATCATCGCCATCGCCTCTTTCTGAGCACTGTCTTCCATCTCAATCATACCGGTATCAATCAGCCCCGGAGCGATGCAGTTAACGGTGATTTTGCGTTTAGCCAGCTCAATTGCCAGCGCTTTGGTCGCACCGATAATCCCGGCTTTGGCGGCGCTGTAGTTGACCTGTCCACGATTGCCCATCACCCCGGAGACCGAGGAGAGGGTGATGATGCGTCCTCCCCGACGGGCGCTAATCATCGGCATCATGCACGGCTGAATCACGTTATAGAAGCTGTCGAGATTAGTGTGAATCACCGTATCCCAATCATCGTCACTGAGCGCCGGGAATGCCGCATCACGGGCAATCCCGGCGTTACTGACCACCCCATACCAGGCACCCTGTTCGGCAAGATCGTGCTCCAGCACCTCGCGACACTGCGCGCGGTTGGCCACGTCAAAGGCCAGCAGACGACCCGTACCGCCAGCGGCAACAATCGCATCCAACGTCTGTTGTGCGCCTTGGGCGTCGCGGTGGTAGTGCACACCGATCGTAAACCCGTCCGCTGCGAGCTGAAGGGCGATTGCGCGGCCAATGCCTTTGCTGGCGCCGGTGACCAAAACTGAACGACTCATGCTGACGCTCCTTGTTGAAATAAAGTATGAAGTTCTTCCGTTGTCGGCTGAAAAGTGTTGATTCGCCCGCTGGCGAGCGGGTGGCTGCCAGCCTCAATGGTGCATTCAAAACTGCCGAAACGCGCATCCTGCATCAGCCGTGTCGTTGTTATCGTGAGTGTAGTGCCGGCGGGAAAACGGCTTTCATCACAGCGGAGATCGCGGGCGCTAAGCACCATACCTAAGGCAATGTGCGTTTCGCCGCGCTGATGACGGTGCCAGCCGGACCATACGCCGACAGTTTGCGCCATCAGCTCTAATGCGAACCAGCCTGGCAGGTCGCCCTGGGCATCGAGAAAAGGTGTCAATACGCCGCTTGCCGCCACCGTCACGCGGCAGCAGGCGGTCTCTTCGCTGACATCGACCACCTCATCCAGCAGCATCATCGGTGCATCGTGCGGCAGATAGTCGCCGGGCGATAAATAGGGGCTCATGACACTCTCCCGAGCAAAATACTGGCGTTGTTACCGCCAAAAGCAAATGAATTGGACAGGATTACCGGGCGAGTCAGCGGCTGCGGCGTCGTCAAAATTCCACACGGTGGCAGCGTTTCGTCGCGCAGTGAGCGGCTGAAATCCTGCGGCGGCAGCGGCAGGTCGCGCTGCAAAATCAGCATGCTGAGGGCCGCTTCGGTGATGCCCGCTGCGCCTAATGTGTGTCCGGTCAGATGCTTGGTTGAGCTGCAAGCAACGGTTTCGCCAAACAGCGCGTGCACCACGCCGGACTCGATCTGGTCGTTAAGCGGTGTAGCGGTGCCGTGCAGATTAATATAGCCGACCTGCTGCGGGGTGAGATTGGCCTCGCGTAGCACCTGCTCAATGGCTCGAATGGCTCCTTCACCCAGCGGATGCGGCGCGGAAATATGGTAAGCGTCACTTGACTCGCCGACGCCCAGCAGCGCGATGGGCTGCGGTTCGCGGGTCAATAGCATTAGCCCTGCGGCTTCGCCGATAGTGATCCCCCGACGATCGCGGGCAAACGGCTGGCACAGCGTGGGGGAGAGCGATTCCAGGCTGTGAAAGCCGTTTATTGGCATCCGGCTTAGCGTATCGGCACCGCCGACAATCGCCACGTCGGCAAGGCCCGCCTCAATCAAGCGACGGCCGCTGATGATGGCCCGCGCGCTGGAGGAGCAGGCGGTCGACAGCGTAAATGCCGGGCCGTCCAGCGCCAGCCAGTGGCTGAGAAAGCGCGACGGATCGCCCAATTCCTGCTGTGGGTAGTGCCAGTCGGCGCTTTCGTGGCCGTTTAGTATCCGGTCGACGTGCTTATCACCTTCGTCCAACCCGGAAGTGCTAGTACCAAGCACGACCGCCACGCGGTCACGGCCAAAATGGGCAATCGCGTCATCCACCTGCGGCTGGATTTGCGCTAGCGCAGCCAGCAGCAGCTGGTTGTTGCGTGAACGATGGGCGCTAAACGCGTCGGGGATTGGCGGCAATTCGGCATCCACGCCGCCAAATATCGCCTGCGGACTCCCCTGGAGCCAGCCTGCGCGTGGCCGCATGCCTGGCGCGCAACCGCGTACCAGATTGGCGGCGATCTCGTTGGCATCGTTGCCCAAGGCGTTAATCAGGCCGACGGCAGAAATGTAAATCATCTCAGTCACCCAAATATTGAATGGTGATGTGGTATTTAAACACCTGCTGCGCAATAGCAATAGGCACGCGCTGGCCGTTACGGTTCAGGTAGCTTATCTCGGTGATCAGTTTGCCGCGGGCATTACGCAGTTCCCGTTTATCGCCGATATCTATGAGCGTCCAGCCTTTTGGCAGCTGCGGCAGCCAGGCGCTAAGTGGCCAGTGGCTCAGCATCACATCGGCCAGCACTTGGCTTGCTGGCGGCAGCTGCGGCATCACCACGGACTGTTCGCTATGCAGGCCTTTATCGTCATAGGTCACGAGGAACAGGCGAATCCCCACCGACGACAGCCCGGCGAGGGTGACTTTCTGGCTATCGGCATTGAGCATCACCAGTAGCGACTGAGTATTGCCGTTAAAGCTTCCGGTGAGCAACTGCTGCGAGCTAAACGCCGGTGAGATACCGGGTTTCGGTAGCGTCACGCGGGTGCCCGGCTCAAGCCAGGCCTGAGGACGAGCCCCGTTGTCCGGCTGCGAATGGCTGCAACCGGCTAGCGTCAAGGCGAGCGCGAAAAGGGCTGCTTTTGGCCGGGAATGACGGTGCGCAAATCTCTTTTGCAGCCCGTGGAATATCGAATTAATCATGTCGTTGTTGTCTCTTTTTACCGGGCATCGCCAGCGGCGACAGCAGGAAAGCGGTGAATATCCCGCTCACCAGCACAATGCCGAAGCTGCTGATGGCCTGGGTGGCGCTAAAGACCAGCATCCCAAGCGTCAGCAGGGTCGTCAGCATGGCCAACGTAATCGCCAGCATTGAGGTTATCGGCGTGCCGCGCGGATTACTGAAGAATAGCGTGTAGTTAATGCCTATCCCCAATACCAACACCAGCGCCAGCAGCGAGAACAGGTTGACGGTATGGCTGCTGAGCGTCAGCGTCGCCAGCCCGCAGCCGAGCGACAGCACGGAAGGCACGAGGCTTTTCAGCCCGCTACGCCAGCCGAGCCGCACCACCGCGCCGCAGGCGATGACGAACAATGCCACGCCGAGCAGCCCGGTCAGCAGGTGGCGATACAGCGTAAACAGCGCATCGAAGCTGCTTTTCCTGTCCACCCATGCCACGCCCTCGCGATAGCGCTGGCTCAGCGTGCCAAGTGCTGCGCTGTCTTTTACGCCGCTCACCGGCACCAGCACCGCGCTTTCACCATTAGCCTGCGTAAGCCACATCAGCCGCCAGCCTTCGCTGGCCGGGCTGGTAAGCCAGGCATCGACGGTGACCGGCATAGCATTAAGGTTGGGGGTTACCGCCGTGATCCCGGCACTTTGTAAGGCGCGGGTGACGGCGGGGGTCGCGGCTTTTAGCCGCGCCAGGTCCTGCTGTTGAAGGGCAAGTGAGTTGAGCGGCAGAGTGCGGTAGTCGCTAATCCATCCGTCGGCCTTCGCCTGTGCCAGCGCTGGGATAAATTGCTCCAGCCGTTCCAGCGTCTGCTGTGCTGAAGGACCGTAAATCACAAACCACTTCTGGTCGACGCTCTGCCCGGTGAGCGCGGTAATGGCTTTTTCTTGCGCCAGAATATCCTGCGGCAGCGCCTGTAGCTGGGCGATATCATCATCAACCCGCAGCATTGCTGCACCTACCAGTGAAAACAGCGCCAGCGCCACCGGCAGGCCCATCGACAGTTTTTTATTGCGCCGCCATGCTGCCAGCCAGCGTAGCATCAGCCCCATGGCCGGAATTGGGCGTACCGGCAGACCCCGGCATAGCCACGGATGCCAGAAAATCACCGTCAGGCAGGAAGCGCTGAGACCCACCGCCGCGAACAGTGCCATTTGGCGAATGCTGGGGAAGGGGGCGATCATCAGCAGCAGGTAGGCGACTACGGTGGTCAGCAGCGCCAGCAGCAGCGCGGTACGTACTTTGGCGAGGCTTTGCCACGGCGTACTGTCGCCGCCGTGCACCATCCGCTCGGTCAAATAGTAGAGCGTGTAGTCGGCAGAAATGCCGATAATGCTCATGCTCATCACCAGTGTCATCAGATGCAGTTCACCGAACAGCATCAGCGTTATCACGGTACCCGCCAGCGCGCCAATGCTGATGGAAATCAGGCACAGCAGCAGCGGGCGTAGCGAACGGAAGACGGCGATGATCAGCAGGAGTACACCCAGCACCGTGACGATGCCAAGGGTGGAGATATCTTTTTTGGCCTGCTGGCTGGCGTAGTCGCTGTAAAACGCCGTGCCGCGAGAGAGCAGCTGCGCCTGCGGATAACGGGCTTTCAGTTCCTGTTCCAGCGTATCGAGGGTGGTCACCAGGCGGTGGGTTTGCTGCATATCGAATGACTGCCCGGCCAGCTCGCCGTGGAGCAGATACCAATAGTTGCCTTCTGTGTCCTGCGTCACCAGCCAGCCGTCCATCAACCGCAGGCGCTGGCCGCTTTTCGCCATCGCCAGCTGTGCGCCGCGCGTCAGCATCAGCGGATCGTTTTGCAGCTCTTTGCCGCTGACGCCTGAAAAGGCCGAATAGAGTTGGGAGAGCACCCACTGCGCCTGCGCTTCGCCGCCGTGATCAAGGCGCGCACGAGTGTCGTTATCGATAAGGCCGTTGCGGTGCTGCCAGAAGAACGTTCCCCACGCCTGCTGGCTGGCAGCGTCCATCGGGCCTTTCACCTCCGCCAGCAGTTTTGAATTCTGAAGTTGGGTGAGCCAGGCGCGGGCAACGGCCGGGTCGGCCTTTTTACCGGGGCTGACCAGCCACACCAACTGCCGATCGAGGCGCTGCATGAAGCCGTCGTTGAGCGCCGGCGGAATGGCTCCCAACGTCTGTTTGGGCAGCATCGCGAGCACGCTGCTGTTGAGCCGCGCGTGGGGCAGCAGCGTCAGCAGCATGGCCAACAGCAGCAGGCAGACGGCCCCCCAAAGCAGCGCGGGCCGTTTACTGGGCAGCAAAGCGTTGGCGTTCGTCATCGGTTAGCTGTGTGGGTGTCAGTTGGTGTTGGGAAAGCGCGATATCGGTACGATCGCCCTGTTTATCGTTAAGCTGGATGGTCTCGAGATAGGTCTGTCCGGCTAAATCGATGGTGGCGAAGATCTTATCCAGCGGTGTGGTAATCGGCGTCAGGCGCAGCGTCCAGCGGCCTTCGCCAAGGTCGGCAAACGCAACGCGGAAGTTCTCTTCCAGCACTTTGCGGTCGGCCTGAAAAAGCGCGCGCAGCAGGTGGTTAAACTGGAACATCTGCGGATTATTCTCGGCAGTAATGACCTGCGGCGGCTGGCCGTTGATGGCCTGCACCATGCGCTTGTCATCGAGCAACAGCTGCATTGGGAACGGTGAAGTTTGATCCCACAGCAGTCCCCGATCGCGGGCGATCAGCATATTTCCTGCGGAGCGTAACGGCTGCGGCAGGTCTTTGATCGTACGGGTTTGCGTGAAGTGTGCTCGCACTACCGGTTGTTCGGTAAAGCGCTGTTGTAGCGCATCCAGCGTGAGGGCATTGACCAGGGGGCTTATCAGCAGCGCCAGCAGCGGCAGAAATTTCATGGTGTGACTCCCATGCGTTCAAACAGTACCGCTGGGCTAACGAAGCACAGTTCGCGGCTATGTTCCTCTACCGCTACCTGAATGGTGTAGCCAGTGGTGGTGCGCTGGCCGCTGTCGGCATCAAAAATCTCGTAGCCGATGCGCAGACGGTTTTCATATTCTTCCACCCTGGCGCGTACGCGAATGCGCTGCTCAAAGGTCAGGGCATGGCGATATTTCACCCGGGTATCGACCACCGGCCACAAATAGCCGGAGGCCTTCATCTGGCGATAGCCGTAATCAAACTGGTTAAGCAGCGCTTCGCGTGCAATCTCAAAATAGCGGAAATAGTTGCCGTGCCATACCACGCCCATCATATCGATGTCATGGAAAGCGATAGACAGCTCGACTTCAGCCGTAAAATGGGGATCGTTCAGCATCCTCACTCCTTATCCTGGATTTCCGGCAGCCGCCAGAAATCGAAAAAATTAAACCAGTCGAGCGGCGAGCGCAGGGCGTAATACTCCAGCCGCTCGGCGTAACGGTCGATGGCCTGCTGTAATGCCTGCTGTCGGTCGGCGCGGGGCAGCAGCAGCGGGTCGGCAAACGGCTCGCAGTAAATTCGCAGCTTATCCCGCTCACGTAGAGCGAACAGCAAATCTACCGGGCAGCGCAACAGCGAGGCGAGAATAAACGGTCCCTGCGGGAAAGGGGCTTTTTGCCCCATAAAGCGGCTCCAGCAGACGCGCCATTCACCGCCGCGCTGCGGATTGACGGCGATGCGATCGCCGACGATAGCAATCCACTCGCCGCGGTCGATCTTCTCTTTGAGCAAGATGGCGGTTTCCGGGCCAATGTCGGTCACCGGCATCAGATTGATCCCGGCCTGCGGTGCCATCTCCTGCATGATTTGCTTAAAGCGCTGGGCATTATCGCTAAACACCAGCGCATTGATGGTTTTGCTGCCCGCGTGCTGGGCCAGAGCGCGGCAGACTTCGACATCCCCGAGATGCGAAGCCAACAGCAGCTTGCCGCGCGGAGCGTCGACGTCGAGCGCTGATTCCGCACCGGGGGCAAATACCACATCGCGGCCAAACTGGAGTTCACCGCGCCAGCCGGCAATTTTATCCAGCATCGCCTCGCCAAAACGCAGGAAATGACGATAGCTGGAGAGATTGGCCGGGGTTGTCTGCTGACGTGCTAACAACTCGGCGCGGACTCGCGTGATCCAGTTTTGTGACGCCCGGCGCGCGCGGGTGCCCGTTAGCCAATAGACGCCGACCACCGGATAGAGCAGTGCGGTAAACGCCCACCGTCCCAATACGCGCCAGACCCACAGCATCAGGCGCATTCCCCACAGCCCTTTAACCTCCTGCTGCCGCGCCCAGTGTGCGGAGGAGTGACGGAACAGCAGTTTAGGCATGCGCGGCAGCATGCCGAGAAATAGCCGGGTGTGCATCCACGAGATGCGTAGGTTGTCTTTCAGGGCATCGAAATGCGACAGCCCGTCCGGCGGGTAGGTGACGCGGGTGGGGATAAAGTAGCTGGTATTGCCTTGCCAATAGAGGCGCACCATGACTTCGGTATCAAAGTCCATGCGTTTGCCGAGCGTGGCCTTCCCAGCCAGTGCCAACGTGGGGGCGACAGGATAGACCCGGAAACCGCACATACTGTCTTTGAGCGCCAGGGAGAGCGTTTCAATCCACACCCAAACGTGAGTCACCCAACGTCCATACAGGCGCGCGCGGGGAATGGAGTCGTCATAAATCGGCTGGCCGGATATCAACGCCGTCGGATGCTGCTTCGCTTCGGTCAGCAGTCTGGGAATATCTTCAATCGCGTGCTGGCCGTCGGCATCCACCTGCACGGCGTGACTGAAACCGGCCTCGGCGGCCGCCTGCAATCCGCGAATCACCGCAGCCCCTTTACCGGCGTTTTGCGGCAGACGAATCAGGGTCAGGTTGGCGGTTTCTGCCGCCAACCGTGCGAGAGTTTGTTGGGTATCCAAATCGCTGCCATCATCCACCACGATGCAGGGCAGGCCAAAGGGCTGTAAGCGTGCGATGACCCTCGCCATCATTGTGCCGTGGTTATAGCAGGGGATCAGCACGCAGGGGGTAAAGGTCAGCGACATAGTGCGATCTTACCGCTGCTGGCGAGGTGTCGGGCATCGCCGTCGTGACGCTGGTAGCTAAAGCTCAGCAATTGACGCGCTTCCTGCCATTCCAGTGTGAGCGTGACGGTGGTTCCCGGCAGCAGGGGGGATTGAAACTTGACGCTTTTCAAGCAGACAAAACGCCAGCCGGGGGCGAGAACATGAGCATAATGCATGACCCAATCGACCTGCGTCACGCCGGGCAGCAGTGGCTGTACGGCAAAATGCCCGCGAAACCACGGCAGGGCTGGGTCGAGGTGAAGCACCACCTCAAGCTGCTGCGGGTGCGCCTGGCGGCGCTCAAGTTCTGCGGGTTTCATCAAATAACTCCTGTAATTGTGCGTCCACGCGTTTATTCATCCCGTTCACCGGAATCTCATCGACTATCCGCCAGTAGCGGGGGATGGCCAGCGGTTCAAGCCAGGCGCGCAGCGCCTTGCGCCACGCCAGTTCCTGCTTTTTACCCCAGTTTTCACGGTGGCTATCGTCCAGCACCAGCACGATACCGATGCTCTGACGGCCGCTGCGGTTAATCGGTAGCGCTGCCGCCTCACGCACGCCGTCAAGTGCGAGCAGGCGCAGCTCCACTTCATTCAGCGAAACGCGCTTTTCTTCAATTTTGACGACCCGGTCGCGGCGCCCCTGCAAGCGGAACTGGCCGTTGACGAGGATATCGAGCCTATCATCAAGCATCAGGCCGCGTTCATCGGTGATTAACGGCGAAAACAGGCGATATCCCTTATCCTCATGACGAATCTCGACGCCGGGTAACGGTTGCCAGGACGCGTCCGGCTGTTGATGCGAGCGCCAGGCGATCACCCCTGTTTCAGTGCTACCGTAAATTTCATCCGGCCAAACCTGCAACCCTGCGGCGGCCTGTGCCGCCAGCGGGCCGTTCAGTTCCCCTCCGGCGCTGAGAATGACGGCGAACGGCGGTGGAGGTAATCGATAATCGAGGCGCTTTAAAAACGCCGGGCTGCTGATAAAGGTATAACGATGCTGTCGGTCAAGCGCTGAGAGTTGCTCGGCAAAGCTGATAACATCGGCATGCAGCGGCAGACCTAACGCCAACGGCAGCATGATGCGAAACGTCAGGCCATAAAGATGCTGATGGGCGACGGAGCTAACGACCCGGCAGCCGCTTAAGCGTTCGGCAAACAGTGCGGCCAGCAGCGCCGCTTCCGCGTCTAACTGTACCCGCGTTTTCACGACCCGTTTAGGCGTGCCGGTCGAGCCGGAGGTGTAGAGTTCAATCACCGCATCGCGATGCAGTGCGGGAAAATGGTCGGTATCAGCGCTTTGCATTGATGAGGTGACAAGACGGCTCGGGCCTGTCCACGCCAGTTGTCCATCGCTTAAAATGCCGTCGAACAGCGTCTGTTGCTCATTGAGCAACGCTGCGCGGTTGTGGCCTGGCAGTACCGGGATTTTACCCGCATGCAGCGTCGCCAATAGGGCAACAATAAACAGATAGCTGTTGTCAAAGCACAGCGCCCAGCGCGTGGCCTGTTGCTGCTGCAGGTAGGGTATCAGCGCCGCTACGTCGCAGCGCAGATAGCCCAGCGTCCAACGCTGGTCGGCGGACCACGCAATCAGCGTGTCGGCGGGGCGCGGGGCGGTAAGCCACTCGGCAAGTTTTAACGGTGAGTTCATGGTGCCTCTCGTCTTTTGACCCGCTGGCGCACCAGCCACTCGACGGCCATCAGGCTGCCCATCAGCAGATAGGCAATCATGCCGTTCCACGCGGTCCACTGCGTCATATCGCCATGTACTGCGGTCACCAGCGCGACGCTGCCGTTAAAGATAAAAAACAGGCACCAGATCTGGGTCACGCGGCGGGTATAGCGTACGCCGACAGGCGACAGGGCCGGCTCGCGCAGGCGCGCGATACGCTCGACAATCGGCATTGCCGACCACAGCGATCCGCCAAACACCGCCAGCATTACCGCGTTGACCACCACCGGGTAGAACAGCAGCAACTGGTGGGTTTTCAGCATGTAGCTGGCGGCGCACAGCGTGATGCCTACCGCGGCGACCAACTGAATCACCCCGCGCAGCGGCCCGGCCAGACGGCGGGTCTGCAACAGACGTAATAACAGCAGCAGCGCCATCAGCGGCAGCAGCCAGTGCAGGTCGTTATGCGCCAGCCCAAACCAAATTAAAAATGGCCAGGCCAGCAGCAGTAATCCTGTGAGCAGCGATAGCAGCGGTCGCGAGCGTACGCTCGACACGATGAGTTAGCCTTCTTTAAACAGGCGTTCTACCGCGTCCACCACGTCCTGCACGGTGCGCACGGCCTTAAACTCTTCCGGCTTGATTTTATTACCGGTTTTCTTTTGCAAATGAACAATCATGTCGATGGCATCGATGCTGTCCAGCTCCAGATCTTCGTACAGGCGGGCGTCAGGACGAATATCCTGCGGATCGAGTTCAAACAGTTTCACCAGCAGCGCGGAGACTTCTTCGTAAATAGCGTTTTTATCGGTCATGATGGCACTCCTCAGGCTTTCTGGCTGTGAATATAAGTGGCTAATGTGGCGACGGAGAAGAAGTGCTGACGCATCTCTTCGCTCTCAGACGACAGCACAATGCCGAACTGGTTTTTCACCGCCAGCCCCAGCTCCAGCGCATCGATGGAATCCAGCCCCAGCCCCTCGCCAAACAGCGGCGCGTCGGTATCAATGTCGTCGGCGGTCAGTTCATCCAGATTCAACGTGGTGATGATGAGATTTTTTATTTCAAGATAGAGCGCTTGCATCATTCATTCCTGTGCCAGGCGTAGTACCTGATTGTAATTGACGCAAAAGATGCCGGTTGAGCTGCCTTGCCGCCAGCGCCGGTTCCTGTGTTTTTGCATCGTAAAATTGGCCGATCTGCACTCGCTCGCCCACCGTGACGGTGAACCGAGGCTTGGTTGGCGGGGCGTTGTACCACTTGCTCTGTTTACCCAGCATATGTTCGGTACAGCGGATAACCACCAGCCGCAAATCGCTCGCGCAGCGCACGGCAATATTGGCCGCGCCGCGTTGTAATGTCATTTTTTCCCCGGGAAGGGTACGGGTCCCTTCGGGAAAAATCAAAATCGTGTCGCCCTGACGCAGGCGCTGACGACAGGCAGGCAGCAGTTTTTCTGCCTGATCGTTAATCAGATAGTCTGCCGCGCGGATAACGCCGCTAAGGAACGGGTTTTTCAGCAGCGCCGCTTTCACCATGCAGTCGGTTTCCGGCATCACCGACGCCAGCATCACGTAATCAATCAGGCTAGGGTGGTTGGCCACCACCAGACAGCCGCGCTCCTGCGCTAAAATGGCTTTGCCCTCAATACGATAATCGAGCACGCCGACGCCTTTTACCACCGCCAAAAACACGCGGAAGCTGGCAGAGATAGAGCGTCGGGCAAGCTGACGACGGCGGGCTTTGTTGCGGACTACCAGCAGCAGCAGATTGAACCACACCACAGAGAGCAGCAGCCCGCCGAGGCCAAAAAGCGCAAAGCAGAAGCCGGTCATTGCCGCGCGCCACAGGCGGTTTATTCGTGAGCAGAAACCGTTCATGAACGCTGCCAGCGCCAGGTGAGGCGTTCACCAGCTAGGGTAAAGTCGGCCGCGTTCTGAAGGTAGTGCTGCAAAAATTGCAGGCTTTGCGGCAGCGCGGCTTCGGGGGGATGGGGGGCCTGCGGCTGCGTTTCACACGATAGCCCGTCACCGGCTTCTATCACCAGCGCCACGGCATAGGCCCAGGTAGGCATCTCGGGTGGCAGATGCGGGTGATAAAATTCCGGCAGCGCACCGTCAAAATCTACCATCAATACCCGCTGGAAACCTGCCTGAAGCAGGCACATGACTTCACATAGCCCCTGCTGGAACGTCTCTTTTCCAGCGGAAAGTGAGGACGAAACGATCGGCTGTTTGGCCGTGATGGTCAGATTACCGACCGCAGAATTATGCACCGACAGGGCAAAATCCGTCGGGGAGAGCGGCTGCTCGGTCGCCAGCGCGTGCAAAATACGGTAATTACGTTCCAACTCGCCGTGACGGCTGGTATAGAGGACGGCATCAATCTGATGGCGGCGGAGCATGGCCATGCCGCATTCCACCGCCAGCTTGCTGCCGGAACTCAGGCGACGGGCGGTCATCATCGGCAGTTCGCTAAGTTTTGCCTGTGGTGCGGCAGGGTCGATGGCGTGCGGCTGCCGTGACCATGCCAGCCACTGCGTCGCGTCGCTTAATCCTGGGGCCATGGCCTGCCAGTCAAGAATGTTAAGGGCAAATTTCATCAATATGCGAGAGTCATCTACGGGTCGAAATTAAGGCGCTGTGACACCAATTTATTATTTTTTCTTATGGTATATCAATTAAATACGCCAAGGATATTCACCTTATGGCGTAGAACAACGAAATGAGCCAGAAATAGACTGATTTTCCGAGGTCAGCTTGACGGTACGGGCGGCATCATTGCTTAAAATTTTAGAATACCGCAGCGATTTTAGCGGCAAATCAACCGCAATCTATCGCCAGTTATCCGATATTCGGCGCTGCATCATACCGTGTTGTGGCGGGTGCTGCGAATCAGAGGGAAAGTCCGGGGAAAAACCGGGCCAGCAATTGGCCCGGGCAGGGGGCCATTATTTGGCCGGGGTGTAGCTCAGAATCACCTTATCATCTGGAATATCGGTGAAACGGGTAATCAGCGTGTGGTAATCCGCCTGCGGGTCGACATCCTTGAATTGCGTTGGGTAGAAGATCTTACTTAACGTTTCAATGGCGATAATGTTGTACGGATTATTGTAAAAATGATGGTATAGCGCACCGGTATGCCCCGCGACGACCGCCGGAATGCTGCTCACACCCTGACGTCCCAGTAGAGCGTTAAAAGCGTGGGTCACATCGTTTTGGTCAACGTTGTAACCAAACGGAATAATCGCTGTACCTTTGCCAGGACGTTTTGATCCGGTCATCAGGTAATAGTCTGGGTTCATGGCGATGATTTTCTCCACCGACACGTTCCCGGTTGCGCCCGGCAACAGCTTAGAACCGATGTTTTCGCCGCCCGCGGCTTCAACCAGTCCGCCCCAGCCGTTGCGCGCATGGGTGAAGCAGCAGCCGTTATCCAGCCCGGCGACCCCGGCAATCGGTTCGATAAACACCAGCGGTTTCTTCTTCACCTCAGCCAGGCGTTGATGCAGCAAATCCAGACGCTGCTGGTAGAAGTCCAGATAGGCCTGCGCGCGAGCGCTTTGCCCCAGCACTTTCCCCAGCATGGCAATACTTGGACGGGTATTTTCGACCGGATGCAGTTCGTAATCGACGAACACTACCGGGACGTGCAGGGCGTCGAGCTTGGCTAACACGCCGCTTTGTACCAGCGACGGCTTGGCGCGCAGCTGGGCAATCATCAAATCCGGATGGCGAGAGAGAATGGTTTCCAGATCGACGTTACCTTGATCGGAAAATTTCATATCGAGGATCTTATCCGCCTCGGGCCATTTGCGCTTGAGCACGTTCCAGGTTTCGCTATCCTGCTTTTTCGGCAGGTTGTTCCACGCTACCACTTTAGCGAATGGATTTTCGCGCTCCAGCACCGCTAGCGTCAGAATATCGCGGCCATCCTGCAAAATGATACGCTGCGGCTCTTTCTCAATGGTCACCGTACGGTTATCCAGATCCGTGACCGTCACCGGCCAGTTCTGCGCCAGCGCCAGCAGCGGCGAGAGCAGTAGAGCCGCACCCAGTATTGCCTTCTTCATTGTCATGTTTCCCCGTGTTGCATTTATTGTTATGTCGTTAAACCGTCGACCACCACGTGGGGCAGCCCTTGTGAACAGCGTTCAACGCGCCCACGTACGCCGTAGACCGTTGCCAGATTTTGCGGTGAAACCACCGCACCCGGCTCACCGCTTGCCACCAGCGCGCCGTCTTTAAGCATCACGGCGTACTGGGAGTGCCGCAGCGCGATATTGATATCGTGGATAACCACCACGGTGACGATATTGCGCAGCCGGGTTTCGCGGGCGACGATATCCATCACGTGGAATTGATAGTTGAGATCGAGGGCGCTTAGCGGCTCGTCGAGTAGCAGCAGCGCCGGCTGGCGAATCAGGGATTGCGCGAGGCCTATCAGCTGTTTCTGGCCGCCAGAAAGCTGGTCGAGATAGTGCATCGCCAGATGGGCGACGCCGAGTTTTTCAAGAATGCCGTAGGCTTCGGCCTCCACGTTGCCGTCGCTGTGGCCGCTGGCGCGCCGAGCCACCACGACCGACTCCAGCGCGTGCAGGTGAACCCCCGCGGGCAGCGACTGCGGCAGATACACCACTTTTTGCGCACGTTTAACCGACGATAGCGCCGTCAGCTCTTCGCCGTTGAGGATAATGGACCCCTGTGCCGGGTTAAGATCTGCCAGCGCCCGCAGCAGCGTTGACTTCCCTGACCCGTTTGGCCCCAGCAGCGCGGTGATTTGTCCACGCGGCAGCGTGGGCGTGGTGAGGTCGGCGATAATCTTTTTATGCCGATAGCCGGTATGCAGGGCGTGGATCGTGAGTCCGTCCATTACAGCGTCCCCCGATGACGAATAATAATGCTCAGGAAGAACGGCACGCCCACCAGCGAGGTGACAATGCCGACCGGAATGATGACTCCGGGAACGATGTTTTTCGACACCACCGACGCCAGCGACAGCACCAGTGCGCCAATCAGCATGCTACCCGGTAGATAAAAACGGTGATCTTCGCCAAACATCATGCGCGAGATATGCGGGGCCACGAGGCCGATAAAACCGATAGGGCCAACAAAGGCAACGGTGAGGGCGGAAATAATGCTGATTCGCAGCAGCGAAGCCAGACGCAACTGACGCACGTTAATGCCAAAGCTGACGGCGCGGTCTTCGCCCAGGCGCAGCGCGGTGAGCTTCCACGCGCTTCTTAATGACAGCGGCACGATAACCAGCAGCGCCACCGCCAGAATGGCCAGCTTATCCCACGACGCGCGAGCGAGGCTGCCCATGGTCCAGAACACCAGGCCCTGTAGGGTGTCTTCGCTGGCGACGAACTGCAAAATGGAGATCAGCGCATTAAAGGTGAAGACTAGCGCGATGCCGAACAGCACCACGCCGGATGTGGCGACACGCGTCCAACGGCTGATGCCGTCGAGAATAAAGCAGGCCAGCAAGGCGAAGACGAAGGCGTTGACGGAGATAAACCATTGGTCCGGCACACCGGGAATACCCAACCCGAGAATGATCGCCAGCGCTGCGCCAAACGAAGCGGCGGAGGAGACGCCGAGGGTAAACGGGCTGGCAAGCGGGTTATTGAGCACCGTTTGCATCTCGGCGCCGGCGAGACCCAGCGCGAGTCCGACCAACACGGCCATCAGGGCGAAGGGTAAGCGCAGTTCCCAGACAATCACCCGGATACCGGCGTCGGCCGCATCGGCGTGGAACAGGGTTTGCCATAGCGTAGAGACGGAAATGCCCGAGGGGCCGAGGGTAAAATCAAGCAGCAGGGAGCAGACGATGCACAGCAGGACGATACCGGCGAGCAGATAACGCTGCAAAATGACCCGGCGATAGCGGCGGGAAATCGCCTGGGCGTCCGATTCAACGCTGGCGGCAAGGCTGGAATTCATTGGATAACCTTATGGAACACGGCAAAGTCAAAAGACCTCCCGCCCGTCCCATGGCGAAAACTGCAAGATATCCAATATCCTGGAGAGAGCTGGCGACGATATAAAATGTGATAATGCTTATCAATTCAATACTGGAACTATTAGCGTTCCATTTATTGTTTGTTTAAGTAAGAAGGGATGGCGGCTCATGCCAGGAGTGCGAGCCGCCGTGTGAATCTATCGCCTGATGACCACCAGCAGGCCGCACACCACCAGCCCGGTGCCCAGCAGTTGCTCAACCGACAGCGGCTCGTCGAGCAGCCACCAGCTAAATAGAATGGTCAGAATCGGCCCGATCAGGCCAATCAACACCGCCTTTGCCGCGCCGATGCGGGCGATAGCAGAAGAGAGCCAAAAAATCGGCATCACCGTTGAGAACACCGCCATGCCGGCGCTGTACGCGTAGATCTGCCATGGCAAATGCAGTGCGCTCAGTGGCCGCGTGGAGAAGAAGTGAACCTGGGTGGCGATAATCGACACCAGTAGCGCCAGCACCGAGAAGCGAATTGCTCCCATGCGGCCAATCGCCACTTCGGCCCCGGCACTGTAGATGGCGTAGGTGATGGCGCAGCCAAAAACCAGTGAGCCGCCGAGCATCACCGCGCGGGTATCGGTGGTGAAACCGAGGTCATGCACAAAGGCAATCAGGATCCCGCCGTAGGAGAGCAGCATCGCCAGCAGCAGCTTTTTCTCAAAAGTTTTGCCGAGGAAAAAGACGCCGATCAGAATCGTTAGCATCGGATAGGTAAACAGAATCAGCCGCTCCAGCCCGGCGGTGATGTACTGTAGGCCCATAAAATCAAGCATTGCTGAGGCATAGTATCCCGCCACGCCGAGCACAACCAGCAGCCCATAATCGCGGCGATGCAGCGCTTTGGCGTGGCGCAAAACCGGCAGCGCGGTCAGCGCAATCAGCGGGAGTGACATCGACATCCGCAGCATCAGTAGCGTCACCGGATCGACAGGAGCCACCTGATAGGCCAGCTTGACGAAAATGGCTTTAAACGAGAAACCAAACGCGGCCAGCACCGCCAGCGAAAACCCCGCCATCGTTGAGGAGAGGTTGAGCCTCATGCCACGCGGCCCTGCAGTTCGCTGATCTTTTGCCACATCGCCAGTGGGTTCGAATACATCGGAAAATGGCCGCAGTACGGAATCTCCGCGAGCGTCACGCCGCGCCGTTCAATGTCCGCCAGATAGCTCAACGTGTTGTTCTGTTCGCCGTACATAAACATCGTCGGGCAGGGCAGATTGAGGAATTTGGCCATCAGCTTGCCGTGATCGGAATAGTCGACCATCGAGGTGAAAATGGGACGCACCGCCGCCGCCCGGACTTTATGCCGTAGGCTGGCGGCGTACAGGGCGCTGGCCCAGGCTGGAGAGCGGTGGGTGCGGGCGATAAAATCGGCAAAAAACTGCTCGTCGTCACCGTCAGGGTAGTCGATGGCCTGGCGGCTTAAAAAACAGTCTTCAGGTGCAATATTGCCTTCGATATCGACAAAACTCAGCACCCGCTCGGGGTAGGCGTGTGCCAGCATCAGCGCAGTGAGGCCGCCCATCGAATGGCCGACCAGATGAAAACGGGTGAAGCCGAGTTTATCGACCATCGCCAGTGCGGTGTCGACCAGCAGCGGAATAGAGATTTTCTTCACATCGGCGCAGCGGGTTTCGCCGCATCCCGGCGCATCGTAGGCCAGAAACGGCCGGTCATTAAAGGCGGCGTGGTGCACGATATCGGCATAGTCCTCTTTGGTGGAGCCGAAGCCGTGCAGGAAAACGATCGGCTCGCGTGTGCCGCTACGGTAAATGGCGGCAACCTCAATGTCGGTTCCCTGTACGGTGATGGTCTGCTGCTGGTGATGAAATTCGCTGAACATAAAAACCCGATGGAAGATGTAAAGGTGGTGATATTCACCCGTTGGGTCCGATATGTAAAATCGTATTAAGATAACGGTCTGATATGTTTTTAATATCAATCAGCGTTATGATTTCGCACGCCCCAGCAAACTGACAGGAAGCGTAGGCCATGATTAATTTCCGTATTATTCGCCACATGTGGCTGTTTCTTGCCGTGGCGGAGGAGAAACACTTTGGCCGAGCGGCCAAAAAGCTTGGCATGACTCAGCCGCCGCTGACTCAGCAAATTCAGGTGCTGGAACAGTCGCTCAAGGTGCAGCTTTTCGACCGTTCAAAGCGCAACGTTCAGCTCACGCCGGTGGGGCTGGCGATTCTGCCCGCCGTTAAGCGATTTGCCGAGCAGGTCGAGCGGCTGGAGCTGGCGGTGAATGAAGCGGTCGCAGGCCATACCGGGATGCTCACTATTGGCGCAATCAGCACCGCGATGCTTGATGTCCTACCGCCACTGCTCGATAGCATGAAAGCGCAGTACCCGGAGATTGTTATCTCGATTAAAGAGATCGACAGTGCGGAGGCGATTCCGGCGCTGCAAAACGGCGAAATCGATCTTGCCTTCGCTCGACTAACCGGCGCAATGGGCGAGGGGATAGCGCTGCTGCCGCTCGCCAGCGCCGAACTGGTTGTCGCGCTGCCAAGGCACCATCGGCTAGCAGGAGCGTCGCGCATTGCCATTCGTGAGCTGATGCACGAAGCGTGGGTGATGTTCTCGCGCCACTTAAGCCCAGTCTATTTCGACAGCATTACCGCCGCCTGCCGCAGCGAAGGGTTTTCGCCGCGTATCATTCACAGCGCTCGCTCGGTCGCGTCACAGATTGCTTTTGTCGGCTGTGGCCAGGGGATTGCGTTGGTGCCTGACTCGCTGGAGCGACTTTCACCGGCCAACGTGCTCACCGTTCCACTCGACAACCCGATTGAGGTGGTGACCACCGCGGCGGCCTGGTCGACTGCACGCAATAACCCTTTAGTTGATAAGTTTATTGCACTGATTCCGCCGTCTGCACAAGTGTGACCGCACCCGCTAAACCCGGCGGGATGCCGGATTTGTCCTGTTTAATGTCATCTCTGTCCGTTGATTCAAAGCCTCATCCGGCTTGATATGGGGCATTCGGATTTTCCGAGTGCAACTGTCTGGAGGATGTGAGAGATGAGTCATCAGATTACCCTTCGTTTTGAAGACGGCGTAACGCAGCAGATAGACTGCCGCGCCGGAGAGTCCGTCGCTAATGCCGCGCTGCGCGCCAAAATTGCCATTCCGCTCGATTGTCGTGATGGAGTGTGCGGCACCTGCAAGGCGACCTGTCGTTCGGGAAACTATGAACTGGGCGACTACGTCGATGATGCGTTATCCGCGCAGGAGGCGGGCGCAGGGCGCGTCCTGACCTGTCAGATGCACCCTTCCAGCGACTGCATAGTGGAGATTGCCGCCGCGTCCAACGGTGTGAGTGTCCGTGACTATCACGGTCATCTCACCGAGAGCCGGGCGCTGTCGCCGACCACGCTCACCTTCTCCCTTGCGCTTGATGAGCGGGAAGCGCTGAGCTTTCAGCCGGGGCAGTACGTTAACGTACAGATACCGGGCACGGAAGAAACGCGCTCCTATTCGTTTAGCTCCGGCCCCTCGGCCCGCGAAGTCAGCTTTGTGGTACGCAATGTGCCGCAGGGGCTGATGTCCGGATATTTGAGCCAGCGTGCCAAAGCGGGTGATGCTATTCGTTTGCGCGGCCCAATGGGCAGTTTTTATCTGCGCCCGCTGGAGCGCCCGGCGCTGTTTTTGGCGGGTGGCACCGGGCTGGCACCGTTCCTGTCGATGCTGGATAAACTGGCAGAAACCGGGGACACCACGCATGCCATCCAGCTTATCTTCGGCGTTACCCGCGATGAGGATCTGGTGGCGCTGAGCGAGCTTGATGACTACGCGCGCCGTTTGCCGAATTTTCGCTACCTGTGCACGGTGGCCGACCCGCAAAGCCTGCACCTACACAAAGGCTATGTGACGCAACATGTTGACGCCGCACAGCTTAATGGTGGTGACGTTGATGTGTATCTCTGCGGTCCACCGCCAATGGTGGATGCGGTGCGCGATTATCTGCAGGCTCAGGGGCTGACGCCGCGTAATTTCTACTACGAGAAATTTGCCGGCAGCAGCGTTGTGATGACGCAGCCACCGTTACCGCAGCCCGCCGAGCCTACGCGCATTCCGCTGGCGTTAGTCGACGTGGACAATGCTTTCGATCTGCGCCTGGCGCTGGAGCTGGGAGCGGTTCAGCTGACCATGGGGCGGCTCTCCGGCGAGCAGTTGATCGCTTTCCGTCGGCTGGCGGAGGCCACCGCAGCGTTTGTCTCCGGGCGGCGTTTTATCGACGTGACGCGCTATGCCGAAGCCAACCACGCCTTCCATATGTTCCTGATTGAGGCCACCAAAAATGCCCAGTTGATTGCGCTCTACAGCACACTGGCGGTGCAGGAATATATTCATCGTGCGCTGACCGCCAGCGTGGAAATCGTCGGGGATATCGTCCAGCAGCACAGGGATTTGGTGGCGGCATTTGAATATGGCGATCTGAACGCCGCGCGCGACGTGCTGGCTCAGCATGCCCAACATTCGCGCACCACCATGAGCCGAGCGCTGGCGCAAGATTCAATGCCGGTAGCCGTCACCCCTGACGCTTGCGCAATCGTGACGGATGAGGAGCAGGACATTGCGCGCTGCCCGTTCCATGCCATGATGCCGCCAGTACTACCGCCATATTCTCATGAACTTAGTTGGCCGCCTGAGCTTGAGCCTTTCAAGGTGGTTGATGATGGCTCGCAGGGCGACCCCTATGAACACTACCGCTGGATGCGTGAGCATGCGCCGGTGCTGCGCTGCCAATCGGCCACCACTGATGTCTGGTTCCTTTCGCGCTACGACGACGTTTATCAGGCCATTCGTAATCCCAAACTGTTCTCCTCGGAAGTGGTGAGCCCACCACCGCTGACTTTCCTGACGCTGTTTGATGCGCCAGGGCATACCCGTCTGCGTAAGGTGGCGCAGCCATCGTTTATGCCGCTGTCGCTGGAGCCGTTTATCCCACAAATCGAACGACGTGCCGATGCCTTGCTGGAGCGGATGCTGGAAAACGGCGGCGGCGATGTGGTGGAAGATTTCGCGATTCCGCTGAGTATCGCTACCATTTCGACGATGATCGACGTACCTAACGAAGACGAAGAGAAGATGAAGTTCTGGTCGGATGAAACCTTCAGCTACTTCGGCCGTCTGGCGCGTAATGCTCCAGGTACCGGCACCGATGAACAAAGCGCGATGGCTTTCTTTGCCTATCTCAAAGCGGCGATGGAACGGCTGTATGTCAGCAACAGTCAGTCTATCGGCGGGCATATCGCCCGCATGTGGAAGCAGGGGCTGCTGTCGGAAAAAGAGGCCAAAGAGCTGTGTGCCTTTGTGTTCATCGCCGGACACGACACCACCACCATTCTGGTCGCCAATGCGTTTCGCATGTTTGCCGAGCAACCGACGCTGGTGGCGCGCCTGCAGGGCAATATCGATGATGCCGACAACTTTGTCGAAGAGGTGGCCCGCTATCGTGGCACCGTCCAGCGCGTCAGCCGTATTACTACCGAAGAGACCACGGTGGCCGGGGTGACCATTCCGAAAGGGGCGATGGTGCGACTGCTGCTGTCGGCGGCGAACCGCGATAGCCGTAAATTCACCGATGGTGAAACCTTTGATATCGACCGCGATACTCGCGGCCATCTGGGCTTTGGCAACGGGATGCACAAGTGCCTGGGGCAGCCGCTGGCGAAGCTAGAAACGCTAATCGCCGCAAAACTGGTGGCGCAAAAAGTCGGGGAAATTAGCCTCGACCCGACGCGGCCCATTCAATACGTTCGTGGCAACAACCTTACCAACTCCGGGCCGCAGCATCTGTACGTGCGGATGATCCGGCGGGCGAACTAAGGTGAGAGCCGCAGACGCCCCTGCTCCTGCTGGCGATATTCGGTGGGCCGCAGCCCGGTTTGCTTGCGAAAGAAGCGGCCAAAGTAAGCCTCATCGCGAAAGCCCAGTTCACGAGCAATCTGCTTGATGCTGAACGACGAATAACCGAGCAGACGTTTTGCCTCATGGATGGCGCGGCGATCGATAGCCTCGATCGCCGAAATGCCAAACGCTTCGCGGCAAATACGGGTGAGCTGTCCAGCGGAAATGCCCATCGCGTCAGCGTAGCTTGCCACCGGCTGGCGGGTACGGCAGCGCGCGTCGAGCAGGGCACGAAAACGCTCGATACGGGCCACTACGGCTGCCCGTGCCGGATTTTGCGCAAGCTGGGCTTTTTCGCTCAGCCGCGCCACCTGCACCAGCAGGGCGAGGGTTAACGCCAGCCCGGCGGTGTATTGCCAGCGCTCCGGGTGCTCAGCCTCGCGCCCGATAGCATCAAACAGCAGGGTTAACGAAGTCTCAGAGGATGGGGTGGCTTCGAGGGCCAGTACCGCAGGGGCACGTACAACCGTTAGCAGGTCAGGAGCGGTGGTCATCGCCACGGATTCGATTGCCGATTGGGCGGTGGTGATGACGTGGCCGTCAACGTCTTCGTGAAAGCGAAAGCCATGTACTGAGCGGGCAGGGATCACCAGTAGACATGGCGCGGTAAAGCACCACACCCGGCCATCAATCGAGGTATCACCACCGCCGCGGGTGATGTACAGCAGCTGGATCAGCGCATCGTGAAAATGCGGCTCGATATCAAAACCAAAGCGGCTGGCGCGGGAAGGTATGCGCTCATGATGCACGATATCGACCGCCGACTGTCCAGCATCGGCACCGTACAGCGCGTAATTGGGCAGCGCCCGGCGTGAAGTGACGTTAGTGGGCATGATGCCGGTTTTGTCCTGTCGGTGAGCGCTGCATAAGCGTTAATTCCCGTAATCAATGGAGCCTGAATTCGGCGATAAAAATCGACGCCAGGCAAGCGACAGTTGTTCATCTTGTGAGCTGAGTAGGGCTTAACAGCAGGCGCTTCTCTATTGCCGAAGCCGCAAAAAAGTTGAGTCAGACCACACTTTGGCGCAATTGTCGAAAAGTGCAGGTTTTGGTTGGAAAGTGGCCTTCTTTTTCCCTTGAGAGCTGTGAAAAATGCATGTGCAACATTTTAAAAACATAAATAAAACAATAAAGATCATTCATCTGCGAGGTCCCCTATGGCTGTAGAACTTCCCGCCCGCGAGTGTGATGTGCTGGTGATTGGCAGCGGCGTCGGCGGTTTATCCGCCGCGGTTACCGCCGGGCTGAACGAACTTGATGTCCAGGTTATCGAAAAAGAGCCGGTGTTCGGCGGCACGACCGCTTTTTCCGGCGGCGTACTGTGGATCCCTGACAACCATCTGGCGCGTCAGCAGGGCATCGAAGATAGCCAGCAGTCCGCGCGCACCTATCTGCAAAGTGAAGCGGGAGACAGCTTTCGCCCAGAGGTTGTTGACGCGTTTTTGCAAAATGGCCCGGAAATGCTGCGTTTTTTTGAAGACAACACCCGTTTTCGCTGCAACCTGTATCAATACCCTGACTACCATCCCGACGCTCCCGGCGGCGTAATGCGCGGGCGTTCGGTGGTGCCGGAAGCCTTTGATATCCGCGAGCTGGGCGACGCGATGTCGCGACTGCGCAAGCCGCTGCGTACCATCACCTTTATGGGCATGATGTTCAGCTCCTCAAACAACGATTTGAAGCACTTCTTCAACGCCACGCGATCGCTGAAATCTTTCGCATACGTGGTCAAGCGCCTGAGTCGACATCTACTGGAAATTGCCCGCTATGGGCGCGGGATCACCGCCAATGGCGGCAACGCGGTGGTCGCCAGGCTGGCCTGCTCTGCGTTGGACTTGGGGATCCCGATTCACACCGGCGTGGCGGCAAAAGATCTGATCGTTGAACAGGGCGTGGTGCGCGGTGTGGTGGCGGAAGTGAACGGCGAACGAGTCAAACTGTATGCCCGACGCGGCGTGGTGCTGGCCTCCGGCGGGTTTGCCCGCGATGAGACGCGGCTGAAAAAAATCTATCCCCACGTTCGTCGCGGCGGTATTCAGCTCTCGCCAACGCCACCGGGTGTAGATACCGGTGACGGTATTGCGATGGCGGAACGCATTGGCGCGCGCTTTGACGACAGCTATCCGCACGGTGCGGCGTGGATCCCCGCCTCGAAGGTGCAGATTGGCCGCCAGCAGTACGTCTTCCCGCACCTGGTCGATCGCTACAAACCCGGTTTCATTATGCTCAACCGCCACGGCGTGCGCTTTTGCAACGAAGCCGACTCCTATCACGACGTGGGTATCGCCATGATTGAAACCTGTCGCGACGATGCGGAAACCTTCGCCTGGCAGATTTGCGACCAGCGGGCGCTGCGCAAATACGGCATGGGCTTTGCTAAACCAGCACCGATTCCGGCGTCGGTGTATGTCAACAGTGGCTACCTGCTGAAAGGAAAAACGCTGGCGGAACTGGCGCAAAAAATGGGGATTCCTGTGCGAGCGCTTGAACGCACTGTCGAGGAGTACAACACCGAGGCGCGGCTGGGCAAAGACCCACAGTTTGGCCGCGGCGAATCCGCCTACAACCGCTATCTCGGTGACGCAAACCATCAACCCAACCCGTGCGTGGCGCCCATTGAGCAGGGGCCGTTCTATGCGGTGAAAATGTTCATGGGCGATCTCGGCACCTTCCATGGCCTGAAAACCGACGGCGAAGCGCGGGTGCTGGACAACCAGGGGCTACCGATCCCCGGCCTTTACGCGGCAGGGAATGAGATGGCCAGCATAATGGGCGGCAGCTATCCGGGGGCGGGGATCACCATTGGCCCGGCCGCCACCTTTGGCTATATCGCTGCCCGCAGCATGGCCGCGCGTGGGGAAACCGAAGCGACGCCGCAGCGCGCCGCATCATGAGTCAGGAGAAAATGATGTCGACACTGTTTAGTCCGTTACCAATGGGGCCATTGACGCTGGCCAACCGTATCGTTGTGCCGCCGATGTCGCAATATTCTGCGGCAGACGACGGCTTAGCCACGCCGTGGCACGCCCAGCATATTGGCGGTTTAGCCATTTCCGGCGCGGGAATGGTGATTTGTGAAGCCAACGGCGTGACGCCGGATGGGCGCATTACCCCGCACTGCCTGGGATTGTGGAACCGCGAACAGGCGCAGGCATTGCAAAAGCTGCTCGCTGATATTCGCACCTACAGCAATACCCCTATCGGCATACAGTTGAACCATGCCGGACGTAAAGCGGGTACCAACGCGCCGTGGCGCAATCAGGGGGCGTCGCTGACTGATAACGAAGGCGGCTGGCCAACGGTAGCGCCGTCGGCAGTGGCCTATAAGCCCGGCTGGCGAGTGCCGCAGGAACTTGACGAGGCCGGGATGACGCGCATCATCGACGGCTTTGTCGCCGCCGCTGAGCGGGCGCTGAATGCGGGTGTTGATTTTATTGAACTGCATGCGGCAAACGGCTATCTGCTGAACCAATTCCTCTCGCCGTTGAGCAATTTGCGCGAAGACGAATACGGCGGCAGCCCGGAAAATCGTATGCGTTTCCCGCTTCGGGTGGCGCGTGCGCTACGCAATGTGTGGCCGAAAAGCCGGGCGCTGGGCGTACGTTTCAACGGTGGTGAATTTGCCGAAGGCGGTCTGACTCTGGAGGAAGCGGTACAGTTTGCCCGCGAACTGCACGCTCTTGGCTATGACTATCTGCATGTTTCTGGTGGCTATAACATCTATAACCAGACGCCGCCTGCCGACCGGCCGGGTTATATGGTGCCGTTTGCTGAGGCGGTAAAACAGGCGCTACCGGAGGCGGTGGTGATTACCGTTGGGCTGATTTATGAAGCGCCGCAGGCCGAAGCGATTGTTGCCGAAAAGCGGGCGGACCTGGTGGCGATTGGCCGCGGTATGCTCGATGACCCAAACTGGCCGATTCACGCCGCCATTGCGCTGGGCGAAACGGCGCCATGGCCCAAGCCATACGACCGTTTTGGACCGCTGGGCTGGCCAACGCACCAGGTAGCGGAGATCAAATCATGACGCTGCCGATTGTAGACCACCGGATTTACACCATCCGACTGCGCAAAATGAACGAGTTTATTGAGGTGTTTGAGCGGCTGGCGATGCCAGTACTTATCGACACCCTCGGTAACCCGCTGGGTTTTTACACCAGCTTCGTCGGGCCACAAAACCAGTTTGTACATCTGTGGGGCTATGAAAGTCTCGATGAATACGAACGCCGCAGCCGCCTGCGCGATGCGCATCCGGATTTTGCCGCCTATCTAAAAGCCTCTGAGCCGTATATTGTGGCTCAGGAGACGCGGCTGATTCGCGCAGCCTCTATGCGCTGATCTTAAGCTCTCCCCGGGAAATCTTTTCGCGTTCCCGGGGACGCGCACCATCTCAACGGAGGCGTCATGAATCTAACAAATAGCATTCCGGTTTTTAAACTCTACGGTGAAAGCTGGCACTGGCCGACGCCAGACCTGCTGCACTGTGAGTCGATTCATAGCCGTAGCAGCCTATATGACTGGCGTATCCGCGCGCATCAACACACCGATCTGGTGCAAATTCTCTACGTTCAGCAGGGCGAGGGCGATATCGAAATTGAAGGCGTCCGCCAGCCGTTTTCGCAGCCCTGCATACAGATTATTCCCGCACTCTGCGTACACGGTTTTCGCTTTTCTTCGGGCACCAACGGCTTTTCACTGTCGCTTGCCGCACCGCTTATTGCCCAGTTCGAACAGCAGTTTGGCCGGGCAATGCAGGTGCTGAACCGACCGGTGCGCATTGCGGTCGGTGATTCGCAGGGGCAGATTAACGCATTGTTTCACACGCTACAGCAGGAGTATGCGGCGGATAACGAGATGCGGGCGATGATGCTGCATTCGCAGCTGAGTGCACTGATGGTCTGGTTGAACCGGCAGGCTACACCGCTGGCGGAGATGAGCGATAAGGTGGAGCGTAAACGCGCCGCCGTACGTCGCTTTAATCAGCTGGTGGAGCATCACTACCGGGAGCATTTCCCGCTGGCACACTACGCCAGCCAAATAGGCATGTCCGGGGTGCACCTCAACACGCTGTGCCGCGAGTTTCATGGCTGCAGCGCGCTGGGTGTGTTGCACCAGCGGCTGCTGCTGGAAGCCAAGCGCAGTCTGCTTTACACCAGCATGACCGTGAGCCAAATTTCGGATTATCTTGGCTTTAGCGATGCGACCTATTTTTCGCGTTTCTTTCGTCGCGCGACCGGATTTTCACCGCGTGATTTCCGCGACAAACCCAGCGAGATAGAGTGTGAACCTGCCCAGGCAATGTCGCTGAGCAGGTGAGTGGTTTAGCCGGTAAAGCCCGGTCGCGGCAGTTTACCCATCAGCATGGTCGGTAAGCCGCCATCGACGCCAATTTCCGCGCCGTTGATATAGCCGGATTTATCGCTGAGCAGGAACAATACCGCGTTGGCGATATCCTCCGGCTTACCGATACGTTGGCTGGCGGTGAAGGCCTCGCGGGCTTCGCGTACTCCCTGCTGGGCGTAGTATTCGGCGGTGAGCGCGGTTTCAATCATTCCCGGTGCCACCAGATTGCTGCGAATACCATCCTGTCCCCACTCCACGGCGATCTGCTGGGACAGCAGGCCAACAGCGGCTTTTCCCGGGCTGTAGGCACCGCTCCACGGCTGTGGAATACGCCCAGAGATGGAGCCGATATGTACGATACTGCCGCGCTTGTTTTTACGCATATCAACGGCAAATTCGCGGGCGCACAGCAGGTAGCCGGTGAGGTTAACGTTAAGCTGGGTCTGCCACTGCTCAATGCTTATCTCGGCAAGCCCGGCAGGGCGTAAGATCCCGGCTGCGTTGACCAGACCGTAACAGTCGCCAAGCTGGGTGCGGACGCTATGCGCCGCTTCTTTGATTTGTGCTTCGCTGGCAACGTCGCAGACGACTGCCAGTCGCCGCCCCGGATAGTGTTCCAGCTTCTGGCGCAGCGCCTCGCAGCCTTCCGGGTTGCGGTCGAGCAGCGCCACGTCGGCACCTTGCGAAGCTAGCGCGGTGGCGATAGCTTCGCCAATCCCGCTTGCCGCTCCCGTAACGGCGAACACCTGTCCCGTAAGCCCCAGCCAGTCGTCATATTGATGTGATTGCGTCATGGTTTTCCCCTTATTTTGGTGTACAGAAGCTCTTACATTGTTAGATGGCGGCAGGGCAAAAGGAATGCACGAACGATAACCAGACGGGGACTTTTTGATGTGATTCGCGCGTCTTGGAATGCCAATGGCGAAGCGGATGCTTTTGCTCTAAGCTGTTAATTCTTCGACAAAAGACCATAACACCGAGGCTCTATGGATAATCCAGCCGCCCGTGAAATACTGCCGATTTACCAGCGTCATGCCGACGCGTTCGCCCGATTACGTTCGCGCTCGCTCTTTGAAAAGCGCTGGTTGGATGCTTTTATGACCGCAATGAGGCGGCCAGGTAGCGTGCTCGATCTGGGCTGCGGCAACGGCCAGCCGATTGCGGAGTATTTTATCCAACAAGGCGTTCAATTGACCGGGGTCGATGGGGCGGAGGCGATGCTGAGCCGCGCTCGCGGCCGTTTTCCCGAACAGCGTTGGTTGCAGCATGATATGCGCACGTTGGTGCTCGGTGAAACCTTTGACGGCCTGCTCGCCTGGGACAGTTTTTTCCACCTCACCCAGAACGACCAGCGGCAGATGTTTTCGGTCTTCGCTCGCCATAACCACCCCGGCAGCGTGCTGATGTTCACCAGCGGCCCCGGTGACGGCATTGCGATGGGGCAGTTTGAGGGCGAGCCGTTGTTTCATGCAAGCCTCGCACCGGAGGAGTACCGGGCAAGGCTGGCAGAAATTGGTTTTACGGTGCTGGAGATGAAGATGGAGGACCCGGACTGTGCCGGGCACACCATTTGGTTGGCCAAAGCCATTGGGTAGTGGCCCACCGTCCCTCAGTGACGTTAATCATTCAATAAAAATGCTTAATTATTGCTTTTCGAGATAATAACGCTCCTGGCATATTGCATCTGCTGGATAAGTTATGTATTTTTATGCAAATTAATTGCATAAAAAGGTAATCTCATGATCAGCAAATGGATGAAAGCCTGCTGCTTTACGGCAGCACTGGTGGCCAGCGGATATGCGGCGGCACAAACTTATGTCGTCGGTGCTGGCGGCACCTACCGCCCGTTCGAGTTCGAGAATAATCAGAAGCAGTTAGAAGGTTTTGATATCGATATCATCAAGGCGATCGCCAAGGCGGAAAACTTCGATATCAAACTGATCAATACGCCGTGGGAAGGCATTTTCGCCACCCTGGGATCCGGCGACCGTGACATCATCATTTCTGGCATCACCATTACCGATAAACGTAAGCAAATGGTCGATTTCTCCGCGCCGTATTTCCCGGCCGAGCAGTCCATCGTGGTGCCGAAGGATTCCAAAGTGGCTTCACTGGCGGACCTCAAAGATCAGAAAGTTGGCGTGGTGAACTCCAGTACAGGTGACATCGTGGTATCTGATGTCCTCGGTAAAAACAGCACCGCGATTAAGCGTTTTGACAACACCCCATTAATGCTGCAGGAGCTGTTTGAAGACGGTGTTAGCGCGGCGGTTGGCGATGTCGGTGTGGTGAAGTACTACATCAAACAGCATCCAGAAAAACAGTTCAAGCTGGTGCCGGATGCCAGGTTTGAACGCCAGTATTTCGGCATTGCGGTGGCTAAGGGCAATACGGAACTTCGCGACAAGCTGAACGCGGGCCTGAAGAAAATTGTTGCTGATGGCACCTACGCTAAAATCTATCAGACCTGGTTTGACGCCGACGTACCTGCATTGCCGGCGCAGTAACGCTTATTTCATTTTTTACGGCGATCGCCTTTATGGCCGATCGCCGTTTTATTTCAGGGATACATTATGACGGGATTCCGTTGGGAAATTATCGAGGAGTATGGCCCGCTGTTTATTGACGGCGCGATAATGACCCTCAAATGCACCATTATCTGCGTGATCCTCGGCACGCTGTGGGGCCTCACGCTCGGACTTGGGCGAATGGCAAAAGCTGAGCATGGGCCGTGGAAATACATTTTGCGTTACCTGGTGCAGTTCCCTGTACGCTTTTACGTCAGCGCTTTTCGCGGCACGCCGCTGTTTGTACAAATCATGGTGGTGCACTTCGCGCTAGTCCCGTTATTCATTAACCCACGTGATGGTTTGCTGGTCACCAGCGGCGTGATGAGCAGCGATTTTGCACGTGAACTGCGCTCAAACTACGGCGCGTTTCTGTCTTGTATTGTCGCTATTACGCTCAATGCCGGGGCCTACGTTTCTGAAATTTTCCGTGCGGGGATTCAGTCGATCGATAAAGGGCAGATGGAAGCCGCGCGTGCGCTGGGGCTGCCGTGGTGGAAAACCATGCGCAAGGTTATTCTGCCGCAGGCGTTTCGCCGTATTCTGCCGCCACTGGGCAATAACGCGATTGCTATCGTCAAAGACTCTTCGCTGGCCTCGGCCATTGGCCTTGCCGATTTGGCCTACGCCGCTCGTACCGTGTCCGGTGCCTATGCGACTTACTGGGAACCGTATTTGACCATTTCACTGGTGTATTGGGTGATTACGTTCGTGTTGGCGCAGTTGGTTAATCGTCTGGAAAAGAGGTTTGGCAAAAGTGATTCACATTAAAAATCTACATAAACACTTTGGTGAAAGCCACGTTTTGCGCGGTATTGACTGTGACATCCAACCGCAGGAAGTGGTATGCGTGATTGGGCCGTCGGGTTCGGGTAAAAGTACCTTCCTGCGCTGCATGAACGCGCTGGAAACGGTGAGCGAAGGTGAAGTCGTGGTGAACGGTTTTGCGGTTCATGATAAGAAAACCGATCTCAATAAAATGCGCGAAAGCGTCGGGATGGTGTTTCAGCGCTTCAATCTGTTCCCACATATGACCGTGCTGGAAAATTTGCTGATGGCACCGATGTCGCTGCGCGGTATGAATCGTAGTGATGCGGTGGTGTTTGCTGAAAGCCTGTTGGCGAAAGTTGGGCTGAGTGATAAACGCGATGCCTGGCCATCAAGCCTCTCCGGCGGCCAGCAGCAGCGTGTCGCCATCGCGCGGGCGCTGGCGATGCAGCCATCCATTATGCTGTTTGATGAGCCAACGTCGGCGCTCGATCCGGAGCTGGTGGGCGACGTTCTTGAGGTGATGAAAAACCTGGCGCGGGAAGGGATGACTATGGTCATCGTCACCCATGAAATGGGTTTTGCGCGCGAAGTCGCCGACCGGGTTATTTTCATCGACCAGGGAATCATTCAGGAACAGGGCACGCCGGAGACCATTTTCAGCGCCCCGCAAAACCCGCGTACGGCGGCGTTTCTCAGCAAGGTGCTGTAATTTATCATCGCAGGCGATGCCCGTGACTTGTCAGGTAGGCATCGCCGCAGTACCGTTATCAAAGATACGATAACGGTGATGGGTAAAAATGGCCTGGTTCTCTCACTTACTGGCGGACATTCCCGGCGTCCGCCACGCCTTTCTTGACGTGCATGAGTCTGCGGTTTTCGATAAGTCTCCGCTGGTTGATATCAAACAGGTTCATGGCAAAGACATCCTTCATTTCACGCACCAACTCGAGCAACGGCCTTGGGTCGACGGCGTCGTGACGTCCCTGGCAGGGCATCCCATTGGCGTTGTGACGGCTGATTGTCTGCCGCTGCTCATGGCATCACGCAATGGGCAGCATATTGCCAGCGTACATGCCGGGTGGCGTGGGACGGCCGCGGGGATCATTGAGCAATCGGTTGAGCAATTTGCAAGACTCGGCGTGACGGCCAACGATATCGTGGTCGCCATCGGCCCACATATTCGTGCCTGCTGTTATGAAGTGTCGGCGGAATTCTACGATGCTTTATTGCAGACGCCGGCGAAAAATGTCATTCAGTCCCATCGGCAATCATTGTTCACATCAACGCCCCAAAAACCGAATGCCAGCAGCGCCGCTGCTCGAGAGTTGAATAGCCTATGGTTTGATTTACCGGCATTTAGCTTATTGCAGCTGGCTCGTGCGGGTGTGCCATCTGAAAATATCGAGGTGATGGAGAGGTGTACCTACTGCACGCCGGAATCACTCGGTTCGTATCGGCGTAGAACGCATGTCCCGGCCACGAAAACGCAGCAGATAGCGTGGATAGTGAAAGAGGAGCAGTAGCGGGCAGTCGGGGGAAACCGCCCGCTATCGTCAATTAATTCAGACGGTCATCAATGCGGTCACGGGTGTCTGAGACGCGGTCGCTACGAGAATCTTGTCGGCTGTCTTGCCCATTTTCAAACTGATTCTGGCGATTGTCCTGATTACCGCGGAAGCTATCCTGCCGGTTATCCTGATTCTCTCTGAAAGCGTCTTTGTGGGCATCCAGGCCTTCGCCAAAGCTGTCCTGACGGTTATCCTGATTATCGCGGAACGTATTCTGACGCTGATCTTGATTATCGCGGAAGTTGTTGTGCCTGTCTTTTGCCCGGTTTTTGACGTCATGCACCTGATTTTTTTCTGCCTGGTGACGAGAATGTCGCGCATTTTGATTCTTGTGGTGAATATTATCCAACGTATTCGCACTGGCTGTGCCCATCATCAGGCCGCCGACGATGGCGAGAGCAATAACGGTATATTTGTTCATAACAGAGTCCATTGCTAAGAGAATGGGCATAGCTTAAATAGGCGATTTACATTAATCAAAAAGAGAATAGGTCTACATCCGGAGCGATTATTTAGCCATTAATGTGTAAAAAATCTTTATTGCGATGCAGGCTAAGCGGCCATTATCTGCAATATCGAGTAGTTTCATCCTATTGCGTGAGCTGTAGAGAAGAAGCCCCAGAACGTGGGTATAAGCAGTGGGGAATTATATGAATTACGTTCAGGTGCACGATTTATAATTCTCCAGGAGAACATATCGAATGCTGAAAATTAATCCAAAAGAGAAGAAGTACCCGTGTAAATAATCATAATGGAAATCATCCCCTGCGAAATGATTAAACGGAAGTTTTCTTTCCGACTGCATTGTAAATAATGTGAGGTGGGTTTTGTTTTTGACAGCCTATTTTCATTTTTCTAATTTTATTGCGCCAGAACAAATTATGAATTAACTGAGCCTGTATGGTAGCCGGCCATTCTAATGAGGCATACCTTAAAACGATGAAACACCTGTTGTTACTTTTAGCTCTAATTTCTGCTCCAGTTTTGGCTTTGGATTTTACGTCAACGCTTTTACGTTTGAACTGCCCGTCACGAGGGATTGTTGAAGTCACGCTGCATGTTTATGACCATGTCTCTGAACTGTGGAAAGGGCATTATGAAGTGGGCGCGGGTCACCGAACGCACAATGGCATCGACCTGGTGAAGTTTTCCAATGGTGACCAGTTCATTCATAAATCCCACAGCGGCGAATTTCTCTTTCGCTACGCCGGAAAAAAGGCCCTTCAGCACTGTCATAAACTGTCTGAAAGCCCTTTATCCGTCCACGCCTTACCCTATCATCATTAAGTTTTCGACTGGCTGAGATTGTCCTTAACCCAATCGATAAATGCCTGTTTTGGTAGCGGCTTACTAAACAACCAGCCCTGGCCTGAGTAAACGCCATGGGCAACTAGCCAGTCGCGCTGGCGAATGCACTCAATGCCTTCCGCGACCGTCGATAAATTGAGTGACTTCGCCATCTCAATAATGTGGCCAATCACGTGATTAGATTCCAGCGTATCGACAAAGGACTTGTCTATTTTTAGCGTATCGACCTCCAGATCCTGGAGGTAGCTCAGGCTGGAATAGCCGACGCCGAAATCGTCGATATAGACCGTGTGGCCCAGTTCGCGGTAGGCCTGGAGTACCGGGAGTGCCGTTTGGGGATCCGCCAGATTGCGTTCCGTTAGCTCGATGGCAATCTGTTTCGTTGACACTTGCCACTGCTGGACCTGCTGATTAATCAGCGCCGGTAGGGTCGGCGATAGCAGATCGGCCGCGGCGATATTGATCGAGATATACAAATCAGGATGCTGGGCGAGCCAGCGGCCCATATCGCTAAACACGTTGCGGACGATATATTCAGTCAGCGGCCGGATAACGCCCGCCTGTTCAGCCAGGGTGATAAAAATATCCGGCGGCAGCCAACGGCCTTCCGGCTGCTGCCAGCGAGCTAGCGCTTCTGCACCGATCACACGGCCAGTTTTTAGCTCGACAATAGGCTGATAATGTACGGTAAATTCCCCTTCCTTTATCGCATCAAGAATACGGTAGTGAGAGGATTGCAGCCGACGCACAATGCGCAGCACGATGAAGGTCGCCAGACCGCTAAGTACCAGACCGACCGGAAGCCAGAACAATAGCTGCCGGATCCAGTTGACCTCGATAGGTGCAGTGGGCGCCCAGGTGAGCAAAATGGCGCCAACCGGTGGCAGTCTTTGCTGCTTGTACACCATACCGTTGGCTTCCGTCATAGGCTGGAAACCGTGTAGGGTATTTTTCCAAATTTCCGGATCGAGAGGATGATTACTTGCGATGATCCGCTCTCCACGGGTGCTGATAATCGCGGCATAAATCGGATAGGCCGGGTGTGGAAGCACATCGATGAGCGAATCGGGATCGATAACCGCCATATATTGACCGCTGCTGATGGCGACCATGTTGTTATCAATATTCAGGTCATGGCGCGAGGTTAACCATACGTGATAGCCAGCGGGCGTCACATATTCAGAGCCGGGCACTTTTTCTGAGAGGACGTTCCTGAGCATATTGCAGGCGGGTTTGGTGCTATCCAGGTAAAAAATACTTTGGATGTACTGGTGGATGTACGACACCTTTTGAATATGCTGCAGATGCTCAGGACTGCAGGGAACGCCCCGAAAACTATTGGCTTCCGCGAGGGCGGTCCGCGCCTGTTGTTTAACATGGCGGGTTCGCTCCAGCACGCTTTCGGTGTAGTTGTCCATTTCCTGTTTGAACAGTTCGTGGGCCTGACGATGGGCGAGCCAGAGGCTCAGGGCAATAGGCAAAAATATAGAGACGATCAGCACGCTCGTGATGTGTCTGACCGGACGCTGCGTGGGCATCGATAATCCTTAACGATCGAGCGGGAAGTGGAGGACGTAATAGGGCGTGGATTATAGAACCGGGAAACCCTAGAGGCTATATCAATATAAAGAATGTACCTATTATCAGAATATTCAAATAGAAGTCTGTTTAAAAATACTCCATAAGTATTAACTTAACGCACAAAACAAACATAATTAGTCATACTCAATAAAATGTGAGGGGCTACCTGAGGTAGCCCCTGGCTGTCATAGAACGCCGAAGAATTTAGGCAGGAATAGCGAAATTGCGGGGATGTAGGTTACCAGCATGAGCACCAGGAACAGGACCGCGTAGAAGGGCAGCATTGCCTTCACCACCTGCTCAATTTTTTGCTTACTGACGGCGCTGGCCACAAACAGTACCGAACCGACCGGCGGGGTAATCAAGCCAATGCCGAGGTTAACCAGCATAATCATGCCGAAATGCACCGGGTCGATGCCCAAGGCGTTGGTCACCGGTAGTAGCACCGGGGTGAGGATCAAAATCAGCGGCGCCATGTCCATCAGCGTGCCGATAAGCAGCAGCATGATGTTAATGCACATCAGGATAACGTACTTATTATCGGAGATGCTGGTGAAGGCCTCGGTGATGCGCATGGGCAGCTGCATGTAGGTCATGATGGCACCGAAAGCGGCAGCAAAACCGATAAGGATCATCACAATAGTGACGGTTTTCACCGTGCGGTACATCAGTTTTGGCAGTTCTGACCATTTATAATCGCGATAGATAAACATCGTCACGAAGAACGACCAGAGGCAGGCAATTGCTGCGGATTCAGTGGCGGTGAAGATGCCAGAGAGGATCCCGCCCATGATGATCACCACGGTCATCAATCCCCACAGAGTATCGACGAAAATTTTCAGCGCCTGACGAAACGGTACGCGTTCGCCTTTCGGGTAACCGCGTTTGTGGGCGAAGCCGACGCACATTACCATCAGAGTAAAGCTCAACAGCAGCCCCGGCAGAATACCGGCGATAAACAGCGCGGCAATGGACACCGTGCCGCCGGTTGCCAGCGAATAAATAACCGAGTTATGGCTGGGTGGCGTGAGGATCGCCTGTACCGAACCGCTGGCGGTAACCGCGGCGGCAAAGTCACGCGGATAGCCTTTTTTATCCATCTCCGGGATCATCACTGAACCAATCGAGGCGGTATCCGCTACCGACGAGCCGGAAATGGCGCCAAAGAAGGTTGAGGCGACAATGTTCACCAGCGACAGCCCGCCGCGAATAAAACCGACGAAGATATAAGCAAAATTGACCAATCGGCGGGCGATACCGCCCTCGGCCATGATCGCTCCGGCCAGGATGAAGAACGGGATCGCCAGTAGCGAGAACTTGTTGACCCCATTGGTGAGCTGAATCATCACCGCTTCAAGTGGAATATCGATATACCAGGCACCAACGATGGCGCTGATGCCCACCGCGAAGGCCACCGGCACCCCAATCGCCAACATAATTGCCAGCGTAAAGACGAGAATAAATGCGTCCATCTGCTTTCCTTTTCTCAAAAAGAGGGGGATTAACTGCTGGAACCCAGAATGACGATAGGGCGTTGATACTGCGGGCCGCGCCAGAGCTTTTCAATGATGAAAAGAATGGTTATCGCGGAACCTATCGGTAGCGGCAGATAGTTTTCGCCGGCAGTCAGGAGTGGGAATTCTGCCACCGGCTGTTCCCACAGCTCATAGCACAGTAGGGTGCCGTACCAGAGGATGAACAGACTTATCGCCATCATGGTGATATCCGCCAGAATCAGGCAGAGGCGTCGAGCGCCTTCGCTTAATCGATCGGTGACCATGCTGACTGCGATATGCGAACCGGCACGGTAGCTAACGGCGGCACCGATAAAAGTAAAGGTCACCATGCATAAGATGGCGACGGGTTCAGGCCAGGAGAGCGCACTGTTCATGACGTAGCGAGCAAAAATCCCGACCGGAATGACCGCCACCATCACTAACAGCGCGAGCCCGGCAATCCACATGGAGATGCGGTAGATAATATCCATGATTGATGAATAGCGTTCATCCATAAGCATAACCTCGAATTAATACGCAGGTTCAGGCGGGTGGAATCAATCACCCGCCTGAAGGATTACTTCACATCCTGAATTTTCTGGATCAGATCCTGATGGTCTTTACCGTATTTATCACGCACGGCTTGTGTGGCATTATAAAAATATTCGGTATCGATATTGTGGAATTGAACGCCATTGGCTTTCATGGTTTCGAGAGATTTCTCATTATAGGCTTGCCACAGCTCACGCTGTTCGGTCTGGGCTTCTTTAGCCAGTTTTAATATTAATTCCTGGTCCTCTTTTTTCAGCTTGTCCCATTTTGGTTTAGAAAATAAGAACAGTTCAGGAATAATAAAGTGTTTACTCCAGGTATAGTTTTTAGCCACCGGCAAATAGTTATGTGCCACAAATGTTGGTGGGTTATTTTCGGTGCCATCAATCACACCGGTCTGCATGCCGCTGAAGACTTCGCTGGTGCCCATCGCCACCGCGTTGGCGCCCATGGCTTTGAGCGTATCCAGCGCTACCGGGCTGGTTTGCACGCGAATCTTCATTCCTTTCAGGTCGTCGGCTTTGACCACCGGCTCTTTGGTAATCAAGTTGCGAGTCCCGGCATCCATCCAGCCGAGAAATACCAGGCGCGACTTGCTGTTGCCGGTCAGACGATCGCCGATTTCCTGGCCAATCATCCCATCCAGCACTTGGTGCATATGGTTTTCATCACGGAAAATATACGGCAGGGTAAATACGTTAATTTCCGGTAAAATCGCGGCAACAGGCGCCATTGATACGCGAATAATATCGATTGCACCCAATTGTGCCTGCTCAATCATCTGCTTCTCATCACCAAGCACGCCACCAGGGAAGGTCTTGATATCCAGACGACCTTCGGTAGCCTTGCTGAGCTTTTCGCCCATGTGTTTAACGGCGACAACGTTGGGATAGTCAGCGGGATGAACGTCTGCCGCGCGCAGAGTCTGGGCGAGGGCAGAACCGGTGGTGAACAACAGGGTTGAACTAATACATAAACTTAACAGGGTTTTCGTCAGCTTCATTTTCCTTCTCCAGACACTTATTAATATCCATTAATAGGGAAAAACAGAGTGATGACCGTCTGGGTTAAGGAGACGGCGAATAATGACTTTAACGATGTTACGTCGCTAGATTAATTGCTGTAACAATTTATTTCGACGACCGCGTTCACAAAAAATAACCCCGAAGGAGATAAAGTGGCACGATGTTTCAAAAATGCAGGCTGGCGCGTGTTGTTGCTAAAGGATGAGAGGGTTTGGGTTGGTTGTTGTGATTTTTATCACTTATTTTGTTTCATTAAAAATAAAACAAAATAGCTGGCGGTCTATTATTGAGAGGCACGTATTCAATTGATGACTTAATATAGACGGTAATTCAACACGCGGTCAGCGGCTTTATTTTGTGAACGCTGGTTATTGGGGGATAGGGCAAGGTGCGCTGCCGGTTGCTCATCGCGGCGTGGCGCACCTTGTGGTGAGTTATGAGGAAAGGTCGTCCTTAGGCCGCCTCAGCGTTACCGCTAAGAATCTGATTTTTACCCTTTCGCTTGGCCTGATAAAGCAGCTTATCCGCCTGAGCCAGAGACGCTTCCATGCTCAGGCTGCCTTTCGCGCTGACGCCACCGCTGAAGGTCACATGCAGTTTCGTTTCGCGGAACCGACGCTGGGCACAGGTTTCGCGCCATCTTTCGAGGAAAGCTTGCGCATCTTCCACAGCCATGTCCTGAAACAGTACGGCAATTTCTTCGCCGCCGTAGCGGTAGAGGCTGATGTTTTCCAGCCCACGCAGGCGTAGGCCAATATCCGACACGGTTTTCAGTACCATATCGCCAGTCGCGTGGCCGTAGGTATCATTGATAGCCTTAAAATTATCGATATCAATAAGGGCGACGCACAGATTGTTGGATTGCTGATGGAATTCAATATCGTTATCGAAGGCGCGGCGATTTTTCAGCTCGGTTAATCCGTCGGTGAGCGCTTCGTTCTTGCTCACCTCCTGCTGCACGGAGGTGTTATGGATCTCCTCATACAGCAGCTCTTCAGCCGCCTTTTGTTCAATTGCGCCATTGCGGATGCCGTTAGCAATACGAATGTACAGCGCGTTTAAGGAAATACGCACCATCCACCAGCAAACAAATAGCGCCAGCAGAGCGAAGAACAGGCAGTAGAGTACGTTTGCGCTGCGGTCATACACCAGTGAGGTTAAATCGCCATCGCGCACTTCATGCACCAGAAACCAACCCGTCTCGCCGATGGCGCTAACGAAGTACCATTTATCGGTATCGGGGAGATAGAAGAAGGGTGAGGATTTATGGAGCCGTTGCGCGACATCTGCCAGCAGGACGGGATTGATTTTTCCTCTTTCGCTGGCTACCTGTTGGCCGTTGGCATCCATGATCCATTTTTGGCCGGGAAGGGGGGGATGGGCAGAGCCCAGAATGTTTGAACTGGATTCTTCGTTAAGGCGTATTGCCAGCACACCAAGCTTTTCGCCATCGATGCTGTTAACCAACGATTTCGAAATGGTCAAGGTGCTGCTGCCGTTGTCGAAAATGTCGTGGCTGCTGGTGTAGTGCGCGCTGTCAAAGTCGTCGCGGGTTGCGTCGGTATACCAAATCTTGGTCCGAGGATCGGTATCATTTCTGGCTTTCTCGCTGAGCTCGACGTTTGGCAGGCGGATAAAATTGCCTTTGCGGTCCGCGTAAACCAGCGAGCGAGCATCAGGCATGGCGTTAAAGCGCTCAAACAGCCAGTGTCGGAGTTCATCGTTCTCGGCGACATTGTTGTTCGCGCTATGACGATCACTATTGATAAGCTGTGTGATGGTCTCATCCAGCATGCTCTCGTAGCCAGAGAGATACTTCTCAGTATATGAGGCCAGATTCTGCACGTAGCGAAGGTTTTGCCGCTGGTAGCCATTTTTGACATCGTGCCATTGGATAGCCAGCAGCGAAGTGCAGGCAATGGTCAGGACGATGGCCGTTATCAAAAAACAAACATTCAACGGGCGGCGGAAATTGAGGTTCCGAATCACAGCTTTCTCCAGAAGCAAAAATCGATAAATCCATTCGAGCAAGAACAGTTTTTCGTGTGATAGCAGCAATGAGTCAGGGGAGGAAGTATTATTTCCCCTCTGCGCTATTCTTAAGGTTTTGGTATTAACCAGGCTGCTATTTATTTAAGGGGGCGCATGTTACAACCTGTAAATATCATTGTCAAAGTCGATTGAAGTGATTCCTATCGATCGTTCAAACCGATCGTAAATGATATTAATGATAAACCAGGAAGGAACGATCGATAGCCAATGATTGATTGGTTAAAACGATCTTTATTTATAATGATTGCCTGTCTTATATCTTTATATAACAATGAGATAAAAATAAAAATGCGATGGTTTTTCAGCTTTTTATGGTTTTGTGTAAATCAATTATAAATAAAAACTTTTCATCACTGATAGTATTTCCGAATGGTATTCAGGATTGTGTATGTGGAGGCGGAAGATATTTGTCATTGAGGAAGGTCTTGTTCCTGAATTTATGGAATGAATCCTTCCGTTTATAAATTTGAGGAATGTTGGAGGAGGCCCGGGTGGAATATATTTATGTGAATGCGTATTTTTTCAGAGGAATATAGCAGACAACGACGATTCGTGGATGAAATAATAAAGGGGACCGTGAGTGAGGATGCAAAAGGCCTTCCCGCAGAGGGGAAGGCCTGATAAAACTTACATGCCGGAGAAGACGTTCATGATAATCCCGCCGCTGATAATCAGCAGCATGGCGAATAGGGCGGGCAGATCAGGTTTTTGCTTATAGAGGATCATTGAGCAGATGGTCACGCCAACGATACCAAAACCGCACCACAGCGAGTAGGCCACGCCGACTGGAATGGTGCTCATCGCGCGGGTCAACGCGAAGTAGCACAGCGCATAGGCGCACACCACCAGTACCGACGGCCCCAGTTTGCTAAAGCCATTGGTCTTTTTAATCATTGATGTACCGGTGATTTCGGAACCGATAGACAGTGCCAGCCATAAAAATCCAAGATTAAACATAGGTCATTCCTTTTCTATTAGTTGGCAACGTTTTTATCGAGAGTGGAAACCGGCGTTGGCGGTGTTTCTTCCGCTTCTTCATGACCCATTTTCGAGAACAGGTTCATGATCACAATGCCGCTGGCGATAATCGCCATACCGATGATGGCCGCCGTATCCGGGTGCTGGCCGTAGAACGCCATCCCAAGAGTGGACACTACCAGGATGCCGGTACCGGACCACGTGGCGTAGGCCAGCCCAACCGGAATATCTTTTACCGCGCGGGATAACGAGTAGTAGCAGACGCAGTACAGCACGACGATCAGCGCCAGCAGCAGGGTTTTGGTCATCCCTTCGCTGGAATCGAACATCTTAAGCGTTGACGTGGCTGAGGTTTCCGACACGATAACCAGCAGCATCCATAGCCAGCATTTTGTTTTCGAAGACATAATCTAAACTCCAGTGTGTATTATCGAGGTAAGGTGTTTTTTTTCTGTGCTTTTATAAAATCGACGGCAGCATCGGTCATCACGGCGTTAGGTGTCCCGGCCAGCGACGGATTATTAACGATATCTGTGACAGTCAGATAACGACGCGGCGTCGCACTCGCCGTCGATTCGCGCTCTCCCAATGCCAGTTTCTCCAGCAGTTCATTCATCGTACACAGGCTGACGCCGCACGCGGCCAGCTGACTCAATGTCGTTTCCACGTGGGACGCATAGGCGCTGTCGGCGACCGTACCGCGCAGCTGATTGAGCTCACTGTGCGGGCTACAGTGATACCGCAGCGCCAGCACTGGAACATCCGCCAGCAGCGCCTCGTGCAGCCGACGTGCGGCCGGTGAGTCTAACCGGCCGCTGACCAGATCCGCTGCCAGCGGGTAGTCGATAAACGGTACCAGCAGCGCTTTATAGGCCACGCCGGGCCGAGCGTTTTGCCAGGCGGCGGCGGGCAGGAACTGACCGAGCGCCTGCCAGCACGCAGCGTCATCCATTTCACCGTCCAGCGCCAGATGCAGGCGTTCACCACATCCTGCCAGCCGCTGGCGAATCTCGTCGCGATAGCCGGAGGCGGCGGTGACCAGCACTAGCACCGGCGGCTGCATTCGCTTGAGAATTTGCGCGACCAAATGGTCAATCTGCTGCTCGGTCATGACGGCCTCCTTAGCGCACCAGCGTCACCTGCGCACCGTTTTTCAACCCGGCGGCGTTGGCTTCTTCGGTATCGATGTGGAATTCCAGCGCGAAATCCTCCCGCACCCGCACCACCACTTCATCAAAGATTAACTGACGTTCGCCGTTGCTGCGTACGCTGACCTTTTGCCCGTTGCTGACGTTCAGGTGACGAGCATCCGTCGGCGACATATGAATGTGTCGCCAGGCGCAAATCACCTGCGAGTTCAGCTCGACGTGGCCTTTTGGGCCAACCAGCAGCGCGCTGCCCGCACCGTCCAGTTGGCCGGATTCGCGCACCGGGGCTTTAATACCCAGCGCAAAACAATCGGCGCGCGACACTTCCAGTTGAGTGACAGGGCGGGTCGGACCGAGCACGCGCACGTGGGTCAGCGAGCCTTTCGGGCCGACGATGGTGACGCACTCTTCGGCGGCAAACTGTCCTGGCTGGCGTAGCGGCTTAAAGGGCGTCAGCGCGTAGCCTTTACCAAATAGCACCTCGACGTCCTGCTGTGACAGATGGACGTGGCGATTAGAGATCCCGACCGGGATCGCCGGCGCGGTCTCACTCAGTCGGGCGCTGATTTTCTCCTGTAGCAGGGCGTCAATCATGCCTTTTTCCCTTTCTTATCATTGGCGACCGGAGATTGAGTGGGGGCTTTCTCCTGAGGGATGGCAATCGGAGCGGCAGGGTCTTCCATCACCACTTTTTCCGCCACGGCGGCTTTGACGCACGGCTGGCCTTTTAGATTGCTGAGTGCCTCAACCACGCAGCGTTCCGGACGGGCAATCACTAGCGAATGCACCTGCGTGTCGGTGGTGGAAGCCACCGCGACGCCGCGCTCGATAGCGGTATGAATGGCACTAATCTCGCCTTCAAAACAGACGCTCACCAGCCCTGAACCGACCTTGCGATAGCCAATACAGGTGACGCCTGCGGCTTTACAGGCCGCATCAACCGCCTGAATGGCGGCGACCAATCCTCGCGTTTCTATCACGCCTAAACTTTTCATTTTCGGCTCCTTTAATGACGCACTAAGCGAATATCAAAATCAAACTGGGTGAAGAACGTCTCCAGCTTGTCCAGCTCTTCGACGCTGTAGGTCGGATCCTTTAAGATCGGGTAGGGCATTTCGAGGCGCTCATACTTTTTGCGTCCGAGCTGGTGGTACGGCAGCATATCGATGCGGCGAATATTGCCGCGTTTTGCCAGCTTTTGAACGTAGTCAATTGCCCCGGTAATGGCTTCCCACGAATCGTTATAGCCGCGCACCAGCGGCATACGCACAATCACATTGGCACCCGAGTCCACCAGCCATTCGAGGTTGCGGCGAACGCCTTCGTTACCGATTCCAAACAGCGTTTTATGGTGGTCGCTGTCGATTTGCTTGATATCAAATAAGAAGGTATCGGTGACCGGCGCCAGCTTTTGATAGTTGGCCAGCGGGGTGGTTCCCTGGGTTTCGACGGCGGTGTTGAGCATCATCTTTTTGCATTCGCTGAACAGGGCGACGGCAAAATCGGTTTGTAGGCTCATCTCGCCGCCGCCGATGGTCACGCCGCCGCCGGAGGAGATGTAGAAATCATAATCCTGCATGATGATCTCCATCAGCTCGCTGACGGTGACGTCTTTGCCCATAATATCCAGCGCGTTTTGGGTACAAATCTCTTCGCACTTGCGGCAGCCAATGCAGTCTTTGTTGCGGTTGACGAAGTGCTTCATCTCACCGTTTTCTTCCACGCGGTAGTGAATCCCCGCCGGGCAGACGTTGACGCAATCACCGCAGTTGATGCATTTGTCCTGCGAGAACATCACCTGAAACTGACTGCTCAGCCCTTCCGGGTTGGCGCACCACGGGCAGCGAATATTGCAGCCCTTGAAAAACACCAGCGTGCGAATGCCATCACCGTCATAGATCGAATACTTCTGAATATTAAAAATTCGACCGGTTAATTCTTGAGTCTTGCCCATCACGCTTGTCTCCTGAAAACTTCGGACTTCCTTGTCCCAACGCGTTCCGTCTATCAGAACTTCTCAATCACCGTACGGCTGATGATCTCGTCCTGAACTTCTTTGCACAGCTCCACGAAGTAGGCGCTGTAGCCCGCCACGCGGACGATCAGGTCGCGGTATTTTTCCGGCTCCTGCTGCGCTTTTTTCAGCACTTCGTTATCGACGTAGCTGAACTGCATCTGGCCGTTGCCGAGAATCGACGCGGTGCGCAGCAGCGTAATCAGGCCGTAGCGTCCTTCAGGGGTATCGAGCAGCCCTTGCAGGAATTTGAAGTTGTGCACCATGCCGATGTTCATGGTTTCAACGTTCATCTTGCTGACCGACTTGATGATTGCCGTTGGGCCTTGCTTATCCGCGCCTTGGGTTGGGCTGATCCCGTCGGAGAGCGGCATCCACGCCAGTCGGCCGTTTGGCGTGGCGTTGGTCAGTTCGCCGATTGGCGTGTTGTTGGAAATAGACAGGGTGCCGTGGCTCAGGGTGGAGTAGAGCATTTTGTATTTGCGGCACTCGCGCTCGGTCCACTCGGTGATATCCAGCGCGTACTGATCCACGTAGTTATCATCGTTGCCGTACTTCGGCGCGTTCAGGCAGTCGCGGCGCAGGCCTTCATAGCCTTCAAAGTTAGCGAGCATCGCATCGCGCATCTGTTCGAGGCTATATTTCTTGTCCTCGTACACCAGTTTGCGGATGGCGGCGAGGGAGTCGACGTAGGTCGCCAGGCCCGAGAAAATCAGCCCCGGACCGTGGTTGACCATCGCGCCGCCGGCGGCGACGTCTTTGCCTTTCTCCATGCAGCCTTCCACCAGCAGCGACATCAGCGGTTTTGGCGCCACGTCGCGGTGAACGCGCTGGCTGATGACCGTACCGATAGCCGACAGGCGCACGATATGGGCAATCTGCTGTTTCACGGCGGCATCGAACTGCTCGAAGGTGTGCAGGTCGCGCAGGTCGCCGGTATCCAGCCCCTGATAGCTATCGAACAGCACCATCCGGCCACGGTTTAAGACGAACTCGATGGCAATGGGCCACTGGGTGTAGCCGGTGGAGGTCCACTGGTAGATGCGGCCGGATTTCTGCGGCTCAACGCAGCCCATCAGGCAGTAGTCGCGCGCATCTTCGAAATCAAAGCCTTTGCGCAGCATCATCTTGATATGCGAGTCATCGAAGTGACAGGCCGGGAAGCCCATGCCCGCTTTCACCACGTCGACGATTTTTTCCATGTACTTCTGCGGCGACTGGTTGTGGATACGGCAGGCCAGCGACGGCTGATAAACCTTCACAAAGCGCACGGCGTCCATAATCAGATAGGTCAAATCGTTACAGGCATCGCCGCCGGAGCGCTTCTGGCCGCCCACGGTCAGGTTGATAAACGGCTGGTAGCCCGCGAAATACTTCGCTCCCAGCTCGCTGGACATCCACATCAGCTCGGCGCATTTGATGATAAAGGCCTGCATCATCTCCAGCGCGCTGTCGTGGGTCAGGCGGCCTTCGCGGATATCGGCCTCGAACATCGGGTAGCAATATTGGTCAACGCGACCCAGCGATAGGCCGGTCTGGTTCTCTTCAATTTCAAACAGTGATTCCACGGTCCAGATGCTTTGCAGCGCTTCCTGCAGGGTTTTCGGCGGATTGGCCGGGACGTTCTGGTTCACTTCCGCGATGGTCAGCAGCTCGGCGCGACGCTGGGCGTTTTGCTCAACGGCTGCCAGTTCACGGGCATGCGCTGCGATACGGTGCGCGTAGTTCACCACCCCTTCGCAGGTTTCAATCGCCGCTTTGTAGTAGTAAATACGGTCGATATCTTCCGGGTTTTCCATGCTCAGGCTGGCAAGATGGGCTTCGGCATCGGCTTTAATGCCGTTCATCCCTTTGGTGAACAGCAGCACGTCGTAGCCAGGGCAGGTATCGCCGCCGCCGTTGATCTGGTGGTAGGAGAGGTCGCTAACGAAGGTTTCGCCGCTGAATGCCCACACGCCCGCTTCACGGTACTGGGCTTCGCAAATCTCATCCAACGAACGGCCTTCCCAGAAAGGCACGATCTCTTCGCGAATGGTTTTCTTGTCTTCTTCGCTGATTTCAAATGGATCCTGTGGACGTGTACTCATGGTGTCGAGTTCGTCGCGTACCCAGCGCCAGGCGATATCCGGTGAGAAGGCCCCGGCGCGCGGCTTCCCGCACGGATGGCCGACGATCAGCTCATCGTCCTGAATCAGAATCGGCGCGGTTTCGCAGGCGTGGCGGAACGCTTTGGCGCGCAGGAGAATGGTCGGCATGCCCGGGTTGGCTTTGACCACTTCGGTAAAGGCCAGCGCGCGGTAAATCGACACGCTTGGACGCACGGTCAGGTAATGGTTGCGCAGGCGCTGCATACGCGGGGTCAAGCCTTCGGCCGTGGTGGTCGCGCTGGTGGCGGCAAACGGTGCGCTGGAAACGGCCTGTACGCCTTTGAACAGACGCACCGGCAGATGCAGGGCGCTCAGGTTTTGCTGGGCGCTAAGGAACATCTCAGACAGGGCGTTGATATTGGCTTTTTCAAGGCTCGCGCCGTGGAGCAGGGCGTCGAACATTGGATAGCCATCAATAGCGCTGGCGGCGCGTACTTCGCTCAGTTCAGCCAGCTTGAACCACAGGCATTCGACGATTTCATACGCCTGGGCTTCGTTCAGCGTGCCGTTAGCGATGTCATGCTGGTAGTACGGCAGCAGCGCTTTGTCGGCGCCTTCCGGGTTGACCGCGTAGCTACCGTTATCGAGCTGGAGAGCGAGCTGGAACAGATAGAACGCCTGGCAGGCTTCTTTAAAGCTGCGTGCCGGGTGTGCCGGAACGTGGTGCAAAATGGCCGCGCTTTCCAACAGCTCGGCTTTGCGGAAGGTGTTGGTTTCGGCGGCGGCAAGTGTTTCAGCGCTGTTGGCCAGATTCTGCGCCAGCGCCATCAGCGCGTCGCAGGCGTAAATCGCCGCGCGGCAGCCGTTGACTTCATCCATGCCGCTGCGGCTGACCGCGCTGCCCAGAGAACGGGTTTTCTCTTCTAACTGGTGTTTAATCGCCAGTACGCCTTTTTCCACCACCAGCTTGTAGTCCGGTGAATCGATAGCGCTGTTGAGATTGAGGAACTGGAAGGCGCAAGGCCGCTGGCCCGCGCTTTCGTCGTGGAAAATTGCGCCGTGCGGTTTACGGGTCTGGTTGCCAACAATCAGTTCGTCAGCGCTGATGGTCAGCGGCAGTTGGCGCATCAATTCATAGAAGCGGCGTGCCGGTTTGACGGCGGCCGGAATACCGGCGATATCGCCATCCAGTGAATGCAGAACCGTTGCGTGCTCGGTGCACAGCGTGCTGGCGTGTGCCTGTAAACGTTCAGCCAGCACTTTGACGCGCGGCGTTAAGCTGTAGTGTGCCATAGGTAAGGTTTCTCCAGTTCTTGTTATCCGTGGCGGTGAACGGCGCGGCCGTTCCATGCCTGGCGATAAAGTTCGGTTAATGCCTGCGCGTCCGGCGCGCGTGGATTCGTTGGGGTACAACCGTCGCGCAGCGCCTGTGCCACCATCTCGCTTAATCGGCGCTCAAATTCGCTGGCGTCAACGCCGGTATCGGCGATCCCCTCCGGCATGTTCATTTCATCTTTCAGCGCCGTAATGGCGACCAGCAGGCTGGCCACGCCTTCATGAGGGGTATGCGCAGGCAAATCCAGCAGATGGGCTAAACGGGCATATTTATGGGCGGCGGCGGTATCGCACTGCCCGTTGAAGTCGGCGTTCCACGCCACCACAGCGGCCATCAGCAGGGCGTTGGCGCGGCCGTGCGGCACGCGGAACACGCCGCCAAGGGCATGAGCCAGGCTGTGGGTGATGCCAAGCGAGGCGTTGGTAAATGCCATGCCTGCCATGCAGGAGGCGTTGTGCATTTTTTCACGCGCCTGCAGATCCTGGCCGTTGCGCCAACAGGTCGGCAGATAGCGGAATACCTGTTGCACCACTTTTTCTGCCAGCGCATCGGAAAAATCGCTGGCGGCCAGTGAAACGTAGGCTTCCAACGCGTGACACAGCACGTCCATTCCGGTGTCGGCGGTGATAGCCGGTGGCACCGAGGCCACCAGCGTTGGGTCAAGGATGGCGATATCCGGCAGCAGCGACGGGTCAACCAGCACCAGTTTCTCGGCGTGGGCTTTCACCACGGAGAAGCTGGTCACCTCGGAACCCGTGCCGCTGGTGGTCGGAATGGCCACGAAGCATGGACGTTCGCGGCGGCTTTCCGGACGCGTTTGCGCCAGGGCGAAAATAACCGCTTTGGCTGCATCAATCACCGAACCGCCGCCCAGCGCGATAACCAGATCCGGATAGTGGCTATCCATCAGCTTCATCCCGCGCACCACGGTGGCAATATCCGGGTCGGCGACCACATCGTCCCAAATCTGGAACGGGATGATGCGCTGGCGCAGGATGGTTATCACGCGCTCGGCGAGGCCAAATTTGACCATCGCCTGGTCGGTGACCAGCAGTACGCTGTGGGCGGGCACGTCGGCCAGCGCCGACAGCGCGTCCTGGCCAAAGCGGATCCGGGGTTTCAGCAAAAATTCACTCATTGGGTTATTGACTCCTTAAGCGTCCCGAAACACGTTCTCGACAATGGCAACCACTGACATGGCCCGGTAGCGGTCTTTGTTCAGCGCCAGGTACTCTTCGGCGAGCACGATGTCGTGCATGCCGGCACCCACGCTATCGACGGCGACCCAGGTCTGGTTTTTCATCGGCTGCTGTTCATCATCTAATTTGCAGATCAGCAGCAGATTGCTGCCACGGAGCTCATCGCACTTCTGCGTGGCCACCACATGTCCGACTACCTTTGCGAGAATCATTGTTTATATCGCCTTATATCAATGTGTTACTTGCCAAGGCGTTCCAGCACCTGGCGGATGACGCGCTCCACGTTCTGCTCGCTGATCTCGCCTTCAACGCTTGCCGTCGCGGTTGCCGCAAAGCGGTCATCGGCGTGGCTTGCGTGGCTCACCGGAGCGGGGGAGGCGAAACGGGCATCGTCGAGAATGCTGCGGCGCGGGTCGGCGGCAGGGGCAGAGGCGACGATGGTTGGCTGTGGCTCCACGCGTGTACCCGGTGCGCGCAATTCATCAATAGAGCGCACGCCGTAGCCCACTTTGCGAATATTCAGTAGATTCATCGGGCCGACGTTATCGGAGCTGGAACCGCCGCCCACCGCACCGCAGCCGAGCGTTAGCGCCGGGGTGATATTGGTGGTGGCACCGATGCCGCCGAGGGCCGCGGGCGTATTAATCAGAATGCGGTTCACTGGTTTTTCGAGGCAGAACTGGCGGATCACGTCCTGATTACGGGTGTGGATCACCAGCGTGTGGCCAAGTCCTTCGTTGGTCAGCAGTTCAACCACGCGGTGGCAGGCGGCTTTCCAGTCCTCTTCCACGTACAGGCCCAGTACCGGGCACAGTTTTTCGCGGGAGTAGGGGTTTTTTGACGAGACGGTGGTCTGCTCGGCAATCAGCACGCGGGTGCTGGCTGGGACGCAGAAGCCCGCCATCTGGCTTAAGTAGAGAGCGGTTTTACCCACCACTTTCGGGTTGATGGTGCCGTTTGGACGCAGCAGCAGGGCCGCCATTTTCGCCGCTTCGGCTTCGCTCATAAAGTGCGCGCCCTGGGCTTCCAGCTCGCGGTGGACTTCGTCGTAAATGCAGCGTTCGACGATGATCGACTGCTCGGAGGCGCAGATCACCCCGTTATCGAAGGTTTTGCTGGTGATGATATCTTTCACCGCGTGGTGAATATCGGCGCTGCGCTCGATAAACGCCGGGCCGTTGCCCGGGCCGCCGCTGATGGTTGGGGTGCCAGACGCGTACGCCGCACGCACCATCCCTTCGCCGCCGGTCGCCAGAATCAACGACACGTCTTTGCTGTGCATCAGTTCGGAGGTGGCTTCGAGCGTCAGTTCGGTCACGCCATCGACGATACCCACTGGGGCACCGGCCGCTTCCGCCGCGCGTTTAACGATCTCAATCGCTTTCCAGCTGCACTGCCGTGCGCCCGGATGCGGCGAGAAGATAATGGCGTTGCCGGCTTTCAGCGCAATCAGCGTTTTGTAGATAACCGTTGAGGTAGGGTTGGTTGACGGCACCAGCGCGCAAATCACACCCAGCGGTACGCCCACGTCCATCACTTTATTCTGTTGATCGTCATGAATGATGCCGACGGTCTTCATATCTTTGATGGCGTCGTAAACGCGCAGCGAGGCAAAACGGTTCTTCAGGACTTTATCCTGCCAGTTGCCAAAGCCGGTCTCTTCCGCGGCCATTTTCGCCAGCGACTCGGCGTGATGCGCCGCTTCCTGGGCCACGTTTTTCACGATGGCGTCGATTTGCTGTTGCGAAAAGGTGGCCATTATCGCCTGTGCCTTTTTGGCGTTGCGCACCAGTTCTCTCGCGTTCTGGCGGGAGAGCAAATCGGTATCCAGTTCAATCATGAGTCTATCCTTCATCAGACTAAAAGAGTGCAGACGGGGCGTACCCGCTCAGTCATGCTTTGTGCTGCGACGCAATTTTTTCGATGTCGTTGTGCGGGCGGGCAATCACGCGAGAGGTGACCACTTCGCCGATGCGTTTTGCCGCTTCCACGCCGGAGTCCACCGCCGCGTTAACCGCGCCGACGTCGCCTTTCACCATCGCGGTGACGAGGCCGGAGCCGACGTTTTCATAGCCGATAAGCTCGACATTGGCGGCTTTACACATCGCATCTGCCGCTTCAATGCAGGCCACCAGACCTTTGGTTTCGATTAAGCCAAGCGCTTCTTTCATCATGTTCTCTCCGGTTTATTCGGTAATTTTGTAGTGCGAGATAATCTTGCTGATGTCATTGTGCGGACGCGCAATCACCAACGAGGTGACCACTTCGCCGATGCGCTGCGCGGACTCCACGCCGGAATCAACAGCCGCTTTCACTGCGCCGACGTCGCCTTTCACCATCGCGGTCACAAGGCCGGAACCGACGTTTTCGTAGCCGATAAGCTCGACGTTGGCGGCTTTACACATCGCATCCGCCGCTTCGATACAGGCCACCAGACCTTTGGTTTCAATCAGACCTAATGCATCACCCATTTGCGTTCTCCCGGCCTTACGCCTTGTGTTTAATGACGATTTTGTTGATGTCGTTGTGTGGACGCGCAATCACCAGCGACGTCACCACTTCCCCGATGCGCTGCGCCGATTCCACACCGGAATCCACCGCGGCTTTCACCGCACCGACGTCGCCTTTCACCATCACGGTGACGAGGCCGGAGCCGATGTTCTCGTAGCTAATCAGTTCAACGTTGGCGGATTTGCACATCGCATCCGCGGCTTCAATACAGGCCACCAGACCTTTGGTTTCGATAAGCCCTAATGCATCACCCATGGTTTTTTCCTCTGGACAGGTTGTGTGATTACCGGAAAACCGTCCGCGTCACGGCGTTAACCCACGGCAGCGGCGTTCGAAGGTCACTATAGAGGCTGGCAAGTTCGGTGGAATTTAAATCCGTATGGGGTGTGTAATTAGAATAATGCTCTGAAATTTAGCGTGATTTAGCCTTAGATTTATCTGTTTATGCTGTTTGTCGGTTGGGGATTTTGCGTTGTGTATGGCGGTTTTTTAGCCGTTTATTAGGGAGGCTGAGAATGTTGCTAACTTGCTAAAAAATTAAGAGAATCAGGTGACATCGCGCGAAGCTATCTGTGGGGCGGCGCAAATTTTGCCGACGAAGCTAAACGCAAAAAATGCGGTTTTGTATTGGGAAAAGCGGGCATGAAAATGGCCGTGCGCGGTGGGTCACACTCTGCCGCGCAGCCGTGCGGGCAGAACATCACAAAAAGAGCGGGAATCAATGCTAACTGGACTCAATCACCTTACCCTCGCCGTGAGCGAACTGGCGCAAAGCGTGGCGTTTTATCAGCAGCTTCCGGGTATGCGGCTTCACGCCCGCTGGGACAGCGGCGCCTATCTCTCCTGCGGCGAACTGTGGCTGTGCCTGTCACTTGACGCTCAGCGACGAATAACGCCACCGGAGGCGAGCGACTACACCCATTACGCTTTCAGCGTGGCGGCGGAGCAGTTTGCTGAGGTCACTTCGCAGCTGGCGGCAAGCGGTGTGGTGGTGTGGAAGGAAAATCGCAGTGAAGGGGAGTCGTACTATTTTCTTGACCCGGACGGCCATAAGCTCGAACTGCACGTTGGCAACCTTGCTCAACGGTTGGATGCCTGCCGCGAAAAGCCCTATGCCGGAATGGTGTTCTACGACGCGTGAGAGGTTAGTCGAGCTTGCTGCCGGATTTCAGCGTGCAAATCCACAGCGGTGAGTTGATGGAGCTTAACAAAATGGCTTTGTCGTTAAGCTTTTGCGCATTCAGGAACAGGCCGTCGTGGCTGTCGGACATCTCGCGCATAAAGTAGTCGAAAATCACGTCCGGCGATTCATCAATCGACGATGCGCTGGATTCCCACTTATTGATCCGATAATGGCGCTCGGTGGTGGAGATGCGTTTGCTGCTGTAGGTGAATTTGACGTAGCGCTGGAGATAGAGCCAACCTGCGGCCGAGTCGGTATAACCTTCCACCACCATCGACCCTTTACCGTTGCCGCCGAAGGTAAAATGGATATTGCCGTTCACGTTCTCTTTATCCATGTTTTCAAAACGCATAATGCCTTTGGTTGAACAGCTCATTGCGCCTTCGTTTTCTGCCGGCAGCAAACGCCAGGCGCAAAAGGCGGCAGCGGCGATAAATACCAGCACGCAAAGGGCGAAGAAAGGACGCGGGGCAAGTTTCATTGCGGCTTCCAGGAGTAGTAAAAGTAGTTATCGCAGTAGCTAAACGGGTTGTCTTCGTGCATCGCGCAGTGGGCTAAGAACACACGCCCGAGGCCGTTGGTTTCGAGCCGGTCGCCGTAGAAGAACAGAAAACGCTCGCCGGGTTTACATTCCACGTTCAGCCGCTGGCGCACCTTATCGAAATTCGTGGCGTAGCCGCTAGCGCTGACGGAGCGCAGCATCTCATCGCTCGCCAGCAGTTCACACTGGCTGTGGCTTATCTGCGTTAAGTTGAGAGGCCGGGATTCACGGGTACCGACCAGGCTAAACGCCACCAGCAGTACTGCGATGGTCAGCAAACAGGCTCCGGCGATATACCAGCACATGCCGCGCGCGTGCGGTGTTGGTGGCGGCGTGACGGGCAGTGCGGATACGGCGAGATCGGTTTCTGCCGCGGGCGGTTTTAACGGCGCAGCGGGTGATTCATCCAACGCTTGAATCACCACGTCGGGGTTGAGCTGTAAATAGCCGCGTGAGACGGTGACGATAATATTGTCGATACCGTAGTGGCGACAGGTTTTACGCAGCATGCTCAGGTACTGATTCAGGTTACTGTTGGATGAGGTTAATCCGTTGTCATCCCAGACTTTTTTCAATACTTCATCACGGCTGATGATGCCGGTGTTGTGCAGAAAATAATTGAGCAGGGCGCTGGCGGTGATCGACAGCTGGCTATCGGGTTCATCGCTTTGCGGCAGCATGATTGTGCCGTCGGTGGTGTCGTAAATAAAACGGGCATTGATGTTGTAGCGCATCGCGGCCTCAGCAGTAGGCTTCACGCGGGAAGCGTCATCTTATTAAGAGAGGCAACCAGCGTCCGACGATGTTCCTCGTTCATGGTTATCCCTTCCGTCAACTCAGACAGCCAGATACCGTCTGCGGTATAGCGCACCAGCGTGCCGATGGGGCTGTTATCCAGTTCATCACCGCGCGCCAGGTGGTCCAGCATCCAGTCGCGCCAGCATTTTCGCAGCACTGGTTCATCGGGCATCGCCAGCGACAGCACCATCAGCTGACGGCTTTCGTGGGTATCCGTCAAGTCGGCCAGATAGTTCAGATAGGCGCGGGTAAATCGCCCGTAGCTGATATTGTCCTGCTGCATCAGCGCGGTGATGGCTTCTTCCATAATCGCCAGCAGTCGGGCAAAGAGGGCGAAAATCAGCGCCTGTTTATTGGGGAAGTGGTGGATTAATCCCCCTTTACTGACGCCTGCCTCGCGGGCCACGGCGTTTAGCGACAGGGCGGCGATACCATCACGACCGGCAATCATCGCCGCCGACTCCAGCAATTGCTGGTGTAGACGGACCGGATCTTTTTTGCGGTGCTGCACTTCTGTATTCATGTGGTGAATCATACCGACCAGACGGTATGTATATTTTTGATAGCGATCAAAGGCATGAGGATGTCCTTATCATGAATATGGTTAATGCGTGGCGGGTCACAAATTGTCTTATCAATAGGGCGATGTACTGAAGTGGAGGGGCCATACAGGCTGAAGAGATGAAACGCCGCGAGGCAGCGATATTTCTCGCTGTAGCCGATTGATGGCGAGATGGCTGGCCGTTGGCGATCTTTAGCGGCGGGGGATACCTGCTATTTATGACGGGGATGAATCCACAGAAAAGCATTCGACATTGCGTGATGTCGTGGCATGGTAGAGCGTGAGTGGTCACAAGAATAACGAGAGGCTTAAGTAATGAAAGAAATTGATTTTTATATGGTAGATGCCTTCACCTCCGACACCTTTGGCGGCAATGCCGCGGCAGTCTGCCCGCTTACCGAGTGGCTGCCCGATGCGACATTATTGAAGATGGCGCAGCAGCATAATCAGTCGGAAACCGCGTTTTTTGTGACAACCGACAGCGGCTTTGAGCTGCGCTGGTTTACCACCCAGGGTGAAATCAACCTCTGCGGTCACGCGACGCTGGCCGCCGCCCACGTGATTTTTGAATATCTCGATTACCCGGACACCACGGTGCGCTTCGACACCCGCTTTGTCGGCCCGCTGGCAGTGACGCGCAGCGGCGAATGGCTCACCCTCGATTTTCCTGCCTGGAAAACCGAGCCGGTCACGCCACCGGCCCTGCTGCTGGAAGCGCTGGGCATCACGCAATACCAGGAGGTGCGCGTGGCGCGAGACTATATGGTGGTGCTGGAGAATCAACAGCAGGTGGAAGCCGCGCGCCCGGATATTCACGCCATGCAGCCGCTGGGCAAAATGGTCTGCATTACCGCGCCCGGAGATGGGGAATATGATTTTGTCAGCCGCTTCTTCTGCCCAGGCGAAGCCGTTGCCGAAGACCCTGTCACCGGTTCGGCGCACAGCATGCTGATCCCTTACTGGGCGGAAAAGCTCAATAAAACCCAAATGCTGGCGCGCCAGGTCTCCGCACGCGGTGGCGATCTCCGTTGCCAACTGCTAGGCGAGCGGGTGCATATCGGCGGCCAGGCAACGACATATTTGATTGGCAAGGTGTTGTTGCGGTAGATGGGGGAAAGTTGGTCTCGGCGCTGGGTGAAGTGGGAGACCAGCTTGTTTCTGATGGGGGCTAAGCTGTCGATATGTTTATCGTTGCCCTCATCTCACTCGATGTTTATCTAAAAATTCACGCCTTGCTGCCGATACCTTTATTTCTTAATCAATATATGAAGGAACATGTATGTCTAGCGCTCGCCCTTTAATACGCTCACTTTTTATTCTCACTTTTCTACCTTCTTTGTTCGTTCAGGCTGCGGATAAATCAATGGTGACTGGTGGCGGCATTAACCCCCTATCAGTCACCAGAATCCACGATCGTGTGAATTACATGATGTCATTGAATCTCAATGATGGAAAAATAACTCAGCAGTGGCGCTCTGTGGATTGTAAACGAGGGGAAGCGCAGCTCCTGTATAAGGATTTACTGAACGAGAAGGGGTTCACTAAAGCTCGTTTTTATGGCAAAAGCTACCTCCGTTATGCGCCTGCGCAAGAAGATAAGTATATGACAGCAGAGGATATCCGTACGGTTTGTAAGCTACCGGTAAAAGAGGCAAGGTGGGAAAAACTGTCAACCACCTCTACAACGGGTATTACCGATCTTGTTGATGTAAATAGCATCCAGCGTAATGGCGATATTTTATCGGTACGTATGGGATATGACTTTGCAGATATCATCTGGGAACCCCCTTACGATGCTCCGCTGGGATTAAAAGTTGAACACTATTTATATAACTGTAAAACCCACAAGGGTGATGCTGTCGCTGCAATGAATTTCGATAGTGATGGGCGGGTGACCGACTCACTTATCACCGCAGATATTGTTCGCCGCAAGAGTAGCTTCAATATTAGCCCTGAAAAGACGCAGCACTTCACGCAATTATGCCAATTACCTGCAGGTAAAATGTTCACTGCTAAGGGGCATTTTGAGTCTGCGGTTAATAAAAAAGCATCAGCGCTGATGGGGCCCACGATGCCCGATCTGAGCAATAATAATCCGCAATGGTTAAACAAATACCCCCTTTCGGCTGAAATTGAACAGCAGGCACAATTATTGATCAAACCATGGGCGCTTCCGCGCTTTAAACAGATTCGTTATACGGAATCTAGCGCGTTTGGAAAGGTCAATGTCCAGTTGGATGCGCAAGCGGATGGCTATATTCGTAAGTTGGAAGAATACGGCATCTGGACGGTGCAACGTTTAACGATAGCTAATCAACTTCAACTGAAATTCGCGATGTCCATCAGCAGTGGTGCTTCACTGCTCAACAAGCTGCATACGGATCTGCGTTTCCCATTAGCAAAAGGCCAGCAATATCAGGCGCAATGGGACAGTATTGATGCCGATAAGAAAGTGGTTACTGCGACCTTACGCTGCGATGTAACGGAAGAAGGGAATGCAAGCAACCTGGCACCCGAGTTTAGTGGAAAGTATCTATTAGTTGACTGCCACCAGACGAATGAAGGGCAGATGGAGAGCAGTAACAAACTCGCCTGGTTGCAAGAGTTAAACGTCTTTGTCCCTGTCACTATGCAAGTAGGGGATAAACCTGAAAGCCCGGTGAAATTGGAAAACGTTAGCGTGTCACGCTAATCAACCAGTTGGCTCACCACTTAAACTGGTGAGCCCTCGTCTACAATAACCGTCTGTGAGGAAAATTACGAGCATCCATGCTTTTCTTAAGGTTGGATAAGCCAGTACTTTGGTCCGCTTGGTGCCAAAAGCGGGCATCACAAAAGTCTGTATTTACTAGTCTGAAGCGAAAAGATCTCACCGCATAGGCATGCAGGTGTGCATAATTCATCAGGGGCGTTTCCCCGGGAGCGAGCCGTAAAGGGGGCGGGTAAAGCCCCTCTCACGTCAGAGTTGTCTGTTGCGACAAATGCTCCAAGAACGGTCATCAGCAATAAGTGAGCAAAGATGCCTCTTGAGTTTTTTTTATAAATGTAAGAGTATTCATTCAGTGATAAATAATCACTTTACAAAAATAACAAAAAAAAGGTGCATTTAAAATATATGAAAGCTTATCTGGATACAAATATACTAAGACAGCTGAATAAAATCCCGAACGAAAGTAATATTGAATTAATATGTTCACAACTTGGCATCTTGGAACTGATTGCAGGGATGACGTCAGAAAAAGAGTACAATATACGGAAAGTCTCGCTGATTAATATATTGAATCGTAAGGTGAAAATCGTATGGGAATCCGTAGGTACCTTACAGGCTAAGGCATTTGGTCTTGTCTTCAATGATTATGATGTGCCAGCCACAAAGTTGTTAATGGAACAGATTATAAAAACAGACACACTACCTGAGGCAAAGAATGTAAAAGTTGAACTAGGTGGAAAAGTGTACTCCATTGAGACGTTAACTAATTATGACAATATGCTTGTAGAGGAATCAACATTACTTTTCAAACAAACAATGCTAACAGAAAAAGAAGATAGAAAATATCTTCGAAACAATCCTTATACAGCAGCAGAAATAAGAGTGCATACTGAAATAACTTTAATCAAATTTCTCCACTCGCTCGGAATAAGGAAATTTAGACCGGGGGCTGAATCTGATCCTGAGAGGGATTTTACTCCTGAGTATTTAAACGCCATCAACAAATACAATCAAAATAAAATACTAGATAATTATTTGAAATGTTTAACTATATATATTTTAGATGCAATAAAAACAGGTAGCCAACCGGGTAAGAACGATAGTCACGACATATGTCATATAGCGTACTGCGATCATATTGATTTATTTATTTCCAATGACAAAATTTATCAACGCTTCCCGAAAGATTTATTGAGCGTGAAAATTTTAACCTTAGATGAATTTATGATGGATCACCCTTATAGCGAAGACTGAAACAATTTTATCAGAAAGCTATCGAGTTAAGTTTCGTGGTGGTTGCTTAAAGAAATAGAGGCATGCGTTTATTCTTACACCATTAACACTTTATATGAAATCGGATCAAAAATGATATTTGGTAAGCAAAAAACTTCAGAGAGTATATTAAAAATGAGGGCGGCATTAGAAAGGGATATCGAAGCCAATACAGAAGATTGGTCAGAACTTGTGGAGGAACTGATACCATCAAACCAGAGGCAAGAATGGAAGGATTGGCTTAATGAAAATATAAAAAAATTATTAGAAGAAGGCTTTGAAAAACAAAGTGAAATATTGATTCACTTTTTCTTGTCATCTATTAACAAGAACTCGCCCTCCTTACAATCAGAACAAAATGAAGTTGATACATCTCGTCGTTATGGCGAGGCAGAGATAAGAAATGGGCAAGCCGAATTTTCTTTAGCAGTCAGAGAAAATTGTGGCAACAAATGCGTTGTTACTGGATGTTGTGTAGGTTCACGGCTCCAGGCTGCGCACATCATTCCACATAACAGAGATATTGATTATTCCGTTTCTAATGGATTACTTCTACGTGCAGATATACACCTGATGTTAGATAGTGGGGATTGTGCTATTGATCCTATTAATAAGAAAATTTATTTCAAACAGTCAGCTATGGATATGGACTCTGATCTTAAAAATTTAAATGAGAAAAGTATTAATGGATTTAAAACCGATATCAACTGGAGTGGGTTTGAAGAAGGCTGGAATGAATACAACAAACAATATACATGATATTCACGGATGTTTTTTGCTAACTTATTTCCATAATCAGACGTTAAAATGTTACTGAAGTGATTACTATCTGTACGAATGTCCGCTTCTCGCTCACAGCAGACCTTCATCTCAGTTAGCTCGTCCGCTCCGTGCCAGAACCGGACTCGGTGGTTTCAGTCATAATTATCATTGAAATATTTGCCATAACCCTCCTGACCTTTCACAAAACTCGCCTTTATTGACAGCGGCCTATACGATGCCCCGTTGGCTAGCGGTGCCAGTCAATGTAAACGGCCCGCTAGACAAGAGTCATTTGAAACCCCACTAATGAATAAAAGGGTATTGGCGGAGAAAGTGATGAGAGTAATAGACGTTGTTGATTACAATACGCAGTGGCCAAGTCTGTTTGCCGAGGAGTCCGCAGTGTTGCTAGCTGCGCTTGAAAACAAAATTTCGAGAATTCATCACGTCGGGAGCACCTCGGTACCCGGTATGGCGGCAAAACCCGTCATAGATATTTTACTGGAGGTTATTGATTGTGCGGCTCTGGATAGCTTAGACCCCGCTATGGAAAGCGCCGGTTATATGGCTCGTGGAGAGTATGGAATTCCGAATCGCAGATATTTTTCTAAAGGCGGTGAGCAACGCAGCCATCAGGTCCATGCTTTTGTCATGGGTGATGCACACATCCTGAAGCTTCTCGCGTTTCGCAATTACCTTATAAAAAATGAAGACATAGCAGAACAGTACGCAGAAATTAAACGGGCTGGGGCATTAGCAAGCGAGAACGATATTCGTCGCTATAGTGCTTTCAAGGCGGGATTCATTGAACACCACCTCAGATTGGCTCTCATTGTTCATGAGCAAAATCAGTCATCCTGAAAATATCGTGATTGAATCGCCACTGCTCTAATCGATGTGTCAGAGTCCATATCGATGGCTTTGCAATGCTAGCTCACCGTTATCGCTAGCTTCCCCCCTCGCTCAAAGCGGCCCCTTGGAATTGAAAGCAGAGAAATTCCCTAACATAATTCTGCGCTGTGAAGAGTCGGTCATCGTTAATGCTCAGATTTTCAATGTATCAATGACCATCCGCAGGGCGGGGGAGACGTTACGATGGGGATAATAGAGAAACAATCCTTCCATTCGCAGGCTATAACGCTGTAATACCCTGATAAGCTTACCGTGTTCTAAATCATCGGCGACCAGTTCAACAGGGACATAGGCTAACCCGAGTCCCAGCCGGGCGGCTTCTGCTTCCATATAGCTGTCGGATAAGGCCCATTGTCCCTCAGGTTGGTGGGTAATTTTTTTATCATCCTGAATGAGTTCCCATTGGTATTCGCTGCCGTCGGCAAACTGATAGGCAATACAAGGATGGGTCTTTAAATCCGCCGGAGTTTGCGGAAAACCGTAGCGACGAAAATGTTCCGGAGTCCCCACAATGGCCATCTCCATATCGGGCGTGATGCGCACCGCGACCATGCCCTGGCCGACCTCAGGCCCCAGACGGACGCCGGCATCGAATCGCTCCTCGATAATATCGACGAACCGGCTCTCATTCATCAGTTCAAGCCTGATATCAGGATAGCGCTGTTTAAATACCGCCAGCTTTGGCAGCAGGCATTTATCAATCGCGTGCTGGCTGGCATTGATACGCACTGTGCCGGAGGGCGTCTCACGATAGTGCGCCAGCGTGGCAAGCCCAAGATCTAACGTATCAAATCCCGATGCCGTCTTTTGGTAGAGCTGCTCGCCTGCTTGCGTCAGCGACAGTTTACGCGTGGTGCGCACCAGCAGCTGGACGCCCAGCCTTTCTTCAAGCTCACGAACGGAACGGCTGACCCCTGACTGAGCAAGCCCCAGCCGCTGAGCCGCTGCGGTAAAACTTCCTTCTCGTACCACCTGCATAAATAGGTACAGCTCGTTGTAATTCTCCCTTTTTGCCATTGAACAATTCCCCCTGCATGACAGCAAACTCAGTATTAATTTATAACAATATGGTATCAATCTTAGCAGTAATCGCCCCCTAATCAGCACTAATTCTGCTCACTATAATGACCCCATCAAAGAAAAGCACCGCAGCGTTGTCCGTCGGAAACCTGTATCTCTCTGTTGTTTTTTATGGGGATTTTTATGAAAGCCTTCACCCTAACGCTAAAAACCGCGATACCGGCCATGCTGCTATTCGCATCATTAAGTGGAGTCACGACAATGAGTTATGCTGATTCAACCAATCCTAATGCTCCTGTTTCCATGACAGATAAATGGGACAAGACCTTTGCTGAGAGCCAGAAAGTCGAACATCGTAAAGTTTCGTTCCCGAACCGATATGGCATCACCTTAGTGGGCGATCTTTATCTGCCAAAAGATCGTGGCGATCGCAAACTGGCGGCGATTGCGGTCAGTGGGCCTTTTGGTGCGGTGAAAGAGCAATCCAGCGGTCTGTACGCGCAGACGCTGGCGGAACAAGGTTTTGTTACCCTGGCGTTCGATCCTTCTTACACGGGTGAAAGCGGCGGCTATCCGCGAAACGTCGCCTCACCGGATATCAACACGGAAGATTTCAGCGCGGCGGTGGATTTCTTAGGGCTGCAAAAAGAGGTGGACCGCGACCGTATCGGGCTGCTCGGTATTTGCGGCTGGGGTGGCATGGCGTTGAACGACGCCGCGATGGATACCCGCGTTAAAGCGGTGGCTACCAGCGTGATGTACGACATGAGCAGGGCGATGGGCCATGGCGTGGGTGATGGCAAGGACCGTTATTCCACCGCCGACCGTCGTGCTGTTCTGCAGTATCTGAATGAACAGCGCTGGAAGGACGCGCAGAGCGGAACGTTCGCTCACGGTGGTCATGATATTAACGTCGACAGCAATGGTAAGGTCAGCGCGGGCGAGCGTATTCTGCCAGAAACGCTGCCGGCAAATCCGCATCCGGTACTGAAAGAGTTCTTCGATTACTATCGTATGCCGCGTGGTTTTCACGCACGATCCGTGAACTCGACCGGGGCGTGGACGGCAACGATGCCGCTGTCGTTTATGAATATGCCGCTGCTCAGCTACGCCAGTGAAATCACCATTCCGACGCTTATCGTGACCAGTGAGAAAGCGCATTCACGCTATTTTGCTGAAGATGCTTATAAGGTGGTCGGCAGTAAAGATAAAGAGCTGGTGGTGGTGCCTGGGGCAAATCACGTGGATCTGTACGATAACGTTGCCGGGAAAATACCTTTCGCGAAGTTTGAACAATTTTTCCAAACCAAGCTGAAATAACCCCTCTCCTGAATTGATAAAAAGCCACCGGTCTAAGGCTGGTGGCTTTTATCCTGATCTTTGTGAATCCCTATGTCGACACTAAACCAAACATTATCACCTCATCATCAGCACGCTTACTGGGGAGGGATTTTTGCCATGACCCTGTGCGTCTTCGTGCTGATTGCTTCTGAATTTATGCCCGTTAGCCTGCTCACGCCGATTGCCCGTGACCTGGGCGTGACGGAGGGGATGGCAGGGCAGGGGATTGCCATCTCCGGCGCGCTGGCGGTCCTGACCAGCCTGACGCTTTCGACGCTGGCTGGAAATGTGAATCGTAAGTTCCTGCTGCTGGGGATGACGGTTCTGATGGCCGTATCGGGGCTTATTATTGCGCTGGCTTCCAGTTATCTGATGTATATGGCCGGTCGTGCGATGATTGGTGTGGCCATTGGCGGATTCTGGTCGATGTCTGCGGCAACGGCGATTCGTCTGGTGCCGCAGCATCAGGTCACCCGTGCGCTGGCGATTTTCAACGGCGGTAATGCGCTGGCGACGGTCGTGGCCGCGCCGCTGGGGAGCTATCTTGGGGCCACAGTCGGGTGGCGAGGCGCATTCTTGTGCCTTGTCCCTATCGCTGTTGTCGCCCTTATCTGGCAGTGCGTCAGCCTACCCAGTATGGATGCGAATAAAAACCACACGTCACGTAGCGCGGTATTCCATTTACTTAGCCACCGCAGGGTTGCGGTTGGCATGCTGGCCTGTGGCCTGTTTTTCATGGGCCAGTTTGCGCTATTTACCTATGTGCGCCCGTTTCTGGAGACCGTGACGCGGGTGGATTCCTCAGGCCTGTCGTTGATTTTACTGGTTATCGGTGTGGCCGGGTTTATTGGCACGCTGATTGTCTCGACATTCCTCAACTGGAAATTCTACCCCACGCTGATGGCCATACCTGGATTGATGGCCGTTATTGCCATCAGCCTGATGTTTGCCGGGCATCAGGTCTGGACGGTTTCGCTGCTGTTAGGCCTCTGGGGCATGCTGGCAACCGCCGCACCAACCGGATGGTGGACATGGATTGCGCGCACATTGCCCGACAACGCGGAAGTTGGAGGCGGGCTCATGGTCGCGGTGATTCAGCTCTCCATCGCCCTTGGATCAACGGCAGGAGGCATTGTGTTTGACCACCTCGGCTGGCACAGCACGTTTGCTATGAGTAGCGTACTGCTCCTTTTCGCGGGCGTATTGACCTTTTTCACCGCACGCCATAAGGCCGGTGCGCTTTAATCCGGCGAAGGCCCGCGCCCCAGAAATGTTAACAGCATCCGTCCCACCGCCAGAGGGGCTGGTCAGTATGGTTATCTTATCAAGTTGTTGGATAGGGGCTGGCGCTGGTACGGCCCCTGTTTTTCTGGCAAAGCATAGCGATTTAAGTTCTTTGTTATTTCAGGCGTTATCCCGGATCTTCATACCCTATATTCACTGGCGGAAAGGGCGTCTGAAGGAATGGGTAAACGAAACTCCCTCTATTTGCACCAACAACAACGCGAACATATTCACCAGCTTTCAACCAGCATCCTGTGGCGCAGCGAACTCCCGACCTGGATAATCATGATAGCCATTTATGGCGGCTGGTTTGCGATCCTGGCGAACTGGCAGGCGTTGGGGTTATATCCCGCCACCGTGCTGCTTATCGGCTTTACCGCCTGGTACATGTCGCTACAGCATGAGTTGATCCACGGACATCCCACCCGATATCCCCGGCTGAACCAGCTTTTTGGCACACTGCCGCTGGCGGTCTGGTATCCGTATGGCCTATACCGCGACTCCCATCTGGCGCATCACCGTAACGATCATCTAACCGTCCCGGTGGACGATCCTGAGTCTTATTACTTTAGCGATGAAAGCTGGGCGCGGTTTCGGCCGTGGCAGAAGCGGGTGATTCATCTGCGTAACACCTTTATCGGACGGCTGTTGCTGGGGCCGCTGATCGATATCGTGCAGACGCTGGCAAGCGCCGTGTCCGCCTTTCGCCGCGTGCAGGTTGCCGCCATGCTGATGTGGGTCATCCACGGGGCCTTACTCGCCGTGCTTTTTGGCTGGATGTCGCACCTTGGCTTCTCGCCTTTGTGGTTTGTTCTGGCAGTGAGTTATCCCGCGCTGGCGCTGACCAAAGTGCGATCTTTTTTTGAGCACCGGGCGGCGGACGATCCGCTGGCGCGTTCGGTCATCAACGAGGCCGGGCTGTTCTGGCGGGTCCTGTTTTTGAATCTTAACTATCATTCTGTACATCACGATCTGCCCGGTGTGCCCTGGTATGGGCTGAAGGCCGTTTACCTGCACAACCGCGAGGCCTATCAGCAGCGCAACCACGGTTTTCTGGTGAAGGGGTACGGTGAATGGTTACGCCAGTTCTGGGGGAAACCGGTGGATGTGACGGTACATCCGGGGAGTGATAAAGGAGAAGGTCATGAGTGATCCGTTGGCATTCCCGATGTACGCCGTTAACCGCCGCGACACCGATGCTCTGTGGCTGGCGGTGCAGAAACTGCTGGTGGCCCTGGGCGTTCCGGTAGAGCGTCTCACGCCAGTGGTGCCACAGGAGGCGCTGGTGGCACACTGGCAAAACCCACAGCTGATCCTGAGTCAGACCTGCGGTTATCCGCTTGTGACGCAGCTTTTGGACGCTCAGGTGGTCGGTTGTTTTCACTACACCGCGCCGGGCTGCGAGAACATCTATTACCGCAGCGTGCTGGTGGCGCGCGAAAAGGATAAACAGCAAACCTTTGCTGATTTTCGCGGCCGACCAGTGGTGTGCAACTCCACCGATTCGCAGTCAGGTTACAACGTACTGATGAAAATGGTGACGCCACTGGCGGTGAACGGGCGCTTTTTCTCGCGCGTTGTCCTGAGCGGCAGCCATCGTCAGTCGCTTATCGATGTGAAACGCGGTGAAGGGGATATCGCAGCCATCGACTGCGTAACCTGGGCGCTATTACAACGTCATGAACCCGCGTTACTGGAGGGGCTGGCGGTTATCGACCACAGCCCGCTGGCGCCTGGATTACCGCTCATCACCGCGGGGAAAACCTCTGCCGACATGCTTGCTGCGTTGCAGGATGCACTTCATACGCTGGTGACTGCGGCGCAATACCGGGAAATTTGTGCCGCGCTGCTGATTGGCGGGTTTAGTGCGGTGACGCGCGAGCCTTACTCGCAGTTACTGGACTGGCGCAATGCGGCGCAAACAGCCGGTGTCACCCGGCTGTAGCTATTCAGGCAAAGTTGTTTCTGGCCACTGGAAGGCCCAGTTTTTCCCGCAGCGTTCCCGCCGCATAGTCGGCTTTCATCACCCCTTTGGCTTTGAGAATCGGGACAACCTGTTCAGTGAAGCTGTCAAAATCCCCCGGCAGCAGTGGGAACATCAGGTTAAAGCCGTCTGCGGCCCCGGAAAGATAGATTTCCGCCAGCGTGTCGGCAACTTCCTGCGCACTGCCCATCACCAGCCAGCTGTCGGAGCTTTGCAGCAACAGACGGCCCAGCTCGAGAATAGACAGGGCTGGGTCGTAATCCCGGATGAGTTGCAGTACGGTGCGAATCCCGTCGAAGTTTGCGTCGTCTGGCAGCGGCGGCAGCGGTTTATCGTAGGGATAAGGGCTCAGATCCAGTTTCAGATAAGCCGACAGCAGGTCGATAGCCATCCGATCGCTCATCAACTGCGCGTTGAGCTGCTGGCGCTCGGCTTTTTCGGCTTCGGAATTCACCACTACCGGCAACACCCCAGCGATGATTTTAAAGGCTTCAGGGGAACGTCCGAGGGCTTTCAGGCGCTGATTCATCTCTTCGCGGTAGGCTTTTCCCTGCTCGATGGACTTGATAAACACAAAGTGCATATCCGCCCGGCTGGCGGCGAGTTGCTTACCAGCTTCGGAAGAGCCTGCCTGCACGAGAACAGGATGCCCCTGCGGGGGACGTGGCACATTAAGCGGGCCACGCACCTTAAAGAAATCGCCGTGATGGTTAAGATGATGCACCTTATCGGCATCGGCAAACAGGCCGCGCTGTTTATCAAACAGCAGCGCGCTATCTTCCCATGAGTCCCACAGACGGGTAACTACATCGATAAACTCCCCGGCACGCTGGTACCGATTACCATGCTGCGGGATCTGATCCAGACCAAAATTGGCGGCTTCTTCTTCCAGCCAGGAGGTCACAATATTCCAGCTTGCGCGTCCGTTACTCAGGAAATCGAGCGAGGCGAAGTAGCGCGCCAGGTTATAGGGTTCGGTGTAAGACGTTGAAGCGGTTGCCATCAGGCCAATATTGTCCGTGACGGCTGCCAGCGCCGAGAGTAGCGTCAGCGGTTCAAGCCGGGCATTGGCGTAATGGGCAAGGCCGCTGTCCCAGACCCCGGTATGGTCGGCAATGAACAAGGCATCAAGCGTAGCGGCTTCGGCCTTGCGGGCAAGGGCGGTGTAATAACTGAGGGTGAAAATCTCGTGTTCGGGTGCGTCCGGGTGACGCCATGAGAACCGATAATCACCCTGTGGATTGAAAAAGAACAGGTTCAGGATCATGGTGTTGTGCGACATTGTGGTGCCTGCGTCAGGTTGTGGCCGATCCCTGGCCATTGAATGATGAAAAGCGTTAAAGATTGGTGTTGACCCATTGTTCTGCCACGGCAGCCGGATCTTTGTGCTGGAGATCGACCTGCTTGTTCAGCTCGACCAACGCGGTGTTATCCAGCTTGTGAGACACCTGATTGAGGATGCCGTCGATTTTTGGCGTCAGCGCCGCTTTGCGTACCAGCGGGACAACATTCTGGCTTGGCTGCTCGTGTTTATCATCTTCCAGGACTACCCAGTTCTCTTTGGCGAGCGATCCCTGGGTGGAGACCACCGTTGCCACATCAATTTTTCCGGAGTTCAGCGCCAGGCGGGACAGCGGCCCGCCCATGTCGAGGGATTTCACCTCTTTAAACTCAAGGCCGTAGACGCGCTTGAGGCCCGGCAAACCGAGGGCGCGAACCGGAAACTCCGGCGGCCCGCCGATCACCAACTCGTGTGCAACAGGCGTTAGATCGGAGAGTTTGGTTAACCCATATTTTTTGGCCGTTTCGGCGCGGACGGCCCAGGCTGTGACCGAACTGGCGGGAGAGGGGGTAAGCAGTGTGAATTCTGCCGGCAGCACTTTTGCAAGCCCGGCACTGACATCGCTCTGGGTGGTCGCCAGGGTTTTCGTGTCATAATAATTCAGCAGTGCACCGAGATATTCCGGGACAATATCTATTTCGCCGCTTTTCAGGGCCGGAATAATAATTTCGCGGTTACCCAGATTAAGCCGCGTTTTAACATCAATATTATTTTTCTTTAATGCGCTGGCGTAAATATTGGCAAGAATTGAGCTTTCGGTAAAATTCGCCCCGCCAATGGTGACGGTTTCCGCCAGGGTGGTAAAACTTAAGCTGAATAATCCTGCCGCCAGAAGGGATAACTTAAATCCACGGCGGTTAAACGCTTGCCATAATGATTGCTTCATAGTGCCTCTTTATTTGCAGGTGGTTTTTATCATGATTCCGTTATTGCGGGTGCGGCCTTTGACTGAAATAACACGTTGTTGATAAGTGAAAATATCCCCTCACAGGTCAGTGCCAGCAGCGTCACCACAAGAGATCCGGAAATGACCTGCGGCATATCGCGCTGCCCAAGACCATCAATCAGGAAGCGGCCCAGCCCGCCCAGCCCGGCATAGGCGGCGACCACCGCCGTGGCGATAAGCTGCAACAGCGCGGTGCGAATTCCTGCAAAGATCAATGGCATCGCCAGCGGGATGCGCAGCTGCCACAGGCTCTGTATGGGCGTCATGCCAATTGCGGTGGCGGCATCGCAAAGGGTGCGGTCGGCGTGGTAAATCCCCACCCAGGTATTGGTCAGAATCGGCGGGACTGACAGGGCGATTAGCGCAAGAAAGACCGGCGTATCATTGAAACCCACCAGAATAATGCACAATAAAATCAGGCCAAGAGAGGGAATCGCCCGGCCAATGTTGAACAGGTTGATGACCAGGAAAGCCCCTTTGCGCCAGTAGCCCAGCGCCACTCCCAGGGGTAACGCAATGGCCGAGGCGATAGCCATGCTCACCAGCACATACCAGAGATGCTCGCGTAAGCGCAGTAGGATCCCCGTATCGCTGAGCCAGTGGTCCGGCTGAATTAACCAGTGCCAGGTTGCGGTTAAGATATCCATTAGCGTGCCCAGGGAGTTATCCAATAGCCCAGACGTGCTATCAGAGAGTCAAAAATAAACGACAGCACCAGGCTCAGCACCACGCTCACCACAATTGGCGTAAGGAAATCCTGGTTAAAGCCCGACAGCAGGAGTTGCCCAAGACCGCCCTGACCAATGAGCGCCGTGACCGTGACCAGCCCGACCAGCGTGACCGAGGCAATACGCAGCCCGGCAAACAAAGACGGAGTCATCAGGTGCAGCTCAACGTCAATAAACCGGTACCAGCGCGTGTAGCCCAGCGCGCGGGCGGATTCGAGCACGTCCGACGGCAGTTTTTCTATCCCGGCGACTACGTTGCGTAGCAGGATCAGCAGTGAATAGAGCGTTAAGCCGATCACTGACGTGGTGAGCGACAGACCGGTAAACGGGATCAACAGAATAAACAGCGCCAGCGAGGGGATGGTAAACAGCACCCCGCACAGACCGAGCAGTATCGGAGACGATGCGGGCCAGCGCAGGGTCAGGCCAATCAATATCCCGGTGAGTGCCGTGCCGAAAAAGAGCGATATCGCCACCAGCAGCGTGTGCTGCCAGAGCAGGGCTGCAATCGGGCCCTGATTATCCGCAATCCATTGCCAGTCAATCATAGCGGCGAACATCCACATGCCCGTTGAGTACGTGCTGGAGCAGCCCGTGGGAAATACTTCCCTGATACTGACCGTCTCCGTTGACGTGCACCAGCACACCCCCCGGCGCATCCAGAAGTGCGCTGTACGCGAAACGCAGGGAGTGAAGCGCCTTCAGGGTGAGTGAAACGGGCAGGGTGGTACGCCGCTCAGGGTCGAGCCAGTACAACGGGCGCAGCTGTTTATCGAGCACCAGCCGCAGCGGGCTGGCCACCACCGGATGTTGACTGAAAATGGGGGTTAGCGCCTCGTCCACTAGGGGAACATCGTGACGCGGCAGTTGCCCAACCTGAAGCCTGGCAAGGCGTTTTAAATTGGGCTCAGGCCCGATGAATCGCGCCACGAACTCGCTGGCTGGTTGGGCGAGGATATTATCGGGCGTATCAAACTGAGCCAGGACACCCCCTTCCTGAAAGATGGCAATTTTATCGCCCAGGCGAATGGCTTCGTTGATGTCATGGGTGACGAGCACGATGGTTTTGTGCAGGCGCTGCTGGAGCTGCAACAACTCGTCCTGGAGCTTTTCTCGCACGACCGGGTCGATAGCCGCAAAGGGTTCATCCATTAACAGAATAGGGGGATCGGCCGCCAGCGCACGGGCAATCGCCACCCGCCCTTGCTGTCCGCCTGAAAGCTGGTGGGGGTAGCGCGCAAGCAGGCTCGGGTCGAGGGACATGATCTCAACCAACTCATCAATACGTGCCTGAATATGCTTTTTATTCCAGCCAAGAAGGCGCGGAACGGTGGCGATATTCTGGGAAACCGTCCGGTGCGGGAATAAGGCTGCACTTTGCATCACAAAACCTATTTTTCGGCGCACCTGAATAATATCGGTATCGGCTATTTTAATTCCCTGAACATAAACCGAACCGGCATCCGGGATATCCAGTTGATTAATCATCCGTAATATAGTGGTTTTCCCGCAGCCGCTGGGGCCAACGAATGTGCAGAATTCACCTTCATTGATAACGATATTTAAATTTCCGATCGCAGCGTGCGTACTACCAGGGTACGTTTTGTTTATGTTTTCGAGTTTTATCATATGAAACAATAGCGCCCTGAAATTATTGCATTTATATAAAACACAAATTACAGAGGCGATGAACAGGGCGCAAATATGATATTTGCATTTGTATTGCAGGTATTTGGCTTTTGGTAATGATGCGTTTTCTGAATACCCGTTAAACGCAAACGTGGTGACTGGTCAGAGAGTGACTGACGTAGCGATGAATCATCAATGCTGCCGGGTCATTCGCAGGAGGAACGTTGGCTGTTCCAAACCAAACCGGATTAGCCGGGCAGACGGAGCCACAAATGTATGCAGGTATGCCCGCAAACGTCCCTGCTATCGGTCTGTGGACATGACCGGTCGAAATGGCGAGTAGTCTGCCCGGAGCGCATCTGATCAAATCCTCCATTTCTGGTAGACCTCTGCACATCATTTCGTCTAGCGTTGGAATACCCGATGCAAATACGTGATGGTGCAGGAACAGTAATGACGGAAGGCTGCCTGCGTCGTTCAGTTGAGTCTCCAGCCATACCAGATGGTCAGCCACGCTGCCGTCATCCTGACCATCTATCGTTGAATCCAGACCAATCAGCCGAATGCCTCCTGTGTCATGGACAAAGTGCATAGCCTCTCCTTGGGCCTCGCGCGCCCATTTATTCTCACCCCAAACAGAACGCATCATACTGCGGTCGTCTGAGTTACCAGCCAGTATCAATGAAGGGTAATTGTGTTGATTCAGGTGCTCGGCTATCTGTTTATAACCTTCCAGCCAATGCCCATCCGTTAGATCACCAGTAAGTACCAGTACATTTGGTTTCAGATGCGTAAGCCAATTGAGGACCTGGTCAAACCGAAACAGATGATCATTTTCGGGTGAGGCGTGAATGTCTGAAACCTGCGCTATCAACATAAAGACTCCATGTAATTATGGTGTGGAGAACATGAGAGCAAGGAATCGCTAGGTTCAATTCCGGTTGTTTAGAACAAATCATAGTATGGATGCGAGAGGTCCGCGCTTTGCGCATAGCAGAACGCCCGCCAATTTGATGGGTCCGTTCCATACCGGAATCAGATAAGAACGTTCTGGATAAAAGGTCAGAATGGTATTTATCATAAATACTCCTTGCTCAGACCCTGTAGATTGCATAATGTCAAATCCAGCAATAACGATAGCGATTTAGCTAATGTATTAGCGAGTTTTTTATATAACGGGCTCATCTTTTCGTATTTATCCTCACATAGCCTGTATTTTGTTCCCCTTGCCTGATATCTATTTTTGCTGCAGCTTAATATTGAGAATAAAAAGCAAAGGAATCACAATGGCGTTTTAGAATGATTTATCCATAATGTTAACTATTAATGAATTTAAAGTAACATTCCGTAATATTTCACTTTTTTATTTCTCATAGACGAGAATTTACATGTCATGATATAATGTGACAGAAAAACGTGTCGCTTTATTAAGCTGCCGTTAATGTAAATACATTTTTGAGGAGACTGTTCCAGTGGGACGTAAATGGGCCAATATCGTTGCTAAAAAAACGGCTAAAGACGGTGCAACGTCAAACGTATATGCAAAATTCGGTGTAGAAATCTATGCCGCTGCTAAACAAGGTGAACCAGACCCAGAATCAAACTCGGCGTTAAAATTCGTTATTGAACGTGCGAAGCAGGCCCAGGTTCCAAAACACGTTATTGATAAAGCGATTGATAAAGCCAAAGGCGGCGGAGACGAAACGTTTGTGCCAGGCCGTTATGAAGGCTTTGGGCCAAATGGTTCAATGGTCATCGCCGAAACATTGACTTCAAACGTTAACCGCACGATTGCTAATGTCCGCAACATCTTCAATAAAAAAGGCGGGAATATCGGCGCAGCGGGTTCTGTCAGCTATATGTTTGATAATACCGGCGTGATTGTATTTGCAGGTACTGACCCAGACCGTATTTTTGAAATTTTACTGGATGCTGAAGTAGAAGTTCGCGATGTTACCGAAGAAGAAGGGAACATCATTATTTATACTGAATCCACCGATCTTCACAAAGGTATTGCAGCGCTGAAAGCAGCGGGCATTACTGAATTTACATCAACTGAATTAGAAATGATTGCTCAAGCAGAAATTGAACTTTCAGAAGAAGATTTAGCAATCTTTGAAGGGCTCGTTGATGCGCTTGAAGCTGACGATGATGTTCAAAAAGTCTATCATAACGTTGCTAATCTCTAATTAAAGCGACTGTCATTATGGCAGCTTTTTAAATGATAAAGCTGCTATAAACAGTCTATCTGACAAGATAGGCTGTTTATCATAAATCGATGGAATGCCCTCCCAATAATACTCATTGAAATTCCTGACCTTCGTATCTTTAATGGAAGAGGGGCAGCCCAGCCATGCGCTGCTGGTTATTTATCGCTCCCATCCCCAAGACAAGAAACATACTTCTCTCCCGAAACCCGCACAATCTCATCGGCATTTTCCGTAATATCCTTCCCTTCAAATGCGCCGTAGAGTTGCTTAAATTTCACCACGCTTAGACGCTGGGTGATGTCGCGAACCGTTGCGGCTGACAGCGGCAGCAGATTAGGGTAGCTCCACATAAACGAGACGGCACGCGCACCGGGGGTAACCTGAACGATGTCGCCGGAAAGCACCACGCCTTCATCCCGTGCCCAATGCAGAACACAGCCGCCAGCAAAATGTCCACCCAGGCGGATCACCCGGACATCGCGAGTCAGCTCAAGAGTGTCGCCGTGCCAAAAACGTATCCACGGGCTGTCGCGCATGACCCATTGGCGGTCATTGGTGTGAAGATAAATGGGGGCGTTAAACTCCGCAGCCCAATCCTGCATGGTGCTGTAGTAATGAGGATGCGATATCGCGATGGCTTTAAGGCCGCCCAGGGCGTGAACGAGCGTTTTGGTGGCGTCATCCAGTGTGGCAATGCAGTCCCACAAAATATTGCCCTCTGGCGTGCGGAGAATGAACGCACGTTGGTCGATGGCAAAATCAGGCACGGTGCGGAAGCTGAGGAGCGAACTGTCGTGCTGTTGCCATGTATTGGTGTGCGAAGCGCAATGGGCGTCAAAATCGACCCATTGCTGCCCGCTTGCGGGGACATACTGGCGTTCATCTTCACAAATAGGGCAATGTGTGGGATGGGAATCGGTTGTTTCATAGGACGTCCCGCAGGCTTTGCATAATGTAATCATTCCGCTCTCCTCAATGTGCCGTTTTGTCAGCATCGTGCTCGGTAGCTGCTGTTTCATAACGATTTAACCATACTCAGCATGGCACACCAGAGTACCGTGATGTGCTTGTTCGTGCGGTCGTTGAGTGCGCAGGAGAAACAGAAGAGAGGCGTTTGGCAGGCGCTAATGACTTTTAAGGGCGTCAATTTTATCGCCCTTAAAAGCGTTTAACTTTACCGTTTGCAAACCAACCCCCGGCATTGCGGCGGGGTAGGGCTAACGGTCAAAAATATCGACGGCGGTTTTACCATTTTTATGGAAGACGCATTGTCCGGTATAGGTTAACTCATTACCCAGGCCGTTTTTCGCTTCAAACTCGACCTGGATAGTGCGTTCATCATCCTGATTAATAAAGTCAGCTGATCCCATCAGGATGTGAAAATCCGCGCTATCAGGATGTTTTAGGCGAGATTTAAGCAACTGGACACATTCCCCCATACTTCCCGGTGCATTTTTCTCCAGGTTTTCACGCTCTGCGGCCCGGCGGGCGGTGTCGCTCATACCCACAGCAGGAGCATTCTCCGCGGTGTACCATTTCCCTGCGCTGTCTTTCAACTCCGATGCCTTAAAGTGCCACTGATTGTTGTTCGTACAGTTCACGAAATAGCGCACGTTCTTCTTCGTCGATTCATTGACGATAGCAGCGGTTTCTACCTGGTCACAGTCCGGGGATTGCGCCGCGCGGAAGGCGGCGGAGTGGGTTCCTTTTGCCGCTTCGGCTAATCCTTTTTTACCCAACGCTTTATTCAGCATGGGAAACTGGTCGGGAGTGTAATCGTCGAAGGCGTATTCGGCTATTTTGCGGGTGTAGCCGGTATCAACGGCAGGTGGCTTATCTGCAGCGGTCTTTTCCTGCGTGGCGTCAGCGGTTGCGGCAACCGGCGCTGCCTGTGCACTTGATGCCGCAGGCGGTGCGCTATTGTCGCTGTCGGTACAGGCTTTAATGACCACAAAGGCGATAAACAAAACCACCCCTAATTTTATATATTCTGATTTTTTACTCTTATCCATGTGTGACTCGTTTTAAAAATAGCTCGGGCCTTTGTTATTGGGCCGCAAAGAAATAAATGGGGGGATTTCACCCGGATAATACGGCAATACATCGGTCTCTTGAGTCAGTCCGTTTTGCACTTTCCAGAGAAGAGATATCGAAATTGTCTTCATCTATGATAAATCTACTTGGGTGATGATGGCAAAATGGAAACCGATAAAATGAAGATAAGACTCGTCTCACCCGAAGAAGCGGAAGCCTGTTGGACTATTCGCAATCTGTCTATTCGACAGGGCTGTCAGGCCAGCTATAGCCCGGACGTGCTCAAGGCCTGGACGCCGGAGGAGATGCCGGAAGGCTATCGAGTGGTGATAACGGAAAATCCGTTCTTTGCCGTTGATATTCCGGATGTGGGGCTGGTGGCTACAGGTTATCTTGATGTGTCAGCGGGAAGCGTGGAGGCGATTTTTACCCTGCCGGGTTATTTTGGTCAGGGACTGGCCAGCCGGATTATTACCACGATTAAAGACGAAGCGCGGACGCGGGGATTTAAACAATTAACTCTCTGCGCAACGCCCAATGCGCAAACCTTTTACGAACGCCATGGCTTTCGCTTTATCAAAGAAAATATCTCTCCCTCGCGGCTGGTACCTGAAGGATTACGCTGCATTGATATGGCTATTAATCTCTAAATCCTATTTCCCTAACGCGGCGGGTAAATGTTCAACGTTGCCTAACCCGGCAGTAATCCAGTAGTGTTATTGGAAATAAGGTAATCATAAAGCGGGCATATGCATCTGGATTTTCGCCAACTCCGTAATTTCGTCGCGCTGGTAGAATACGGCAGTTTTAATCGTGCGGCGGAAGCGGTTTGTCTGTCGCAGTCGGCGTTTAGCCGCAGCATTCAGGCGCTGGAGCAGAGCGTCGGCCATCCGCTATTCGACCGGCAAAGCAAGCTTCCGACGCTCACATTGCATGGGCAAAAGCTGTTGCCCTACGCGCGTCGTTTTCAGGAACTCAACGTTGAACTGAGCAGTCAGCTGCGAGAGGCGGATGATGCACAAAATGGTGAAGTGGCCTTTGGCTGCGGCCCGGCGCCTGCAGCGCGGCTGATTCCTGCCGCCGTCGGCGAGTTTCACCGTCAGCTCCCGCAGGCGCGGGTACGCTTTCATATCGATAACTGGTTTGCCCTGCATCACGCGCTGACCACCCAGCAATATCCGTTCGTGGTGGCCGATAGCTGGCAGGCCGAGCTGGATCCGCAGCTGCGCGTGCAGCCGCTGAGCCCGCAGCGCTGCTTTTTTGTCTGCCATGCCGATCACCCGCTGGCGCAGCAGGGACCGGTATCCATTCAAACCCTGCTGCGCTATCCCTTTGCTGCGCCGTATTTACCACCTGGCGTGCGTAAGGTGCTGGCGACGCTCAGCCAGCAGCAGGACTTTACGCCAGCGATCCAGTGCGATCATATCTATGCGCTGCTCTCCACACTGGCGCATACCGATGCGATAAGTTTTGCCAGTGAAGATGGCTTTGCGCTGTGCCAGCACAGCCATCGTCTGGTGAAGCTGGAGCTGAGCGATTTGCCGGATGAGTGGCGGCTGATGCAGACCCGCTTTGCCATTATCTCCCCGGTGCATGCGGCCCAGCCGCCGCTGGTGGAAAAGCTGATGGCGATTATCCTCCAGCTTGACCGCCAGCATCATGCGCGGCGGCTCACGGAGGAGGTGAGGGGTTAACCGGCGTTGGTCGGCTGGCCTTTGGTATCGTACTGCGGCCAGTGTTTTTCCAGTTGCTGGTTTTTCAGCGCCTGCTCAACAAACTGACCGTCCACCCACTGATGGGCGTCAAACGCACTGCGGATAAGGCGGCCCGTTTTGGCCTGTTCCACGCTGCTGCTAAAGCTATCGGTCAGAAACGGATCGATGCGTGGTGAGGTGGTGAAGTTAAGATCCTGCGGTTTGAGCTCTTCCAGGAACAGCGCCTGCGGGATTTGGCTTTGCTTCGCCATCTCGGCGGACCAGGCTTGGGTATTGGCCGAATCGCTGATTTCCGCGGCGTTTTGGACCAGCACATTGATAATCTGCTGGGTCGCCTGCGGCCACGCTTCGATAAAGTTCTGGGTTCCGAGGAATGCCGCCTGGGTGGTGTTTTGGCGGCCAGAGTCACCGCTTTTCACCACCACATCAATTTTATCGCCGCGCAGCGCCAGCAGCGAAACGCCGCCCCACACCGCATCTACGCGCCCGGCTGCCAGTGCCGCTTTCCCCGCGGTCCAGTCGAGGTTAATCACCTGTAAGCTGCGCTCGTTGAGGCCGACGGTGGCCAGCGCGCGGTCAAAAGCCAGTTGATCTGCCGTACCGCGATACACCGCCACCCGTTTACCTTTCAAGTCTGCCAGCGTTTTAATGCCAGAGGCTTTGGTCGCCGCCAGATATGACTCCGAACCACGGCTACCCAGCAGCAGGCGCGTTGGCAGACCGTTGGCTTTGCCGATAATTGCCGCTAAATCGCCCAGATAGACAAAATCCAGCTGTTGGTTGGCTAACGCCTCATTCACCGCGGGGCCTGCGCCTTTGAAAAATTGCCATTTCACTTCTATGCCCTGGGGCTTGAATACCTCTTCCAGCTGATGGCGGATATAGGCCATCCCGACTGGCCCTTCGATAAACGGCTGGCTTCCGGCGCTTTGGTCCGGCACGCCAATGCGAATGGTGCGCAGCTCTTCGGCGTGGGCGCTGGCCAGCAGACCAAACACGGCAACCAGCGCCAGCGCGGTGCGGCTAAAAAATGCTTTCATCATAACGTATTGCTCCTGTGCGTTTTTTTCTCACCCTAATGAGCCGATGGCCCGGGTGTTAAATGCTTTTATTGGCAAAGAATGGGTGAAAAAAAGCTAAATCAGAGGCGGCGTACCCGGCAGGCTGAAATGCATTCGCTGCATCGGGATTATTCGCTTAACGCAATGGCAGTGCGGCGCAAGGCACGTTTTTATAGCGATATCACTTTCTGAAATGTGGACCGCTATGTCGCAGATGATTTTAAGAACCCGCCTCGCCAGCAGGCCGCGCCTCAGTCTCAACGGTTGGCCGTGGCTGCTACCGGCGCTCGTACTGCTGGTGTGGTACGTCGCCGCGCAGGAGCGCTGGATGCCAGCGCAAATCCTGCCCGCGCCGTCGGTGGTGGCCGAGACCGCGTGGTCGCTGTTCAGCGGCGATCTGTTAGCGCAGTGGGGATTTAGCCTTCAGCATTTGGCGCTGGGCCTGCTGCTAGGGGCGATAGCCGGCACGCTGCTGGGTGCGCTGTTTGGCCTGGTGCCCGCCGCCGCGCAGCGGGTGGAACCGCTGTTTTATGCGTTGGCGCAAATCCCCACGCTGGGATGGATCCCGCTATTTATGGTGCTGTTCGGCATTGATAACGGCCTCAAGCTGGCGGTCATTGTGAAAACTACCGTGGTGCCGATGACCATCAACACCCAGCAGGCGGTCACCAGCGTGCCGCAGGCGCTGAGCGAGGCGGGCAGCGTGATGCGCTTTTCCCGCTGGCAGCGGCTACGCTGGCTGGTGATTCCGGCGAGCTTACCGGGCTGGTTTACTGGCCTGAGGCTGGCGCTGTCGCAAGCGTGGGTTTCCTTGATTGTGGTTGAGCTGCTGGCCTCGTCGGAAGGGATTGGCTACCTGATGGTCTGGGGGCGTCAGCTGTTTCAACTGGATATTGCCTTCGTCACCATCGCGGTGGTAGGTATCAGCGGCATGCTCATGGAGTGGGCGGTGAACCGCGCCTATTCCCGGCTGGTGTTCTGGCCGCAGCCAGCGGCCGGCCGTCTGGCGTGGAAGCCGCAGGCCAGCTGGCGTGCGCTGCAATTACCCGTCGTGCTGCTGGTGCTGTGGCAACTGGCGAATCAGGGGGGCTGGATTGACGGGGCGCTCTTCTCGTCACCGTTGGCGGTGGGTGAGCGTTTTGTCCAGGGCGTGGTCAACGGCGAGCTTAGCGACGCGATGCTGGCAAGCCTAAGCCGGGCGTTGGTTGGCGGCGCTATCGGCATTGCCAGCGGTCTGCTGTGCGGATTGCTGCTGGCGCTGCGTCCACGCGCCGGGCAGATCTTCACACCCACCCTTAACGTTTTGCGCCATATCGCGCTGTTTGCCTGGCTGCCGCTGCTGACCGCCTGGGTCGGAAACGATAACGGCGGCAAAATCGTCTTTATCGCGCTGGCATCGTTCTTTCCGATGTTTTTCAGCACGCTTCAGGCGGTGCTCCAGCGTAACCCGCAGCTTGATGAAGTGGCCCAGGTGCTGCGGTTAAGCGGCCTGACGCGCCTGCGTCGGCTGATCCTTCCCGGTGCCGCGCCGGGGATCTTTGCTGGGCTGCGGCTGGCGCTGATTTATGCCTGGCTTGGCAATATCGGTGCGGAATACTTCATGTCCTCCGGCGTCGGTATCGGCAGCCTGATGATCAATGCCCAACAGCTGCTGGATATGCCGACCATTCTCTGCGGCATGGTGCTTATCGGCCTGACCGGCGCGGCGCTGGATAAAGCCGGGCGTTTACTGGAGATTCGCGCCACCCGTTGGCGCCAACAGGAGCAATGATGACAACCTCGACGTTGGTTTCTTTTCAGCACGTGCGTAAATCCTGGCAGCAGGTGACGGCCGTGCACAATTTCAGCCTCGACATCGCCGCCGGTGAACTGGTGGCGCTAGTAGGCAGCAGCGGCTGCGGCAAATCCACCCTCTTGCGCATGCTGGTGGGGCTGGAATCCGCCACCCAGGGGGAGATCCTCATCAATGGCGAGCCGGTCACCGGCGTCGGCAAAGAGCGCGGCATTGTGTTCCAGGAGCCGCGCCTGTTTCCGTGGCTGAACGTGGTCGACAACGTGATGCTGGGGCTGGCGGAGGAAAAACTGAGCCGCGCGGCGAAGCACCAGCGGGCGCTGGAGATGCTCGACCTCGTGCAGCTTACCGAGTTTGCTGACGCTTTGCCTGCGCAGCTTTCCGGCGGCATGGCCCAGCGAGTGGCTATTGCCCGGGGGCTCGTCGCCCGGCCGCAAATTCTGATGCTCGATGAGCCGTTTGGCGCGCTGGATGCGCTGACCCGCCATACCCTGCAGCAGGAGCTGTTACACATTCATCAAGACGCGGGGACCACGACGCTGCTGGTGACCCACGATGTGGAAGAGGCGGTAGCGCTTGCCGACAGGGTGGTGGTGCTGTCGCCGCGGCCGGGACGAATCAAAGAGATTGTCAGCCTCGCGCTACCGCATCCGCGCCAGCGTGATGACGCCGCGTTTTCCGCCGCCTGCCGGCATATCCGTAATCTGATTACTTCTGCCTGATTTTTAATTTAAGGAGCAATAACATGGGATTTCCTTCCGTTTATCCGACCGGCGCTACCCTTTACGATCCCAAGCGTGCCTGGAGTGGTTACACCCTTTTTCAGGCCACCGAACACGGGGCGGTGCTGGTGGATATGAACGGCCAGGTGGTGCGTGAATGGCCCGAGCTGCACGGTTTTCCGAACAAAATTTTGCCCGGTGGCGCCATCCTTGGCCATAGCGGCGAGCGCGACCCACGCTATGGCATGCAGGATATGCTCGACCTTATCCAGGTCGATTGGGAAGGGAACGTCACCTGGTCATTCGACCGCTATGAGAAGGTGAGCGATCCGGGTAATGAAACGCGCTGGATGGCGCGCGCGCACCACGACTATCAGCGTGCGGGCAACCCGGTGGGCTACTATGCGCCTGGACTGGAGCCACAGGTGGAGGGGGGGAATACGTTGATTCTTGCCCACACTAACCTGGTGAACGAAGACATCTCTGACAAACTGCTGCTCGATGACACCATTATTGAAGTCGACTGGCAGGGCAATGTGGTGTGGGAGTGGCGCTGCAGCGACCATTTCCACGAGCTGGGTTTTGACGATGCGGCGCGCACCGCGCTGTACAAGAACCCCAACATGCGCGCCAGTGGCGGCGGCATGGGCGACTGGATGCACATTAACTCGATGTCGGCGCTGGGGCCGAATAAATGGTATGACGCGGGGGATGAACGCTTCCACCCCGATAACATTATCTGGGACGCCCGTGAGTCCAATATTATCGCCATCATCGATAAATCCAGCGGCAAAATTGTCTGGCAGCTGGGGCCGGATTACAGCAAGCCGGAGCTTAAGCATATCGGTTGGATTATCGGCCAGCACCATGCGCATATGATCCCGCAAGGGCTGCCAGGTGCGGGCAATATCCTGATTTTCGATAACGGTGGCTGGGCAGGATACGGCGCGCCGAACCCGGCCTCGGCGGACGGAGTAAAAAACGCCTGGCGCGACTATTCACGCATCCTTGAGATCAACCCGCTGACGCTGGATATCGAATGGCGCTACTCGCCTTATGAGGCGGATCTGCCGCAGCCGACAGACTCTTACCGTTTCTACAGCCCGTACATCAGCAATATGCAGCGGCTGGAAAACGGCAATACCCTGATTAACGAAGGCTCGAACGGGCGTATTTTTGAAGTGACGCGCGACCATGAAATTGTTTGGGAATATATCTCGCCGTATTGGGGTAAGACCCTGAATAACAATATGGTCTATCGCGCCTATCGTATTCCGTATGCGTGGATCCCTCAGCTGGCGCTGCAGCAGGAGACGCCCATTGAACCGGTGGATGTGCGAACGTTGCGCCAGCCGGGGGCGGCAGCGGGGTCGGCACAAAGCGTGGTACGCGTAGCGGGCGTACAGCCCTACAGCAAAAGCGCCGATGCGTTGTGCGTGGCGACGGATAACGACACTCTGCGCCGCAGCCCGAAGTTGTTCCGGGTAACGGAAAGCGCCTTTACGCCGGTAAGCACCGCGCAAGAGCTGAATGGCGAAAAATCGATACTGCTGTTCGTGGGCGCGGAGCGTTGTGTGCACTGCCGCAAGCTTTGGCAGCTGCTGGCGCATGACAAATTGGCGGCACGGATTGCGCCGCTGGAAACCCGCTATCTGGATGCCGATCTGCATCAGGAACTGGCCGCCAGTTTAGGCGTGCGTGGACTGCCGACGCTGCTGGTCATCAGGCAAGGTCAGCCAGCCGAACACGCGCCGTCGCAGCTGTCGGTGGAAAACCTGGGCGCGTGGTTAAGCAACGTCACGGCGTGATAAACGTCGCTGGGCCCAGGATGTTTCAGTTCGGGCCCGGCGACTAATCGCGGCGAAGATTTTCCAGCATAAATTCAACAAATACCCGGATTCGTTGCGGCATATGCTGGAGCTGCGGGTAAATCAGGTAGAAAGGGCGCGTAGCGCGGTTGATGTCCGGTAAAACTTCCTGCAATTCATTGCTATCCAGCGCATTTGCCACGACAAAACGATAGATTTGATAAATCCCCGCCCCGTGTTTTGCCAGCGACAATCCACCCAGGTAATCTTCCGAACACAGCAGATTACCGCTGGGGAGAATCTCTTTTTGTTTGCCATCACGACGTACCAGCCACGCCGCCTGTCGCCCACTGCCGGGCAGCACAAACTGGATACACTGATGTTGCGCAAGACAGTCGACTGTTTTCAGCGGCGGGTGCTGCCGGAGATAACTGGGCGAGGCCACCATTGCCAGTTCAGCATCTTCAAGTTTCCGCGCAATCAAGCTGGAGTCGGCAAGTTCGCTGCCGCGGATCGCCAGGTCATAATCATCACGAGAGAAATTGACGCAACGGTTGCTGATGTGAAATTCCAGATGCACCTGCGGGTAGCGCTGCTGGAATTGCGGAATGAGCGGGAAGAGCCGCCAGTGGGCGTAGGCGGCAGGAAGGCTGATTCGCACGGTTCCAGAAGGGACTTCCTGCTTTCCCGTTGCCTGCTGTTCAGCTTGCTGCAATAACGCTAACGCGGCGCGACACTGCGCCGCGTATTGCCTGCCCGCATCGGTGAGCCTGACCTGCCGGGTAGACCGGACAAACAGCACGATGCCGAGGCGTTCTTCTAATCGCGCGATGGTTTTGCTCACCGCCGCCGGCGAGATACCGGCGACCTGCGCCGCTATGGTGAAACTTTGATGCTCGGCAGCAAGGCAAAAAAGCGTGATGCTGCTGATCATAATGTCGTTCAAACGCTGCGTCATAGAGAGTCGGTATCCTTACTGCTGGCCGGGAGCGTTCTCATGATATATGACAAGCGCCAGGCATCACACCGGCGTTTTATCGCTGAGGAGGCTTCAGCCGGAGCGCGGTGACGCTCTCTCCGCCGACGCCCCAGTTGTCGGTCGCTATCTCATCGATAACCACATAGGTCGTGGCGCGGGGTTTATTCAGCACCTGTTCAAGCAGCAGCGTCGCCCCTTCAATCAGCTGGCGCTTTTGTTGCGCGGTGACATTTTCATCGGTCACTTTAATATTGACGTATGGCATCTGTCCTCCGATTACCACTTCCCGGCGGTTGAACCACCGTCTACCGCCATTATGCTGCCGGTGACAAACTGAGAGTCGGCCAGGTACATTACCGCGCTAACGATATCCTGCACGTTGCCGACCTGATGCGTCGGGGCCATGGTTTTTAGCGCCTCCAGCGTTTGCGGATCCTGGGCGTGCATCGGCGTGGCGATAATACCTGGGGCGACCGCGTTGACCATGATCCCACTATCTGCCAACTCCAGCGCCAGCCCCTTCACGGCCTGATTTAGCCCGCCCTTCACCATGATGGGCAGCAGGGCGGGAACATGGATATTCGGCTGCATGGCAATGGCCGCCGTGATGGCGATGATATGACCGCCGCCGTGGGCGCGCATATGTTCTGCCGCTTGTTGGGCCGGATAGAAAAAGCCTTTCATATTCACCGCCAGCATGGTTTCAACGTCGTGTTCGCTATAGTCAGTGACCGGTTTAGAGATGAACACGCCAGCATTGCTGACCAAAACATCGACCTGACCAAAACGTTCCTCAGCCTGAGCAAAAAGAGTTTGCGCGGTTTCAGGCAGAGCAATATCACCGGCAACCAGCAGTAAATTATCCGGTGAACCGAGTTGTTTCGCGGCTTTTTGCAGATCCGCCAGCGTGCGTGCGTTGGCAATGACGTTATCACCGCGCTGGAGGAAAGCCTGAGCGATGGCGAAGCCAATCCCGCTTGATGCACCGGTGACGATAACGGATTGTGTTTTCATGGTTGTTTCCTTTATGAGTTATGAACTGAGGGAAACTATATTCCAGTGCTGAAAGGGTTTGAACGCTCACAGACTTACATCTTTTATTCCATTGAGGAATAAATAAAGGTGGAAGATAAATCGGTTGTGTGCAAAAGAGGGGGAATCGGGGAAGGGGGTTATTCCACGCGGCGGGTTTCGCCACCGCGGGAGGAGGCTTTGCGGCTTACTCGCTTGCAGCCTGGGCCAGATCGCTCTGAACCTGTTTACGCTGCTCAGGCGTCAGCACTTGGCTCAGGTCAAAATAGTACTTCACTTTGTAGTAGCGAACCTGCTGGTCAACTTTGCTAAACGCAGAAAGCTGCTGTTTAACGCCGTTGTCATCCCATTTGCCAGACTGAATCATGTCGATGATCATGCCGTCTTTGACTTCTTTCAACGAAATGCCTTTGACGTTTTTCACCATCTGATCGTGCAGTGACTGGATTTTAGAAACCTGCGCATCGCTCAGCTTCAGGTGCTGAACAATCGGATCTTGTGCTGGAGCGGGAGTGGTGGTGGCAGCCTGGGAAGCAAAAGCAGCGCCAGCCAGTGTGGCAACCAATAAAGCCGTGCGGGTAAATTTAAACATTTTAATCATCCATAACGTTCGAGTAACAGGGGGAAAACCCTACTTTTTTGCCGGGTTCATCATAGGTTGCCTGTCGTCGATGACGCTTGCGGATTATTGTTTCCACTGGTAACGATAAGAAACAATCACATCGTGAAATCATAATTGGTTACTTACATCAGCCCTCTCTATTTCAGCAGTAAAACCATTATTTTTGCAAATGCGAAATGGGTCAAAGCAATGGCGATTTTTGCGCATAGGTTACCAGTCATGATGTTTTTTTACCTTTTAATAACAATAGGTTGGGGTATACCCTTTTTCGTTATAAGGAATAACGAATCGTTATTTGTTCCGCTGACGGCACTGTGGGAGCGTAAAAAGACACGACAAAAACAGGGTATCGAGAAAAATTATGGCAAAGGCAAAACAGACTCTCACACAACTCGCACTGCTGGTAGGCCTGGCGGCCACTGGACTAACTACTTTCAGCGCTCAGGCTGACCAACTGGCGGATATTAAAGCCAAAGGCGTAGTAAAGGTTGCCACCTTTGACGCCAACCCGCCGTTTGGCTCCGTGGATGCCAAAACTCACGAACTGGTGGGCTACGACGTGGATTTCGCCAAAGCGCTGGCCAAAGCACTTGGCGTGAAGCTGGAGCTAGTGGCGACCAACCCGGCAAACCGTATTCCACTGCTGCAATCCGGTAAGGCGGATTTGATTGTCGCCGATATTACCATCACCCCGGAACGTGCTCAGGTTGTTGATTTCTCCACGCCGTACTTTGTCACCGGACAGCAGTTCCTGGTACCCGCTACAGGCGGCGACAAGCTGGATGATTACAGCAAAGCGCGCATCGGTGCGGTAAAAGGCACCACCGGCGAGCAGACGTTGCACCAGCGCTTCCCGCAGGCGCGCGTGCTCTCCTATGACGATATCCCGCTGGCGTTGACCGCGCTGCGTAACGGCAACGTGCAGGCCATTACCCAGGACAGCACCATTCTCGCAGGGCTACTGGGCGAAGCGCCGGACAAAGCCAAGTTTAAAATTCTGCCGGAGCTGCTGAGCAAAGAAGAGATAGGCGTCGGCGTGAAAAAAGGTGAACCGGCGCTGCTGAAAGCGGTGAATGATGAGCTGGTGGCGCTGGAAAAATCCGGTGAAGCGGCGAAAATCTATGATGCCTGGTTTGGCCCGACGACCAAAGCCCCGCAGCCACGTTCCTTTACCATAGAAGCAAAATAATATGTTGTCGGCTTTACTCTCTCACTCCGCGGCCAGGGCCGCGGATTTTTCACATCTGGACAACGCCAGCGTGGTGTTTCGCCAGGTAGTAAAAGAATATGGTCGTCATCGCGTGCTCAATGGCATTGATTTAGCGATAAATCCCGGTGAAGTGGTGGCGATCCTCGGGCCTTCTGGTTCGGGAAAGTCGACCCTGATTCGCCTGATTAATCAGCTAGAGACACTCAGCGGCGGCGAAATTTTGGTGGATGATAAACCGACCCGGCAACTGAGCGGGAAAGCGCTACGCCAGCTGCGCAGCCGAATTGGCTTTGTTTTCCAGCAATTTAACCTTTACGCCCACCTGACGGCGGCGCAGAACATTACGTTGGCGCTGGAGTCGGTGCACGGCTGGAAGCGCAGCGAGGCACAAACGCGGGCACGGGAACTGCTTGAGCGGGTGGGGCTGGCGGAAAAAGCCGATGCCATGCCGTCTGAGCTCTCCGGTGGCCAACAGCAACGCGTGGCGATCGCACGGGCGCTGGCCTCGTCGCCGCAAATCATCTTGTTTGATGAACCGACCTCGGCGCTGGATCCGGAAATGATCGGCGAAGTTTTGCAGGTGATGAAATCGCTGGCGCACAGCGGTATTACCATGATTGTGGTCACCCACGAAATGCAGTTTGCCCGTGAAATTGCCGACCGGGTGGTGTTTATTGACGGTGGTGATGTGCTGGAAGTGGCGCCGCCTGGTGAGTTCTTTACCCACCCGCAGCATCCGCGCGCGGTCCGTTTTCTGCAAAAGGTGCTCGACCCGCTGCATCAGGATCGGAGCGAGCCATGATGCATTTTGATTGGCAGGGGGTGCTTAGCGGGCAGCCTCTGCAATGGATTGTCTCCGGTTTTCTCACGACCCTGTGGGTGACGCTCGCCGGTGTGGTACTGGCAAGCGCACTGGCGACGCTGTTTTTGCTGCTGCGCTTAGCGGGTGGTCGGTTGGGGCAGGGGATCACCGCCTGCTGGGTATCGATTTTTCGTAATACTCCGCTGCTGGTGCAGCTGTTGTTCTGGTACTTCGCAGCGTGGAATTTCCTGCCGCAGGGGCTGCGAGATTTCGTCAATGACCCGCACGATTGGTCGATTCTGCCGGGTGACGTTTGGTGGCTGACGCCGGAATTTCTCTGCTCGGCGTGGGGGCTGGGGGTGTTTACCTCGGCATTTTTGATTGAAGAGGTAGCAGCCGGGCTGCAAAGCGTTCCCAACGGCCAACGCGAGGCCGCGCTGGCTCAGGGTTTTTCAACCGCTGGATTGCTGCGTCATGTGCTGCTACCGCAAGGGCTGGCTAACGCCTGGCAGCCCGTTGTTGGTCAGTATCTCAATCTAATGAAACTCTCATCGCTGGCCAGCGGCATCGGCTTTGCCGAGCTGACCTATCAGGTGCGACAAATCGAAAGCTATAACGCGCATGCGCTGGAAGCGTTTGCCGTCGGTACCCTGCTGTACTTGTTGACCGGCGTGGTGCTGGGGCTGCTGTTGACTCGACTTGGGCCAAGGCCCGTTGGCCAGGCAAGGCGGGTGCGCGAAGCCGCCCACGTGGAGGGAGGAATTCAGCATGAACGCTAATCTGGCGGTGATTTACGACAATCTCGACTATCTCTTGTGGGGACGACTAGCGGTAGGGGAGCCTGGCGGCGTGGCGTTGACGCTAATGATGGCGCTAGGCGCAGGCGCACTGGCGCTGCCGCTGGGGATAGTACTGGCCTGCGTGGCCTGGCGTTTTCCCGGTACCGTGCGGCGATTGTTGTATCTATGGGCGGAGATTATTCGCGGGATCCCACTGATTTTTGTCATCTTCTGGCTGTGGTATTTGCTGCCCATGCTCACCGGTAGCGACATGCCGGGGGCAGTCACCGTGACGCTGGCCTTAGCCTGGTTTACTGCGGCGATGGTGATGCACTCGGTGCTGGCTGGTTTACAAGCCTTGCCGAAGGGGCAATTTGAAGCGGCTTTAACTCAGGGATTCAGCGCTGGACAGGGTCTGCGGCTGATTCTGCTGCCGCAAACGCTGCGTAACGTGCTGCCATCACTGGTAGGGATTTTCATCGGTCTACTTAAGGATACGTCGCTGGCGTTTATTGTGAATGTGCCGGAATTAACCACGGTGGCGGGACAGGTGAATAACCGGGTGCAGATCTACCCGACGGCGATCTTTATCTTTATCGGCGCGGTCTATTACGTATTGTGCTTTGGACTGGAGCGGGTGGCGAAACGCTGGCAGCGGCGGGTGGCGGCGTAGTCTTTTGTCACGCCCGCGCGTGAGGTATAAAAAACGCCGACGTCGGTAGTACCGGCCGTCGGCGTATTAGACGCTATCAATCAGACGTTTTTGCGTTCAATGGTTTGCTCGCCCCAGAACAGCGCGTCTTTATCCGTTCTGCTGAAGGCCAATTCAAGGACAGCATCGCTGCCTTCTTCCCAAATTTGTTCCGCGACTTTCTCATCGTATTTCGCCAGCTCGAAAATCGCCTCGGCGATTTCCGGTGAGGTGTTACGCAAACTGGCCCATTCGCCAATACGATGTGCTTTGCCTTCTTGTGTGGGCATAACTTGCTCCCTTACTTATTCGCTTTTCATTTTGACGGCCAGCCCCGCCACGTACTCACCCTGATAGCGAGCAATCGCCAGCTCTTCAGGGCTTGGCTGACGTGAGCCGTCCGCGCCAGCGATGGTCGTTGCGCCGTAAGGCGTACCGCCACGAACCTGTGAAACATCAAACAGTTCTTGCGCTGCGTAGCCGATAGGAACAATCACCATACCGTGGTGCGCAAGGGTCGTCCAGGTGGAGGTGATGGTCTGTTCCTGGCCGCCGCCGGTCCCGGTTGAGCTGAAAACGCTCGCCAGTTTGCCGTACAGCGCGCCGGATGCCCATAGGCCACCGGTTTGGTCGAGGAAGGTCCGCATTTGTCCGGCCATGTTGCCGAAACGGGTAGGCGTACCAAAAATAATCGCGTCGTAATTTGCCAGTTCCTGCGGGGTCGCGACGGGAATGGCCTGTGCCTTACCGCCTGCTTTTGCAAAGGCTTCAGCTTGCATGGTTTCTGGTACACGCTTGATGACAACATCTACGCCATCGACCTTGTTCGCGCCCTCGGCAACGGCTTTTGCCATCGTCTCAATGTGTCCATACATCGAATAATAGAGCACCAGAACACTTGCATTTCCACTCATCTTAACTCTCCTGTGTCAAATTGGTTGGTCATATAACAAGCCCTATTAAGCATAGACCTAAATAGCGGGAGCGCTGCATCGAGCCAGCAATAAATCAGTGAAAAGATGATACTTTGCTTATGGAATAGGCAATGCGGCCATTGTTTGAGCGAAAATCACTTTTATTTTGAATGAAGGTTTTTTGCTGAATTTATATTTTCTATCAATAGTACCGATCGCTAACTATTTATTTGATTGATTATTATCAACAATCTTTAGGGATGATTACTGGAGAATTCATCGCAGTACAGGAAAACAGGGAAGGTCAACGGATGAGCAAATTGAGGGTAGCGGCAATGGTGGCGGGGGCAAGTCTATTCATGGCGTCTCTGACGCCTGCGCAGGCGGTGGTGCAGTATGCACAAATAGCGAAGCAGCGCGTTTATCAGGGATTCGACGTGACGGTGACGCGCGTGGGTGACCGAGTGACGGTGAACGGCGAGACGGCCACTAAGCAAGAGTCGAATGTGGATGCCGATGTGTTCATTCACGGACCCTATCGCGTCGTGTTTCACCAGCGCACCGGTAAAGTGCGGTTGATGAAAGACGGCCAGTATCTGGGGATCCTGAAATAAACCAGCGCGCTGGTTTGACGCATCATGACACATTTTTGTGCGTCCATTTTCCTGCGCCATAATAGCTAATTATGACGCAGGCCCCGTCTTCCGGAAGAAAATCCGGCGACAGATATGACAAAATATGACCAAATCCCCTCGTATGGCCCTGTGGCGACTAACCTTAACAGTACCCGCGCAACTGTGCGGGCGATTACGCTTTTCATCTACGTAATGCACTGTATCGTTCTCTCAACTGGAGGTCAGTAATGGCAAACCATCGTGGCGGTTCAGGCAACTTTGCCGAAGACCGTGAAAGAGCATCAGAAGCAGGTCGTAAGGGGGGCCAGCATAGCGGCGGGAATTTTAAAAACGATCCCCAACGCGCCTCAGAAGCGGGCAAAAAAGGAGGGAAAAATAGCCATGGTAGTCATCGCGGCACCTAGCGATGAATGACAGGTTAGCGTTTCTCCAAGCCGCCGGTTCATCCCGGCGGTTTCTTTTTTTGGCCGTAGCCCGCAAAATAGGTATTGAAGCCGTAAATATAAAGGAGAGGGCGCATGGCTCAGGATGCAGTAAAGAAGAGTGGCAAGCGTTCACAGGCGGTGAGCGCAAAGAAACAGGCCATTCTGACCGCCGCGCTGAATACCTTTTCACAGTATGGGATC
>NZ_LGHZ01000008.1 GCF_001266615.1 Kluyvera genomosp. 1 | reverse complement strand
ATATTACCCGGTGATCGTGTTTTATCTGACCGCGTTAGAAATTATACTTTGCGCCAATCATGGCAGAACTGTTGTTATAGCCCTGGTCTCCTACCTGAACCCCAACGTTGCCCCACAGATTCAGGTGCCTGGTTAGCTGGCCTTCAACACCCACTTTGACCTCACCTAAATTGCGTGCCCCGGCCTGACTGACACGTATGTCGTCCATTTTCGCGCTATAGTCGCGAGTGTTATGCAGCCAGTTAGCCTCGATGAATGGTTCGAAACTGCGATCTTTCCCCTCGTCCATTGCATGATGGCTTTTCAGGAATGCACGTACGCCCAAACGTGTCTGGAGGTTGCCATCACCCTCGCTGCTGACATTGGAGCCATTACGTTCGTGGTGATCATCAGCTTTAACGCCCATCCAGGTCGCCTGTGCCTGCGGTTGAATGTACCATTCATTTAGTGATCCCTTACTGCCGGAGAATTCTCCCATTTTCGCGGTATAACCTGTTTCAATCGATGCGGTTACCCCTTTTGAGCGATAGGATTCACTCGCTAGCTGCTCACCGTTAACATGGTTGTTGAACCAGTTATATTGCAGCCAGCTATCGACGTACAATCCACTCTTATCGACATCGTTGGCAAACCATGAACCGTAAGCACCAACGCTGTACCCATTAAGGGACCCTTTGGAGGTGTAGCCCGATGCAGATGAATGCGTGTTATTCCGGCTATTGGCATAACCGCTCATCAGCCCCAGGTGACCACGATTTAAACCATTGGACGTCCACTGAGCGATATCCCCACCTAACTGAACGACATAACTATTGCTCTGTGTTTTCAATTGCCCACTGCTATCGCGCCAATTGTTATGACTGCCCACCTGGCGAAGCCACAAACTCGTCACTTTATCTTCGCCGGTTAATGCATCCACATATTGTGTTTCACCCAGCCTATCGTGTAGCCGCGTGTTAAACAGCGTATTCGCTGCTGCAATATTTGCGATATAACTCCCCGCTTCCGGACGGATAACGTTTTCATTTTTAGGGATAAATTTGCTGGTTAAATACCAGTTTTTTTCCTGGCCATTGGTTCCGCGAACCAATGAATAATCGTAGGCTCCCGAGACAATACGGCCATTCTTCATAAACGTACCTGCAGAATCCCCGGCAACTGAAATCAGCTTAATACCTTCAACAGTTTGGGCCCCATAACCGCCAAGATTATTAACCGTAACGAGACTGCTTCCTGATGTATCACCATTAATTATCAACTGATCTGTCGGTGACGAGTCATCATTTAGCACGGAGTTATAAATAACATGGCTACCCTTCTCTCCTGTGTAATTACCATTAATCAACAGTGTATTGCCAGCCTGATTTGACTGGGTGTTGTTAATATGTACAGCACCACTATTTAGAACATCACCATCGATTACTGCATGGTTTTTAACGTAAATATTTGCACTGTTTGTCAGTGTTTTAGTCAGTAATGTCGCATCGTCTAGCAAGATGCCGCCCTGCTGGATATCCACAGTTTCAAACTGCCCTGACGTTTGCGTGCCCGTTAAAGTCCAGGTTGATAATCCCTGTTTTTCCAGATAATTAATACCGACGATAGCATCGGTGTCAGAACTGGTGTTTTCGCCCTGGAAACGTGAAAGTGTAATAGCGGAATCACCGTCACCCGCCAGGATAACTTTGCTATCCGTCAACCCACCAAAGCGATCGGGTGCTATGTTAACCCGGCCATCAATTTCCCATCCTTGTTTTAGTGCTAAAGCGAATGACTTCTGATCGCTGACATCAATAGCATTAATACCAGTTCCGGTTGTGATGGCACCCGAGTTTTCGATATAGTAATTGGCCCAGGCGCCATTAAGTGCTAGCGCACTATTTTCACCGGATATTAAGCCACTGTTAATGATTGAAATATTGCCCTCAGTGCCATCAACAAAGCTACTTGATGTATAAATCAACAGGGCATCCTGGCCGCGAATGGTGCCTTTATTGTCAATGTGTAAGTTGACATTATCACCAAAGTCAAAACGGAATCCCATATTAGTTGAGGTAATGTCACCTGTATTATCCAGATTAAATGTTGATGCTTTTCCTAATCGGATCAAACTTGCACCATCACTGAGGATTTTTTTATTATTAGCTATATTAACTGTACTATTATCCCCAGCAAATACGTCAAAAGCTTTCCCGGTGGAGACGATATCACCATTATTCAAGAACGAGAATGAACTATTATCAGCAAGTTTAGAATCAGTAATTCCGTCCACTAAATTCATATCGGCATTATTAACAACCGCAATGCTAGAGTTATCCCCGATTTTCGAATTAATGGCATAACTGGCTCCCACTTCACCATCAAGATTAATCTTTACCGTTGAGTTATCCTCTGTATAGGCAATAATCCCGATAGTATTGACATTCATGTTTCCAGCATAATCAAGATTTATTACTCCGCCATCACCATTACTATTTAATACTATTCCATCTCCATTATTGACAGAATCAATATCAGCAAAGATTTTTGCATTAATTGCATTGCCTTCGCCTGAAGCAGTAATATCAATGACGGTACCATCACTTGAACTGATCGATGATTTTCCAGTTGATGTTACATTGACTACTTTTGCGCCAGAATCGATATACAAGCTATTTCCACTACTGGTATTTAGCGTATAGCCATCTTCAATAGTTACGGATAAATTCTCAGTGCTATTAACAATTTCTTGTGTTTCGGAATCATTCCCTGAACACAGGTAGGCGTTGTCATTTAGAATGCATGAAGTATAACCGTACGATGGCAATAAGGCCGTTATTAATAAAATAGTTCTGGATTTGTTATTTTTGAGCATCGTCCCTCCTATGGATAAGAATTCAAATAAATAACAACCCAGATACTATGTTTACATTTTTTATAACGCAATAGAATAAATTATTCCATATTCCATTTTAAGCTAATGCAGATACTCATGAGGCAGTTGAGACCAGTTCTTCTTATATATTATTATTCTGTACGAATTACATATTTTGGTTTGGTAGAAGTCAAAAAATTCATGGCATGGTGTTTCTTCCCTTATCAAAATACGGGGCTCCAGGCCCTTTCGGCAATGAATGCATGAGTCACTTTTCAGGTTTTAACCGTGAAAGTGTAAAGTTTTTACGCAATGAATACTTAAACAAAACTTAACATTATTTTTTTGTGCGCCACAGCTGGTTTTACAAATATGCAACACCATCAGATTCAACCCCAATGTCGATACCCATCTATCCAATTGAAAAGCTGAGATTTTATGTTTTTCTTGAAATTTTATACCCAGGATAATTATTTCTCATTGTTATCTTTTTGGTGATATTTTGATCGCAACATGCTTTTTTTAGATTAAATCATTAAGAATATTCCTAGGTCACCTAAGGTGAGTTGAAATATCAAACATTCAACCAGGAAGCATAACTTCCTGTATTACATTGATTTAATTTAAACAGTGTTCTTTTACACTAAAAAAAACGCTTTTATTGACTTTTATCACTAAATGTTAATTTTGTTTATATTCGGTTTTTTTTGAGTTGCACTGAAATCATTTTCAGTTATTTTGTTCATTACAAATCACATATTCAGAGGAATAACCTACATAAAAATATTAATTCAGTACGTTATTTTCACCATCGTAGTCTGATTGCCAGAAATGTACTCAATCAATAAAATTCCAACCTATGGCGGGATGTGATTTTTTACATGAGTTCTTCGGGGTATATCGTTAACAACACTTATGGAGAAGTGACAAAGTGAGCGCGGCATTGGCAATCTATGGATATAATATCAACAACACTATCGAGTATCGTCTCAATACCGGGATTTTGATCAACATTGTCAATGGCAAGACTAACAAGCTGGGCGATACAAATCGTAGACTTCTCAATTTCTTAATCAGTAAGAGTGATGCCCTGTGGGTCAGCGATTTAGAAATCATTCATTGCGTTTTTGAAGAACATGGACTTCGCTGTTCATTCCCCAGACTGTGGAATGCAATGAAAAGATTAAAGGAAATATTCGAAAGTATTGATGGTAGTCTTGAATTCATCAAAAGACAGGATGCTAAAGGCTATTACCTCAGTTATAAATCAAGGGAAATACTGTTGATAAAAGACACATCAATTAAAATCTGACACCTGGGTTATGTAAGAGTGTTCCATCATGATTTTATTCTATTCTAAGAGTTTTGTTAATATTAATGCCTTTAACAATCTGGCTCATGATTTAAATCTATCAAATGTATTTGCATTTACCGATCGTGTTCGTTTTCTAACCTGTGCAACCTTAATAAGGGATGCAACCTATATTATTGACACTGTGAGTGCGATCCCGGGTGATGTTAACTGGATTAATCAGTACCTTTCAACCAGAGTTAAACCGGAGCGGATTCATTATATAGCACACCCAGCTATTTTAAAGAATAGCTATAGTAGTTACGTAAATACAATTACAACACTGGTTGAACTACGGAAGAAGTTAGTAAAAATACAAAAAGAAAAGTACTCCCTACCCAATCGTCCTTTATCACAACACGTAAAAGAGAATGTAAGACGGCGACTGGGTGCAGGGTATTATAACGTCGTTCTTCATGAGCAAAGCACTCCCGAGGAACGGGATAGATATATTTCCACCCATGGACAAAGAGCATACCTCAACCGTCGTTATCAAATTAGCAGAAAGCTCAATCTTAGAACCTTACAAGAATATCGGTCTATGATCATGTTAATGAATGCCGACTAAGAGATAATGTAGTGCTTTGATTTATATGGGTTTTGTCATTTAATCGCACGCTACGTGAAATCTGTGTTTTTTCTAATGCTCTTGTACGCCAGAATTCGCGTACGTTAAGCGATAAAATGGTGTGTGACATTGCTGGCGGCCGTACTTTCTTGTACCCTTCTCAACCTGACTTGCCGGCCCCTTAACACGATAATGACGGACGCCATATGAATGCGCATAACTCAAAAGATCCCTTACACGGTGTAACCCTTGAAATGCAGGTGAATGCCCTGGTGGCGTATTATGGCTGGGAAAAATTGGGACAGTTAATCAGCATCAACTGTTTTAAAAAAGACCCAAGCGTGAAATCCAGTCTCAAATTTCTTCGCCGTACGCCATGGGCACGCGCTGAGGTTGAAGCTCTTTACCTGGATTCTCTTAAAGATATCGCGGACGATTCTGTGGCGAGTGCGGCATCAGATCCCTGGGCCAACAGTCGTATAAAGGCACGCGAGTAATGTGCTCTGCGGGTCATATTGCCTATCTTAAAATGGCGTCCAACCTCTAATGCCTGCCGATTAATACAATGCAATAGTAAGCACTTACTATTGCATTGTGCGTTCTGAGTCATTGCAGCAAATTCAAAGGATCTCCCCTCGCCTGCGTCGCGATCTAGGCAACGATCAGATCGTATTTTTTGATCTTGCGATAAAGCGTTGCAATACCGATACCCAGTTCGTCAGCCGCCTGTTTTTTATTACTATAACGGCTCAATGCGTCACGAATCATCTGCCGTTCCATCTCTTCGAGACCCGTGACTCCCTCTTCTTCCTTAACCACTCTTGAGCTTGCCGCTATAGTAGCTTCTCCGCGGTCAGTCGTTTTCCCCATACTGACCAAATTCGGTGGCAGAAGAGATACGTCAATCACTTCTCCCGATGGTACTACATTGACAAGATATTCCATCAAGTTACTCAGTTCGCGGATATTGCCTGGCCAGCGATAGTTTTTCAGAAGGCTAATGACTTCGGGATCGACTCCGGGGTAAACCAGTTCGAGACGGCGAGTATGTAGATGAAGGAAATAGTGAATCAGTAGTTCTATGTCATCCTGCCTATCCCGCAACGGTGGCAATCTCAGCGGAATCACGTTTAAGCGATAATAGAGATCTTCACGAAACTTCCCTTCGGCAATAAATTGATCCAGGTTTTGGTTGGTGGCAGAAATGATACGAATATTTACCGGCACGGGATTACTGGCGCCTACAGGCTGAATTTCTCGTGACTCGATGGCGCGTAGCAATTTAGCTTGTAGCGTCAGCGGCATATCACCGATTTCATCTAAAAACAGAGTGCCATCATTTGCGGCCTGGATAAGCCCGACCTTACCGTTGGTTGAGGCACCGGTAAATGCCCCTTTAACGTAGCCAAACAGTTCACTTTCGAGTAGTTGCTCAGGAATAGCTGCACAGTTGATGGCAATGAAGGGTTTATCTTTTCGGTCGCTAAGCTTGTGAACCGCCCGTGCAACGACTTCTTTACCCGTGCCGCTTTCACCTGCAATCATCACGCTTGATGGGCTAGGCGCAATGCGGCTGATAAGCTTCTTTAGCTGCCGCATTGGCCTGCACTCCCCAACCAACTGTTCGATTTGCGGTCCGTCCTGCGAGGTGGAAAGATCGGCCGATGAATGAGATTGATGAAACGCCATCAGAAATAGCCACTGATCCTGAATAGCATGAAGCTGTCCGATAACCAGCTCTTTTTTATCATCAATGGAAATAACGTGCTGAACGTGGCCTCGGATAAAATTCTGGGCGAACGTTAACGGTCGGAAATTCACCATCTTACCGACCATGTTACCTTGGGTGGTGCCAAGGATTTTCAATGCAGCCTGATTTACATATTTAACTTTTTGCTCCTGACTGACAACCAGCACGCCCTGATCCATATTATCAAGCATGGTCAAAAACATTTTCTGAATATTATCAGTGCCACCCTGATCTTCCAGGAGACGTGAAACGAATATGGAGGAGACGTGTCGAACATAATCAGAGAATTCAGTAATATTATCGTTTATTCTCTCCTGCTGTTCGCGAGTTAGTGCAATCAGACTAATCACACCGACGCACTGCTGTTGGTAAATAACCGGAGTGCCTAAAAAAGCCTTTTCTTTGCACGTTTCTTTATTTTCACATCCCTCACATAAAGGATCGTAGCGTGAATGGGTAACGACTTTTTCCTTCTTTGTTTCAATAATGTAACGAAGAAGTCGCGAGTCTGTGCTTAATTTTCTCCCAAGAAACTTTCCATAGATGCCTGTACCGGCTACGCGGCATAAAGAATTATCAACGATTTCAACTTCCAGCTGTAGCACGCTGGATAACATTCTTGCAAATCGTTGAATTGTAGGTTGAATCTGCATCAAGATAGATGGCGTCGATGAAGGTATCATAATATCACTCACTGAAAGCTAGGCTGGGTGAACGACTACATTTATATTCCTATACGGATACTACCGCAGGCTTAGGCATTAATTGGCATTGCCCCGCTCTGTTTTTCTCATCTTGCGCAAATTATGGAAGTACTATCACATTTTTATATCATTATGATAATTATTACTTTGTCTTTATCAATTTGGAGATATTTTCAACGGCCTATCACACCTCTCTCGTTATATATAAAAATATATAGCGAATTCATGAGTAATTATTCCGCCAGTGCCATTTGGTTTCCTACCTTATTTTGTGACTCCCATCTCATTACAATGCCTTTTAGCTGTATTTTTATCCTTGCCTGGTGAATTGGCACACTTATTGTTAGTTGCAATACAGTGCTGATGTTTGCAATTGCAACACCCAGTAATCAATAAGCCCGCCATTCACTACCAGGATTGCATAATGAAAACTGTTAACGAACTGATTAAGGATATCAATAAACTTAACTCCAACCTTCACGATAAGGATTTCCTGCTGACGTGGGAGCAATCACCGGACGAATTAAAACAGGTCCTGGATGTTGCGGAAGCCCTAAAGACGCTACGAGCCGAGAATATTGCTACCAAGGTCTTCAATAGTGGCCTGGGCATATCGGTATTTCGTGATAACTCCACGCGCACCCGCTTCTCTTATGCTTCAGCTCTGAACCTGTTAGGCCTGGCTCAGCAGGATCTTGACGAAGGTAAATCGCAAATTGCCCATGGTGAAACGGTACGTGAAACGGCCAATATGATCTCATTTTGTGCAGACGCTATTGGTATTCGCGACGATATGTATCTCGGTGCAGGCAATGCCTATATGCGCGAAGTTGGTGAAGCGCTGGATGATGGCCATAAGCAAGGCGTACTGCCTCAGCGCCCGGCGCTTATCAACTTGCAGTGCGATATCGACCACCCGACTCAGTCTATGGCGGACCTGGCCTGGCTGCGTGAACACTTCGGTTCTCTCGAGAATTTGAAAGGCAAGAAAATCGCCATGACATGGGCCTATTCCCCAAGCTATGGCAAACCGCTTTCTGTGCCGCAAGGCATTATCGGGCTGATGACCCGCTTTGGTATGGACGTGACCCTGGCACATCCCGAAGGTTATGACCTGATCCCGGATGTTATCGAAGTGGCGAAAAACAATGCTAAATCCTCTGGCGGCAGCTTCCGTCAAGTGACCGACATGGCCGAAGCCTTCAAGGATGCAGATATTGTCTATCCAAAATCCTGGGCTCCGTACCAGGTCATGGAGCAGCGTACCGAGCTGCTGCGTGCTAACGATCACGAGGGGCTGAAATCCCTTGAGAAAGCCTGCCTGGCACAAAACGCCAAGCATAAGGACTGGCAGTGCACCGAAGAAATGATGGCTCAGACCCGTCACGGAGAGGCACTGTACATGCACTGCCTGCCGGCTGACATCAGCGGTGTCTCCTGTAAAGAAGGCGAAGTCACCGAAGCAGTGTTTGAGAAATACCGTATTGCGACTTACAAAGAAGCCAGCTGGAAGCCTTATATCATCGCCTCCATGATCCTCTGCCGTAAGTACGCGAAACCTGGCGTGCTGCTGGAGCAGTTGCTGAACGAAGCCCAAAAACGCATCAAATAATCTCCCCGGCTGGCCTGCGGGTCAGCCCGATATTTTCTTACGGATGAATAAGGACAGAGTATGTCTGCTTTCTCACTCAAAATGGACATTGCCGACAATCGCTTTTTTAATGGTGAATCATCGCCGTTGTTTTCACGTCAACAGGCGCAGCAGGCACGTCACTTCCATCAAAAAATCAGTGGTTATCAGCCGACGCCGCTGTATGCCTTGAATGAGCTCGCCGCGCTATTTGGGGTGAATAAAATCCTGGTGAAAGATGAATCCCAACGCTTTGGCCTCAATGCCTTCAAAATGCTTGGCGGCTCCTACGCTATCGCCCGTCTTCTGGGCGAAAAATACGGTTTAGAGATTAATACGCTCTCACTGGCTGAGTTGAAGTCACGTATTACCGAGAAGATGACGTTTGCGACAACAACCGACGGTAACCACGGGCGCGGCGTGGCGTGGGCGGCAAAACAACTTGGGCAAAATGCGGTGATATATATGCCGAAAGGCTCAGCGCAGGAACGCGTCGAGGCCATTTTGCGACTGGGTGCCGAGTGTATCGTCACGGAGATGAATTACGACGATACCGTGCGCTTCACGATGAAAACCGCGCAGCAAAACGGGTGGGAAGTTGTTCAGGATACTGCCTGGGACGGCTACACCAAAATCCCGACCTGGATTATGCAAGGCTACGCCACGCTTGCTGATGAAGCGGTGGAACAGATGTCGGCGATGGGGATATCACGCCCAACCCACGTTTTTTTGCAAGGTGGCGTTGGCGCACTAGCCGGTGGCGTACTTGGTTATCTCGTGGATGTGTACGGCGCTAACCAGCTTCACTCCGTTATTGTCGAGCCCGAACTGGCCGACTGCCTCTATCGCTCTGGCGTTAAAGGTCAGATGGTCAATGTCGGCGGTGATATGGCCACCATCATGGCGGGTCTCGCCTGTGGTGAACCAAACCCACTCGGCTGGGAAGTTCTACGTAACTGCGCGACGCAGTTTATTTCCTGTCAGGATGCCGTCGCGGCCCTCGGTATGCGCGTGCTGGGTAATCCTCTCGGCAAAGACCCTCGGGTGATTTCCGGTGAATCCGGTGCCGTTGGGCTTGGCATTCTGGCCGCTGTTCACTACCACCCACAGCGCAACGCACTCATGAACAAACTGCAACTGGATAGCCACTCGGTGGTGCTGGTCATCAGCACAGAGGGCGATACCGATGTGAAGCACTATCGGGAAGTCGTTTGGGAAGGCAAACATCCTGCATCGCGGTAACTATTCGCAAATTCAGAACTGGAGAACATCCACATGGCTAAGCATATTCCTTTTAAACTGATCGTTGAAAAAGCAAACCACTACCAGCAGGACATGACCCGTTTCCTGCGCGATATGATCGCTATCCCAAGCGAAAGCTGCGACGAAAAGCGAGTTGTCCATCGCATCAAAGAAGAGATGGAAAAGGTCGGCTTCGATAAGGTTGAGATCGACCCAATGGGTAACGTGTTGGGCTATATTGGCCACGGCCCTCGCCTGGTGGCAATGGACGCACACATTGATACCGTCGGCATCGGCAATATCAAAAACTGGAGCTTCGACCCGTATGAAGGCATGGAGACCGACGAACTGATTGGCGGGCGCGGCGCGTCTGACCAGGAAGGCGGTATGGCATCGATGGTCTACGCCGGTAAAATCATTAAAGATCTTGGTCTTGAAGACGAGTACACCCTGCTGGTCACCGGTACCGTGCAGGAAGAAGACTGCGACGGCCTGTGCTGGCAGTACATCATTGAGCAATCCGGTATTCGCCCTGAGTTTGTGGTCAGTACCGAACCGACCGATTGCCAGATCTACCGTGGGCAGCGTGGACGCATGGAAATTCGCGTTGATGTCTCCGGAGTTAGCTGCCACGGCTCCGCGCCGGAACGCGGTGATAATGCCATCTTCAAAATGGGCCCGATCCTGAACGAACTGCAGGATCTTTCCCGCCATCTAGGAAACGACGCTTTCCTTGGTAAAGGAACGCTGACCGTATCCGAAATCTTCTTCACTTCCCCAAGCCGTTGCGCCGTGGCCGATAGCTGCGCCGTTTCTATCGACCGCCGCCTCACCTGGGGTGAAACCTGGGAAGGTGCATTGGATGAAATCCGCGCGCTGCCTGCAGTTCAGAAGGCCAATGCGGTGGTTTCTATGTACAACTACGACCGTCCGTCATGGACTGGCTTGGTTTATCCAACCGAATGCTATTTCCCGACCTGGAAGGTTGAAGAAGACCATTTCACCGTGCGCGCATTGAGTAATGCCTATGAAGGGCTGTTCGGTAAAGCACCGGTTGTTGATAAATGGACTTTCTCCACCAACGGCGTTTCCATCATGGGCCGTCATGGGATCCCGGTGATTGGCTTTGGTCCTGGCAAAGAGCCGGAAGCCCACGCACCCAACGAGAAAACCTGGAAATCACATCTGGTGACCTGCGCTGCCATGTACGCCGCAATTCCTCTGAGCTGGTTGGCTAACGAATAAATCCTGCCGTATTCCTCCCGTCGTTCGCGGCGGGAGTCTGGAGCATTGTATGCGAGTACTGATTAAAAACGGCACGATCGTCAACGCCGACGGTCAGACACAACAGGACCTGTTAATCGAAAATGGCTTAGTCAGCAAGGTCGCCGACGAGATAAGCGTCGAACAACCCTGCGAGATTATTGATGTCAGCGGTTGCTATGTGATGCCCGGCGGCGTTGACGTTCACACGCACTTTAATATTGATACCGGGCTTGCTCGCAGCTGCGATGACTTCTTTACCGGAACGCGTGCGGCCGCCTGTGGCGGAACAACAACCATTGTTGATCATATGGGATTCGGTCCTGCGGGATGCCGGCTACGACATCAGCTTGAAACCTATCACGGATACGCCGCCTACAAAGCGGTAATCGACTACAGTTTTCACGGCGTAATACAGCATATCAACCACGCCATACTCGACGAAATTCCTATGATGGTCGAGGCGGGAATCAGCAGCTTTAAGCTCTACCTCACCTACCAATACAAACTCAACGATGATGAAGTGCTGCAGGCGATGCGTCATCTTCATCAGGCGGGGGCGTTAACCACGGTACATCCCGAAAATGATGCGGCAATAGCCCGTAAGCGCTCTGAATTTCTGGCCGCGGGTAAAACGGCCCCCCGCTATCACGCACTGAGTCGGCCGCTGGAGTGCGAGGCCGAGGCGATCGCGCGGATGATTAACCTTGCCCAGTTGGCAGGCAATGCCCCGCTTTATATTGTTCACCTGTCAAATGGCTTAGGACTTGATTATCTACGGCTAGCCCGCGCGCGTCATCAGCCGGTATGGGTAGAAACCTGTCCGCAATACCTGCTGCTCGACGATCGTTGCTACGAGCGTGAAGACGCGCTGAATTATCTGCTGAGCCCGCCGCTGCGCAACGCCAGCAACAATGATGCGCTGTGGTGCGGTATTGTTGACGGCAGTATTGACGTGCTGGCAACCGACCACTGTACGTTTTCGTCGGCGCAACGCCAGCAGTTATCAAACGGTGACTTCAGCCGTTGTCCGAACGGGTTACCCGGTGTGGAGAACCGTCTTTTGCTGCTGTTCTCCCACGGCGTGATGACCGGGCGCATCTCGCCACAACAATTCGTCGCACTCACCAGCACCCATCCTGCGAAGCTATTCGGCCTGTGGCCGCAAAAAGGCAAATTAGCTCCCGGTGCCGATGGCGACGTGGTGATCATCGATCCACGCCGCACTACCACTATCCGTCACGACATGCTGCACGATAACGCTGACTATTCGCCGTGGGAGGGTTTTATCTGCCAGGGCTCAATTCGCCAGACCCTTTCGCGTGGCCGCGTCATTTTCAGTAACGGCACGTTCTGTGGCGTCGCTGGTCAGGGCCGTTTCCTTCGTCGTAACCCGTTTTCACCCACTTTGCTTCCAGCCGGTGGGTTTGCATCTTAAAGAGAGGAATGAATGAGCAAAAAAATTGTGCTTGCCCTTGGCGGCAACGCGTTGGGTGACGATCTGGCGGGGCAAATGAAGGCGGTGAGACAAACGTCACAGGCCATCGTTGATCTGATAGCCCAAGGACATCAAGTGGTCGTTACCCATGGTAATGGTCCGCAGGTGGGGATGATTAACCTCGCGTTTGAGGCGGCCGCGAAAACGGAGGCCCATACGCCGATGTTGCCGATGTCGGTATGTGTGGCGCTAAGTCAGGGCTATATCGGCTATGACCTGCAAAATGCGCTGCGCGAAGAGCTACTCTCGCGCAACATGCCAATTCCCGTGGCGACCCTCGTCACGCAGGTGGAGGTAGATGCCAACGATCCGGCCTTTAGCAACCCGACAAAACCTATTGGCTCCTTCTTTAGCAAAGAAGAGGCCGAACAGCTTACGCGCAATGGTTATACGCTGAAAGAAGACGCCGGACGCGGCTATCGCCGGGTGGTTGCCTCACCAATGCCGGTAGACATCATTGAAAAAGAGACGGTTAAAGCACTGATGGATGCGCATCAGGTGGTGATTACCGTCGGTGGCGGCGGGATCCCGGTGATTCGTGAAGGCAACCACCTGCGCGGTGCCAGCGCAGTGATTGATAAAGATTGGGCGAGTGCCAAGTTGGCAGCGATGATCGATGCCGACATGCTGATAATTCTGACGGCAGTCGAAAAGGTGGCGATTAACTTCGGTAAACCAAATGAACAGTGGCTGGACAAATTAACATTGGGCGACGCGGATCGTTTTATTGCCGAAGGCCATTTTGCTAAAGGCTCGATGCTGCCGAAGGTGGAAGCCGCAGCCTCGTTTGCCCGTTCACGTCCAGGACGTAAAGCACTCATTACCGTTTTGAGTAAAGCGAAAGAAGGTATTGAAGGTAAAACGGGGACAATTATTGAAGGGTAATCTGAAAACCCGGGCCGGATGATGACCCGCGTCCGGGTAAATTCTAAAGCCTGTCCGGCAATCAATCATATTGCCGGACAGCATTAATTACACCGTGGTTAGCGGCTTCTTCTGCTGTTTAATGCGTTGATTCATCAGCGTCATCAAAGCTTCAAGCACCCCACCACCAATGGCTCTCGCCTTATCGGAGACGCTGGTGTAATCCGCATTCTCGCCACGCGGATCAATATCGCTAATTTTAAAACCGCTGTCGACAACCAGCCCATCGTTTAATAGGCCACGAACCATGCCGCCCAGCGGTGCCAGAATCTCATGTTCACCAACCGTTGCGATAATATCCCCTTCGCTGACAATATCGCCCAGTTTGACGCGGGAACGCATTACGCCAGGCCCCGGTGCGCGGATGACTCTTTTCGCCGTATGCCCCATAATATTGCCCGGTACGCCGGTATTTTCCTGCGCGCAACCGGCATAAATCACCTGTCCCAGCCAGTGACCGCGATTGGTTTCAATCACCGCGTGGCAATCTTTTCCAGCACAAAAACCCGGTCCTAGTGCAATCACTGAAGGCGCGAGCCCGCAGTGGGTTCCCAGATTTTCTTTCGCCAAAATGGCATCGACCACGCATCCTGGTTGCAGCTCGAGCAAACTTTCACATAGCGGGTCGACCAGCACGGGGATCTCGCCGTTATCAGCCGCCTTCAGGGCTTCGCTGACCGACATCGTTCGCCGGGCAGTGACCCCTTCTACCGTCGTTTCACCATCAAATACAGCCTGGGCGAACGCCACGGTACAGCGGATCACCGTAGGCTTCTCCACTTCTAGCATAATCACTTTAAATCCCGCATGCCAAAGGCGCATGGCCACGCCGGTGGCAATATCTCCAGCACCGCGAATAACCACCCGCATTGGCTGTAAAGATGACTCGCTTGCCATCATCAGCCCTCCGGGCGCCTGATTTTTCACCTGCAGGATTTCCGCTAACACGCTGATAGCAATTTCGTTTGGCGTTTCAGCGCCGATGTTATAACCCACCGGCGCATGCAAACGCGCAATATCCTCTTCTTCTACCCCGTTTTCACGCAGTTGACGTAAAAACACCTGCACCTTACGGCGGCTGGCCAAAAGCCCCAGCCAGGCAGTTGGTAAGGTGACAAGATTATCCAACGCTTCGCGATCCTGATTATTGGTGGCGATCAGTACAAAGTTATCTGGCCGGATGGCCAGTTTCTCGATTGCCGCACCGAAGCTTTCGGCGTGCAGTAACTGGGTGGAGGGGGGAAAAAGATCCGGATTAAGGCTTTCCTGATAAATATCCGCCACGGCAAGGTCAAAACCCAATAGGGTTGCGCTCTGAGCGATGGCCCGGTTGACATGTCCGGCACCTATCAGGACTAATCTTGGCCGCAGGCCGTGGACGCTGATATAAACCGACATTGCGCCGCCGCAGTCTGAACCGACGGCATCGCTGCCGGTTCGAGCCATTCGGCCATGAAACATGCGTGAGGTTTTATTACGCAGGGCATCCAGCGCTTCATCAATGACTCGCCGTTCAACCATGCCTCCCCCTATTGTCCCGACAATGCTGCCATCGTCGCGTACCAACATTTGACCGCAATGTCGGGGCGTTGAACCACGGCTATCAACAATCTGGGCCATCGCAAACGGACGGTTTTGTTCTTCGAGTCTTGCCGCTTCTGAGAAAATATTCATAACAACCTCAAATGGATATCCTTCACCACCCCAGAATGGAGTCACGTTCTCACTTGTCTGTGCGTAATTGCCGGTTGCTCCTGTACTGCCCCAGCCCAGATGACATCCACCGCACCGTCAACCATCAGCGAATCCGGCGGTAAATTCTCATTTTGAGAAAGCTGGTTAAACAATGCTATCCGTCGACATCCTTTCGGCGCGCCTTTGAACGCCCCCTGTGGATGGCTGACCAAACGCTGCAGTACCGGCCATGTCAGGCGTTCTCCTTCTGCCGCACCGGTTACGCAGGAAAAAAGTGGCCAGCGATGAACGCTTGCTGGCCCAAGCATTTCTCCGAGCATCCCTGCTCCCATGACAGCAACTACGCAACAACTGGATTGAGGGATGCAAGGTTCATGCTCAGCTGGCGCTTTCAATGCAAAACCGTGAGCGCCGTCAGCTTCTACCAGCACAACGTCAACGTTACCCTGTGCCATCAGGCAATCTATCGTCTGCGGCGAAAAGCCTTTGACCTTGCCCACCTCTGCAAGCCATGCGGAATAACAGGCTACGATCGGGCGCTGCCAGCTGGAGGCTGGAAGTGCTAGTGGATCCCGGCAAAACAGGATTGGAAGGGATTGTGGCAGCCACATATGGGTGGTCGTGGTGAGTAATACCCTGCGGCCCGACTGCGCAAAAAGAGTGGCTAGCCATAGCAACGTACTGGTTTTCCCCCCGGCACCCACTGCTGAAATGAGTAACGGGCGGGTATCAGCGTTTAAATCACAGAACAGTTCAGCAACACCGGGTATATTTTCCATATATTGACTTCTATTCCATTATCCTGAGGAAAAAATGACGCAGGTTGAATGTATTATTACCGCTGCCGGATTATCCAGCCGAATGGGGCAATGGAAAATGATGTTACCCTGTCAGGAAGGGACAATACTTGATACAAGTATTAGAAATGCGCAATCATTTTGTTCACATATTATTCTGGTGTGTGGATATCGGCATCAGGAACTCGTTGAACGTTATTATGAGAGAGCCGGCATTACCATCGTTTATAACCCCAATTATGAACAAGGCCTGCTATCATCGGTGCAAGCTGGCGCACAAGCACTAACTCAGGACTACTGTTTTATCACCCACGGGGATTTGCCCTTTCTAACATCACCCATCTTTCATTCTCTTTGGTTACAAAGGATTAAAGGCTCATTGCTTCCGGAGTATCAAGGTATACCAGGCCACCCCATACTCGTTGCACGCCAAACGCTATTGCATTGTTTACAACATGGGCAAGGTCACTCTGTACGCCAGCGCCTGCTGGCCGATAAGCATCTACGACTGCCGATTGATTATTCAGATATTCTCTTTGATATCGATACGCCAGAGGATTTTTTACGCCTACAGCGGCGTCTGAATATTCGACTCTCCTCGTGATATTCTCATATTGATAGATTCAGACTGGTATTGATAAATAATAAAAGCCGCTTTCGGTGATTGATTTTAATTCTCATTAAGTCATGGTGAGATATTTCACAAAGTGTTCTTAAGTTTAGATCTCCTTCACAAATATTCATCTCACTATCCTTCGATGAAATAACTGGTGTGATTGTTGCTCCTGCTCTCTCATTGCGTCGGAACGCTCGCTGTCCGGCTTATGTGATTAAACCAGAAAGTCTAAGGAGAGGGTTATGGGAGATATCATGCGTCCTGTTCCGTTTGAGGAACTTTTGACGCGTATTTTTGATGAATACCAACAGCACCGTTCTATTTTTGGTATTCCTGAACAGCAGTTCTACTCGCCCGCCGTTCACCGTCAGCTCAGCGTTTTTGGGGAAAGCTGCGCGACTCCCGTTGGCCCGGCCGCAGGCCCTCATACACAGCTGGCACAAAATATTGTGACCTCATGGCTCACCGGTGGACGGTTCATTGAGCTGAAAACGGTGCAAATCCTTGACCGACTCGAGCTGGAAAAACCCTGTATTGACGCGGAAGACGAATGCTTCAATACCGAATGGTCAACCGAATTCACGCTGGTGAAAGCAGCGGACGAATATCTCAAAGCCTGGTTTATCCTGCATTTACTCGAGGAAATTCTCCCTCTCACACCGATGAAAGCGGGAAAATCCTTTATTTTTAATATGAGCGTGGGCTACAACCTCGATGGAATCAAACAGCCGCCGATGCAACAATTCATCGACGGTATGATGGATGCCAGCAAAACTCCGCAATTTGCTCAGTACCGGGCGACGCTTAACCACTGGATTACGGACGATAAATTCCTTGCTCACCACGGCACACCGGGCCTGAAAACATTGGTCAATCGCATACCTGCGCAGTTGGTGCAAGGGGTCACGCTGTCGACCATGCACGGCTGCCCGCCGGATGAGATTGAAGCGATCTGCCGCTATATGCTTGAAGAAAAAGGTATCAACACCTTCGTTAAGCTCAATCCAACGCTGCTGGGTTACCCGCGCGTGCGTGAAATCCTCGATACCTGTGGGTTTGACTACATCGGTCTAAATGAAGAATCTTTCAATCACGATCTCAAAATCGGCCAGGCGCTTGACATGCTGCAACGCCTGATGGCGCTGGCAAAAGAGAAAAAACTCGGTTTCGGCGTCAAACTAACCAATACGCTCGGCACGGTGAACAACAAAGGCGCGCTGCCTGGCGACGAAATGTATATGTCCGGGCGAGCGCTGTTCCCGCTCTCTATTAACGTCGCCGCCCTGCTATCGCGGGAATTTGATGGCAAGTTGCCTATTTCCTACTCCGGCGGCGCCAGCCAGCTCAACATTCGCGAGATTTTTGAAACCGGTATTCACCCCATAACGATGGCCACCGATCTTCTCAAGCCGGGTGGCTATTTGCGTTTAAGCGAGTGCATGCGCGAACTGGAACAGTCCGATGGTTGGGGAATGACCCAGGTGGACATCAAACGCCTTAACGCGCTGGCGGAAAAAGCCGTTAGCATGGAGTACACCCAAAAACAGTGGAAGCCGAACGACCGCATCAACGTGGCAGAAAAACTGCCAATGACTGACTGTTACGTTGCACCCTGCGTGACGGCCTGCGCGATCAAACAGGATATTCCGGAGTACATCCGCCTGCTGGGTGAAAAGCGCTATGCTGATGCGCTGGAACTTATTTACCAACGCAATGCACTGCCGGCGATTACCGGGCATATCTGCGATCACCAGTGTCAGTACAACTGTACTCGACTCGATTACGATAGTGCATTGAACATTCGCGAGCTAAAAAAAGTCGCACTGGAAAAAGGCTGGGATGAATACCAGCGCCGCTGGCATAAACCGGCGGGCTCGGGCACCCTGCATCCGGTAGCGGTGATTGGTGCGGGCCCTGCGGGGCTTGCCGCTGGCTATTTCCTTTCTCGATCGGGTTACAGTGTCACGTTATTTGAGCGTGAAGAGAACGCCGGCGGCGTGGTACGTAATATCATCCCCCAGTTCCGCATTCCCGGTGAGCTTATCCAGCAGGATATCGACTTTGTGGTCAGCCACGGTGTTGAGATTGTTTATGGCTGCGACCCGCATTTGACAGTCGAAAAACTACAGCAGGAAGGTTTCCGCTACGTGCTGGTCGGCACCGGTACCGATAAAAACAGCGGAGTGAAACTGCGTGGTAATAACCCTAACGTACGCAAGTCGCTGCAATTTCTGCGCGAATATAACCGCGGTGAAAACCTCCAGCTAGGTAAGCACGTTGCGATCGTCGGTGCCGGGAATACCGCCATGGACTGCGCCAGAGCCGCGCTGCGCGTACCGGGGGTGGAACAAGCCACCGTTATTTATCGTCGTTCTCAGCAGGAAATGCCCGCCTGGCGTGAAGAGTATGAGGAAGCACTTCACGATGGGGTCGCCTTCCGTTTCCTCAATAACCCCGAGCAATTTGACGCCGATGGCACCCTCACGGTTCGCATCATGGCGCTGGGCGAACCGGATGAAAAAGGTCGCCGTCGCCCAGTCGAAACTGACGAAACCTGCACGTTACAAGTAGATACGCTGATTACCGCGATCGGTGAACAGCAGGATGGCGCGGCACTCGCCGCCATGGGAATCCCGCTCGATGAATACGGATGGCCGGAGGTCAATGCCGAAGGTGAAACCCGCCATTCTGGCGTCTTCCTGATAGGCGATGTCCAGCGCGGTCCTTCTTCTATCGTTTCCGCGATTGGCAATGCCCGTCGGGCGACCGATGCCATTCTGGCACGTGAGAATATTCGCAGCCATCACGGCACTAAACGCTGGAACAACGTTGATCCATCAGAAGTGTATGCCCGTAAAGGGGCAATTGTGATTGCGAATGTTGATCAGGACGACCGTGAAGCATTCGTTGCCCAGGAAGCGGCCCGCTGCCTGGAATGCAACTACGTCTGCAGCAAATGCGTGGACGTTTGTCCGAACCGCGCCAACGTCTCTATCGCCGTACCGGGTTTTGAAAACCGCTATCAGACACTTCACCTCGACGCTTACTGTAACGAATGCGGTAACTGCGCTCAGTTCTGCCCTTGGCAGGGAAAACCGTACAAAGACAAAGTCACCGTCTTTAGCCTGCCACAGGATTTTGCGAACAGCAGCAATCCAGGGTTCCTGGTAGAAGGCCAACAGGTGCACATTCGTCAGGATGATAAAACCTGGCTACTGACGCTGGATGATAAAGGTCAGTTCACGCAAATCCCAACGCAGCTTGACGCGATGTGCCGCATCATTAGCCACGTTTACCACCACCATCATTATCTTCTGGGAGCCGTCGCCGCATGAGTATGCTAATCCTGAAAAATGCTACCGCTGTCCAGGTTCATCCAGCGAAGGTAGAAAACAATGTTGATATCGTCATTGAAAATGAAGAGATCATTGCCGTCGGCAGCGGCATCGCTTCCCACTATCCTCAGGCTACCGTCAAAGAGATGCACGGTCGGCTGGTGATGCCGGGCAATGTCTGCTCCCACAACCACTTCTACTCCGGTTTGTCGCGCGGTATTCAAGCCAATATTGCGCCGAGCCCGGACTTTATTTCTACGCTGAAGAATTTGTGGTGGCGCCTTGACCGCGCGCTGGACGAAGAATCGCTCTACTACAGCGGGTTAATATGTTCACTCGAGGCTATTCGCAGCGGCTGTACGGCGGTCATCGATCATCATGCATCACCCCATTATATTAATGGTTCGCTAAGCCAGTTACGCCATGCGTTTCTTAGGGTTGGCCTACGCGGAATGACCTGCTTTGAAACCACCGACCGTAACGGTGGGCAAAAAGAATTGCAGGCAGGCGTGGAAGAAAATATCCGCTTTGCCAATGAGATTGACCAGGCCCGTAAAGCCGGACGCGAACCCTACCTGGTAGAGGCGCATATCGGTGCGCATGCCCCATTCACTGTTACCGACGATGGTCTGTCGATGCTGAAAGAGGCGTTAAAAGCCACTGGTCGCGGGCTGCATATTCATGCCGCCGAAGACAGCTACGATGTATCCCACAGTCATCACCACTACGGAAAAGACCTGCTGGTGAGGCTAGCGGAATATGACCTTATCAACAGCAAAACGCTCGTTGCCCACGGACTTTATCTATCCGACGCAGATATTGCGCTGTTGAATGAACAGGATGGTTTCCTGGTGCACAACGCCCGTTCCAATATGAACAATCATGTTGGTTATAACCATCGGCTCCCGCAATACCGCAATCTGGCGCTGGGTACCGACGGCATCGGTTCAGACATGTTTGAGGAGCTGAAGTTTGCCTTCTTCAAGCATCGTGATGCGGGCGGTGCATGGTGGCCAGACAGTTTTGCCCGCGCGCTAAGCAACGGCAATGTGCTCCTGAGCCGTAACTTTAACGCGCGATTTGGCCGCATTGAGGCGGGGTATAAAGCCGATTTAACCATCGCCGATTATTTGGCGCCAACGCCGCTACTGGCGGAAAATATCGCTGGGCATATCGCTTTTGGCATGGGGTCAAACAATGTGCATAGCGTCATGGTCAACGGCATGATGGTGTATGAAAACAGAGAGTTTACCTTCGATTGCGAACCGATTTTTGCTGAAGCCCGTAAAGCGGCGGCAAAAATGTGGAAACGTATGGATGCGCTGAACTAACCCACTTCATCTCCCTCCGAGCCGCAGTATTAACGCTGCGGCTTATTTGATTGCTCAGAATACCGTGGCTCGCTTACGTTGCTGTTGCATGATCATAAGGTCTTCAGCGGTGATTTTGCGCAGTGCTGATGTCGGACACACTTCTACGCATGCGGGACCGTGCTCGCGTTCCGCGCAAAGATCGCATTTCACTATCTCCATGCGCTGGCTTATCGAAATTACGCCGAAGGGACAGGCAACAACGCAGCTTTGGCAACCGATACAGCGAGAGGAATCGGCCTCAACCCGGTCGTCACCTAAATACAAGGCCCCCACCGGGCAGGCAGAAATACAGGGTGCATTGCCACACTGATGGCACATCACCGGCACGCTTAGCGCGTTAAGTTTGAGGACTGTTAAACGTGGCGAGAAGTCCGAGCTATTAGTTTGATGCTCTAGCGCACAGGCCACCTCGCAGGTGCGACAACCGATACAGGATCCCGCATCCGCCAGAATAAAGTGGGTCACACGGCCTCCTTTTTCTCAAACAAAGTGAGCATATCGCGAGCGGCCTGCCGTCCTGCGACCATTGCCGTCACCACCAGATCGGCGCCGTGCACCGCATCGCCACCGGCAAATATCTTCTCATTCCCGGTCTGCGTGGTACTGCGCCCCTCGCCCCCGGTCTGAATTTGCCCCCAGCGGTCGAGTTCGACACCGTGGCCACGTAGCCATGGCATATCATGCGGCTGGAAACCAAAAGCCAAAATCAGCACATCGGCTGGCAATTCAAAACCTGAGCCCACAATGGGGCGTGGGCGACGACGGCCATCGGCACCCGGCTCACCCATATCGGTACGGATCATGCCGATGCCGGTGATGTGCCCTTTCCGATGGCGCTGAATGTACTGCGGCTGAACATTAAACTGAAATTCGACGCCTTCTTCCCGCGCATTTATCACCTCTTTTTTGGAGCCAGGCATGCTGACTTCATCACGCCGATAGGCACAGGTTACGCTGGCCGCGCCGCGACGTACCGCCGTACGCAGGCAGTCCATCGCCGTATCCCCACCGCCTAACACCACGACGTGTTTGTCTTTAAGCTCGATGAGCGAATATTCTGCACTGGCTTCAAGTCCCATGACTTCCCGAGTGCTGGCCGTGAGGAATGGTAGCGCTTGAATAACGCCAGGAGCCTCTTCCCCATCCAGCCCCGCCGCCATCAACCCGTAGGTGCCTACACCAAGAAACACCGCATCGTACTCATCGACCAGATGGCCAAATGTGATGTCGCGCCCCACCTCCTGGTTGAGGTAGAACGTTATGCCCATTTCGCTAAATAACGTCCGCCTGACGCGGAGAAGATCTTTATCCAGTTTGAAAGGCGGAATGCCGAAAGTCAGCAGGCCGCCAATTTCTGGATGTTTATCAAAAACATCCACCTGAACGCCCGCTCGCGCCAGAATATCCGCACAGCCAAGCCCCGCTGGGCCGGCGCCAATAATGGCAACGCGCTCCTTACGCGGCGTGATGGCACCAACCTGTGGACGCCAGCCCATGGCCAGCGCCGTATCGGTGATATAGCGCTCCAGATTGCCAATCATGACCGAACCGCCGGCGTTCTTGAGCGTACATGCCCCTTCACACAGCCGCTCTTGTGGGCAAACCCGACCACAGATTTCCGGCAGCGAGCTGCTCTGATGACAAAGCTCTGCGGCTTCGACGATCTTGCCTTGCTGTACAAGACGAAGAAATTCGGGGATTGAGTTATGTAGCGGGCAAGTCCAGTTGCATTGTGCTTTACTGGCGCAGTGCAGGCAGCGATCGCTTTCATATTCAGCCTCTTGCTGATTCAAACCGTGGTAGATCTCAGCAAAATGCATTTTCCGTGTGGCCGCCGCGATTTTCCGAGCGCCAACGCGTGGTGGCCTGGCGAGAAATGTCTCGCGATAGCTAAGCAGACGAGGTTGCCCCGGCTGCCCTTGTGCGATCTTTTTTCGCCTGTCACGACCTAAAGCGTTTAATTCAGGCTCATCCATTAAACGCAGAGCCTGCGTGGGACAAACGCGAATGCAGGCAGGCTTCCCGCTGGCGTGGTCACGGCAGAGATCGCATTTTTGCGCCAGCTGTGGCGAACCCTTATTGGCTGCCACCATCCTGATGGCGCCAAATGGGCACGCGACGGCGCAGTTTTTACAGCCAATACATTTTTGCGGGTTAAGCTGAATACTGTTGTCGGCGAGATAGAGAGCAGCAGTCGGGCATGAGGCCACGCATGGTGCGTCATTGCAGTGGCGACAGGTTGCGACATGGCTCTCTTTAGGCTGGGAAATAACATTCAGTCGAGGTTGATAATCCTGCCGCCGCTGAGGCCAGGTATCATCATGGTGAGCCGTAACGCAGGCGATTTCGCAGGCATAGCAGCCAATACAGCGTGACGTATCGGCAAAAATAAATTTATTCATCGGCTTCCCTTTTGTTATTTATTCATCTCATCAAGGGTTGCTATGCAATAATTAGACACGCTTTATACTTAATGGCGACCATGGCTTATTTTTGCGAGCGAGATCTAAAAAACCTTGTTTAATTCCACCGCTAAAAATAGATATTCAATTTTCAAAGAATCAAATTGCGATACCTCCTCATGAGACTTATCTCATTGTGAGACGATATTCATCAAGTCCATTCAATTTCTGCCGCTTCTTTCTTTTTATTCTGTTTTTTATGTGATGCCCCACCCAGTTCGGCATTTTTATCGCTGCAGTTAGCAAAACTGGCATCACCTAAGCATGACGCATAGGCGTGTTCTGCATCCTTATATTTATCCGTTGAGGGCCATGTCAGGCCTGTGTAAATACCTTCTGGAGAAACAATTATGAGCGCCATTGATTCTCAACCCCCTTCGGTGACCGATAGCCACCAGGCGACTGATGAGGTGGACCGCCTGCTTCCTCCGGGAAAGTTGGTCATCCTTGGTTTACAACACGTTTTGGTGATGTACGCAGGTGCGGTTGCCGTCCCCTTAATGATTGGCAACCGTCTTGGTCTCAGTAAAGATACCGTAGCACTTTTAATAAGCTCAGACCTTTTTTGCTGCGGGATCGTGACTTTATTGCAATGTATCGGCATTGGCCGCGTATTGGGCATTCGCCTGCCGGTCATTATGTCCGTCACCTTTGCAGCGGTGACGCCGATGATTGCCATTGGGATTAACCCGGATATTGGTTTGATGGGGATTTTTGGTGCGACCATTGGCGCAGGGATTATCACCACGCTGATTGCACCGTTAATCGGCAAACTGATGCCATTATTTCCACCCTTGGTAACCGGTGTTGTCATTACCTCGATTGGTCTGAGTATTATTCAGGTCGGTATTGACTGGGCCGCTGGCGGTAAAGGCAATCCTCATTATGGTAGCCCCGTTTATCTCGGTATTTCATTTGCTGTACTGCTATTTATTCTGCTGGTTACCCGATTTGCCAAAGGCTTTATGTCGAACGTAGCCGTGCTGCTGGGCATTATTTTTGGTTTTGTTCTGTCGATGATGATGAATGAGGTTAATCTCGCCGGTTTATATAATGCAAAGTGGTTCGCCATCGTAACTCCGTTTGCATTGGGTACACCGGTTTTTGATCCCATCTCTATTCTGACCATGACCGCCGTGGTGATCATCGTGTTTATTGAGTCGATGGGCATGTTCCTGGCGCTGGGCGAGATCGTTGGCCGTAAGCTTACCCCGCAGGATATCGTGCGGGGACTGCGAGTTGACGGTGTGGGCACGATTTTTGGCGGCATTTTCAACAGTTTCCCGCATACCTCATTTTCGCAGAATATCGGGCTGGTGGGCGTTACTGGCGTACATAGCCGCTGGGTTTGCGTGGCTTCCGGCGGTATTCTGATTATCTTCGGCATGGTGCCTAAAATGGCGGTGCTGGTGGCTTCAATTCCCCAGTTCGTGCTGGGAGGTGCAGGGCTTGTGATGTTTGGTATGGTCCTCGCCACTGGGATCCGCATTTTGGCGCGGATTAACTATTCCACTAACCGTTACAACCTCTACATCGTGGCCATCAGTCTTGGCGTGGGGTTGACGCCAACCCTTTCAACGGACTTTTTCTCACAGTTCCCGACTGCACTACAACCGCTGCTGCACAGCGGGATCATGTTGGCCACCTTCAGCGCCGTCACCTTGAATCTGTTTTTCAACGGCTACAACAAACATACCGGCCTGATTCCCGATACCCCAGCATCGCAGCGACAGCCACGCACAATGCGGATGTTTTTACTGCTGCGTAAGGTGAAAAAACAGCAACACCCGGATGAATAATCGCCATTGGGCGCTGGGAGTCACATCCCAGCGCCACGTTATTCACGCTCACTATCAGGAAACACTATGCTCATTCGTCTTGTTCTCTCCGCAATCGTACTTTTCTGGATGAGCCTGCCTGTCGTTCAGGCAGGTCTCAACCTTGGGCTATCGAGTCGTTTCGATTTTATCTTCTATTTTTAATCCCCGCATTGGCGCTGCTTCTGGCCTGGCTGCAGCGGTAGCGCGTTTTTTCAGACACTTCGCTCACCATCGATAAGCAGTTTTCTCAAAGTAATAATCGTTTTTTATCAAAATAATAAGGGATCGCTTCGCTCCAACAGCAGATTCATTGTTCTGGATAAACAAAGCCCCTATTCTCTGCTGGCTTTGCGATTGACTTCATCGCCAATAGTAAGAGAATGTTCCTCACTCGTGACAACCCGAACAACCGAATCTATGACTCTCCGTTCTTTTAGCTTTTCCCGTATGTCGAAAATGAAAACGGCCGGCGCGTTGATTGCCGCCGCACTTTTATTGGTGAGCTGTGACTCAAAGACCCCGGTTAAATCACCGTCTACCTCAACGCCGGGTAAAACCGAACACAGCAATGAACCGATGCGCGGCGTCTGGTTAACAACGGTGTCCCGCCTGGACTGGCCGCCAATCAGTTCCATTAATGCCGGCAGCAGCACGTTGCGTATTAACCAGCAACAAACGGCCATGCGGGCGAAGCTCGACAACCTCAAGAGTCTTGGAATTAATACCATCTTCTTTCAGGTCAAGCCGGATGGGACTGCGCTGTGGCAATCCAGCATTTTGCCGTGGTCGGATATGATGACCGGTAATATTGGCGAATATCCTGGGTATGACCCGCTGCAGTTCGTGCTAGATGAAGCCCATAAGCGCGGAATGAAAGTGCATGCATGGTTTAACCCATACCGGGTATCGGTAAACACAAAACCATCAACCATTGCTGCGCTCAACAATACGCTGACGCAATCGCCGCCTAGCGTTTATGTGCTGCACCGCGACTGGATCCGCACATCTGGCGATCGTTTTGTTGTCGACCCGGGCATCCCGGAAGCACGAGACTGGATAACCAGCATCGTGGCGGAGGTGGTTTCTCGCTACCCTATCGATGGCGTACAGTTTGACGACTATTTTTATACTGAAACTCGTAGCTCTGCGCTCAATGACAATGCCACTTTCCGCCAATATGGCCAGGGATTTGCCTCCAAAGCCGACTGGCGTCGCCACAATACCCAGCAGCTGATATCTCAGGTATCGCGCACTATTAAGCAGCTTAATCCTAATGTGGAATTTGGCGTGAGCCCGGCCGGCGTGTGGCGTAACCGCTCGCACGATCCTGCGGGTTCGGATACGCGCGGTGCCGCGGCTTACGACGAGTCTTATGCCGATACCCGCCAATGGGTGCAGCAAGGTTTGCTCGACTACATTGCTCCGCAGCTGTACTGGCCATTTGCCCGCGATGCTGCGCGCTACGATGTGCTGGCAAAATGGTGGGCAGATGTCGTTAAGCCAACCAACACGCGCCTCTACATTGGCATTGCGCTGTATAAAATCGGCGAGCCCTCAAAGAATGAGCCCGACTGGACCATTGAAGGCGGCGTACCGGAGCTGAAAAAACAGATCGACCTCAATGAATCTGCCAGCAACATTAACGGCACGATCCTCTTCCGTGAAGGCTATCTCGAACAGCCTCAAACGCAGGACGCAGTGAATTACCTCAAAGATCGCTGGGGTAATTAATCATTGAAAGAATCGGTGAATCCTCACCGATTCTTTTCTTCGCAGTCAATACGTTACCATAATGTGAAATATTATTATCAATGTCGGTAAATTTCCGAATAACTCCAAAAACCACTTGCTGCTCGTGCAGAATAGCCAGTAGTATCAAATTAAAGGTATGCAAGACATAACTGCTGTAAATATATAAAGCATTTACTCCACTTATTTTTCTTCCCCTTTCACGTTACCCCAAATAACTCACCGTTAACGTTCGCGTTATTTTTCAATATTTATGAGTATTATGATTAAAGAAACAGCGCAGTCTCGTCCTCAATGGACCCCAAAAGATACCATCTGGATGATGGGTGTTTATGGCGCAACGGTAGGAGCAGGTACGCTGTTCCTACCGGTTGAAATTGGTACGCGCGGCCCGCTGATCTTTCTTATGCTACTCCTACTCGCCATCCCCCTCGCGCTGATTCCGCATGTGCTCATCTGTCGCGTATTTATGCGTGATCACCAAGGCCACGACCAAGCCGATCAAACGTTGCCATTGTTTGGGTCATTTTTCGGTGTCAAAGGCCGTCAGGCAATGAAGCTGTTTTTCTGCGTCGCGCATTACCCGGTCACGCTGGTGTACGCGGTTTCGTTGATAAATGCCCTGAGCCACTTTTTAACGGAGCGGCTGCACGTCGCTGGAATTAACCGTGGCATCCTGACTTTGGTCGTACTGCTTATTCTGCACCTCGTGTTGAGTAAAGGTCGCGATAAGGTCGTCAGCACCATGAGTGCGCTGGCTCTACCGTTTGCCATTGCCATCATCGCAATAGCCGCCTCGCAGATCCCCGCGTGGGATTTCAGCAATATCACCCATGCCTGGCAGCAGACGCAATCGTCATCAATGAGCAGTTCGCTGAAAGATTTATGGCTCACGCTGCCGTTAATTGCCTTTTCACTGTGCTCGGCTCCGCTTATTCCGGCGCTGGCATCCTGGTATCGTGAGCCGGGACATGGAGGTGAGAGCCAGTCCGTACGCGTGATTCGTCGTGCCTACGCGCTCATTTTTTTCAGCATCATCTTCTTCGTGTTGAGCTGTATTTTGAGTACGCCTCGCGAGACATTTGAGATGGCGAAAGCGCAGAACCTGAACGTGTTATCGGTCATTGGTGGTAACGGCGGGATGAGCGCCATTCTTTATCTGGCACCGTTTATTGCTATTTTGGGGATGACCAAATCATTTTTAGGGATTTCAATGCCGGTTGCCGAAACCTTTAATGTGTTGGCGGCGGACCTGTTCAAAATAAAGCGCGCTAGCCAGATTAAGCATATTAAGTTAGCAATTTCAGTATTGATGTTTATTGTCACATCGTTGGTGGTTTATATAAACCCAGATGTTATCAATATGATTGAAACCGTCTGCGGACCACTGATTGCGATATTCCTGTTTATTATCCCAACGTGGTTAATTTTCACCCGTCCAGCGTTGAAACCACTGCGTGGACTGGTTTCCATGATGGTTATGATCTGCGGTGTGCTGACCGTATCAGCGCTGCTCTATTCCATGTTTTAACGGATACGCCACACCGGTTATCTCCCGGTGTGGCAATTTCTGACGTAAAGCGACAGTCGATTAGCGCTGTAGCCGCGCAATATTAGTGTCAATCTGCTGCTGAATATAGCAGAGCGTTTCCTCCGTTATCTGTCCTGGATAGCAGGCGCGAGCAGTCTCTGAGAAAGCGCTTCCCACTGCGCTATAGCGGGTAATCAGGGCAGCGATTTGCGCGCTGGTGAGTTCGGCCTCCTGCAGCCCTAACGCTTCAATATGCTGACGCTCAATATCTAACGCTTCCCCCATCACATCCATTTGGTGATAGCCGCCCGGCCCTTCATTGAAGGTCACATCGAACGCCGGAGCCAGCGACCATTGGCCATTTTCCGCCATTAAATAAGCAAAGTTTTTAGGGTGATCGTCGCGATTATTAAAGATCACGTTAAAAACGACGCGCTCAAACGCACGAACTTTTTCCCGAACATCATTGGTACATATTTGCGTTGCGCGCAGGAAGTTAACGTAATCGAGAGAACCGGCAAGCTGATAATTAGCGCCGGTAAATGCCGCCAGGCTTTGCATGGGTACACGTTGGCCAAGATGGCGATCGAAACGCTTACTGGCAAAGGCGGCTTGCCCATCGGGTAGCGCAAACCAGGCCGTGTCGGGTGTTGCAATTGCGCACTGGCGCAAACACTCTGCGTACACCGCTTCTATCGCGCACACTTCTGGATGTTCACGCTGCGCTGGAAATTTAACCAGCCAGGCTTCAAGGCCCGGTTGAGAAACCGTGGTGAACTGCTGAGTCTGTGGGTCACGATATAACAGAACTTTTGGCCTTGCCCCTTGCGGCGAGCCTCCCATCTGGAGCAATGTTTGTAAAAACTCGCCGCCTTCACCGCTCAACACGGCCTGCACTTCGGCAGCCAATTGGGCAAGCGGCACATTCTCTTTTACGGTTTCCGCCCCATCCGGTTGTACCGGGTGGAACGTCATGGCCCCCATGGCGCTATCACCAATATAGGTCAGGCGTTCCAGTGGCCCAACCCGTGCAGCATTAAGTCCTCGGCGTTTGAAAAGCCGGTCCATGAGTAGCATCCCCCAACCGTCGGGTAAGGCGTCGTAAACCGGGCCAGGTAACCCTAACTGGTGAGGTGGAAAATCACGCCTTAGGCGCGGACCATTAAGAGGTAAGGTCATACGCGATAGCTCAAGCCCCTTTTTAATCGCCTCTTCGCTATATTCAAAAGCAATCATCGGACGCCCGGTCAGCGCAGTCGAAGTGATAAGCCGGCCCCAAAGCCAGCGTTCTCCAAAGCCTTGATAATACACTTCAATCATGTCAGGCATTGTCACCCTTCCGTTTCACCCGTTGGCGTTTAGCGCTTTTTTCATAACGCAGAATATCGTCAAGGCTGTCGACACGAGGTTTGAATAAGGATTCCAGTTCATTGGCAAAACCCAGTACCATCGCGACGCGGACCAGGCTGTCAAAGCTGACATTTCGTCCCGCTTCCAGATTAGACACCGTATTCACACCAATCCCCGCTCTTGCGGCGATCTCGGCTTGTGTCGCCTGCTGAGTCAGTCGTTCCTGGCGTAACCGACCACAAAGTAGTTTAACCACTTCAGCAGGTTTACTAAGTGATAAATCCAACATAATGTGTTTTAACTCGAATGGTTGAAGTTAATACCCAATATTATAGATTTACATCCGTAAAATGGAAAGAGAATGTAAACCACAAAATATGGGATTTATAGGACGTTACGCCGAATAAAATACAATAAAATGGATTTATAGCTTGATAGTGAATGTATCAACGAAAGCCGGGAATGCCCCGGCCCGTTGGTATCGGCTAGCGATAAACGTACATTCCACCTTCTGCGCCTCGGCTGAACAACACTTGCCAAAGTTCGATGTCCCGCGCACGAAACGCCCCGGCACAGGCACACAGATAGTAGTTAAACATTCGACGAAAACGCACAGTGTAATGCGGAGCCAGCTCAGGCCATGCGGCGTTAAATCGCTGGTGCCACGCCATCAACGTCTTATCATAGTCGCTGCCAAAGTTATGCCAGTCTTCCATAATAAGCCGAGACTCACTGACGTTGGCAATCTGACGAATAGAGGGTAAACATCCATTCGGGAAGATGTACTTGTTGATCCACGGGTCAACGTTGACCCCGGTTTCATTGCTACCGATCGTGTGTAATAAGAAAATGCCGTCTGGTTTCAGGCAGCGATCAACCACGCTGAAATAGGTGTCGTAGTTTTTTGGCCCGACATGTTCAAACATCCCGACAGAAACAATGCGGTCGTAGGTTTTACTCAGATCGCGATAGTCCTGGAGCAAAATCGACACATCGAGCCCGTCACAGTGCTGCTGTGCCAATTTTTGTTGTTCACGTGAAATGGTCACGCCGTCAACGCTAACACCATAATGACGCGCGGCATAAGCCGCGAGCCCTCCCCAACCACAGCCAATATCCAGCAGCTGCATACCCGGTTGCAGTTTGAGCTTTTCGCAGATCATTTTCAGTTTTGCATTCTGCGCGTCTTCGAGCGTCTCGGCCTCTTTCCAATAGCCGCAGGAATATTGCATGTGAGGATCGAGCATCAGGGTAAAGAGATCGTTACCGATATCATAATGCTCTTTACCCACTATCCAGGAACGACTGCGCGATTGCAGATTAAAAAGACGGGCGCTGGCAATACGCAAGATATCTTTCAGATTTCCGGGAACCTGTTTATCCAGTTTGGCTTTTAATATTTTATAAAAAAGGATATCGAGACGTTCACAATCCCACCACCCTTCCATATAGCTTTCACCCAAACCGAGTGAACCCTGTTGAAATACGCGTTTGAAAAAGTCGGCATGATGCACCTGAATATCCCACGGCCGCACGCCATTAATCATAATATCGGCCTGACGGAGGAGATCGTTACCCATTCGAGACCAGTTATCGTTTAATTCATTAATACTTATTACGTCTGAGCAAACCGTGGCCATGATCCTATCCATAATTGAGTCAGTATATTCTGGGTAAGATTATTATTGATAACGGGATGGTATGTATTATGATGTGAGGACAATATTTATCGAATAGAAGCCAAATAATGGATTTCTCCCCTGTGCCTGCGAAACGCTGGATCTCTTCACCGGATGACTCGATGAAGGCGCTGCCGCAGCCGGTCTACTTCCGCTCCTACGTGCTTGCTGCCAACAACCATGTTGATAGGCACCGCCATGCCTTCGCCCAGTTTCACTTCGCCCGTCAAGGCAGCATGCGTATTGATGTCGCGGGGAAATGCTGGGTGATCCCGGCTCACTACGGAATCTGGATCCCGCATAATACCGATCATGCCGTCTGGGCACTGGACGATGTGCATCTGGAAAATATAGACATTGAACCTGACTTTTTACCGTCGCCGATTGATGAATGTAAGGTAGTCGCCATCAGCGATTTTGTGCGCGAGTTTATTCACTACGCCACGACCAATACGGCAGAACGTTTTGATGTAAAAGGTAAAGAAGGAAAACTTGTCAGCGTATTGCTGGATGTGATTTTACAACTACCGGAAGTGGAGTTGATGCTGCCATGGCCGCAGAACGCGGCGCTAATGAAGATTTGCCGCACCATCCAGGAATCACCGGGGCTGGAACACGCGATGGAAGACTGGGCGAGTCATCTTGGCATGTCCGCCCGAACATTTTCACGCCACTTTAAAAAAGAGACCGGGATGCCATTTAGCGCCTGGAAACAAAAGATGCGTATTCTTGAGTCAGTGATGATTCTCAAAAAGAATAAAAACGTGACAGCGGTTGCTCTTGAAGTGGGTTATTCCAGCACCGCGGCCTTTAGCTACGCATTTCGTCAGGCGTTTGGCGTTCCCCCATCCAGCTATTAATGAATCGCTTTCGTTTTCGGGTTATATTTGTATATAAACGCGCTCGATCTGCCAGTCATCAGCTGAATCTCTTTAATGCTATAACCCTGCTGTAATAACTGCTGAATCTTTATTTTATCGCGCTCCACATCTTGTTTCCGCGAATTTCCAGAGGCCGCCTCCGGCACTGCTTTCATTTGTAGCTGTAGGCGACAAAGATTGATTTTATCCCATGCCATTCGACATTGTTCACTTGTGGCAAGCACGCTGACGGAAATATCCTGCCAGATGCACAGTGCGCGTCGAAAAAAACCTTTAGATTCATTGAGCTGTGCAAGCATTATCAGAGCATTAACTTCTGCAGACATAATCAGAAAACCCGTCAGTGAATGAAAAATCGCGGAGGCGCTATGGCTTAATTTATTTGTATGATAAATACAAAATAACGCCACTGTCTATGGTTTTCACCCCGCACTTCATACTCATTTTTCATGGTTACTATGCCCAAATGGCATCATTGCAGAATCAGAGTGCAACGATTGGCCCAATATCATCGAAAGTTGTCTTTTGGCCAGCGGCAGAAATCATGGGGTCCTTCATAATGTTGTCAACAGATAGCAAAGTCACAGGAACTCAGCCATGAAAATCACACAGATTCGGAACGCAACTCAGATCATCACTTATGCCGGTAAACGTTTTTTAATTGATCCAATGTTGGCCAAAAAAGGGGCCTACCCCGGATTTAGCGGCAGCGCACGCGCAGAGATTCGCAACCCGATGGTTGAACTGCCGACCACTATCGATGCGCTGCTCGACGTCGATGCCATCATCGTGACGCATACCCACCCAGACCACTGGGATGAAGCGGCAGCAGCGCACATTCCTAAATCAATGTTAATTTATGTACAAAATAGCAGCGATGAAGCCATTTTGCGGGCACAAGGTTTTACACAGCTGCGCCAACTTTCCGCAGAGAGCCGTTTCGGCGATATTCAACTCACCAAAACCAGCGGCCAGCACGGTTCAGATGACGCTTATGCCATTCCCGAATTGGCCGAACGGCTAGGTGAAGCCTGTGGTGTGGTGTTTCAACATCCCGCAGAAAAAACGTTGTATCTCGTGGGCGATTCTATCTGGATTGATGATGTTGCTGATAATATGCGCCATTACCAACCGGGTGTGGTCATCATGAACACCGGCTGGGCACATTTGTTGGGCTTTGGCCCGATCATTTTTGGCAAAGAAGATGTATTGAAGGCGCATCAGACTCTGCCACGGGCGCACATTGTTGCCACCCATATGGAAGCGGTCAACCACTGTCTGGTCACGCGGCGTGAACTGCTGCAGTATGCGCAAGATAATGAAATACAATCGTTTGTCAGCGCACCAGATGACGGTGACAGTGTCACGTTATAATCATACACAGTGGAGAATAGCGGTATGCCAACCACGGTTGCGATCGTTGCCAGCGAAGGTTTTAGTACCTTTCACTTTTCGGTACCGCTCATTCTCTTTGGTGAAAACCTTGGTGAACAACAGCGTTTCACGCGCTATATCTGCGCGGAGAACCCGGGGCTCGTGTGGTCTAAGGAAGGTACCGCGGTGCAGGCTACGCACGATTTCGATATGCTAGCGCAGTCTGACATCGTCATCGTTCCATTTTGGGGACAGGTGGATGAAAAACCGTCACCGGCGTTATTGGAGGCGCTCGTTAAGGCACGAAACAATGGCGCGACGCTGGTTGGACTTTGTCTGGGGACGTTCGTCCTCGCCTATGCGGGTGTGCTCGACCACCGCCAGGCCGCCACGCACTGGGAGTTTGAAAAGGCCTTCCAGCGTCTGTTCCCTCACGTCAATCTCGACGTCAACGTTCTGTACACGGAAGATGACGGAATAATCACCTCAGCAGGGACCGCGGCCGCGCTGGACTGCTGTCTGTATGTCATTCGCCAGCGATTTGGCGCCAGCGTCGCCAATCAAATCGCCCGCCGGATGGTCACCCCACCATACCGTGAAGGTGGTCAGGCACAGTATATAGAGCATGCGGTGCCGCACCGCACCGGCGATAATCGTATTAACCAGCTGCTGGAGTATTTACAAGCCAATCTTGAAGGACCGCATAACATCGATAATCTCGCCGAGCAGGCGGCAATGAGTCGCCGAACGCTGACTCGTCACTTTCAGAAAGCAACCGGTATGTCATTAGGGGAATGGATAACGACCGAGCGGTTACGCCGTAGCCAGCTACTGCTGGAAACCAGCGAGTTATCAATAGAACGGGTTGCTGAACGGTCGGGATTTCAGTCTTCGGTGACCTTTCGTCAGGCCTTCCGCGAAAAACTGGGAGTTAGCCCGCAGGAGTGGCGTAGAACGTTTCAGGGAAGTGCGTCCAAGTGAAATGTTATCCACAGAAACGGTGCACAACCTTGTGGGTAATCGGCCTAAAAGCCGTTGATTAACGGAGATTTGGGGAGTGATTAAGGGCGCAGCAACTCGCTACGCCCGAGAGGATGTCGCGTTTACGGTTACCAGTTTAAGGCCTGTACCAGCGATAAATCCCAAGCGGTCGCAAACAGCGAAATGAACAAAATAACGTTAACGGCCGTTTCGATTCTCTTTTCCATTTTGATTCTCCCTATGTCGGTACAACCATTAAACATGGAAAACCTTAATGATTTATTCCGCGCATTGCGGTTAGAGCGTCACACTGTAGCGAACAAAATCGTCGGCTGCGACGAATTCATCATAAAGCTTACGCGCCGGGTTATGAATACGAGTATGCCAGTAGAAACGTGACCATCCCTGCTCTTTCGCCTCATTTAGCACGAATTGTATCAGCTGCCGCGCCACACCCTTACCGCGATACGTCGGATCAACAAACAGATCTTCCAGATAGCAGATTGGCGCGGTCACCCAGGTTCCTTCATGAAGTACACAAACGGCGAAGCCTGCCACGATGCCGTCAACAACCGCGACGCGGCAAAACATCAACGATGCGTCATCGTTGATTCTAGCCCAGGTATGTTCAGTAACCACATCCGGGACCTGGCTTTCATAAAACTCGGTATACCCTTTCCACAACGCGAGCCACTGCGCCTTATCCTCAGGTTGAATGGGACGAAATTTTACGGTCACAACGCCACCTTTTAGGTTAGTTGATAGTACTTATCGACGGTAATCCGGGAAGGTATCTGTGGCGTATCATTCATTTGCAGCAAATCGATCTCGATGGCGTTGCAGATAGCATCCAGCGGCAAGTCATTATTTTCCATACCGAAGGGTTCTTCAAGCTCTTCCGCAAGTGTATCTAAAGAGATGAAAGTGTACGAAATCAGAACTGAAATAAAAGGCGTCATATAGTGGAGATCCACCACCAGGGCAAACGGCAACATGATGCAGAACAGATACACGGTACGATGCAGGATCAGGGAATAGGCAAACGGGACCGGTGTATTCGCAATGCGCTCGCAGCCCGCCAGTACGATCGACATATCGTTTAAGCGGATGTTGAGACTGTGATACAAAATGTCCGACAGTTCCCCTTCTCTCCGCCGCTGGGCTAACCACTCTCCCATAATCAGCAACAGACGGTTCGCCGGCGATTGAGCCGCCGTCACCTGTGCCAAATGTTCATCAGACAGATAGCTGGCCAGCACTGCGCGAATGGGTTGGCGACGCAAAGTCAGGCGTAAGCAGTGAGCGAAGGCAATTTGCAGGCCAACGAACTCCCCCAGTTGCGGAGCATTGTGCAGCGTGTTTTTCACTTCCCGTAACAACGAGCGCGAGGCAATCATTAACTGCCCCCAGAGCTGTCTCGCCTCGACGTAACGCGCGTAGCAAGCGTTATTACGAAAACCAAGGAAAATGGCAATTGCCACGCCAAGAATGCTGAATGGCGCGACGGTCAGCTTGAACCCTAAAGACGAATACCAGGGCAAGATAAGAATGACAACAATGGAAAGCAGAAAATTAAGTAACAGACGGGAGAAAATTTTCGGTAGCACGGAACCGTGCCAGACAAAGATACGAGCCAGCCAGTGCTGGTGAGGACGGACGATCATGTTTTTATCAATCTGGTTAACAATTTGTATATTAAACGTGATCTATGTCATGTATTCAAGCAGCAGACGCATCGCAGTGGTATGCTATCGCCCTCCTGATTCCTGTCAGACAACCAGGTTTTGCACGATGTTTCATTGGGATAGCAACAACACTCAATATGTATGTTGTAACTAATTAATCGCACATAATGCCCTAAAAAAGCGGCTCGAGCCCTAACTCCATTAACTTAAGCTTAGCGATGAGGGGAAACGCCGGGATTTGGCTCCCGGAAGGACGCCAAACCCGGCAGTCACCCCGGGTATCTCAATCTTAAATTTAAAGCGTTAGGCCTGAGCCGGGTTGCATCACGCTAAAACACCATCAGCACAGTGGCTGAACGGCTTTACGCATGCCTAAGTTCAGGATTGCGTCGAGGTCAACTGCAACCTGTTCGACCAATCCAGAAACCTGTGTAAGATCTTGTTCCCAGTGATCGCTGACTGACAGTACCGCTTTCACCAAATCAGCGGTGCTGATCTGCTGATCGCGATGCTGAGCCCACAGTTTTTGATAGCGTTCAATCCAGTGCGCATCATCCTGTACCGGATAGGCTTCACCGTTACGTTCACCGCGATAAAACGCAATCAGGGCCGCCAGAGCAAAGGTCAAACGAGCAGGCAGTTTACCCGTCGCTTTCTGCCCTGCCAGCAGTTGAGGAAGAATACGGGTACGGAATTTGGTCATCCCGTTAAGCGAGATAGACAGTAACTGGTGCTTAATGTACGGGTTGCGGAAACGGCCGGTAACCGCACTGGCAAAGGATTCCAGCTCATCTTTTGGCAAATCTAATACCGGAATAATTTCCTGATATATCGCTTTTTCAACGAAGGCGCAGATTTCAGCGTCGTTCATCGCTTCGCCAACAGTATCAATACCAGACTGGAACGCCACCGGTACCAGCGCCGTATGCGCGCCGTTAAGAATCGCCACTTTACGTTCTTTATAAGGCTTAATATCGTCGACAATCAATACGTTCAACGCCAGCTTGTCGAGACGCAGTTCACGAGCCAGTGATTTTGGCCCCTGAATCACAAACAGGTAGAAATGTTCCGCGGTATCGAGGAATCCATCTTTATAACCCAGCTCAGCTTCCAGCTTAGCAGCCTCGTCACGCGGATAACCGGTGACAATGCGGTCCACCAGCGTAGAGCAGAAGGCATTAGATTCATTCAGCCAGTTCATGAATTCAGCGGGAAGTGCCCATTCTTGCGCATAGCGGACAACCAGCTCGTGCAGCGCGTCACCGTTGTAATCAATCAGCTCACACGGAATGATAACCCAACCCTTATCTGCAGCACCGTTGAAGTGGCTGAAGCGCTCAAACAGCAGACGAGTGAGCTTCGCAGGATAGCTTACCGCAGGCGCATCATCGAATTTGTCACCCGCGTGATAACTAATGCCGGCTTCAGTGGTATTGGAGAAAACAAAACGCATATCAGGGTTATGCGCAAGTTTCAGGAACGCATCGTAATCACTGTAGGCGCTGATTTCACGGTTGACGGAGCGAATCAGGCGAGCATCGCTCACCGCCTCGCCCTTCTCATTCAAGCCACGAATAATTGTCGTGTACAGGCCATCCTGAGTACTGAGCGACGGTGGAAAATCGCTAGCGATTGGGCGGACGATGACCACCCCAGAATTCAGGTCGGTGTGTTCGTTCAGCAGATCAATCTGCCAGTCAACGAACGCACGCAGGAAGTTTCCTTCGCCAAACTGAATGATACGCTCAGGATATTGGGCACCGGGGAAATCATGGCGGTTCAGTGTTTTCACAATGGGTTCCTTTCTGGATTAGTCATACAACCTGCTCAATTGGTGTAATAACTTATCAGATTTTCCGCTTATGAAACCGTGTTTTGATCAAAAGTGAGAGAATAAATAGCGAGTCTATAAAAATTTGTAAAAAATTGAGGTGCCCGTCAGTTCTCCGTCAGGCATTAAGGCGTAGCGCGGGACTTCACCGACTTTCTGCCAGCCACATTGCTGATAAAAATGTTCTGCGCCACTCCCGGTGGCCGTGTCCAATACCAATACGGATTTTTGTGCATCGGCTGCCACCTCTTCAAGCCGCTGCATCAGCGCCCGAGCAATACCGCTGCGTCGCGCACATTCATGCACCAGCAGCTTGGCAACATCGGCACGGTGCGGCTGGTTTTCCGGCTGATCGGTGATGAGCTGGACTGTCCCTACCACCTGCTGTTGGGCATTTTTCGCCACCAGCACCACGCGTTCGCCACGCGCTACGCTTGACGCCGTACGACGCCAGAAAGCCTGAGCCGCATCGAGAGTAAAGGGCAGCATAAAGCTGACTGACGCGCCGCCATTAACGCAGTTAGACAGAACGTCACTCAGCGCATCGAGATGTGCCAGAATATCGTTCTCAGTGAAAGTATGAAGCGTGAAGGATGTGTGCATGATCTTCCCCATAAAATGAAGAGACCACTATCTCGTTAACCATTTGATAACACAACGGGTAGCGTCATTGGATTTTCGTATGTCTTAATGCGCGAAGATCTGATTTTTACCACGGCGCTTGGCTTCATAGAGCGCACTGTCTGCCGCCTGCAGCCAATCCGTAACTTCGTTCATTTCCGGTAGTGCGTCGGCAATACCAATGCTCAGCGTTAATGTTTGATGATGATGTGGACGTTCGGTCACCACCGATGTCGCGTCCATAATCCGCTGAGCAATCGCACGCCCCTCTTCGGGCGAAGTATCCGGTAGCAGGATAACAAACTCGTCGCCGCCCAAACGTGCGGGCGTATCGGTAGGACGCGTAGCCATCTGCAAAATCTGCGACACGGTTTTAAGCATCACATCGCCAACCTTATGGCCAAAACTGTCATTGATCTCTTTAAAATTATCCAGGTCGATAAACATCAGCAGTGAATGTCCACAGTGCTGCTTAAGTCGAATAAGTTCCCAGGCAATTCGCTGCTCCAACAGGCGCCGATTCGCGATATCCAGCAGGGGATCGAGCATAGCAATCCGTTCCAGCTCCTGGCTCTTCAAGCGCAGCTTCACGGCGATACTGTCGGTCAAAAGACTCAGTGCGAGCACATAGAGTGAAATCAGCGGCAGCGTCGCCAGCATCGTGCGCTGAGAGACATACGGTGTAAAAGGCATTCCGGTAAGTACCCAGCTAACGGCAAACCCCGCCAGCAGGGTTCCCGCCGCTTTACGCATGAGCTTCACGCCACCGGCTGAGAGTCTATCGGTCATCAGGATCGTCGCGATCGTTACCGACGGCAGCGGGTTGCAGGCCATCATGGCTATCCAAAATCCCCCCACCGCCGCATCCACCAGAAGATTTTGTTGCTCAGCCTCCCTGGGCATGGGGGCTTTACGTGCACGAAGAAAGGCGACAGTCGGCCAGACAAAAGCATTGATGCCCAGCAGCATCATTAGGAACTGTGGTTGCTGACGCTCAATAAGCACAGAAAGGATGGGAAAAAAGCAGAGAAAGGTGCCAAGGATCCGCATCAGATACATTCGTCTGACAAACCGGGTTCCTGTCACCCCATTATTCGCAATTAGTTTGCCAAAACTATTCATAACACAATTTATTCCGATACGTCGCCCGGCCTATCATATTGAGCGACGTTCGTTTGAGCAAGCTATCAAAATAGATAGCTTTTCAGATTAAACTTATGCGTGCTACCTCTCGGTTTTATTCATCTGAATCACGAGCCAGTGATGAATAACCCCCACAATATAGTGCTGCTGCGCTTCGCTCAGCGCTCGTCCCTGGGGAATATGATGCCATTTTGCCAGACAGCCACGACAGCAGGTCGCCGTCGCGTGTTGCGCAATAAATACCGGATGTCCGCGCATCGGCGTTTGCTTGCCATCGTTATTCGGTTGCGCCGGAGCCAGACGCCCGGCGACAAAATCGGCCGCATGACGGTCAATCACTTCGGCACCTTTATCCAGACAATACTGCCGCTCTTTCTCGCCCAGCCGAAAACGGCTGCGAAACGGCGATCGCTGTAGACGCGAAAACAGGTTTTCCAGCGTATCCATCAGTAAACCGAACGTCCTATTTGTTGAGTCAGTTTTTCCAGCACCGCCACACCTGCCAGCGAGTTACCGGTTTCATCAAGCTCCGGGCTCCATACGGCAATAGCCATCTCATGAGGCACAATAGCCACGACCCCACCGCCAACCCCGGATTTCGCCGGCAGCCCAACTCGCCAGGCAAACTCACCGGCGTTTTGGTACATCCCACTGGTCGCCATTAACGCATTCACCTGCCGCGCCTGCATCGGCGAAATAACCGGTTTATCCAAATGCGGAGCCAGCCCCTGATTCGCCAGAAATAAGAACGTTTGTGCCAGCTCCACGCAGTTCATCTTCAACGCGCAATAGTGGAAGTAGTTTTGTAAAACCGTGGTCACATCGTGATGGAAGTTGCCGAAGGATTTCATCAGCCAGGCAATCGCCGCATTGCGCGCTGAATGTTCAAACTCCGAACGTGCGACCTGCAGATCGTAGCTGATATCGTCGACACCGCTTAGCTTACGCACAATCTCAAGCATACGTTGACGAGGCGCGCTTAACCGCCCTTGCAACATATCGCAGACCACCAGCGCCCCGGCGTTAATAAAAGGATTACGCGGAATGCCCTGTTCCATTTCCAACTGCAGAAGGGAGTTGAACGGCTGACCGGAGGGATCTTTGCCAACGCGCGGCCAGATCTCCTCAGCCTGATAGTGGTTCATCGCCACCACCAGACTGAGAACTTTTGAAATGGACTGAATCGAGAATCGCTCGCTGGCGTCGCCGGCGCTAAAGTGCTGCCCGTCAACGGTGCTGATAGCAATCCCCAGTTTATTACCGCTGACGCAGGCCAGTGCCGGAATATAGTCCGCCACTTTACCCTGCCCAATCAGCGGACGTACGTCGTTCAGAATCGACGTTAGCATGGCATTATTGATAACCGTAGCCACTTACGCTCCTTGCCCTCAGGCTATTTTCGGCCTGGGAGTATAGCAGAGTGGCATGGCTACGTCGTTTCGCTTAGCGACGATCTTTCCACACGGTCTGCACGTTACAGAACTCACGCAGGCCAAAGTGTGACAGCTCACGGCCAAAACCGCTTTTCTTCACACCGCCAAACGCGACCCGAGCATCACTGGCACTATAGCCATTGATGAAGACGCCGCCACACTCAAGTTCGTCGGCAAAACGCTGCGCCTGCGCGCTATCGGCGGTAAATACGGTAGCCGATAAACCAAACTCACTGTCGTTAGCTAAAGCCAGCGCATGATCCGCGTCGCTAGCTACCGTAATCGCCGCCACCGGGCCAAACATCTCCTGACGGAACGCGGTCATATCAGGCAGCACATCGGCGAGCACCGTCGCGGGATAATAGTTACCTTCACCGCTGAGCTTCTCGCCACCGAGCAGCAGAGTTGCGCCTTCTTTAACGGTCGCCATCACCTGATCGTGCAGCTCATCGCGCAGATCAAAACGCGCCATTGGCCCCAGATAGTTCTCCTCTTCACCGGGATCACCCATTTTCAGGGCTTTTGCTGCTTCGACAAACTTCTGCGTAAAGGTTTCGGCAATACCTGCTTCCACGATAAAGCGTTTTGCGGCCGCGCAGACTTGTCCGGTATTTTGATAACGGCCAATGACAGCCGCCTGCACCGCCATATCGATGTCTGCATCGTTGAGAACAATAAACGGATCGGAGCCACCGAGTTCAAGCACGCATTTCTTCAGCGCTGCACCGGCCTGTGCACCAATTGCTTTCCCGGCACGCACGCTACCGGTAACCGTCACTGCCGCCACGCGCGGATCGTTGATGGTCTGCGACACGCCGTCGTTGGTTGCGTTGACCCAATTAAAGACGCCTGCAGGTACGCCTGCCTGCGTAATAATGTCGCCAATCAGCGTCGCACAGCCCATAACGTTAGGCGCATGCTTAAGAATATAGCTGTTGCCCGCCAGCATAATCGGCACCGCACCGCGCAGCACCTGCCACAGCGGGAAGTTCCACGGCATAATGGCTAATACCGGCCCTAAAGGACGATACTCGATAACGGCCTGGTTGTGCTCAACCTGAGTCGCTTCGGTCGCCAGCATAGCCGGGCCATGTTCCGCATACCAATCACAGAGGTGGGCAGATTTAGCCACTTCACCCCGTGCCTGATTAATGGGTTTCCCCATTTCACGGGTAATGCACTGCGCCATCTCTTCATCGCGTTCACGCAGTACGCGGCCAACGGCACGTAGCGCATCGGCGCGTTGGGTAACAGAAGTCTTACGCCATTGGCGAAAAGCATTATCAGCAAGACCAATCACAACATCGACTTCTGCCGTCGTCGCCCAAGGCAGCGAGGAAATCGTTTCGCCAGTAGCCGGGTTAATCGAAACAGCGTGGGTTGCAGGTGAATTCATTTTTTCTTTCCTCGTCAATTGCGCAGTGGTGACATCCTCGCCTATTCTGCTATTTATGAAAACTGAATAATATTAACCGAAACATTCACGATACGAGAACACCATGGACTTAACTCAACTGGAAATGTTCAACGCCGTCGCCCAGACCGGTAGCATTACCCAAGCCGCGCAGAAGGTGCACCGCGTACCTTCCAACCTGACGACCCGCATTCGTCAACTGGAGGCCGATCTCGGCGTTGAGCTATTTATCCGCGAGAACCAGCGTCTGCGCCTTTCTCCTGCTGGACACAGTTTTCTTCGCTATAGCCAGCAGATCCTTGCGCTGGTCGATGAAGCGCGAATGGTCGTCTCTGGCGATGAGCCCCAGGGTTTGTTTGCTCTGGGTGCGCTGGAAAGCACCGCCGCCGTGCGTATTCCGGAAACGCTCGCACGTTATAATCAGCGCTACCCGCGCATCCAATTCGATCTGGCGACCGGGCCTTCAGGCACCATGACCGATGGCGTGCTTGAAGGTACGCTAAGCGCGGCGTTTATTGATGGGCCCATACTGCATCCAGGTCTTGATGGTATGCCGGTGTACCAGGAAGAGATGATGTTAGTCGCCGCCCACGGGCATCCGCCGATTACGCGCGCCAGCGAGGTGAACGGGGTGAGTATCTACGCGTTTCGCGCCAACTGCTCTTATCGTCGTCATTTTGAAAGCTGGTTTCATGCAGACAAAGCCATGCCGGGTCGTATCCACGAAATGGAGTCTTATCACGGCATGTTAGCCTGCGTGATAGCCGGGGCCGGTTTAGCGCTGATACCGCGCAGCATGTTGGAAAGTATGCCCGGTCACCACCAGGTATCGGCCTGGCCGCTGGCCGAGAAATGGCGCTGGCTGACGACCTGGCTGGTATGGCGACGCGGGGCGATGAGTCGTCAGCTGGAGGCGTTTATTGCGTTACTGGATGAGCCAGCACTTTCGTCATAAAAATGCTCAGCGGATCGGGCTGATACGGGGCAAACGCGTCACACACTTCATAGCCACAGCGTTCATAGAGTCGAATGGCCGCGTGCTGATGGATTCCCGTTTCTAATTGCAGCGTATGGCAACCACGTTGCCACGCGGCACGCTCGAGTTCAGCCAACAATTTTTCACCCAACCGTTGTCCGCGATGCGTGTCGTCAATGTACACACGCTTCATTTCTGCGCGCCCCCCCTCACCGACAACAATGGCTCCGCAGCCAATAGCCTGTTCACCGTGGCGAATAGCCAACAGTATCAGTTGCTCCTGCGGCAGCTGTGATAAATCGACCAGATGATTACTCTCCTGTGGATAAAGCGCCATTTGGTAACGATCAAGGGCGGCGATGAGAGAATGAATTCCCGCATCAGCGGTGGATGTCACAGCGATAGTGTACATAGGCGGCTCCGGCTTTTAATTGTTTCCCCACTCTACCATTCGGCTGTTCATCGACTCAGATCGTTAACTTATAATTGCGGCAGACTATTGCGCTAACCGCTTGTTAACGAGTAGTTTTATCCCCTGTTGTTTCTCTATCTAGTGGAAATACCATGAATACCAAAGCCCGTAAGGTCATGATCATCGGCGCCGGTAACGTTGGCGCATCGGCCGCCTATGCGCTGCTGAATCAGAATATTTGCGAAGAATTAATCCTGGTCGATCTGAATAAGGACCGCGCGCAAGCGCATGCCCAGGATCTGAGCGATGCCGCAGCCTATATGCCCGGCATGATGACTATCTCTTGTCGCGAAGCCAGCGATTGTGCCGATGTCGATATCGCGGTCATCACCGTCTCCGGCGGTGCATTGAAGCCCGGCCAAACGCGCCTCGATGAACTGCACGGTACCGCCCGTATCGTGCACAGCATTGTTCCGCAAATGATGGCCGGCGGGTTTAACGGCATTTTCCTGATTGCCACAAACCCATGCGACATCATTACCTGGCAGGTATGGCAGCTCTCTGGTCTGCCGCGTAACCAAGTCATTGGCACTGGAGTATGGCTCGATACCACCCGCCTGCGGCGTAAGCTGGCGCAGGATCTGGATATCGGAGCACAAAGTATTGATGCCTTTATCCTTGGCGAACACGGCGACACGCAGTTCCCGGTGTGGTCGCACTCCTCGGTTTACGGTTCGCCGATTGAACAGGTTTACCAACGGCGTACCGGCAAAGCGCTCGATCGTCAGGCGATGGCTGAGAGCGTACGTAAACTGGGTTTTGAAATTTATGCTGGCAAAGGCTGTACCGAGTACGGTATTGCTGGGACCATTGCCGAGATTTGTCGCAATGTGTTCACCGGCAGCCATCGCGCGCTGGCGATCTCTTGCATTGTGGACGGTGAATATGGTGTAAACGGCGTAGCGATTGGTGTGCCTGCCGTATTAGCACAAAGCGGTGTCCAGCAGATAATTGAACTGCAGCTCGCTGACGATGAGCTAGAGAAGTTTGCGCACTCCGTAGAGGTAATTAAAACGAATATTGCCTTGCTACCCTAGGCAGCAAGCAACGTCGGCTACGTTTTGCGTTCGCAGGGCGTAGCCGACAAGGCATCAATCCAGTAAGACTTTTCCCTGCAAATAGGTTCGCGTCGTCCCACTCATATACACCCGCTCGCCTGCCCATTCGCAGCGGACATCGCCACCACGCGCGGAAACCTGTCGTGCCAGCATCAGCTTTTTACCGAGCTTTTCGCCCCAGTAGGGAATAAGCATGGTATGCGCCGAGCCGGTGACCGGATCTTCCCAGACCGCTTCACCTGGCGAGAAGAAACGGCTGACAAAGTCATATTCACCGTCTCCTGCGGCGGTCACCGATACCTTATGTTCAACCGGCGTCATAGCCGCAATATCCGGCGTCAGCGCTTCAACCTGCTGGCGATTTTCCAGTTCAATCACCCATGCGCGTCCCTTACGCGCATTGAGGTAGCTGTCGATACCCAGCGCGCGGAGCATTTCAGGGGGCGGTGTTTGTTCTTGTGTCGGGCACGCCGGAAAATCCAGCGTCAACCACTCACCGCTACGCGAGACGGTCAAGCGGCCGGAGAGCGTGTCAAAGTGGATGCGTTCGTCGGGATAGTGCAGATGATTAAATACCACATGGGCGCTGGCGAGCGTCGCATGGCCGCAGAGATTGACTTCAATGCGCGATGTAAACCAGCGCAAGGCGAAACCGCTTTGCTGTTTGACGATAAACGCGGTTTCCGATTGGTTATGCTGGCATGCCATTTGTTGCATCACCTCATCCGGCAGCCAATCGTCCAGAACACAGACCGCTGCCGCATTCCCACCAAAGGCATGGCGGCTGAAGGCATCAACCATATAAAAATCAATTTCGTGCATAAGGTTCCCCGCGCTGTTCTCTCTTTTTATAGCAAATTGACACGAAAATTTAACATCGACAAGCGTCTTCAACAGGAATATTTGTGACAACGTCACAACCATATAAAAATGAGATATAACTCACAAAATGTTTGTATTCCGCGCAACAATCGCTTTAAGATCAAGCATCTCATCATTTCTCTAACGCTCCCGGTGCATTTCTATGACAACTAACACGGTCTCTCGTCGGATCGCGTGGCTTCGGGTGGTCACGCTGGCTATCGCTGCTTTTATCTTTAATACCACCGAATTTGTCCCCGTCGGTCTGCTCTCCGACATTGCCGGTAGCTTTGGTATGCAAACCGCCGAAGTCGGTATCATGTTGACCATTTACGCTTGGGTCGTCGCGCTCATGTCGCTGCCATTTATGCTGTTAACCAGCCAAATGGAGCGCCGCAAGCTGCTGATCGGCCTGTTTATTGTATTTATTGCCAGCCACGTGCTCTCTTTCCTGGCGTGGAACTTTACCGTGCTGGTGGCCAGCCGAATCGGGATTGCCTTTGCCCATGCGGTGTTCTGGTCGATAACCGCCTCACTGGCCATTCGTATGGCCCCTGCTGGTAAACGCGCCCAGGCGCTGAGTCTTATCGCTACCGGTACCGCTCTGGCGATGGTTTTCGGCATTCCGATTGGCCGTATCGTTGGCCAATACTTCGGCTGGCGCACCACATTCTTCGCCATTGGCGTGGGTGCACTCATTACCCTGCTGGCGCTGGTGAAGCTGCTGCCGCTGCTGCCAAGCGAACACTCCGGATCGCTGAAAAGCCTGCCGGTACTGTTCCGCCGTCCGGCGCTGGTCAGTATCTATCTGCTGACCGTAGTGGTAGTGACCGCACATTACACTGCCTACAGCTATATTGAGCCCTTCGTACAAACCGTCGCCGGACTGAGCGGCAATTTCGCCACCATTCTGCTGTTGGTCCTGGGCGGTGCGGGGATTATCGGTAGTGTGCTGTTTGGTAAACTGGGCAACAAACATGCTTCCGGGCTGGTCAGCAGCGCCATTGGTTTGCTGCTGGCATGTTTACTGCTGTTGATGCCCGCATCCCAGGACGCCAGCCATCTTGCGGTACTCAGCGTCTTCTGGGGTATCGCGATTATGGTGATTGGCCTGGGAATGCAGGTCAAAGTACTGGCGCTGGCTCCGGATGCGACCGATGTGGCGATGTCACTGTTCTCGGGGATTTTTAATATCGGAATTGGTGCGGGTGCGCTGCTTGGTAGCCAAATAAGCACCCATTTCTCAATGTCAGCCATTGGCTATGTCGGCGCGGTGCCGGCACTGGCTGCTTTTATCTGGTCGGTCGTAATTTTCCGCCGCTGGCCGGCGACGTCATTAGAAGAACAGGCGCATCAACACTGATACTATCGAGGCCGCATCACACGATGCGGCCTCGATGTGAATCACGCGTGATAGGTAGAGATAATCTCCAGCACACCGTTAATAATAAACTGCACGCCCATACACACCAGCAGGAAGCCCATCAGTCGGGAAATCGCTTCAATCCCCCCTTTACCCACCAAACGCATGATGGCACCGGAGCTGCGTAAACATCCCCACAGGATCACCCCAACCAGCGCGAAGATCATAGGCGGAGCCACCAGCACCACCCACTCAGGGAAATTAACGCCGTGTTTGACTGTAGACGCTGAGCTGATGATCATCGCAATGGTCCCCGGCCCGGCGGTGCTCGGCATCGCCAGCGGGACGAAGGCGATATTAGCAGTCGGCTCTTCTTTTAACTCTTCCGATTTACTCTGCGCTTCCAGCGATTCATGCGCTTTTTGCTGCGGGAACAACATCCGGAAACCGATAAAGGCAACAATCAATCCCCCGGCAATACGCAGGCCAGGTATTGATATACCGAATGTATTCATCACCACCTGACCCGCGTAATAGGCCACCATCATGATAGCGAACACGTAGACGGAGGCCATCAAAGACTGGCGGTTACGCTCCGCATTATTCATGTTTCCCGAAAGTCCGAGGAACAGCGCGACGGTGGTTAATGGGTTCGCCAGCGGCAGCAGCACTACCAGCCCAAGGCCAATTGCCTGAAAGAGTTCCTTCATAGATATCCAAAATCCTGTCTGTTTTACGGAAAAAAACGCGCTGAACGCCGGGCGTTAGCCGTTCAGCACAGCAGCTTTCGCTCTCGCTTAGCTAAGTACAGGATATCCTATTTATCGTTATTTGAACCGTTTTAGCAATTCGTGGCATCCCGCCATCCATTCAGTTGACTTATGGTTGCATGGGAAATAATATCCTCCGCAACTAAAGTACTTGCCAGGGCAACCAAAGTGAACAGCACAAGCAATCTCTTCAATGAAATGATTCCACTTGGGCATTTGATTCACATGGTTAACCAGAAAAAAGATCGCTTACTCAACGAGCATTTATCGCCAGAAGACATTACCGCCTCGCAGTTCAGGGTTCTGTGCTCCATTCGCTGTCAGGGCAGTATCACCCCTGTGGAATTGAAGAAGACCCTCTCAGTGGACTTGGGTGCACTCACCCGCATGCTGGACCGTTTGTTGTGTCGGGGCTGGATAGCTCGGTTACCCAATCCAAACGATAAGCGAGGGGTATTGATTCAGCTAACGCCAGAAGGCGCGGCAATCTGTGAGCAATGTCATCAGCTCGTTGGGCAAAACCTGCACCAGGAATTAACAAAAAACTTAACGGCAAATGAAGTGGCAACGCTTGAGCTTCTACTTAAAAAAATATTGCCGTAAACAGAAGAAGAGGTAAGACGATGTCCAGACGCAACACCGACGCTATTACTATTCATAGCATTTTGGGCTGGATCGAAGATAACCTGGAATCCCCGCTGTCGCTTGAAAAAGTGTCCGAGCGTTCTGGTTACTCCAAGTGGCACCTGCAGCGGATGTTCAAAAAAGAGACCGGTCACTCATTAGGTCAATACATCCGCACCCGTAAACTGACGGAAATTGCCCAGAAATTAAAAGAAAGTAACGAGCCGATCCTCTATCTGGCGGAGCGTTACGGTTTTGAATCGCAGCAGACGCTGACGCGAACGTTTAAAAACTATTTCGATGTGCCACCACACAAGTATCGCGTCACCAATATGCACGGAGAGTCTCGCTACCTCCACCCCATTGATCACTGTGTTTGTTAATCGCCTGCCAAAAGACGTATCGAGGAAATAATGAAACTGTTCGCTTCCGTTGCCTTCGCCCTGCTGGCGGTGGCTGCAAGCCCAAGCTTTGCGGAGCAACAACTCCCGGCACAAAATAACGCCCACCACACCATGCTGATGCCCTCTGCCAGCAACCAGTCACCATTTGATTTTAATCACATGGCCGCCGGTAGCGACAAATCGGATGAGCTGGGCGTGCCGTATTACAACAACGATATTAATCGCTAAATGCAATTGCCCCGCCATCGCGGGGCTTTTTTTACCCTTTTACCGCCCGACGCCTTCCCGGTAAACGGAAACCAAAAACGTTAATCAACAGCCCCGCCATAATCAGCACCGCACCGGCAAGCTGCATCAATGAGAGCGTTTCACCCAGTAACAGCGCGGCACTCGCCAGCCCAACCACCGGAACCAATAGCGATAAAGGCGCCACCCGCCAGGTCTCGTAACGCCCCAGCAGAGAACCCCAAATACCATAACCGATGATGCTCGCCATAAATGAAAGGTAGGCCAACGACAGCACGGTGGTCATATCGATATGAATTAAGCTCTGTGCCATGACCTGCGGCCCTTCAAATATCCACGAGCTGAGCATAAATGGAACAATCGGAATCAATGCGCTCCATACCACCAGCGACATCACGCCTGTTTTAGAGGGATGCAGCATGATTTTTTTGTTAAAGATATTCCCACATGCCCAGCACAGCGCCGCTCCCAACGTCAGCATAAAGCCCAGCAGTTTCACGTTTTGCCCGTTCATGCTCGTTTCAATCAACACCAGTACGCCAAATACTGCCAGCGAAATCCCTACCAGCTGTTTGCGCTGGAGCCGCTCGCCAAAGACAAATGCACCGAGAATAATGGTAAAGAAGGCCTGCGCCTGCAAAACGAGCGACGCCAACCCTGCAGGCATACCGAAGTTAATCGCGCAGAACAGGAAGGCAAACTGACCGAAACTGATGGTCAACGCATAGCCCAGCAATAACGGGAGCGGTACGCGCGGGCGAGGAACGAAGAACAGCGCCGGAAACGCAACAAACAAAAAGCGTAAACCGGCCAGCAGCAGCGGCGGCATCCCATGTAGCCCCACTTTGATAACCACAAAGTTTAGCCCCCATACCACCACTACCAGCAGCGCCAGTAGCCCATCTTTACGCGTCATACTCGCCTCAACGTTTATTAAATTTATGTAAACACAATCAAAGTAACGAAAATTTCGTCCCAGGAATAGATCATTATTATTGGCGGGATGAAATCGCACTCACCGACACCTGCACCGCTATACAAGCTTCTTATGGCGTGATATTTGTGAAAGGGATAACAAAACCAAGACAACAACACCATTTGGGCAAGAAAATGAAACCAACGACCAGACGATCCACGATTGCGCTGTTGGCATCGTCATTGCTGTTAACTATCGGGCGCGGTGCCACACTCCCCTTTATGACCATCTACCTCACCCGGCAATACGCCATGAAGGTAGATACCATCGGCTATGCCATGTCTATCGCGCTGGTAGTCGGCGTGGTCTTCAGCCTTGGCTTCGGCATCCTGGCCGACAAGTTTGATAAAAAGCGCTACATGTTGATTGCCGTGGCCTTTTTCATCGCCGGATTTGTTGCCATTCCACTGGTGAATAGCATTCCGCTGGTGGTGTTCTTCTTCGCCCTGATTAACTGTTCCTATTCGGTCTTTTCAACCGTCCTGAAAGCCTATTTTTCCGATACACTGGCCGCCAGCACCAAGGCACGGGTGTTCTCACTGAACTACTCATTTTTGAATATTGGCTGGACCATTGGCCCGCCGATTGGCACGTTGCTGGTGATGCACAGCATTAATTTGCCGTTCTGGCTGGCCGCGATTTGTGCCGCCTTCCCGCTGCTGTTTATTCAGCGCTACGTTGAACGTCTAACCCCCGGTGAGATGACGGAGAAACCCGTCGCCTGGTCACCATCAGTGCTGCTGCATGACCGGGCGCTGCTGTGGTTTACCCTTTCCGGACTGCTGGCCTCTTTCGTCGGCGGATCGTTTGCCTCCTGTTTGTCTCAGTACGTACTGACCATCGGTGACAGTACCTTTGCCGAAAAAGTGGTGGCGGTGATCCTGCCGGTCAACGCTGCGGTAGTCGTCACGCTGCAGTACGCCATTGGGCGCAAATTAACGGCCAATAACCTGCGCCCGCTAATGACCTTCGGAACCATCTGCTACGTACTGGGGCTGGCAGGCTTTATGCTGTCAGGCAACAATCTGGTGTACTGGGGGCTCGCGGCCGCCGTCTTCACTCTTGGCGAGATAATTTATGCTCCGGGTGAATACATGTTGATCGATAACATCGCGCCACCGGGCATGAAAGCCAGCTACTTCTCCGCCCAGGCGTTGGGTTGGTTGGGGGCGGCATTTAACCCACTGTTGACCGGGCAGATCCTCACGCATTTCCCGCCGTTAACGCTGTTCCCTATCATGATGATTGCCATCGTGCTGGCTTGGGCACTGATCTTCCGCGGCATCAAAGCCAGTACCTGGCGTCCGGAATTGAACGCTATCTAAGTTCACACACAGCAAAACGCCACCCGACAATCGTTTCCGACCATCGGGTGGCGTCATACTTATCCGCTGAAATCTTACGCCCAAACCTGGGCGGCAATTCCCGTTACCAAACGCACTTTATCCCATTGCTGTTGTTCGGACAGGCTATTACCTTCTTCCGTGGAAGCAAAACCACACTGCGGGCTAAGGCAGATTTGGCCCAGCGCGACATGTTTTGCCGCCTCTGCCACGCGCGCTTTAACCCCTTCCGGATTTTCCAGCTCGCCGTTTTTGGTGGTGATAAGACCCAGCACGACTTTCTGTTCACCTTTAGGGACAAAACGCAGCGGCGCAAAATCACCGGAACGGTCGTTGTCGTATTCCAGGAAGAACGCATCCACTTTGACGCGACCGAAGAGAATTTCTGCCACCGGCTCATAGCCGCCTTCAGAAATCCACGTTGAACGGAAGTTACCGCGACAAACGTGCAGACCGATAATCAGATCGTCAGGTTTACCTTCCAGCGCGCGGTTCAGTACATCGGCATAGATAGCCGCTAACTGGTCCGGATCGTCGCCGCGCTCACGAACCTGACGGCGCTGCTCATCGGAACACAGATAGGCCCAGACAGTGTCATCAAGCTGCAAATAGCGGCAACCTGCGTCATAGAAGGCACGGATCGCATCACGCCAGGTATCAGCCAGGTCATTAAAGTAGTCTGCTAAATCTGGGTATACCGTGGCATCAATATCTTTACGCCCACCGCGGAAGTGCAGCACGCTTGGGCTTGGAATGGTCATTTTCGGCGTTGCCTCGCCGCTGATGCTTTTCAGAAAGCGGAAATCTTCCAGCATTGGATGCTCACCAAAACCCAGTTTTCCCGTCACGCGGATACCATGGGCACGGGTTTGCACGCCGTTAAACTGGATACCTTTATCGGAGTCATAGCGTTCAACGCCCTGCAGGCCGTCAAAGAAATCAAAATGCCACCAGGCACGGCGGAACTCACCGTCGGTCACCACATGCAGGCCACAGTCACACTGATGCTGCACCACACGGCGGATTTCCGCATCCTCAACGGCGCGAAGCTGCTGCGCGTCGATTTCACCGTCAGCGAACTGCTGGCGTGCCTGCTTAATGGCCAGCGGGCGTAAGAAACTGCCAACGATGTCGGCGCGATAAGGTGCGTGTTGATGTGGCATGCGATTCTCCTTATTCACTCGGACAAACTGGTTGCCCTGAGTGATAATGTATTATTTGAATTATTTAGCCTTCTGGACGGCTATATGTCCAAATACTGTCATCCATCACCGGCGCTGGCAAACGAGAAAATTTCATCACACGTGAAGAAAATTCATGTTCCACTGCTAAATGCAAAACCTTCGTCTTCCCAGCCGGTAATCCCACCCAGCATTAATTTTACCGGACGGCCCAGCTCGGCAAGCTTCAGCGCGGCGCGGTCGGCACCGTTGCAATGTGGTCCTGCGCAATAGACGACAAACAGCGTGTCCTCTGGCCATTCCTGCATTTTCTCGCCGGTGATCTCCGCGTGACGAAGATGAATAGCTCCGGGAATATGGCGACGAGCAAAAGCTTCCGGGCTGCCGACAACATGCAGCAGTACAAAATCGGCATCATGCTGCTGCATTGAGGCGTAAACATCGGCGCAATCGGTCTCCAGCGCCAGTCGCTGACGAAAGTGGACGGTGGCCAGAGGCGAAGGCGCTGCAGGGTATTCAGTTACATAACTCATCGTTTATTCTCCTGTTATATGTTACCTCTATGGCAACAACCGCTTGAGTATATACAGGCCGCTTGCATGAGGACTGCCCGCAGAAATGACAGAAAACAGCCATAAAATGACAAAGTTAGCCCCACTGATTGTAGTGCTCGCCTATGACGGCCTTTGTACCTTTGAATTTGGTGTGGCGGTGGAGATTTTTGGCCTACCTCGACCGGAAATGGGTGAGAACTGGTATCGCTTTGCCGTGGCTGCGATTGATGAAGGTGAACTACGCGCCACGGGCGGCGTGAGGGTCATGGCTGATGGCGATCTCAGCCTCCTTGAGCAGGCGGATACGATTGTTGTTCCCGGCTGGCGCGGAGGCAATAGCCTGGTACCGGAGGCGCTTTGTCAGGCATTGGTCAGTGCGAATCAACGCGGCTGCCGGGTATTATCCATCTGTTCCGGCGTGTTTGTGCTCGCGGCAGCGGGTCTGCTGACTGGAAAAAGGGCCACCACCCACTGGCGCTATACCGAAGATTTGCAGCAGCGTTTTCCTGATATCCGCGTGGTCGAGGATGTGCTCTATATTGCGGAGGAGTCGGTGTTTACCTCAGCCGGCAGTGCGGCGGGAATTGATTTATGTCTGCACGTGGTGCGTCTGGACTACGGGCTTGAGATCGCCAACCAGGTGGCACGTCGATTAGTTATCCAGCCGCATCGCGACGGCGCGCAGAAACAGCATATTGAACAGCCGGTAGCACGCTCCCGCGAAAGTCAAAGGCTGGGGATGTTATATGATTTTCTCTATCAGAATCTGGCCGGGAGCCATAGCGTGCGATCGCTTGCCGAGCGGGTAGGAATGAGTGAACGCACCTTCCTGCGGCGTTTCCAGGACGCTACCGGCAAAACCCCTGCCCGCTGGCTGCTCGATGAGCGTCTTCAATTAGCACAACATTACCTGGCCACACGTCGAGACAGTATGGAAAAGATCGCCGAATTAACCGGCTTTGGCAATGCGAAAAACTTGCGGCTGCGTTTTCAGCAACATTTAGCAATAAGCCCGCTGGCCTACCGTAAAAAGTTTACTGCAACAAATAATTAATTTAACAAATAACGCCGTTAGTCTACGTTTAAATGAGTACGCTAGAGGATGAGTGTCGTCGATCGTTAAAGCGGAGGTCATCATGCCGGATAATATGCAAGTTTTTGTTATTGCGATGGGTCTCATTCTTTTTTCCGGTTTTCTGACAGCCTATTTAAGCGGAAAGTGGAATGATTAACGGGCAAAAAAAACCGCCAGTAAAGCTGGCGGTATAAATGCTTGCATGGATAGATTTTCTTTCTACAGCTATCCTCCCTCCTGGAATAGATAACCGTTTCTGATAAGAATCCTATCATCACAATATTCAACTAACGCTAAACGGCGAGCGGATTCATTAAATCAGAATTCTTCCACGCTTTTTTACTCTGGCAGCTCGCTTTGCGCCCTGCCCACAATCTGCCGGAACGCGACTCCTGTAAGTCCTGATGCTCAGGACGGGTAGACCAGAGAGATTCGCGACGTGCTTTACGCTGGGATTTTTTCATTATAGCCTCCGGGCAGAATGTCGATATTAAATCCATTAACTCAACAAGTTACCCCTCAATAGTAACAAGGCTAATGCCGAGTTTCTTCAACAACTGCACGCATTTGTAAAGAGTGCGTGAGCCAGCGCACCAATTACCTTTCTCCCTTCGTACCCTACCGAAAATGTCAGGTTGCGTAACTGTTACCGTTACGTAAAACTGACGCGGTTGTCTTCACTCCAGGGAAGACAGCATGAATGCTCTATTTATTGTTCGACTTAACCCGCCAGCCCTGTGTGCGGGTTTTTTTTCTATTTTCCCGGCGTCAATGTGGACCACCGGGCGTTTTATCCAGAGATAATCTTAATCGCTCAATCCGCGATTTTTTAACATCGGAGCAATTAACGGATCGTGGCCGCGCCAGTCCCGGTAGAGTTGTTCCAGGCAGCTGCTATTACCCCGGGATAAAATAGCGTCACGGAAGCGCTGACCATTTTCACGATTTAAGCCACCGTGTTCCACAAACCACTGGTAACCATCATCGGCGAGCATTTGTGTCCACAAATAGGCGTAATACCCTGCCGCATACCCACCGCCAAAAATATGTGAGAAATAGCTGCTGCGATAGCGTGGCGGAACAGCGGCGAGATCGATATTTTCCTGGCGCAATATTTGTGTTTCAAATTCATCAACGTGATGCGGTAAAGCCGAGGTCTCCACGCTGTGCCAGTTCATATCCAGCAGAGCCGCACTCAGCAACTCGGTCATGTCATAACCTTTGTTGAAGTTTGCCGCCCGGAACAAACTGTCGCGCAGCGATTCCGGCATCGGTTCACCGGTTTCATGATGGCGCGCATAGTGGGCGAATACCTCAGGATGGCTAGCCCAGTGTTCGTTAATCTGCGAAGGGAACTCAACGAAATCGCGCGGCGTGTTGGTGCCGGAGAGCGTGACGTAGCGCTGGTTAGCGAACAGCCCATGCAACGCGTGTCCGAACTCATGGAATAATGTGATAACGTCGTCCCAGGAAATCAGCGCACTTTTACCTGCTACGGGTTTTGGGTAGTTGCACACGTTGTAGATGACCGGACGCGTGCCGAAAAGCGTAGACTGCGGCACAAAGTTATCCATCCACGCCCCGCCGCTTTTACTGTCACGCGCGAAGAAATCACCGTAAAACAGCGCCATCCCCTCACCGTCGGCGTCGAAAATCTCCCAGACACGCACATCAGGATGGTAGACAGGGAGATCAAAGCGTTCGACAAAACGGATACCGAACAGCTGGCTCGCCGACCAGAACACACCTTTCTCCAGCACGCTGTCGAGAGCAAACCACGGTTTAATTTGCGCTTCATCAATCGCATATTTCTCACGGCGTACCTGTTCTGAATAGAACAACCAGTCCCAGGCCTCGGCGTTAAAATGTTCGCCACTATCGTCGATAAGAGCCTGAATATCCGCCAGCTCGCTTTCAGCACGCGCTCGCGCTGCCGGGGTGATTTCACGCATAAAGTTAAAGGCGGCGGTTGGCGTTTTGGCCATCTGATCGGCCATGCTCCAGCTGGCGTAATCATCGTAGCCCATCAACTCCGCCTGCTTCGCCCGAATAGCCACCAGCCGCAGTAATCGTTCGCGGGTATCGTTATCGTCCCCCTGCTGATTACGCTGCCAGCCAGCCTTGAACAGTTTTTCACGCGTTTGACGTTGACGAAGCGACGCCAGTGCCGGCTGCTGCGTGGTGTTAACCAAAGGGATCAGCCAGCGTTCGGCAAAACCGCGATCGGATGCAGCAGCTGCGGCAGCTGCAATTTCATCGTCGCTAAAACCGTCCAGCTCTGCCGCGCTTTCGACCACTAATCCACCCGCTTTTGCCGCAGCGAGCAAACGCTGATGAAATTGGCTGCTTAGGGTGGCGGCTTCGGTATTTAAGGCTTTGAGCTCCGCTTTCTGTGTCTCTTCAAGCATGGCACCCGCCAAAATAAAGCGCTGATAAATGACCTCAACCAGACGCAGTGACTCTGCATCCAGTGCTAATTGGTGGCGCTGTTGCCATATATTTTGAATACGCTTAAACAGCGCATCATTAAGGTAAATATCGTTGGCTAACCCAGCCAATTCCGCCGAAAACTGCTCGTCCAGGCGTTGAATTTCATCGTTGCTGTGGGAGGCCGACATAGCAAAGAAAACCGAGGTGACTCTGGAGAGCATTTCACCGCTTTTTTCCAGCGCCACAAAGGTATTATCAAAACTCGCAGGCGCCGGGTTTTCCGCAATCTCAGTAATCTCCTGACGTTTGCGCTTCAGACCTTCGTCAAAAGCGGGACGATAGTGGCTGTCGTTGATTTCGTTAAACGGCGGTGCCTGGTAAGGCAGCGTGCTGCTGGAAAAAAATGGATTCATGACCGACATCGTGTGCTCCTGATTAAGACTTTGCCATAGAGTAGCAAGCCGTTGATAGACCGCAATGATTTCTCGGGCTATTGCGGTATCTTCCCCCAGATAAAGATAGCGTGCTATCGTGAGGACACATTAACGCGTTGAAGGAACAGAGAGATGATCGTACTGGTAACCGGGGCAACGGCGGGTTTTGGCGAATGCATCACACGCCGTTTTATTGCCAACGGGCATAAAGTGATTGCCACTGGCCGTCGCAACGAACGTTTAAAAACACTGAAAGATGAGTTGGGCGACAGCGTACTGACCGTACAGCTGGACGTGCGCAATCGCGCCGCCATCGAAGAAACCATTGCCAATCTTCCTGCCGAATGGCGCGAAATCGACATTCTGGTCAACAACGCCGGTCTGGCGCTGGGTTTGGAACCGGCGCATAAAGCCAGCGTCGAAGATTGGGAAGATATGATTGATACCAACAACAAAGGCCTGGTGTATATGACTCGCGCGGTTCTGCCGGGCATGGTCGAACGTAATCGCGGACATATTATCAATATCGGCTCCACTGCTGGCAGCTGGCCTTATGCCGGCGGCAACGTTTACGGCGCAACCAAAGCCTTTGTTCGTCAGTTCAGCCTGAACCTGCGCACCGATCTGCACGGCACAGCCGTTCGCGTGACCGACGTTGAGCCAGGCCTGGTAGGCGGCACCGAGTTTTCAAACGTCCGCTTTAAAGGTGACGACGCGAAAGCCGATAAAGCTTATCAAAACGCCAATGCGCTGACCCCGGAAGATGTCACCGAAGCGGTTTGGTGGGTTGCGACGCTGCCAAAACACGTTAACATCAATACCGTTGAAATGATGCCGGTTAGCCAAACATACGCTGGCCTGAGCGTTCATCGCCAAAGTTAGCATTAAATCCCGGCCCGACCGTCGGTCGGGTCTGGGCTAGAGGGTAAAAAAAGCGTAAAATAGCAGCTTAATCAGCTGATAAGAACGATTCAATGGCCGCCGAAACCCAACTGAACCCTACACAGCCCGTCAACCAACAGATCTATCGCATTCTGCGTCGTGATATTGTGCATTGTCTTATTGCACCAGGTACCCCGCTGTCTGAAAAAGAGGTCTCTCTGCGGTTTGACGTTTCCCGTCAGCCGGTACGCGAAGCATTTATTAAGCTTGCCGAGAACGGTCTTATTCAAATTCGCCCGCAGCGCGGTAGCTACGTTAATAAAATTTCGCTTTCACAAGTGCGTAACGGCTGCTTTGTCCGCCAGGCCATCGAGTGCGCCGTGGCACGTCGCGCAGCAACCATGATAACCGACGCGCAAAGCTATCAGCTTGAGCAGAATCTGCATCAGCAGCGTATTGCTATTGACCGTCAGCAGCTTAACGATTTTTTCCAGCTTGATGATGAATTCCATCAACTGCTTTCCAGTATTGCCGATTGCCAGCTGGCCTGGGATACCATCGAGAATATTAAAGCCGCCATTGACCGAGTGCGTTATATGAGCCTTGATCACGTCTCTTCTCCTGAAATGCTGCTGAAACAGCATCACGAAATCTTTGCCGCACTGGAGAAACGCGATGTCGATGCCGTAGATAAAGCCATGACTCAGCATCTACAAGAAATTAGCGAGTCGGTGTTACTTATTCGTCAGGAAAATCGCGATTGGTTTAGCGAAGAATAGTAAAAAGGCCTTCACAATGAAGGCCTTTTTTATTAGCGAACAACCATCGTAGGGATATTCGCGTAGCGCAGAATAGATTCTGCGTTTGACCCCAGCAAATGAGTACTCATTCCCCGCTGACGTGACCCGATGACAATGACATCGTACTCACCGGTTTTACTCATCGCCAAAATCTCATCGCGAATATTGCCAAAGCGGACTTCGGTATGCAGACGCTCAGATGGCATATCAAATAAGCGCTGTAGGTTAACCATCTTTTTGGTGGATTCTGCCAGCATGTAGTCCTCAAACTTTTTAATATCTGAGGCGAAACCACGTAAAATTGAACGGTTGCTGTTAGGTAATACATTGAGTAGCGTAATTTCACCGCTTTCGCCTGCCAGATATACCGCATGACGAATCGCTTTATCGCTCAAATCCATTTCGAACACATCTACAGGCATGAGAATTTTTTTGTACATAGCCCGAGCTCCTTATTCCAGATAGTCCATTAATCTCCTGCTATAACCATGCCATAATTGTCTTCATGGACATAGTATTAATTGTTCACAATGATGTCTCATACATGAAAATAATCGTCCATTATTTCAAGTCTCTTGAGTTATTTTCAAGAAATGTAATATCTGCGCATTAAAACACGCTGAAACCGATAAATCATTGCACAGCCTTCTCGCGATACTGGAATGGGATGCAACAGGCCATCGCGACAGCGGCACCAATCATCACATCCAGGCAGCGCCACAATGCGACATGATAGTCGCCGGCAATCGGCGTTTGTACCACCACGGAAAACGTTACACCTATGAGCAATGCCATATACGGACGCTTACTCTGCGTGAAATAACCGCATAATAAAATAGTCAGCGCCACCCAAACCACGGCTGCGGGGAAACACCAAACTTCAAGGTATAGCGCTAGCATCCCGCAAGCGGCTCCGGTCAACGTGCCGCCTAACCGGTGACATGCCCTCTTGACGACATTCTCCGTCCGACTGTTTGGTCCCATCAGGACAATTAAGGTAATCAAAGGCCAGGTGCCATCCGGAATATGAAAGAATCGTACCATCCAGAACACAATCAGATAAGCAACAACCAGACGCGCACAGTGGTTGGCATGAAATTTATCGTGGAAAATCTTCATTTATTTAGTCCTGATACGTAAGCAATTTGCTCAAAAGCCCGCACAATTCCAAATAGCGCCGCCAATAAGACAGCGCCAAAGATAAAATTATTCATGGCGAATGGTTTATAAACTGAATAACGATTTAATCATGCCACAGCTAATTTCAGTTACCGTTATTTCATGCTTCAAGATCATAACGTCGTCTTAATTAACGTATTGCACCTGACTGTTTGATAAATTAATAGCCATTCAGCCCATTGGCAATGCGATTCAGCGCCTGCGTTTGCTGCCACGCATTCATATTCTGCTGCGCCTGCTGCATTTGCTGGTTGGCCAACTGCTGCTGTTGATATTCTTGCTGTTGCTGTTGAGCTGCGTACTGCTGAAGCTGAGCGCTAGCTGAAGCCCATGCCTGGCGCTGCTGTTGGGCCTGGATAGCCTCTTGCTGGGCGGCGTTTGCCCCCGTTTGCGCAAGCGTGGTGCATGTTCCCTGATCTAGAGTTAAGGCGTTGTGCGCTTCGCGGCTTTTGCCCTCCCCAATCACCTCCGCGACGCGGGCTGAATCCCCCACGGCCTGTGCGTGACCAAGTTCAGTACATAACGCGGTATCGGTCAACTGAATGGCCGGTGTGGGAGGAGTAGCGGCACAACCAGCAAGTAACGAGGCAGACAGCAATACAAAGAGATTGAAAGAGACAGGCAGTTTCATGATGGTTCCAGAGCGGAGTAAGCGCTCCGACGCAGACCTGCCTGCTTGGCTGGTGTGGTGGCAATGTGCCACCACATTAAATGTATGACAATTGAAAAATCATCACTACGATGAATGAATGAGATCTAATTGATGGCCGTCAATTTTTACGGGATATATCCTGCATCCCCAACCGTCCAGCACCATTCAGGGGAAATTTCCCCGTGTGATAACAAGGTAAATTCCTCACCTCCCCGTAACGCTAACGGGACGTCAACCGGGGTTCAAACAGCGCCATTCCGGGCCTGAATGATTCAGATGTTGGCAGCTCCGCCAATCCTATTTTTTTGCCGATTCCCGGCTGTTTTTTTCGTCTTTCAACAATTTAATAATCATTCCATTGATCGACTGACTTTCATCTTTTGCCATTTTCTCAAGAAAAACATAAAGCTCTGATGGAATACGTGAGGTGAATTTTCTGATGTCGGCCATAACCACTCCTTTTGTGTGGTGGCAATGTGCCACCGAAGAAGCCGATCAACAAGCATAAAAAACCCGCCGAAGCGGGTTCATTCACAATGCTTGATAGGGATCAATTCAGGCCATTAACCGTTCTGCGGTACATGTTCCAGAATGAGAAACCCGTAGGCTAGAACGCCGTCTTTCTATCAGGCGGTATATTCCGCAACGGTAGCTTTCGCACCTTTGCTCACAAGCGACAGATAAGCGTTAGTCACCTGGTCGACAAATTTGCCGTTCAGCGGCAGATCGTTACCAAAGATCGCTTCGATGGCCAGCAACGCTTTCACGCGGGATTCGCCTTCTTTGCTTTGTGCAACGGCCGCCTGAATCACCGGCAGCAGTGGGTCGCAGACTTCAATCGCGTTCCCCTGCTCATCCACGCCGCCCACGTAGCGCATCCAGCCAGCGACGCCTAAGGCTAACAGGGTAAAACTGCTATTGTCTGCCAGATGCCAGCGTACGGAATCGAGCATACGCTGTGGTAACTTCTGGCTCCCATCCATCGCGATCTGCCAGGTGCGGTGACGCAGCGCCGGGTTGGTATAACGCGCAATCAACAGATCGGCGTAGCGCGCCAGATCGACATTCTGCACTTTCAGCGTTGGCGCCTGCTCTTTTAACATTAAATCATGCGCCGCGCGGCGGTAGTTCTCATCACCCATGCAGTCGTTGATATGCTGGTAACCTGCCAGATAGCCCAGATACGCGAGGAAAGAGTGGCTGCCGTTCAGCATACGCAGCTTCATCTCTTCAAAGGGGATAACGTCATTGACCAGCTCCGCTCCCGCTTTTTCCCACGCCGGACGACCCGCGACAAAGTTATCTTCGATAACCCACTGACGGAACGGTTCGCAGGCGACACCCGCCGGATCGCGAACGCCGGTCAGTTGTTCGATTTTATCCAGCGTTTCTGCCGTCACGGCAGGCACAATACGGTCAACCATTGTTGACGGGAACGTCACGTGGGATTCAATCCAGTCCGCAAGATCTGCATCAACAGCGCGCGCGTAGGCACATACCACGTTACGCATCACGTGGCCGTTTTCCGGCATGTTATCGCAGGACATCACGCTGAATGCCGGTAGACCCGCCGCTTTACGACGCGCCAGCGCTTCAACTACCACGCCCGGTGCGGATTTCGGCTGGTGCGGGTTCTGCAAGTCAGCCACAATAAATGGATGATCGAGCATCAGTTGGCCGGTTGCCGGTGAGTGGCAATAGCCTTTTTCGGTAATGGTCAGGGAGACGATGGCAACCTGAGGCTCGCACATTTTTGCCAGCACGGTTTCCAGGCCATCAACCTGGGCGTGCAGCGCGTCTTTGACGACACCGACTACGCGAGCAGTCCAGGCATCAGCCGACATTTCTGCCACGGTGTATAAATTGTCCTGATGATTCAGGTCGGCAATCTGCTGCTCACCGCCAATCAGGTTAACTTCGGTATAACCCCAATCGCTGCCGTGTTCTGCGGCAAGGATATCGGCATAGACAGCCTGATGAGCGCGATGGAACGCACCAAAGCCAAGGTGTACGATACGGGACACCAGTTTGCTGCGGTCGTAGGTCGGGAGAGTTGCCTTAGCGGTTAATAGCTTATTCTGCATCTTTTTGACTCACTGTAGAGAACGTTGATTGCCATACTAGATTAACGAGTTCATTCGACGTGTTTTTGATTTGCGTTAACTTATTGGTGATTGGTATGACATGATTTTTAAGTTGTGTGACAGCATAGGCAAAACCTACCTATGCTGTCAGCGGTATCGTTAGTGCGCCCGAGCGGGGCGAGACGTTTGTTCCTCAACGTTCTGAGGTTCGTTCCACAGATCGTCATACGAGTAACCGGTCAGGTCTTCGACGATATGCCGAGCCTGCGGTGTAACGTCCAGTTTCGAACCGTTGGCCTTCAGGCGCTCCACTTCATCGACAAAAATCTTGTGCGTCTGTTTATTCAGATGGAAGGTCAATGCCTGCCACAGAGCAATCAGGAGCAGACCCGCCGTACCGATAAACAGCATCATGGCGATGGTATTGACCGCACTTTCCGGCTGCACTTGGCTGCCCTTCACAAAACCGCCCTCTTGCAGCATCACACCGACGGCGAACGTCGCAATTGCCACCGTGGTTTTGCGAGAGAACGTCATAACTGCAGCAAACAGCCCTTCACGACGCTGCCGGGTAATCATCTCATCAATATCAGGGATGAATGGGAAGACGTTCCACGGCGTAAACTCCAGTACGCAGCGCCCCACCTGATACAGCGCGGCCAGCACCAGCAGAATGGTGACTTTGTTGTCAGTCGGGAACTGGTAAACCATAAACAACCCGGCAAGACACAGCATCATCAGCGTATAAGCGAAGACATACAGCCGCGATGGACCAAATTTGATAATCGCCACACCCGCTAACAACGTCACCGGCAGACCCACGATACTCATCGACAACAGCGTGCCCGACAACGAAGACGAGACATTCAGGCAGTAAACGCAGAAGAAGACAAACACCGTGTTATAGACATCTTTCGCCGTAAAGGAGAACAGATAAATTGCCAGGTGCTTTCTGAACGCACGAACTTTCAGCGTGGAGTAGTACTCTTTAAACAGGCTGCCCACGGCCGCCACTTTCTCCATAAAGGACGTCGGCTGGCGGTGGCTTTCCAGTTCAGCCTGCATTTCTGGCGTTAATTCGCGCTCCCAGGTCACTTTCCAGGAGATAAACACGCACAGCATAAACAGCACCGAGAAGACGACGCCGTTAATAAAATACGCGTGCGGATCGTGCTCACCAAAGTGGCTGATCAACAGCCCCGGAATGAAGGTTGCCAGAAACGTGCCGGAGGCCGACAGGAACATACGGCAGGTAGAGAGTTTGGTACGGGAGTTGAAGTCTTTGGTCATTTCCGATGGCAGTGTTTCCCACGGAATAAGCACCATCGCCGCAATCACTTCAAAGGCCAGATATACCGCCAAATAGAACCAGAAACTCATACCGGTTACCCACAGCAGCGTGTAGACCAGCATCAGCGGAGCGCCAATCAGCAGGAAGAAGCGGCGACGACCAAATCTTTTGCCTAATGCATTTTTATAGAAGTGGTCAGTAAAGCTGCCCATAAACAGGCTGACTATCGCATCAACAATACGCGCAATAGCGACAATTGATGCAGCCTCGACCGGCGATAAACCGACAAATGTTGTGTAAAAGAATAAAAGCCAGGCGCCAATAACGGTAAACGCACCGCCACCCATGATATCTGTTAAGCCATAGCCAATACTGACGGGAATTGTTATTTTTCTATTAGTACGAGACATGTTCTACCCTCATTTAAGGAAGGACGTTAGAATCTAAAATAATTAACCGCATTGTCGTGACATATATTTCTAACCATCCGCGTTAAAATCCTGTCGTTATCAGGAATTTCCCCACGGTCAACCCAACTGCCTATTAAATTGCAAAGAATCCGACGAAAATAATCATGACGTGTGTAAGAAACCAAACTCCGGGAGTCGGTAAGCATGCCAACAAAGTGCATCAATAAACCCTGGTCAGCTAAACTATTAAGCTGATTCTCCATACCGCGACGGGTATCGTTAAACCACCAGCCGGAACCAAACTGCATCGGTGATTTCACACCGTCTTCGCCCGACTGGAAATTCGCAATGGTGGTGGCAACAATATCGTTATAGCTGGCGTTAAGATTGTAGAGAATGGTTTTTGGTAACCCATCCGCCTTCGCCATTGCATCGAGCAACGAGTTCAAACCGGCAGCCAGATTGCTTTGGTCGGCGATGGAATCAAACCCGGTATTCATTCCAAGTTGTTGGTACATTTTGCTGTTGTTGCTGCGAATCGCACCGAAGTGAATCTGCATTGCCCAGCCGCGCTGTTTGTATTCCTTTGCGAGCATGACAAAGATCGCACTGCTTAACTGCGCCCCTTCTAGCCCATTTAATGCTTTCCCCCCGCGCTTTTGGCAGAACAACGCGTTAACGTGTTGCTCATCCGCCGCCTGATATTCCACAGCTACCGGACCGTGATCGGAAATACGGCATCCCGATTCATGGAACCAGTCGATACGCTGCGCGAGAGCGGCTGAAAAATTCGCAAACGAGTCAATATTCTGGCCGGTCAGCGCCGCCAGTTTATCGACAAAGCGCGCGAAGACACTTGCATCAGGCTCAAAAACATCATCCGGACGGAACGTCGGCAAAACGCGGGGTTTAAAGGTTGCGTCCTGCTGCAGCAAACGATGGTATTCCAGCGAGTCTAACGGCGCGTCGGTAGTGCAGATAACTTCCACATTAGAACGCATAATCAAGCTACGCGGCGTAAAGTCATCGCTAGCCATCTGCTGATTACAGTGCTGCATAATGCGTTGCCAGTTTTCACTGCTTAGCATCTCATTGCAGGCAAAGTATTTATTTAATTCTAAATGCGTCCAGTGATATAGCGGATTGCCAAATGACGCCTCCACCGTTTCAGCCCACGCTTTAAATTTTTCATCTGCACTGGCATCCCCGGTAATAAAATGTTCTGCAATTCCGTTAGCACGCATTGCACGCCATTTATAATGGTCACCCGCCAGCCATAGCTGAGTAATATTCTTAATTCTTTTATTTTCGTATATTTCTTTAGCATCAAGGTGACAGTGATAGTCGATGATCGGTAATTGTGCTGCGACTTCTTTATATAACCGAACACCGACTTCACTCTCGATCATGAAACGATCGTTAATGAAGTCCATGTTATTTCTCGCTAATAATGATTAAGAAAATGAAAAAGTTAATTGACTTACCAGTTCCACAGCGTGCCATCTTCCAGACGCGCTACCGGCAAATACGCAGGTTCATACGGATATTTGGCCGCCAGCTTTTCATCAAACTCGATACCTAAGCCCGGTTTATCACCTGGGTGCATATAGCCGTTATCAAAGGTCCAGCTGTGCGGGAAGACTTCCAGCATCTGCTCGGAATAGCCCATATATTCCTGAACGCCAAAGTTCGGTACCCACAGATCAAAGTGCAGCGCTGCCGCCATGCAAACAGGGGAAAGATCGGATGGGCCGTGGGAGCCGGTACGGACCTGGTAGAGGGAGGCAAAGTCAGCAATGCGGCGCATCCCGGTAATGCCACCTGCGTGGGTAATGGTGGTGCGGATATAGTCAATCAGCTGCTCTTCAATCAGCTGTTTACAATCCCAGATGCTGTTAAACACTTCACCGACCGCAATAGGTGTCACAGTATGCTGACGAATCAGACGGAAACATTCCTGGTTCTCTGCTGGGGTTGGATCTTCCATCCAGAACAGCCGGTATTGCTCAATGCTTTTACCAAACCGCGCCGCTTCAATTGGCGTCAGACGGTGGTGCATATCATGGAGCAGGTGTTCGTCAAAGCCAAACTGATTACGGACGGCATCAAACAGTTTTGGCGTGAAATCGAGATACTTTTCCGTCGACCACAGCTGCTCTTCAGGCCATTGACCTTTGGTCGCCGGTTCATACGCCAGGCCCTTGCCTTTTGACATCCCGTAAGTGGTTTTCATTCCCGGTACGCCGCACTGCACGCGAATGGCTTTAAAGCCCATCTCTTTGTGACGCGCGTAATCTTCCAGCACTTCATCAATGGTCCGCCCGGTGGTGTGACAATAAACCATGACGCCTTCACGGGACGCCCCCCCCAGCAACTGGTAAAGCGGCATGTTGGCCGCTTTGGCTTTAATGTCCCACAGCGCCATATCGATGGCCGAAATGGCCGACATGGTCACCGGGCCGCGACGCCAATAAGCGCCTTTATAGAAGAACTGCCAGATATCTTCGATGCGGTGAGCATCGCGCCCTACCAGCTGCGGGCACAGATGATCTTTCAGATAGGATGCCACCGGCAGCTCGCGGCCGTTCAACGTGGCATCGCCGTAGCCGATCAATCCGCTATCGGTGGTAATTTTCAATGTGACAAAGTTACGACCAGGACAGGTTACAAAAACCTCAGCACCCACAATTTTCATCTTCAATCCTTACATCTCATCGGTTAGTGAGCGAAATTTACGCCCTGAACTACTACCATACAAGTATAGAGATCAAAAATGCCGAGAGGGATCACAAAATAAAGGGGATGAATCAGGAGAGATGAAAAGCCCACACCTCAGCATGGGCAGCGGATTTAGCCCCGCCCCCAGCCAGCAACAATAATCAGCATCCCGCACAGTGCAACCGCCGCGCCGAGCCAATCGTAGAGAGTCAACTTTTCGCCTTCCACCACCCGAAGCCACAGCAGCGCAGTGAAGATGTAAACCCCGCCATAGGCTGCATAAACCCGCCCGCTGGCGGCAGGATGTAGTGTTAAAAGCCATACAAACATGGCCAGTGCCAGACCCGCAGGTACCAGCAGTAGCGGCGTTGCGCCCCGCTTCAGCCATAACCAGGGTAAATAGCAACCAATAATTTCACACAGTGCAGTCGCGAAAAATAACAGTGAGGTCTTTAACATGATGATTCATTGATAATTGAAGGGATTACCCATCATACGGAAAAAATCAGGCGATTCGACCACGTTTTTTTCGCAGGTATGCCAGCCGAAAGAGATGTAGTAGACTGAAGTCAGGAGTTATCGTATTCACTATCTCAAAGGAACATGCAAATGAAAATTACACTTGGCAAACGCCTGTGCCTGACGGCAATGCTCGCGCTGGGTGCCATCGTGTACACCGCATCTGCCTCTGCTGAAACCAACAAACTGGTTATCGAATCTGGCGATAGCGCCCAGAGCCGCCAGAATGCAGCGATGGACAAAGAGCAGTGGAACGACACCCGCCAATTGCGCCAGAAGGTCAACAAACGCGCGGAAAAAGAGTGGGATAAAACCGATGTTGCTTTTGACGCCCGCGATAAATGTCAGCAAAGCCCGAACGTCAATGCGTACTGGGAACCTAACACCTTGCGTTGCCTCGACCGTTCAACCGGTCGCTCAATCAACCCATAGTGTTAAAAGGGCGCCATCGGCGCCCTTCTCATTTCGACTCAGTAGTACTCAATCGTATTTTTAATGGTGTAGTGCTGCGTCACCGGAGGCTTTGCACTTTCATCGACAATTTTAAGTTCGCAGCTCACGGGATTATCGTGTCGGTCGTATTGACAACTCTGCGTAACGTTGGCAATCGGCAGCTTATTCAGCAGGCTGACTGCGGTGTAATCGAGTTTTTTACGCCCATCCTGCGACGGCGTCGAAACCACCGACAGCGTCTTGTCCTTCACCGTTGAGGTTTTCCCTAAAGGGTAACCTTCACCGTCATAGCGGTAATCCACTTCGCTCTCTTTACTGAGCGCTTTCACCACAAATCCATTGTCATCGGTTTCCCAGGCAACTCCCGCCGACGGAAATTCAGCCAACTGGCATTTCCCCTGTAAACGCACCCGCTTCTCGCGCGTCACGCCATCCAGATAGTAGTTTGCATCAAGCACCAGCAGCGCGGCGGTATCTTCTTCAATATTGTGAAACTCCAACAAATCAAAGCAGCCTTCACGAGACAGCTGCGCGCTGACCCGCTTTGCCACCTCACCTTTCTCATTAAGCAGCGTCTGGCTGAAGTCTTTCACCGGACCGCGCAACGGATCGAAATCAAACTCATTAGAAAAGCTGGCCATTTCCGGCGTGTATGCCTCAGGCGAATCGTTTTTGTCGCAGCCGCTGAGTACCGTCATCACTGACGCCAATAAAATAAGTTTCTTCACACCGCCGTCCTGTTTAGGGATTTTCTCAATGATATTAGCAAATACAATTATTTACACTACCACTGCTATACTTTTTCCGAGTCTATTGAAAAGGAGCCGATCATGAGATCTTCACGCTGGTTACTGGCACTCTTATTTGTAGGCGCTATGCCCGCGCTGGCAGCGGTCCCGGATTCATGCGAACGCGTCAGAAGCGACATTCAGCAAAAAATCGTCAACAACGGCGTGGTTGAAAGTGCCTTCACGCTTGATGTGGTTCCCAATGATCAGGCCGATCAGCCGGGAGCACAGGTGGTTGGGCACTGCGCCAACGACACATTCAAAATCCTCTATACCCGTACCGACAGTGCCCAGTAACGTCGTACCGCCTCTCCGGAGGCGGCCGCGTTTCACTCCTCCTGCGTCACCGTGAACGACAACGCTATCCCAATTAACACGACATCTTTTAATGACCTATCGTCAGACAGCGCATCAAGATTGCCCTGGAAGCGCAGCTGCTGTGAATGTGTATTAATCGTGAGCTTCGCGTGCAGGCACGGTAGCGTTTGAGAGCTGATGGGATAAATCACCCGCCCGGATACCAACACCGGGATCTTACGCAGTTCAGTTGCTTGCGACACGCCAACGGTGGAATAGAGCACCGCCAGCGGCGTGATAGCCAGAACATGTCCTTTTGTCACGCTAATAAAATCGAGCAAAATTTCGGGGCGCAAAAAATTTACCCCTTTGTAGGGAACCGTGACCGTATCGATCGCCGGCATCGGAACGATGTGCGAAGCAATATCCTGCATGAGTATTTTCCTGTAGGGGACAGTGAATGTTCTGCTTTGCGCGAAAAACATAAACCGTAAAAATAATGTTTTCTTGTTGTAAAACAATTATGCACAGCAGGTGAGAACCTGGCAAACACCCCACCGAAAATATCCGGATGTAGTCATATTCCTATTTGACCAGGGATAATACTTGTATACCACTAACCAGGTATTATCCCCCCATTATTAGTCGGATTTTAATTTCCATCTGAAATCAATAAACAATAATGGAGTGAGTCATGTCGAATCTGGAAAAGCAGGGAGGGCTGAGTCGGCGCAGCCTGATTAAATCATCAGCCATCGGTTCTTTAGCGTTGGCGGCAGGTGGGCTTTCACTGCCCTTCTCTTTACGCGCCACTGCGGCCGCCGTCCAGCAGGCCAATCGTACTGACGATAAAGTCGTTTGGGGGGCGTGTTCCGTCAACTGCGGCAGCCGCTGTGCACTTCGCTTACACGTAAGGGATGATGAAGTTTATTGGGTTGAAACCGATAACACCGGACATGATATTTATGGCGATCACCAGGTGCGTGCCTGCCTGCGCGGACGCTCCATTCGCCGCCGCATCAATCATCCCGACCGTCTGAACTATCCGATGAAACGCGTGGGCAAGCGCGGTGAAGGCAAATTTGAACGGATCAGCTGGAAAGAGGCGCTGGATACCATCGCCAGCAACCTGCAGCGAGTGGTGAAAGACTACGGTAACGAATCCGTGTACATCAATTACTCCTCCGGGATCGTCGGCGGTAATATTACACGCTCCTCGCCTTCCGGCTCCGCGGTGATGCGCCTGATGAACTGCTACGGTGGTTCGCTCAACCAGTACGGCACCTACAGTACCGCACAGATCGCCTGCGCTATGCCCTACACCTACGGCACTAACGACGGCAACAGCACCTCCGATATTGAAAACAGCAAACTGGTGGTGATGTTTGGTAATAACCCGGCAGAAACGCGCATGAGCGGCGGCGGGATCACCTACTACCTCGAGCAGGCGCGCGAACGCTCAAATGCGCGCATGATCGTTATCGATCCACGCTATACCGACACGGCTGCCGGGCGTGAAGATGAGTGGATCCCGATTCGCCCCGGTACCGATGCGGCGCTGGTCGCCGGTATTGCCTGGGTAATGATTGACGAAAACCTCGTTGACCAGCCGTTCCTCGATAAATACTGCGTGGGCTACGATGAAACCACACTGCCGCAAGGTGCGCCGGCCAACGGCCACTATAAAGCCTATATTCAGGGTCAGGGTGACGACGGCATCGCCAAAACACCGCAATGGGCATCGCGCATCACCGGCATTCCCGCCGATCGCATTATCAAGCTGGCACGTGAAATTGGCAGCACCAAACCGGCTTATATTTGCCAGGGCTGGGGACCACAGCGCCAGGCCAACGGCGAGCTCGCCGCCCGCGCCATTGCGATGCTATCGATTCTCACCGGCAACGTGGGTATCAACGGCGGCAACAGCGGCGCCCGTGAATCCACCTATACCATCACCATCGAACGCTTCCCGGTACTCACCAATCCAGTCAAAACGGCGATTTCCTGTTTTACCTGGACCGATGCCATCGATCACGGTGCGGAAATGACTGCCACTCGCGACGGCGTGCGCGGCAAGGACAAACTCGATGTCCCGATTAAGTTCTTCTGGAACTATGCCGGTAACACCATCATCAATCAGCACTCTGACATCAACAAAACCCATGAGATTTTGCAGGATGAGAGCAAGTGCGAAATGATCGTGGTGATTGAAAACTTCATGACCGCGTCGGCGAAATACGCTGATATCCTGCTGCCCGACCTGATGACCGTTGAGCAAGAAGATATTATCCCGAACGACTATGCCGGGAATATGGGCTATCTGATCTTTATCCAGCCGGTAACCCGCGCGAAGTTTGAGCGTAAACCGATTTACTGGATCCTAAGCGAAATCGCCAAACGCCTGGGTGATGATGTGCACCAGAAGTTTACTGAAGGCCGAACCCAAGAGCAGTGGTTGCAATATCTCTACGCCAAAATGCGCGCGAAAGACGCCGAACTACCGACCTACGATGAACTCAAGAAAATGGGTATCTACAAGCGCAAAGATCCGAACGGCCACTTTGTCGCCTATAAAGATTTCCGCAACGATCCTGAAGCCAATCCGTTGAAAACCCCGTCGGGGAAAATTGAGATTTACTCCGCGCGTCTGGCTGATATCGCCGCCAATTGGCAGCTTGAGAAAGATGAAACCATCAGCCCGCTGCCGGTTTATGCCTCCACCTTCGAAGGCTGGGACGACCCGATGCGCGACAAATTCCCGCTACAGCTGTTCGGCTTCCACTACAAAGCCCGCACCCACTCCAGCTATGGCAACGTCGATGTACTACAGGCAGCCTGCCGCCAGGAAGTGTGGCTTAACCCGATTGATGCGCAAAAACGCGGCATCAAGAACGGCGATATGGTGCGCGTGTTTAATGGTCGTGGCGAAGTCCGTATTGCGGCAAAAGTGACGCCGCGCATCATGCCGGGTGTCTCTGCAATGGGCCAGGGCGCATGGCACGATGCCGATATGAACGGCGATCGCGTTGACCACGGGTCGTGTATCAATACGCTGACCACCCATCGCCCATCACCGCTGGCGAAAGGCAACCCACAGCACACAAACCTGGTTGAGATCGCGAAGGTATAAGGACTAGCCCATGAGTACGCAATACGGATTTTTCATCGATTCTGCACGCTGCACCGGTTGCAAAACCTGTGAGCTGGCCTGTAAAGATTACAAGAACTTAACCCCGGACGTCAGCTTCCGCCGTATTTACGAATACGCGGGCGGTGACTGGCAGGAGGACAACGGCGTCTGGAACCAGAACGTCTTTGCCTACTACCTGTCAATAGCCTGTAACCACTGTGAAGATCCGGCCTGTACCAAGGTCTGCCCGAGCGGTGCGATGCACAAGCGTGAAGACGGCTTTGTGGTTGTTGACGAAGATGTCTGCATCGGCTGCCGCTACTGCCATATGGCCTGTCCATACGGCGCGCCGCAGTACAACGCCGCTAAAGGTCACATGACCAAATGCGACGGTTGTCACGAACGCGTAGCGGACGGCAAGAAACCGATCTGTGTGGAATCCTGCCCGCTGCGCGCGCTGGACTTCGGCCCGATTGAAGAGCTGCGCCAGAAGCACGGCCAGCTGGCTGCGGTGGCCCCGCTGCCATCCGCGCACTTCACTAAACCGAGCATTGTGATTAAACCTAACGCCAACGCACGTCCGTGCGGTGACACAACCGGCTATCTGGCCAACCCAAAGGAGGTGTGAGATGGGAAGTGGATGGCATGAATGGCCGTTAGTACTGTTTACGGTACTGGGGCAATGCGTTGTCGGCGCAACAATAATTACCGGTATGGGTTGGCTGGCCGCGCGAAATGAAATGGCGGATCAGCGACGGATCGTGCTCAATATGTTTTTCCTGTGGCTCATCATGGGAATCGCCTTCTTTGCGTCAGTTCTGCACCTCGGTTCACCGCTACGCGCATTCAATTCACTCAATCGCATCGGTGCTTCAGCGCTGAGTAATGAAATCGCCAGCGGCTCGATATTTTTTGCCGTAGGCGGCTTCTGGTGGCTGCTCTCCGTTCTCGGGAAAATGCCGGCTGCGCTCGGGCGTATCTGGATGGCGATCGCCATGGTGCTGGGTTTGCTGTTTGTTTGGGCGATGACGCGGGTTTATCAGATAGATACGGTCCCAACCTGGTATAATGGTTACACGACGGCCTCGTTCTTCTTAACCGTGGTACTCACCGGGCCGCTGTTTGCCGCCCTGCTGCTGAAGCTGGCGAAAGTACCGTTTAACGGCAAATTCTTTGCATCGTTAAGCGTTTTGGCTTTACTGGCAAGCCTTGCAGTCGTGGTGCTGCAAACCTCTGAGCTTGGCTCTATTCACAGCTCCGTACAGCAGGCCAATGCGCTCTTGCCAAACTGGGGCAGCCTGCAGGTTTGGCGTTTTGCCCTGCTAACGGCAGGCTTAGGCTGCTGGCTGTGCCCGCTGCTGCGCCGTGTACCGCCGCGTGCAATTGGCCTCGGTATCGGCCTGTTGCTGATGCTGGCAGGTGAGTTTATCGGCCGAGGGCTGTTTTACGGCCTGCATATGACCGTCGGTATGGCGATTGCCGGGTAATCTATCGGTGCGGGATTCGTCCCGCACACTTTTAAGGATATGTAGTAATGAATGACGTTCAGCACGATGACGCATTAGCCTTCTCCGCCCGTGTTCTCGGCGCACTGTTTTACTTCGCACCGGATAGCACGCTGGCTGAGCCGTTGGTTGCCGCCTTTACCGCTGGCGAATGGGCCGCGCAATGGCCCTATCCGGTTGAAAATGCTGAAGCACTGTCTGCTGGCTTTGCCGCCACCAGCGACGAGTCACTGGCCCAGGCCTGGCAGCGACTGTTTATCGGCCCTTCTGCACTGCCAACACCGCCGTGGGGTTCGGTATGGTTGGATCGCGAAAACGTCTTATTTGGCGACTCCACGCTGGCATTGCGTCAATGGATGCGCGACAACCAGATTGCCTTTGACGTCCAGCAAAATGAGCCGGAAGACCACTTTGGCACGCTATTAATGCTGGCGGCCTGGCTGCTGGAAAATAATCGCCAGCCGGCTTGCGATCAGCTGTTGGCCTGGCATCTGCTGCCGTGGGCTAACCGTTTTATTGCCGAATTTATCGATAAAGCCGAGCATCCGTTTTTTACCGCGTTGGGGCAACTGACACAGCAAACGTTGGGTCACTGGCAGTCAGCGCTGCTGATCCCTGTCGCTGATAAAAAGCTGTATCGCTAATCACCATGCAGCGTCTTCATCACTATCCTGACCTCACGGCCATGCTGCGCCGCCTGCTCATTGCCACCGTCATCGGCGTTCTGGCTGCGCTCGCGGTAGCACTGTTCCGTCACGCGATGTACTTCCTGGAGTGGCTGCTGTTAAGCAATGACAGCGGCAGCCTGGTCAACGCGGCTGAGAGTCTGGTCTGGTGGCGAAGGCTAATAACCCCGGCTCTCGGCGGGCTGGCCGCTGGGACATTGTTGTGGGGTTGGCAACGTTATACTCGCCAGCGCCCTCATGCGCCTACGGATTACATGGAGGCCCTGGAAAGTGATGAAGGAAAATTTGACACCGGCGCAAGCCTCATCAAATCCACGGCCTCGCTGTTGGTTGTTGCCAGCGGCAGCGCCATTGGTCGTGAAGGCGCAATGATCCTGCTGGCGGCACTTGCGGCCTCTTTCTTTGCGCAACGCTTCACGCCAAAAGCGGAATGGAAACTGTGGATTGCCTGCGGGGCCGCGGCCGGGATGGCCAGCGCCTATCACGCACCGTTAGCCGGTAGCCTGTTTATTGCCGAGATCCTCTTTGGCACGTTGATGCTCGCCTCGCTGGGCCCAGTGGTGATTTCCGCAGTCGTCGCCCTCTTGACTACCCAAATGATGAACGGTGGCGCAGAGTTGCTGTACCGCGTCGGCGATCTCCCGACGCTCAACGCGACCCACTACGCGCTCATGCTTGCGACTGGTCTGGTCTGTGGTTTCGCAGGGCCGCTACTGATGTGGCTGATGGACGCCAGCCATCGCGGTTTCTTACTGCTCAAACTCTCCCCGCCCTGGCAACTGGCACTTGGTGGTTTGCTGGTCGGTTTATTGTCGTTGCTGACTCCTGCCGTATGGGGCAACGGCTACAGCGTGGTACAGGGCTTTTTACTCGCGCCGCCAGTATTTGCGGTGATTGGCGGGATATTTCTCTGTAAGCTATTGGCAATTCTCGCCAGCAGCGGCTCGGGCGCGCCCGGTGGGGTTTTCACGCCAACGCTGTTTATCGGGCTGGCAGTCGGGATTTTATTTGCCGATTCATGGAGTGCGCTGTTTAGTGGGGGTCACGACATGGCTATTTTACTGGGGATAACCGGTATGGCCACGCTGCTGGCCGCCACGACCCATGCACCGATTATGTCGACGCTGATGATTTGTGAAATGACCGGGCAGTATACGCTGCTGCCCGGCTTACTGATTGCCTGCGTTATTGCATCAGTGCTGTCTCGCACCCTACGCCAGGATTCGATCTACCGTCAGCACGTTGCTGAGCATCGCTAAATCAACATATTGACTCAGTTCACGCTGTTCAGGACGCGGGAGATACGGTAGCTCGCCAATCAACGGCGCCGGCAGTTTCTTGCTCAGCACATCGATGATTTCCGCGTAGTGCGAAAGCCCGGGGTTGATACGATTAGCGACCCAGCCAATGAGCGGCAAGCCATCATTGGCAATCGCCTGTGCCGTCAACAGCGCATGGTTGATGCAACCTTCCTGAATCCCCACCACCATCAATACCGGCAGTTGTTCTTGCACCACCCACTCGGAGAGCGGACGCAGATCGTTCATCAAGCTACGCCAGCCACCGGTGCCCTCGACCACCACGTTATCCACCTGCTTACTGAGATTCGCTAAGCCATCGGACAACAAGGTGTAATTGATAGGACAACTGTGCGCCACGCTGCTCTCTTCTTCGCTTAGCGCAATGGGATTGATTGCCTCATAAGGCAACGCCAGCGATGAAACGCTTTGCAATACCAGCGCATCTTTATTGCGCAGACCGTCCGCGGTCTCTTTACTGCCTTTTGCGACCGGCTTATATCCCGCTACCCGTTTCCCGCTGGCGGCGAGCGCCTGTAATAGCGCACGAGAAACCACCGTCTTACCGACAGAAGTATCAGTCCCAGTTATAAAGAAACGATTAAGCATGACTAACTAACCCCACAGCGACGCCTGTAAAAATCAAGGCAATGAATAATTCAACCGGGTGAAAGTTTACGTGATGCACAGCTAAGGCAGATTGAGGTAGCGCAATTTTTTGCAAAACCGCAAAAAATTGTTAACCCTGTAACAGTCTGATGAGCAAGGTTCCGTTATACAACGCATCTTTCACCAGCGCCGCACCGGCCATAGTGCCCCGGTTAGAGAATTGCGTTTGCTCGACGGAGATATGTTTGCTGTACGCAGGAAGGGACTGTTGCTTAATGCAGTCAGCAATGGCCGGGAACAGAATGTCAGAGGCCAGATTAAACGGCGAACCGATAAGAATCTTTTGCGGATTGAACAGATTCACCATGATGGCCAGGATACGTCCGACGTTAGTCCCGATGCTACCGACGATGTCCTTCGCCAACAGGTCGCCCTGCAGCGCCGCCTGGCACAGCCAGTCGATGGTCAGAGGCTTTTGGTGCAGCATTGAGCTCATTGACTGCTGCATACGCACCTGGGTAAGTTCCAGCACGCTTTGCACGCTAGCGATGGTTTCCAGGCACCCATGGTTACCGCAGTAGCAGCGTTTTCCGTAGGGATCGACCTGAGTATGGCCAATCTCCACCAAACTGCTGCTGCCCGCATGCAGCAGGCGGCCATCGGTAATCACCCCGGCGCCCACGTTATGATCAATCACCACCTGAATAACATCTCTCGCGCCGCGCGACGCGCCAAACAGCGCCTCGGCCATGGTCCAGGCGCTGATATCATGTTGGATGTAAACCGGCACGCCGGTGTGCGCTTCAAGCGTTGCGCCTAGCGGGACGTCGGTGACGTCGTAAAACGGCATCCGATGAATTATCCCATTCTCGGTATCAATAATGCCGGGTAACGTAATGGCAATCGCCGTTAAACGTTCAAGCAGCGCCTGATGACGAATAAAGAATTGATCAATATGCGCAAGCACGCGGTTTAAGAAAGGTTCGGCGTGTTCAAGCGACAGTTCAAGCAGCTCTTCAACCACTAGCTTACTGCTCAAATCGCGTAGAGAAAGATGAATATCACCTCGACCAATGCGCACTGATAGATAGTGCCAGGCCTCGGTTTCCACCTTTAGACCGACGGCAGGACGCCCGCGGCTGCCCACTTCCTGGATTTCAGTTTCCTGGACCAGATGTGCTTCCAGCAGTTCACGAACGATTTTGGTGATACTGGCCGGGGCCAGTTGAGCGAGTCGGGAGAGGTCGATACGGGATACCGGGCCGAGCTGATCAATGAGGCGATAAACGGCCCCCGCATTGGTCTGCTTGATTTGATCGATATGGCCTGGCTGACTGTCCGCTACCACCGTAAAACTCCCTTATTTTCGCGCTTCGAAATAAACTTTGGGCTATGGTGAAGTACTTCAATGGCCTGCGTCAAATTTTTACTTAGCCTTGTGATTTACCGCACATTTTTTCACACTTTTAACGCCGAAACGCTCACCTTTGCCGCAGTTAACAGATGCTGTTTAAACCGCTCCGCCGCCTGGCTGAGCTCATGATGCTTTGACCAAACCAGCCACATTTCCGATACCGCATCCTCTTGCGCAATCGGAACCCAGCGCATTTCCTGCAGCTGTACCCGCCGAAATGAGGCGGGCAAAATCGAGACACCAAGCCCAGACGCAACGAGGCCAATAATGGTCATCGCCTCTCCAACTTCCTGGGTAATTGTAGGCGTGACGCCGTAACGTCTCATTAACCCCAGAATGTCGTCATACAGCCCGGTTCCGACATGAGGATCGAAGAAAACGAACGGTTCTTTACCCAACTCAACCAAACTCACTGCCTCTTGACGCGCCAGCGGATGGTCGCGGTGAATCATCGCTAATAGCGGTTCGCGCAAAATGACCTGCCAGTCGAGGGTATCCGGCAGCTGCGTATTACGCATCAGCCCTAGCTCCAGGCCACCCTCGGTCAACGGCGAGATTTGCTCGCGCGTGTTGGTTTCACGCGTCTGGATGTGCACATCGGGATAACGTTGCCGAAAGGTCGACAAGGTATCGGAGACGGCTTTTATAAACGGGGCCGACGAGGTAAAACCGATGCGCAGTTCGCCGGTCTCGCCGTGATGCAAACGGCTGGCTCGTGCGGCCGCTTCGTTGACCTGCAGCAGAATCTGTCGGCTGTCGGCAAGAAACTGTCGCCCTGCTTCCGTCAGGCTCACGCTGCGGTTGGTGCGGGCGAAAAGACGGGCCCCCACCTGTTGTTCGAGAATCTGAATTTGCTGGCTGAGCGGCGGTTGAGAGATGTTTAATCGTGCAGCCGCGCGGCCAAAATGCAGCTCCTCGGCGACGGCCACAAAATAGCGAAGATGGCGAAGCTCAATATTCATATTTTTAAAGTCTTAATTGAGATTATTAATATATTAGACAGAATATTTACGATTTCCTACTCTAATTATGTGACCTATGTCGTTATTACATCTCGTTTTTGAGCAAGGATTTTCCCGTGAGCCGCACAACGACCGCAGACCATACTCCCGTAATTGATGTCCGCGATGATACCCCTTCTGCATCTAATACCTTCATACGCCGCGGTACGCCGCCCTTTATCCGCGTGACGCTGGCGCTCTTCTCTGCGGGGCTTGCGACTTTCGCCCTGCTGTACTGTGTACAGCCGATTCTGCCTGTGCTCTCTCACGAGTTTGGCGTCTCACCGGCGCAAAGCAGTATTTCACTCTCGATATCAACGGCCATGCTGGCAGTGGGTCTGCTGTTTACCGGCCCGCTGTCCGACGCAATTGGTCGTAAACAGGTGATGGTGACTGCCTTAGTGCTGGCCTCATGCTGTTCACTGCTCTCAACCATGATGACCAGCTGGCACGGCATTTTGATAATGCGCGCGCTGATTGGCCTGTCGCTTAGCGGGGTGGCAGCGGTCGGTATGACCTATCTAAGTGAAGAGATCCACCCGAGTTTTGTGGCTTTCTCGATGGGACTTTATATCAGCGGCAACTCGATTGGCGGCATGAGCGGCCGTTTGCTTACCGGGGTATTTACCGATTTCTTCGGCTGGCGGGTGGCGCTGGCGGTTATCAGCGCCTTTGCGCTGGGCGCGGCGATTATGTTTTGGCGCATTCTGCCGGAGTCTCGCCATTTTCGCCCAAGCTCACTGAAACCCAAATCGCTGCTGATTAACTTCCTCCTGCACTGGCGCGATCGCGGTTTGCCGCTGCTATTCGTGGAAGGCTTTCTGTTAATGGGCGCCTTTGTCACGCTGTTTAACTATATTGGTTACCGGCTGATGCTGTCGCCCTGGTCGCTCAATCAAGCGGTCGTCGGTTTGCTCTCCGTTGCCTATCTCACCGGGACCTGGAGCTCACCAAAAGCCGGGATGATGACCACTCGCTACGGGCGCGGGCCGGTGATGATCTTCTTTACCGGCGTGATGCTGCTCGGCCTGCTGCTGACGCTCTTTTCCCCGCTGTGGGTGATTTTCCCCGGCATGCTGCTTTTTTCGGCTGGTTTCTTTGCCGCGCACTCGGTCGCCAGCAGCTGGATTGGTCCTCGTGCACGTCGCGCCAGAGGCCAGGCGTCATCGCTGTATCTGTTTAGCTACTATCTGGGTTCCAGCATTGCCGGGACGCTAGGCGGCGTATTCTGGCATCAATATGGCTGGAACGGCGTGGGTGGATTTATCGCGCTGTTGCTGATTGGAGCGCTGCTGACCGGACTACTGCTGCATAGACGCTTACGTTAACCATAAGGGGCGGCGACTGATCTGCCGCCCCTTATATTTAGTACTTATGTGATTGTCATAAAATGCCTTATCGTCTCGCCATACTAGCTGGCACTTCCTATAATGAAGCCCCTTTTTGTCTGATCAATTTAGCGTTATGACTCCCGACACCAGCAACACGCAGCTCAATCTACGCATTATTTCGATCGTCGTTTTTACCTGTATCTGCTACCTCTCCATCGGACTTCCGCTGGCGGTACTGCCGGGCTTTATTCACTATGACCTCGGCTACAGCACGCTGGTTGCCGGTGCCGTAATAAGCCTGCAGTACATTTCGACCCTCGTCAGTCGTCCGCATGCCGGCCGCTATACCGACATCTGGGGGCCGAAAAAAGTCGTGAGTCTGGGCATCATCTGCTGCCTGATGAGCGGGTTATTTACCCTTGCGGCGGCAGCGGCGATGGCCAGTCCTATCACAGCAGTGGCGCTATTGCTGATAGGACGCGTGTTTCTGGGCGTGGGTGAAAGCTTTACCTCCACCGGATCCACGCTATGGGGCATTAAAACCGTTGGCGCTATCCACACTTCACGAGTGATCTCGTGGAACGGCGTCGCCACCTACGTCGCTATGGCCGCCGGTGCGCCGCTCGGCGTGCTGTTAAACGGCTGGTTCGGTATCGCCGGGTTTGCCGCGCTTATCGTGATCATTGCGCTGATAGGTCTGCTGTTTGCTCGTACCCGTGCCGATGTCAGCGTGAGTGCCGGCGTTCGCGCCCCGTTCCATGTGGTGGCGGGTAAAATCTGGCCTTACGGTCTGGGGCTGGGTTTAGGCACCGTCGGCTTTGGGGTCATCGCGACGTTCATCACTCTCTATTTTACCGCCCATGGCTGGCAAGGTGCGGCGTTTACGCTATCGCTCTTTAGCATCGGCTTTATCTGCATTCGCCTCGTTCTTGGCAATACCATTATTCGTTTTGGCGGCGTGCGCGTGTCGCTAATCTGTTTTGTGGTGGAGTGTTTGGGTCTGTTGATCATCTGGCAGGCGCCCAATGCATGGGTTGCTGGCATTGGCGCATTTCTGACTGGCTCTGGCTTTTCGCTGGTCTTCCCGGCGCTGGGCGTTGAAGCGGTTAAACAGGTGGAAGAACAAAACCAGGGAACGGCGCTGGGTACTTACTCCGCGTTCCTGGATTTAGCCCTGGGCATTACCGGGCCTGTTGCCGGTTGGATTGCGGGTTATTATGGGCTTGAGAGTATTTACCTGATTGCCGCCGTCGTGGTTGCCATGGCCTTTGCGCTTATCCTGCGCGTGTACATTTCCCGACGCTCAGCTCAAACGGCTCGCCATAGCTAAGATGCTACGGGGCAATGAAAAATTGCCCCGTACAGAGAGTCTACAAATCTCGTACATTACGTTACACGCCGAAACCAATCACTCACGGAAGACATTCACGCTCGAAGGTATAGTTCTTTCAACGGCCCCGCAGTGGGGTTGAATGAAAAAACCAATTCGAGGGTATTAGAATGAAAAAAGTATTAGCTCTGGTTGTTGCCGCTGCTATGGGTCTGTCTTCCGCTGCATTCGCTGCTGACGCTGTTGCTACTCCAGCTCCGGCTGCATCTGCAACCGCTACTCACGCGGCTCCAGCAAAAACGACTCATCACAAAAAACACAAAAAAGCTGCTCCAGCACAGAAAGCTCAGGCCGCTAAAAAACACAAAAAAGCAAAACACGAAGCAACCAAACCTGCTGTAGAGCAGAAAGCTCAGGCTGCTAAAAAACACAAAAAAGCGGCTGCTAAACCAGCTGTAGCGCAGAAAGCTCAAGCTGCTAAAAAACACAAAAAAGCAGTGAAACACGAAGCTGCAAAACCAGCTGCTCAGCCAGCTGCGTAATTCAAGCGGTAGTTAATTCTTGATAATACATCGGCGCTTATATAGCGCCGATTTTTTCCTGGAGAGCAATCATGTTGCGGCGCTATCGTTTCGAGCTCATCCTGGCTTTACTTATCGTCTGCGCACTCATCGCAACCCAGTTTTTCTTTTACTGAGTGTAGTTCGCTGATTTTTCTCCCACTTTTCATTTCTCCCGTCTATAGTAGTCTCATTGGGTATTTCATTAATAATCATAATTGCCCCATCAGAGAGTGATATGCGTACAGCCTTTGTGTGTTGTTTACTGGGATCGTTATCGGTACTGCCTTTTCTTTCACACGCCGATGACGGTGATAGCGACATCAGCGCAAAAGATATTAAAACCCTGTTCTTTGGTCAGGACGATCGCGTGCTGGTGACCAATCCGGCGCAGCAACCGTGGGATGCCATCGGGCAACTGGAAACCGCCAGCGGTAACCTATGCACCGCCACCCTAATTTCCCCTAACCTGGCGCTCACCGCCGGGCACTGTCTGCTTGAGCCTCCGCGCGGTAAGTTGGACAAAGCCGTTGCCCTGCGATTCATTTCGCAAAAAGGCAGCTGGCGCTATGAAATTCACGGTATTGAAGGTCGCGTTGATCCATCGCTCGGTAAGCGGCTTAAAGCCGACGGTGACGGCTGGATTGTTCCCGCCTCCGCCGCGCCCTGGGATTTTGGTCTGATAGTTTTGCGCTATCCGCCGTCCGGCATTACGCCAATTCCGCTGTTTACCGGCGATAAGGCCGAACTCACCGCAGCCTTGAAAGCGGTAGATCGTAAAGTGACGCAGTCAGGTTACCCGGTGGATCACCTCGATTCTCTTTACAGCCATCAGGATTGTACGGTCACCGGTTGGGCACAAACCTCAGTACTTTCACATCAGTGCGATACTCTGCCAGGCGATAGTGGCTCACCGCTGTTGTTAAAAACTGATGCGGGCTGGCAGGTAATTGCGGTACAAAGTTCGGCACCGGCGGCGAAAGATCGCTGGCGCGCGGATAACCGCGCAATCTCCGTCACTGGTTTTCGCGATAAGCTCGAAGCGCTGGCCGCAGGAAACTAGCTCAAGCGCTGCTGGTGTCTTAGCGCCAGCAGCGATGACAGCGGCATGGGTTCGCTGAAGTAAAAACCTTGCAGCTGATCGCAGCCCGCCAGCCGCAACAGCTTCATCTGCTTCTCGGTCTCGACCCCTTCAGCAATCACCGTCATCCCTAGCGCGCTCGCGATACGTATGGTCCCCCCCACCAGCGCTGCCGCTTGGTCGTCGTTATCAACCAGCCCCGCCAGCGATTTATCAATCTTGATGGTGTCAAAGTTAAAACGGCGGAGATAACCGATGCTGGAATACCCGGTACCAAAATCATCCAGCGCGACTGCGGTGCCAAGCGCTTTCAGCGCCGAGATAGCCGCGCGTGCGCGTTCCGGTTTTTCCAGCACATAAGTTTCAGTCACTTCCAGTTGCAATCGCGCAGGAGGAAACCCCGACGATTTCAGCACGCTGGAGACTTTTTCTTCAAACTCCGGATCGCGAAACTGCGCTGGAGAAATATTCACCGACAGTTTCAAATCATTATGCGCTAACAGATCCCGGCAGGCGCGCGCCAGCACAAACTGGCCAAGGGAATAAATCAGCCCGCTGGTTTCAGCAATCGAGATAAAGGCGTCAGGGCGCAGTTCCCCTTTCGCCCGACGCGGCCATCGCACCAGCGCCTCAACACCAACCATCGCCTGCGAACGCGCACAAACAATCGGTTGGTACCAGACTTCAAATTCATCATGTTCAAGGCCATGGCGAATATCGTTTTCAATTGACAGCTGATACTCGCGGACGCTGTTAAGTTCGGCATCATAATGGGTGATTCGCCCCTTGCCGGTAATTTTTGAGTGGTACATGGCAATATCCGCCTGGCGGAACAGTTCGGAGCTTGAGCTATCCTGGAGCATGCCGCTGGCAATTCCGATGCTGGCGCTGATATGCAAGGTCCGTTCACCAATACGAATAGGTGCATTCAGGTAATCCAGTACTCGTACGGCAAACTCGGTAGCCTGCGCCTCCGAACGCTGGCCGCCGACGGTCATGGCGAATTCATCGCCCCCCATGCGTGCCAGCATTCCGCCAGAAGGCACTAACGTTTGCAGCATGTCGGCAATGCGAATAATCAGCACATCACCAATATCGTGACCGTAAATGTCGTTAACGTCTTTGAAACCATCAAGATCGATGAAGACCACCGTTTTAAGATCTTTGTCGCCGCGCAGGCTAATACGCTCAAGCTGTTCAATTAACGCCCGGCGATTTGGTAAATGGCTAAGCCAGTCGGTCAGCGCGATTTCCCGCGCCTGCCGTTCGCCGCGCGCCAGCTTCCAAAGCCCCAGGCTGCTAAGCAGGATAAACAGCAGGATCAGCCCGGCGGCCAGCAAAACGATTTCACGAATTTGCGGCGATGCCGCGCTTGCCGCTTCGGCTCCAGGCTGACGCAACTGCCAGTCAAGCCAGCCGACAACCTTGTCTCCGGCAGTCCGAATTGGAATATTGTATTGATTTCGCGGAGCATCCGTCAGAGTCAGGTTTTCAATCTGAAAGGTATTGCCAAGGTTACGCAGCAGCGTTGGATTGACGTGCCGTGTGATCACCAGATAGCGACGGGTGGCGTCATACACCTGCAATCGCCCGGTCATCGGTCGAATAAGACCAATACCGATAAACGCAATCCCCTCGCGGGTACGCGTAATCCCGGCAAACATATTTTTGCCTGCACGAAGCGATGCCTGGTTTTTACTGATGAGCGACTGTAACCCTTCACCAAAGAAGTTAAGGTTTTGCTCACTGAATGGATTGGAGTGAAACGATCCCCACAGCACGTGAAAGTTTTCATCCAGCACGAAGGTACCGTCATAAAGATTATTAATCTTATAGCCCGCACCCCAGGTGTTATACAGCCAGGTTGTATCCAGGGTCGGTGTATAAACTTCGCGAACGGCGTCGTCCCAGATAGCGTTATCAATAACCAGTGACAACACGCGATTAATTGATGTCTGTAGCGCCCCATCAACGGAAAGTGCGGATCGCCGCGCGTCGATATCATTCGTTTTGGTGCTAATCAGCTGCTGTGAGAGATAGAGCAGAGAGATAATAGAAAATATCAGACCGATGCCGGCCAAAAAGATCATCACAAATAGCGTTCTGGCTGTGGCAATATTACGCCAGCGTGACGGATTTAACATATATCACCCTCGCCTCTGCTCGAACCACCCTTTGTTACAAGCGTAATACAGACGGGCGATTTCGCTGCCCGATTTCTCGGGCAGCGATCACATCAGGCAAGTTTGATCAGTACCATTCCGACCAGAAGGAGGCCCAAACCGACCCAGCCCTTATTATTCAAGCGCTGGCCGAAGAGGATCCACCCTGCCGCGAGCGTTGCGGCAACCCCAAAACCACCCCAGATAGCGTAAGCCACCGAGAGGTCGATACCTTTCACCGCCTGCGACAGCGCGCTGAACGCCGCCAGTACGGCAACCAGTGAAAGCACGCCGTACAGCTTATTGCGGAAGCCATCAGAGAACTTCAGGAAAATATTAGCGACAATTTCCAGAACAATGGAACCTGCCAGCCACGCGCCGTGAACCCACTCAAACTGCTGCATGGTTCACCTCTTTATCCATCGCTTTACGCGGAGATTTACGCGTACCCGATTTGATCAACACGATACCCGCAACCAGCGTTGCCAGGCCCGCAGCTTTCATTATTGTCAGGCTTTCGTCAAACAGCATTACGCTGAATAAGGTAATCAGTAAAATACCAATACCTTCCCACAGCGCGTAGGCCACACCGAGGGCTATTTTTTTGACTGCAAACGAAAGGAAAATATATGACAGCGCGATCATCACGAGCATTAAAATAAAGCCGGTGTTTCCATCACTGACGCTTGCCCATTTCATAGACAGCGTACCCGTAATTTCAGCAACGATAGCGAGGGCTAATAAAATCCAATAAAACATGGTGCTTCTCCTGCATGAGAATATAATCCGGCGCAGCTTGCGAGAAACGCAAACTGAAAAAAAATGATTAAAATTTAGCTCAAACGAAGAAGGAGACTATAGCGCGTTGCGCCAGTGCTGCTCACCACAGAAGGCAGAATAGGAAGGTAAAACAGAAGGTTTGGTAGAAATGTACGTCCTGAACATATTGTCCATAAAATTACAATTATCCGCGGTATTGCTTCTCATCATTGCGGAGTAAAATTGTCCTCAGTAGTTAAACACAGCTAATTTCTATCACAGTTGTCGAAGTATCTCAAAATGTTTTCAAATCTTTACCGATGTTGTTTGATGTGAATGCATTTATTATCAGGTAAATCGCAATTATCATATTCTTTATAGTTTTTAGCGGAGTTAACCAACGTGTCCAGGCCGATCATTACGCTTAATGGATTAAAAATTGTCATCATGCTGGGCATGCTGGTGATCATACTTACCGGCATTCGCTTTGCCGCAGACATCATTGTCCCCTTCGTGCTGGCGCTGTTTATTGCGGTGGTACTTAACCCTGTCGTTCAGCTATTGGCGCGCTGGCGAGTGCCTCGGGTACTGGCAATTTCGTTACTGATAGCGGTGATCATCATGGCAGCCGTGCTGCTGCTGGCATCGCTGGGTACGTCACTTAATGAACTGGCGCGCACCCTGCCGCAATATCGCTCATCGCTGGCGGTGCCGCTGTATAATCTACAACCCTGGTTGCAGCGTTTTGGTATCGGTGTCAGCCCCGATGAGTTGATTAAGTATATCGACCCTAATGCAGCTATGACGCTGGTTTCCAGGCTGTTGACGCAGCTCTCCAACGCGATGTCGTCCATCTTTTTACTGCTGCTTACCGTGGTATTTATGCTGCTGGAAGTCCCGCAGCTACCGGCCAAGTTTCAACAGGTGATGGCCAGACCAATCGAAGGCATGGCTGCTATCCAACGAGCGCTGGATAGCGTATCGCACTACCTGGTGCTGAAAACCGCGATAAGTATTGTGACCGGTCTGGTGGCCTGGGGGATGCTGGAGCTGCTGGATGTTCGCTTTGCGTTTATCTGGGGTCTGTTGGCCTTCGCCCTTAACTATATTCCGAATATCGGCTCGGTGCTGGCGGCGATTCCCCCTATCCTGCAGGTTCTGGTATTTAACGGCTTTTACGATGCGCTTATCGTACTTGCGGGGTATCTGGTGATTAACCTGGTATTTGGCAACATTCTTGAACCACGCATCATGGGACGCGGTCTGGGTCTGTCTACGCTGGTGGTGTTTTTATCGCTGATATTCTGGGGATGGCTGCTCGGCCCGGTCGGCATGCTGTTATCGGTACCGCTGACGATTATCGTCAAAATTGCCCTTGAGCAGACCGAAGGCGGGAAAAGCATTGCCATTCTGCTCAGCGATCTCAGTAAGTAGTTGTCAAAACAGCGACAGTAATAGCGCAACCGGGAAGCTAAATGGCCAGGTTGCGCCAATCAGCAGTGCAGCAATAAGCCGAATGGTGGCGCTTTCCTTTGTCAGAAACCAGGTAATAAAAGCGCAGATCACGCTCATCACGGCATAAAAGATGAGCATATGTTGGTACAGCGTCACCAATCGAGTCCTTATCATTGATAGTTAAAGCGGCGCAATATGCTACTTTTTTTGACGTACATCAAGTTTTTTGCCGCTTTAAGCCTGAACGCATCTCGCACGCAGCAACTCATCTCCAGATGAATTTGCTGCATGTCGAAATCAAGACAGGATTATCCTATGCCTATGCGGCGGTTAATTCTGTGATTCAGGCTTAACTTAGCGTTTTAGCTGGGAGGGAGAAAAAATACTGTCAGCCGTCGGATCGCTGACATAGCGATTCGGATCGTACTGTGGAATCAAATTCACCTTTTCCGCGTCCCAGACCTCTCCTAAACAGGCAGACGTGACGCGATTATTACCTTCGCATGTCGCCATGCGTCCGGCAGAAAACCAAATACCCACGCTCATCGCCGCAGCAATCACCACGGCAGTAAAAACAAGACTCTTATTCATTCCGCTAACTATGCTCAGTTTTTCAACGGCGCGGATCCTCGCACGTTGCTCCCGGCATGTCAAAAATGAACCGTCGTGCGGCTGGCAGCGCGTCTACCGCGAAGGGAGTAATGCGTCTTTTATCATCATGGACAGGGCATCTTTCCGAAGGTAAAAGAAATGAGGTATAATTCGTGGTTATAGCGCAATGTAAATCACCATCTTCATTGGATTAATTCTGCACCATCGTAAATAGTTAACTAACAAGTGGTGTCGAGGAAAACATATGTGGTGGATAGTCGGCATCCTTGCCGTTTTGGTGTTGTTGGTTGTGCTAATTATCAGATCTGCCATGAATGATGCAGACAACGATTATTGAGAGTTCGGCAATCCCCGCCCGCTGATGCTCTGCAATAAATAGATATCAATAGAATTTTGCTTACCTTACTCATCGTGACTTGTATATCAGTGTTTTATCATCACGTGGCGAACTACCGTGTAATCCTCGAGCCCGTACACCGACATATCTTTGCCGTAGCCGGAAAGTTTCTGCCCGCCATGCGGCATTTCGCTCACCAGCATAAAATGGGTGTTAACCCAGGTACAGCCGTATTGCAGGCGTGCACTCAGGCGATGTGCGCGTCCGACATCCTGCGTCCACACCGAGGAGGCGAGGCCATACTGGGAGTCATTGGCCCACGCCAGCACCTGGGCTTCATCTTCAAAAGCTGTCACGCTGACCACCGGGCCGAAGACTTCACGTTGCACAATATCATCCTCTTGCCGCGCCCCGGCCAGTAAAGTCGGCTGAAAGTAATAGCCCTTACCCGGGGCTTTTTCACCGCCGGTCACCACGTTGATATGCGGCAGCAGTTTGGCCCGCGCCACCGCTTCGCTCACCCGCGCCAGATGCGCTTCAGAGCTTAATGGCCCCAGCTCAGTCGCGGGATCTTCAGGTGCACCAAGCTGGATGCTGGCCACCGCCGCGCCCAATTTCTCCACCAGCTTGCCGTAAACGCCCTGCTGCGCATAAATACGGCAGGCAGCAGTACAATCCTGGCCCGCATTATAAAAACCGAAGGTCCTGACCCCTTCCACCACCGCATCAATATCCGCGTCATCAAACACGATGACCGGTGCTTTTCCGCCCAGTTCCATATGGGTGCGCTTAATCGATGGCGCGGTATGGGCAATAATATGCTCACCGGTAGCAATCGATCCGGTCAGCGATACCATCCTTACGCTAGCGTGTCCGGTCAACGGATCGCCAACGGTTTTCCCTCGTCCGAACAGTACGTTAATCACCCCTGCCGGGAAGATATCTTTTGCCAGTTCAGCCAGCGTTAACGCCGTTAGCGGCGTGATTTCAGACGGCTTGATCACCACGCAGTTCCCTGCCGCCAGCGCCGGAGCGAGCTTCCACGCCGCCATCATCAGCGGGTAGTTCCACGGTGCAATGGAAGCCACAACGCCGACCGGATCGCGACGTATCATCGAGGTGTGTCCTTCGAGATATTCCCCCGCCGCCAGACCATTCAGGCAACGTGCCGCACCGGCGAAGAAACGAAACACATCAACAACGGCCGGGATCTCATCGTTTATCACGCAGTGCAGCGGTTTACCGCAGTTAAGCGACTCCAGCCTCGCCAAGGTTTCCGCATGTTCTTCAATCACATCGGCCAGTTTCAGCAAACATTCCGCGCGTTGTTTTGGCGTGGTTTGGCCCCACAGCTCAAACGCACGGTCAGCGGCCATCACCGCGGTATCGACCTGGGCTGCAGACGCTTCCGCAATGGTCAGCAGGATCTCACCCGTCGCCGGGTTATACACCGGCTGCGTTTCGCCTTCACCTGCCACCAGTTCACCATTAATCAGTAACTTATGTTGCATAGCATGATCCTGTTTTATTTAAACGTCGTACTTCCGCCGGTGGTACCTTCATCTTCGCGAGTCAGCCACCATGCCCCTAAAATCGGTATCATCGTCAGAACCATCACCATCAGGGCTACCACGTTGGTGACCGGGACATCGCGCGGACGTCCTAGCTGATTCAACAGCCACAGCGGCAAGGTACGTTCATGCCCGGCGGTAAAGGTGGTGACGATAATTTCATCAAACGACAGCGCAAACGCCAGCATTCCGCCGGCCAACAGCGCCGAACTCAGATTCGGCAACACCACATGGCGGAAGGTTTGCCAGCCATTAGCCCCCAAATCCATCGACGCCTCGACCAGGCTCCATGAAGTTCGCCGGAAACGGGCAATCACGTTGTTAAACACCACCACCACGCAGAAGGTGGCATGACCGATAACAATCGTGAGCAGCCCCGGCTCCAGATTCACGGCTTTAAATGCCGTCAGCAACGCCAGCCCGGTCACAATGCCCGGTAGAGCAATGGGCAAAAGCAGCAGCAAGGACACGGCGCTTTTGCCAAAGAAATCCCGCCTCCAGAGTGCCGCTGCAGCAAGTGTGCCAAGTATTAAGGCAATCGCGGTGGAAAACGCCGCAATTTTAAGTGACAGTGTCACTGCATCAAAAATATCACCGCGCCCTGCCGCCTCACTAAACCAGCGCAGCGTCAGGCCCTGCGGGGGAAAGCTGAATGCGGCGTCCTCCGTGTTAAACGCGTAGATAGCAATGATCGCCAGCGGAAAATGCAGGAAGATAACTCCGCCCCAGGCGGCGATTTTGAGAAACAGCGGTGCCCGTTCAGAGTGCATCAAACGCTCCCAGGCGCTTCACGAACGCCAGATAAAGGGCAATTAAAACAATCGGGACCAGCGTGAATGCCGCCGCCATCGGCATATTGCCAATAGCGCCCTGCTGGGAATAGACCATGTTGCCAATAAAATAGCCCGGAGGCCCCACCAGCTGCGGGACGATAAAGTCACCCAGCGTCAAGGAGAAGGTGAAGATCGAGCCGGCAGCAATCCCCGGAATGGCCATCGGGATCACCACGTGGCGGAAAGTCTGGCGCGGCAGCGCCCCCAGATCGGCGGAAGCCTGTAGCAGCGAGGCCGGAATACGTTCCAGCGCCGCTTGCACCGGCAAAATCATAAACGGCAACCAGATATAGACGAACACCAGAAAACGCCCCAGCCCAGAGGTTGATAGCGTATTGCCACCAACGCCCGGCACGGCCAAAATCGCGCTCAGCATGGGTCCCAGCCCCAGATGGTTGAGAAACCACTGCGCCACGCCGTCTTTTGCCAGCAGCAGCGTCCAGGCATACGCCTTAACGATATAGCTCGCCCACATTGGCAACATAACCGCCACGTAGAAGAAGGCCTTTTGCTTGCCGCTGGTGTAGCGCGCCATATACCACGCCATCGGAAACGCCAGCAGCGCGCTGGCGGCGGTGACCGCTAGCGCCATCACCAGCGTTCGCACAATGATGTCGTAGTTGGCCGGGTTAAACAGCGCGTACAGGTTTGCCAGCGTCAGCGTCGGGGTCACCGACATGGTGAAATCATCGAATGTGTAGAAGCCCTGCCACAGCAGCGTGAGCAGCGATCCAAAATAGACGATGCCAAACCACATCAGCGGCCCAAGCAGCAAAAGAAATAATCCCAGCGTCGGCCGACGCCAGAACAGGCTCGACAGCCGTTTAAGACCGCGAGAAGGAGGAACCGGCGTCATGCTCATCTCCATTCACCTCCCTCCGTCCAGAGCAACCATCGCATCCCGCGCCCACGACACCATTACCGTATTGCCAACGGTTGGGCCATCCATATTGAGCCCGGCGGAAAAGTTGGCCTGGCTTACCAGCAGCTTGCTGCCGCTTTCCAGCAATAACTCATAGCGGGTCGCCGCGCCCTGATACTGCACCGCCTGCACCCGGCCTGTGGCCTGAACTTCTCCCCCTTCATTGAGCCGAATATGCTCTGGTCGCAGCGCCCAGCTACCTTCCATCCCACATAGGGTTTGCGCCGTTGACGGATCAAAAACGTTAGAAGTGCCGACAAAACTGGCGACAAACGGCGTACGCGGGCGCAAATAAAGCGCACGCGGCGTATCGACCTGTTCAATACGGCCGTTGTTAAACACCGCCACCCGGTCAGACATCGACAGCGCTTCACCCTGGTCGTGCGTGACGAAAATAAAGGTGATGCCGAGTTCCTGTTGTAGCTTTTTGAGTTCGAGCTGCATCTGCTCACGCAGCTTGAGATCGAGCGCGCCTAGCGGCTCATCGAGCAGCAACACGCGCGGTTCATTGACCAATGCGCGGGCAATGGCCACCCGCTGGCGCTGGCCACCGGAAAGCTGCGATGGCTTACGTCCCGCAACAAAGCCCAGCGCCACTTTTTCCAGCGCCTGCGCGGCTTTGCTCTGTCGCTCTTTTTTTGCTACGCCTTTAACCATCAGCCCGTAAGCGACGTTATCCAGCACCGACATATGGGGAAACAGCGCGTAGTCCTGAAAGACGGTATTGACGTCGCGCTCCCACGGCGGCAGTTCGCTGGCATGTTGACCGAAAATCGAAATTGCCCCGCCGGAAAGCTGTTCAAAACCAGCAATCAGACGTAGACAGGTAGTTTTGCCGGAGCCTGACGGCCCCAGCATGGAGAAAAATTCACCATCGTGGATGGCAATGCTTACGCCATCCACGGCCCGCACGTCGCCATACAGCCGCGAGACGTCATGAAACTCTACTGCGTACGTCATGATGGACTCCTGGCGAATTAACGGCCGCCCATAATGGCGATGTAGTCTTGAGTCCAGCGGCTATACGGCACATATTTTCCGCCTTCCGCAATCGGTGTTTTCCAGAAGGCAATTTTGTCAAAGAAGCTGTAGCCGTTGGTTTCACAGCCTTTATCACCCAGCAGGGAACTGGCTTTACAGCCTTGTGCCACGACAGGCAGCGAGCCAAACCAAGCCGCGACGTCGCCCTGAACTTTTGGTGTCAGCGACCAGTTCATCCACTTGTAGGCGCAGACGGGGTGTTTCGCTTCAGCATGCAGCATGGTGGTATCCGCCCAGCCAGTCACCCCTTCTTTTGGGAAGACGGTTGCAATCGGTTGACCTTCGCCCTTCAGACCGTTGGCCTGATATGGCCAGGCGCTGGAGGCCACAACGCCTTCGTTTTTAAAGTCGCTCATCTGCACGGTGGTGTCATGCCAATAGCGGTGAATCAGTCCGTGCTGATCGCGCAGCACTTTGAGCACCGCCTGGTACTGTTCTTCGGTCAACTGGTAGGGGTCGCTAATACCCAGCTGCGGCTGGGTGGCTTTCACAAACAACGCCGCGTCAGCAATGTAGATCGGGCCATCATAAGCCTGGACACGTCCCTGGTTGCTTTTGCCGTCCGGCAGATTTTGTTTAACGAAGACCACGTTCCAGGAGTCCGGCGGCGTTGGGAAGGTTTTGGTGTTGTACATCAGCAGGTTTGGCCCCCACTGATACGGTGTGCCGTAGACTTTGCCGTCCACGTTAAACCACGCGCCTTTGGCCAGTCTGGGATCGAGGGTTTTCCAGTTTTCAATCAACGCGGTGTTAATAGGCACCACGCGTTTGCCCATAATCAGACGCAAAGAGGCATCGCCGGAAGCGGTCACCAGATCGTAACCGCCTTTTGCCATCAGGCTGACCATCTCATCCGAGGTCGCCGCCGTCTTTACGTTTACCTGGCAGCCGGACTCTTTTTCGAACTGGGTTACCCAATCGTATTGTTTATCCGTCTGGCCACGTTCGATATAGCCCGGCCAGGCAATAATATCCAAACGCCCTTCACCCTTACCCAGCGATGTCGGTGGTTCGGCGGCATTGGCGGTTGCCACAGTCATCACAAGCGCGCACAGGCTGCTGCGGGCAAATTTCTTGCTCATAAAGTTTTACTCCTGTCACAATGAAATTGAGCGGCAGCCGTGCCGTTAAAAATATCTCCCTGTTTAAAAATAGACGTCGCCATGCCGGCCACCTGTGCGGCTTTCATAAATTTGTACAGGTTGTGACCAAGGGCGCATTCCGCAAATATGCTCAATTGGGAATGGATAATCTGGATTATAGACAAGGAGTTATCGGCCACAGGGCGCTATGCGAATTTCCTATGACCGAAAAGAGAAATCCCTGCGTAATGACTTTACGCGGGGACAAATGATGTGTGGAAAATTACCCCATTAACTGCCGAATAAGCCCCCCCAATGTTTCCACGGCTTTATCTTCCCTTTCCCCCCAACCCCAGGCGGTATTGAAGCGGAAAAATGACGCCCAGTTATCGGTTGTCGAGAACATTTTCCCCGGTGCAATGCTGATGTGGTGCTCCAGCGCTTTGGCGCTGAGCTGGCCGGCATCCATCCCGGCGGGCAGTTCCAGCCACAGGAAATAGCCGCTGTCATTATGGTGAATATGCACCTCCGGCGGCATAGACCGCAGTAGCGACTGCCAGGCCAACTGTTTACGCTCGGCCAACTGACGCCGCAGGCGTCGAAGATGGGCGTCGTAGCGTTTGGTCGCCAGATAGTCCACCAGCGCCAACTGCATCGGCGAGCTGGTTGAGAGTGTGCTCATCAGCTGTAAATGCTGAATGCGACGGGCGTGTTTTCCCGCAGCCACCCAGCCAATACGAAATCCTGGTACCAGGCATTTAGAAAACGAACTGCAGTGCAGCGTCATATCGTTTTTGTCCCACGCTTTGGCGGGCAGCGGTTTTTCCCGACCAAAGTACAGTTCGCTGTAAACATCATCTTCAATCAGCGTGACATTGTGCGCAGTCAGAATCTCAATCAGCCGGGCTTTCTTTTCCGGCGACAGGGTAAAGCCCAATGGATTTTGGCTATTGGTCATTAACCAACAGGCTTTGACCGGATAGGTTTCGAGCGCCTGCACCAGCGCATCGAGATCGATCCCCTCTTTTACATCCGTCGCCACCGACAGCGCTTTTAGTCTCAAGCGTTCCAACGCCTGCAGTGCGCCATAGAAACAGGGATTCTCAATAATGACCCAGTCACCCGGCTCCGTCACCGCCTGTAGGCTCAGGTTCAATGCTTCAAGGGCTCCGGCGGTGATCACAATTTCATCCGGTGAAATGGTCATGCCCTGCAGCGCGTAGCGCCGAGCAATGGCATGCCGAAGCTCATCATTTCCCGGCGGCAGGTTTTCAATCACGCTCATGGCGGTCGCCGTTTTGCTCACCTGCGCCAGTGAACGGTTGAGCTGCGGTAGCGGAAACAATTTAGGGTCCGGGAAGGCCGAGGCAAAGGGCAATACCGCAGCATTGCGGCTGGCCTGCAGTACTTCAAAAATGTAGGTATTGATATCAACCGCATTATCCGGCATCACCTGCGCGGGAGCCGAGACGGGCCGCGTTGCCACCGGGCGTGGCGCAACATAATAACCGGATTGCGGACGCGCCACGATGCGTCCCTGGCTTTCCAGTAACTGGTAGGCGTGGCTCACGGTCATAAAGCTCATGCCGCTATTCACCACCTGCTCACGCAGCGACGGTAGCTTATCGCCCGGCTGCCACACCCCGAGGGCTATCTGTTCCGTCATCTGCTCGGCGAGGCGCTGGTATTTTTTCATGATGATTCCCGGTGACACTAACGTAGCTCCTATATTATATCAGCGTTAAAAAATATGCATTTTTATGTAACTGATATAAATTCAGCCGCCGCCACACTATCAGATTATTTTTTCGTTTTTTGTGCATCCGATTTCTGTTCTCAATCGTATTACTTCATGAGGGCTACGGAGTCCTTCTCCGAAAACATCAATGAGGAAATGAAAATGAAACAATTTCTGCCATCTCTTCTTTTTTCAGCACTGGTCATGAGCGGTGTCACTCAGGCGGCCATGATGGACAACAGCACCGTGATGGTTGGCGGCGCAGCGATGTATCCGTCCAAAAATATTGTGCAAAATGCGGTGAATTCGAAAGATCACACCACCCTGGTTGCTGCGGTAAAAGCCGCAGGCCTGGTACCGACTCTTGAAGGCACAGGGCCTTTTACCGTTTTTGCCCCAACCAATACGGCATTTGAAAAATTACCGGCAGGAACGGTCGATTCGCTGTTAAAACCGGAAAATAAACAGAAACTGACCGCCGTACTGACCTACCACGTAGTGGCGGGCAAATACGATATGAAAGCGCTTGAGAAAAAGATTAAAGCCGGTGGCGGTAAAGCCGAACTGAAAACCGTAAACGGGGAGTCGCTGTGGGTGATGGCCAATGGCCCGCATAATATCCAGCTGAAAGATGTGCGCGGCAATATTGCCAACATCAGCACCTACGACGTCAACCAAAGCAACGGCGTTATTGACGTTATTGATACTGTACTGATGCCATAAGCATTTGTTGCCTATACTGTGTGCAGCCACATGCCCTGTGGCTGCACCTTTAACAGGGACACCAATGACGACAAATGCAGCGCATATCCATGCAGGATTAATGAGCCAGATTGCCTGTGGCGATAAACAGGCTCTTGAACTGCTCTATAGAACACTATCACCGCGGTTATTCGGTATTATTTTGCGCATTGTCCGCCGCCGGGATTGGGCCGAAGAGATCCTTCACGATACTTTTATTCAAATCTGGCAATCGGCACTGTATTACGACGCGCAGCGCAGTGAACCGCAAATATGGCTCAATCATATTGCCCGCAACCGCGCGATTGATTATTTACGTAAACACGAGAACCGCTGTTGTTCAGTCGAAGAGATTGATGAAGCAGATGAGATGTCGCGATTACCGCTCCCTGCTGAGGATATTCATCAGGAAGCGAAGCGGCTGCATCACTGTATGGAACATCTCCCCGCGGAACAGCGCCAAAGCATTGCACTGGCTTATTATCGCGGGTTGTCACAAACCGAGATTGCGCTCTCTTTGAATCAACCCGAAGGGACAATTAAAAGTTGGATTCGACGCGCATTAATCCATCTTCGGGAGTGCATTGGCCTATGAATACGCAAGAAAATGATGCCATTCTCGCCGCCGAATATGTGCTTGGGCTGGTCGATACCCCCACTCGGCTACAGCTTGATAAACGGCTCAATGAGGATGATGCGTTTGCTCAGCAGGTTTTGCACTGGCAGAAAGCCTTTAGCGGCCTGGATGCCATCACGCCAGAGAGCGTGCCGTCACCTGAAATTTGGCAAAAAATTGCCCAGAAAGTGAACCATGCTCCCCTAGCCCCAGCGCCAATAGGCGCTACCACCTGGCTTGGCTGGTCGCTGGCTGCCATTCTGGCAGGTGTGTTGATTTTCAACCTGGTACAAAAGCCTGAGACCTCACCTGCGATGCAACCCGTGGCAATCCTTAATGGGACACAATCCAACACGCAATTCGTGGTCAGCCTCGACAAATCAGCGCGCGTGATTCAGGTTTCAGCACTTAACGTGACGCTTCCACAGGACAAGAACCTACAGCTATGGCTGATTAAGGGCCATGAACCACCGCTGTCGCTAGGGCTGATTACCCAACCGGGCCACAATACATTCCGCCTGGACGATACCAGGCTGGATAATCAGACAACGCTGGCGGTCAGCCTCGAGCCCGTTGGTGGTTCAACACTTATCGGGCCATCTGGGCCGGTTGTCTTTGTGGGGAAAGTTAGCCTGTCGGGTTGAGAAACTGTTATGGATTAATAGCGCCTGACTGTCTCTGCAACCCGCAGCAGGCGAGCTTTAGAATCAAGACCGAGTCATTTTTCTCCACGGAGTTTGCATGTTCGGTCTTGATGCGTTTCACCTTGCGCGCATACAGTTTGCGTTTACCGTTTCCTTTCACATTATCTTCCCCGCGATCACCATCGGCCTTGCCAGCTACCTGGCGGTGCTGGAAGGGTTATGGCTAAAAACCCGTAACCCGGTCTGGCGTTCGCTGTATCAATTCTGGTCCAAAATCTTTGCCGTTAACTTTGGCATGGGGGTGGTTTCAGGCCTGGTAATGGCCTATCAGTTCGGTACCAACTGGAGCGGTTTCTCCCAGTTTGCTGGCAGTATTACCGGCCCACTGCTGACCTATGAAGTACTCACTGCCTTCTTCCTTGAAGCCGGTTTCCTCGGCGTGATGCTGTTCGGCTGGAACCGCGTAGGTCCAGGACTGCATTTCTTCGCGACCTGCATGGTCGCGCTGGGGACCATTATTTCTACCTTCTGGATCCTGGCTTCCAATAGCTGGATGCAAACGCCTCAGGGCTACGAGATTGTCAACGGTCAGGTCGTCCCGGTTGACTGGTTCGCGGTAGTGTTTAATCCCTCATTCCCCTACCGCCTGTTCCACATGTCGATCGCAGCCTTTCTCAGCAGCGCGCTGTTTGTTGGCGCATCGGCAGCGTGGCACCTACTGCGCGGCAACCAAACGCCCGCGATACGCATTATGTTTTCGATGTCGCTGTGGATGACGCTTATCGTCGCGCCGATTCAGGCGATGGTTGGCGATATGCACGGGCTCAATACCCTTGAACATCAGCCGGCCAAAATTGCCGCCATCGAAGGGCATTGGGAGAATAAACCGGGTGAAGCCACACCGCTGCTGCTGTTCGGCTGGCCGGATATGGAACAGGAACGAACCCGCTATGGCCTGGCGATCCCCGCCTTGGGCAGCCTGATCCTTACCCATAGCCTTGATAAACAGGTACCGGCGCTGAAAGAATTCGCGCCACAGGACCGTCCTAACTCCACCCTTGTTTTCTGGTCATTCCGTATTATGGCCGGGCTGGGTATGTTGATGCTTTTGCTGGGCGTCGTCGCACTGTGGTTGCGCAAGCGACAAACGCTCTACACCTCACGACCGTTCCTGTGGTTTGCCCTGTTGATGGGCCCATCGGGGCTTATCGCTATCCTGGCTGGCTGGGTCACCACCGAAGTGGGTCGTCAGCCCTGGGTTGTATATGGTTTACAGCGCACGGTGGATGCGGTGTCCGCGCACGGCGACTTGCATATGAGCATCAGCCTGCTGGCCTTCTTCGTGGTTTACACTTCGGTCTTCGGCGTCGGCTACAGCTATATGGTGCGACTGATCCGTAAAGGCCCCCAGCCTTTCAACGTTGAGCCTCACGGCACCCCTGCGCGCCCGTTATCCGCGGCCATCACCCCGAGTTCTCATCAGGAGGAGCGCCCATGAGCCTCGATCTCTCCGTTATCTGGTTTGTGATTATTGTCTTCGCCACGCTGATGTATATCGTCATGGATGGTTTCGATCTGGGGATCGGTATCTTGTTTCCCTTCACCCGCAGCCCGCAGGATCGTGATCTGATGGTGAACAGCGTGGCGCCGGTCTGGGATGGGAACGAAACCTGGCTGGTGCTCGGCGGTGCCGGTCTGTTTGGTGCATTTCCGCTCGCTTACGCGGTCATTATTGACGCGCTAACCATTCCCCTGACGCTGATGCTGGTTGGGCTGATTTTCCGCGGTGTGGCCTTTGAGTTTCGCTTCAACGCGACGCCGTCGCATCGTCCATTCTGGGATAAAGCCTTTATGGGCGGATCTATCCTCGCCACCTTCTGCCAGGGCGTTGTCGTGGGTGCCGTGATTAATGGATTTGAAGTGACCGGCCGGACTTACAGCGGCGGGCCGTTCAGTTGGTTAACCCCATTTACCCTGTTTTGCGGCGTGGGACTGGTGGTGGCGTATGCCCTGCTGGGGGCGACCTGGCTTGTGATGAAGAGTGAATCTACTCTGCAACACACAATGCGGAAAACCGCACGCGGCTTACTGCTGGCGCTGCTGGCTGTTATCGCTGTGATTAGCCTGTGGACACCGCTCATCCATAGCCAGATTGCCGCGCGTTGGTTCAGTTTGCCAAATCTCTATTATCTCCTGCCAGTGCCGCTGCTGGTTGTCACCGCCAGCGCCCTGCTGTGGCGCCATCTCGGCCTTGAAGCCAGCCATGTGCAGCCGTTTATCCTGACGTTGGCGCTGATATTCTTAGGCTTTAGCGGATTAGGCATCAGCATCTGGCCCGCCATTATTCCACCATCGATTACGCTGTGGCAGGCCGCGGCGCCCGAACAAAGCCAGGAATTCATGCTGATTGGTGCGTTGTTTATTATTCCGGTTATCTTGGCGTACACCTTCTGGAGCTACTACGTATTTCGCGGCAAAGTCCCGCAGGATGAGGGGTATCATTGATGAAGAAGCTATGGGTTTCGCGGGTTTTCTGGTTAGTCGCCCTGTGGGGCAGTAGCGTATTGGCGCTAACGGTGGTCGGTGGCCTGTTTCGCGTTCTGATGACCGCCGCCGGATTTAAATCCTGAAATAACAATCAGATGGTATTTTATACAAACCGCCCGGAGTAATCCTAATTCCCCGGGCCTCCACAATTACTCCATGATTGGGGCGTCAACTAGGCCCATCAACGAAGCAATGTCTGGAGTACATGATGAAGAAAGTAATTGCGTTATCCGCCATTCTGGCAATGGGTCTGTGTTCAACAGCGTTTGCGGCAGACCACCAGGAACCGCCGAAAAAGCCACCTGTAGAACAGATGCACAATGGCCAACCGCAGCACGATAATAAAGACCAACATCATGATGGCAAAGGCCAACCACCACGTGATAACAAAGGCCAACACGATGGCAAAGGTCAACCGCCACGTGACAACAAAGGCCAGCAGCACGATGGCAAAGGCCAGCCGCCGCATGACAATAAAGGCCAGCAGCATGATGGCAAAGGCCAGCCGCCAAAACACGACGGCGACAACAAACTGCCACTGCCAAACGGCCAGCGTAACTAATTAAAAAGGCCGGGAAGTGTCACCACTTTCCGGCCTTTTCATTTCCAGACGTTTAGCCTCTGCGCTTTGGCAGCGTCTTCAGCAACTCATCCGGGCTCATCGATGCCACCACGCTTCCCGGCAGCGGCATCTTCAGAATGTGATTTTTCATTTTGCCAATAACATGCATTTCGCAGGGACGGCAATCAAATTTCAGCGTCAGAACCTCATCACCATTAACCAACTGCATCGGCGTCGCTTTCCAGCTCTTAATGGAGCCTTTGGCCTGTTTCGGGCAAAGGTTAAAGGCAAAGCGCAGGCAGTGTTTGGTGATCATCACCGGTACATCGCCTTTCTCTTCATGGGCCTCATAGGCAGCGTCAATGAGCTGCACGCCATAGCGATGATAAAATTCGCGTGCTTTATGGTTATAGACGTTAGCCAGGAAGCTCAGGTGGCTGTCCGGATAAACCGGTGGTGGCGTGGCGACCGCTTTGCGCTGGCCCCGGCGATAGGCATTCAGACGCGCCTTATCGAGCATCTCGACCGCTTCACGCCGCAGTTGGTTGAGCATGCTGTTCGGCACAAAGAGCGCTTCAGGCAACATCACCTCAACATCGCGAGCATAGTAAAGGGTTTGCCCAAGTTTGCTGACCCCATCTTGTAGCTGTTGTAACGCTTTTTCAGCGTTGTTGGCGGCGGCAAAGTCCCCATCCAGCGTATGCGTCACGCACACACCATCCTCGCTGGTCAGCGTCAGAATTAATTGCTCCTGCCAGCCGGAAAGCACGATATCCACCGCCACGCGGCGCTCGCTGGATGTTTTGAGCAGCGCCTGCTGCCAGTTATGATCGAGGTTACGATTAAGCACCTGATGCGGGCGCACTTTATACAGGTCGGCCGGCATTTCATTTGGCTTCACGCGATATCGATTTTCGCCTATTTTCTCGACCGTGTTGGCGCGGAAACCCACGACTTCACGCTTAATCAGCACATTCAAGCCATCACCGTTCGCCAGCGGCTCTGTCACTTCTACATCCAACGTATCTTTGCTGACCTTCAGCACTTCGCCAACCGGCAGGCCGACAAACTTAGGTGAGTCGAAGGCACCAATATTCATTTGCCGCTCATTAACGAAATAATCGGTGCTGCCGCGGTGGAAGGTTTTGTCCGTCGATGGCACAAAGAAATGCTCCGTGCGGCCGGCTGAAGAGCGCGTAAACTCCCCGCGTTGTTCAATCAGGGAATCGAGCATCTGACGATAGTGCGCCGTAATGTTCTTCACATAGCTCATGTCTTTGTAACGCCCTTCAATTTTGAAGGAGCGAACACCCGCGTCAATCAACGCACCAAGGTTGGCAGTTTGATCGTTATCTTTCATCGACAGCAGGTGTTTTTCAAATGCGACCACCCGCCCCTGGTCGTCTTTCAGGGTGTACGGCAGGCGGCAAGCCTGCGAGCAGTCACCGCGGTTGGCGCTACGGCCGGTCTGGGCGTGAGAGATGTTACATTGCCCGGAATAGGCAACGCACAACGCGCCGTGAATGAAGAATTCAATGGTCGCGTCGGTAGCCTCATGAATCGCTTTTATCTGCGACAAATTGAGCTCACGCGCCAGCACAATCTGACTGAAGCCCACGTCAGAGAGGAACTTCGCTTTTTCTACGCTGCGAATATCGCACTGGGTGCTGGCGTGCAGTTCTATTGGAGGAATATCCAGCTGCAAAATGCCCATATCCTGCACGATGAGCGCATCCACACCGGTCTCGTACAAACGCGTAATTAACTGCTGAGCCGGTTCCAGCTCGTCATCATGCAAAATAGTATTCAGCGTGATAAAGATTTTCGCGCCGTAACGATGGGCAAACGGCACCAGCTCAGCAATATCCTGCAGGCTGTTGCTGGCGTTATGCCGCGCGCCAAATCCCGGGCCACCAATATAGACGGCGTCAGCACCATGGAGAATGGCTTCGCGGGCAATCGCCGTATCGCGGGCGGGGCTAAGAAGTTCAAGGTGAGCGTTCTGCGGGTACATACAGTCGGGATTATCCAGTAGGTTCACAAAGTATGTGCCTATTGTAGCCACAAGCGACAACAGACGAAATCATTTACCCCAGAGCGCATCACGAATAGATTATTTTCAACAACCTATTGCCAGAATCGGCATTTCCACCGCCGGTACCGCTACGGTACAGTCAGTGTCGTATTCCGGACTTCCTCGTAACGGCCACGTTATGGTTCATTGTCGTGATTTGCCGCGGGCTTGCCTGCGGCTTTTTCTTTGGGGTAATGGATAATAGAGTGAAAGTGCGCAGTCTGCTCGCCGCTATTGCGGTAAGCGTGAGCCAGATCGCCTGCAAATCGTAAGCCGCTACCGGCATCAAGCGACTGCCATTGCCCTTCAACGCACATATCCAGCGTTCCGCTGATCACCACCACATGTTCGATAACCCCTTTTTCGTGCGGCGTCGATTCGCTGACTGCGCCGGGGGCCAGAGTAATGGAGAAATGGTCAAAGCACAGTTCCGGATCCCAGGGAAAAACCGGCGTAACGACCATCGCCTGCTGCTGCGGGTCAAAAGCCTGCTCGCCGTTTGATTCTTCGGGGGTGATAAACACCGAAAACGGTACGTTCAGCCCGGTGGCAATCTTCCATAAAGTCGCCACGGTGGGACTGGATTCGTTACGTTCTATTTGCCCCAGCATCGCCTTCGAGACACCGGTCTCTTCCGCAAGCTTAGACAAGCTCCAGCCGCGCTGTTGGCGCAGCGTTTTGAGCGTCACCGCAAGATGTTGCGCAATATTCATTCCACCTCCATTACATTGCTCGCGGCCAGTATACCCCAGCCATACCCCACACTTTAGCAAATCATCAACACCGGTTGTACGTTATAACGCACAATGCTAAAGTAATCGGATGTTATAACGCACAAGAGATCTCAAATGCGCGCTGCTTTCGTTCCTTTTCCTACTCTGCTGGCCGGCTTCATCGCGGTTCTGGTGGGTTATGCCAGCTCCGCCGCCATCATCTGGCAGGCCGCCGCCGCCGCGGGTGCCAACGCTCTGCAAATATCCGGGTGGATGACGGCGTTAGGCCTGGCCATGGGCGTCAGTACCCTCGTGCTGACGCTGTGGCGCAAAGTCCCAATTCTCACCGCCTGGTCAACGCCCGGGGCAGCGCTACTGGTGGGAAGCTTACAGGGCTCAACGCTGAATGATGCGGTGGGCATTTTTATCTTTGCGAATGCGCTGGTAGTCCTGTGTGGTCTCACCGGCTGGTTTGCCAGGTTGATGAAGCTTATCCCCCATTCGCTGGCTGCCGCCATGCTTGCAGGCATCCTCCTGCGGTTTGGTCTCGAGGCTTTTGCCACGCTACAGGGACATTTGCTGCTGTGCGGCAGTATGCTGGTGGGTTGGTTGCTGTTTAAAGCGCTGGCTCCCCGTTACGCGGTGGTGGCCGCGCTAGCAGTCGGTATTATTGTGGCAGTTGCAAAAGGTGACGTTGTCACTAATTCCTTAAGCATGGCTTTCGTTGCGCCGCAGTTTATTACTCCGCATTTCTCCATGACCCAATTGCTGAGTATTGGTATTCCCTTTTTCCTGGTAACGATGGCATCACAAAACGCCCCTGGCCTCGCCACGCTTCAGGCTTCAGGCTATCGCGTGCCGATTTCGCCCTTAATTGTCATCAGCGGTGCATTTGGCCTGCTTTTAGCGCCTTTCGGCGTCTACTCAGTCTGTATCGCCGCCATTACCGCTGCGATTTGCCAAAGTCCTGACGCACATCCGGATGCCCAAAAACGTTGGCAAGCGGCGGCCGCCGCTGGTGTGTTTTATCTGCTGGCGGGAATGTTTGGCGGTTCGATTACCGCGCTGATGGCGGCGTTGCCTACCGTGTGGATCCAGATGCTGGCGGGGTTGGCACTGCTGGGGACGCTTGGCGGTAGTCTGTTTCAGTCGTTAAACAGCGCGCACGAACGTGACGCGGCGCTGATCACTTTTTTGGTGACGGCCAGCGGTATTACCCTGGCGGGTATCGGCTCGGCATTTTGGGGGCTGGTGATTGGCGGGATAAGCTTTGCGCTGTTATCCCGCAAGCGTAGCGCGTAGTTGAGAAGGTGTTTTACCGGTTGCCGCTTTGAAACGATTGCTGAAATGGCTGGCAGAGCTAAACCCGCAGTTTAGCGCAATGTCGGTGAGCGGCAGCGCAGTATAGCGGACCTGCTGCTGAGCCTGATCCATTCTGCGCTGCATCACATACTGGTGCGGCGCAAGCCCGACCGACTGGCGGAACATCCGGGCAAAGTGATATTCGCTTAAATTGGCCTGTGCGGCCAAATCGGCCAGCGTCAGCGGCGTGGAGAGATGGGCGTCGATGTACTCCAGCGTATTGCGCAGCACAGCCGGCGCCAGGCCACCTGTCACGGTCGGCAGCCGCCACTTCACGTTGGCATAATTTTGCAAAAGATGGGTCAACAGTAGCGTGCTAGCGCTACTGAGCGTGAGCTGGTTTGCCGCCTGCTGCCAGTCGTAGCTCAGCAAAAACTGGCGGTAAAGTAAGGTGATTTTTGCATCATCACCAAAAATCTGTTCATCCAGACTGAGCGATGCTGGGCTGCGATCCCATACCTGCTCCCCCACCTTTCTCAGATGTTCTTCGGTGCAGTACAAATGCACAAACGACAGATCGCCACGGATATCCCACGTCGATTCGCTGTCTTGTGGCATCAGACAGAAACGATCCGGCCCACCGCCGTTTTTCCAGCCGTGCGGCGTTTTCTGATAGCTTTCATAGCCGTCAGCCACGTACAGACTGAGCGTGTGATGGTCGCTTTGTACCGTCAGGTTGTCGCATTTGTTGTACCAGGCCGCCAGTTGGATCCCGGAATTGAGCGCGACGGTCTCCCTCAGAACCGCATTCTGACTCTGTAATCTTTCAAACGTCGCGTAGGTGTGGGTCATTAACATCTCAGCCACAAAGAACAATTTCCTCAGTCTAGGGCTTGAGCCGCCGGGATTCCAGCACTGTGCGCATCACGCCTGATAAAAAACCGCAAGAATATGCAAGTCGCTCGCAACCTTCTGCAAGCGGCGGTAGTCACGTCGCGACAGACTAAATGCAATATTGTCATGGGATGAGAGGATTTATGAACGCGCTGCTTTACGCTCTGGTCGTGGTTATCTGGGGAACCACCTGGATTGCTATCTTTTTACAACAGGGTCCGGTGCCAGAAGCGGTATCGATTTTCTGGCGCTTCGCCATTGCTAGCGTCACCATGCTGACCATCCTGCTGAGCCTGCGTCGTCTGCGCCCGTTGACGCTGCGCGACCATCTCTTCTGCGTACTCCAAGGCTGCTGCGTATTCGGTTTTAACTTCTTGTGTTTTTATACCGCCGCAAAATGGATTAATACCGGGCTGGAATCGGTCATTTTCTCAATGGCGGTGCTGTTTAACGCCATCAATAGCTTCCTGTTTTATCGCCAGACGCCACCCAAGCGTTTCTATTTCGCCGCATTTTTAGGGTTGGCAGGAATTATTACGTTGTTCTGGCAAGATCTACGCGCCGTGGGTATGAGCAGCACCCTGCTGGCCGGGATTTTGCTGAGCGCATTGGGAACCTACGGTTTTTCTCTGGGCAATATGCTCAGCCTGCGCCACCAGAGGCGTGGGCTAGAGACGCTGACCACCAATACCTGGGCGATGCTTTACGGAACCGCCATTATTGGCATTATCGCCCTGCTGCGCGGCGATAGCTTCGCTATCCAGTGGACGGTGAGCTATGTCGGCGCACTGTTGTATCTGGCTATCTTTGGTTCGGTCATCGCTTTTGGCGTGTACTTTACCCTCGTCGGGCGAATTGGTGCCAGCAACGCCGCCTACAGCACACTGCTGTTCCCGCTGGTCGCGCTAACGCTGTCGACTCTGTATGAGGGATACCAGTGGCACGCCAATGCCATTATCGGCCTGGTCTTGATTCTGCTGGGGAATCTGGTGATGTTTGCTAAACCGCAGGTCTGGCGTATGCCTTTCGCCAGTCGCGCGTAAATGTCTTTTCGTTTGCGTTAATCATTCGCTTAATTATCGGCGAATGATTGTTACCGAAGCTGAATAAATAAAGGGCGGCATCTTCTGCCGCCCTTTGCAATTCAATAAATGGGGAGTTATTTTTGATTAGGGTCGAACTTCACGGCGTCAACTGCCATGTCGTCGATCACTTTTTTCAACGTATCCAGTGTTAGCTGGGTATCCGAGTTGGCCAGGTTTTTACCTTCTCCTTTACGCACAACCTTAATAACCGGTTTGTTGGTCGTAGCGTCGATCACTTCCCCTTCAAAATAAAGGTTCGTATTCATCGTCCGATGACCGGTAGCAGCTTCTGTCCCCGCCACCACCATCGCAATTGGAATCACTTCGTAGAACTGCAACCCTTCCTTGCTGGAGTCGACCGCCGTAATGGCACCACGGAAAATCAAGCTATGCGGGCCAGCCGTCGTCGCTAACGGTTTGCGTTCGCTGAGCGCTTTCTTCAGTTCGGTGTTGGTGTAGGTGAGAATGTCTGCCAGCGCCTTTTGCCCTACCTGAGTGGTCGGTTTAGGTACGGGGTAATACGTCACAGGGTTGTAGACGATATTGGTATAGTTACTCGATTTATAATCAGGAGAAATCCAACGCAGTTCCGTTTTTCCTGATGCTGAGGTTGTTTCTTTTAGGCCAGAGTAATCTTTTAAAAAGCCTGAATATTGTTCAGGCGTTGTCGTTTTTGAAGCACAGCCAGCCAAAACCATAACGCCCACAAGGGCCGCTACTTTAAAAAATGCTTGAGTACGCATGAGAATGATCCCTGAAAAATGCACAGATGCCAGTAAGTTATAGCAAAGGAATTGACTATTTGTTGTGGCAAAAATGGAGATCGATCTCAATATTTATTAATTGTTATCAATATCTATTCATTATATAACGGGCTTGCGCCCGTCATATAAATGGCAATTATGATTGTTTGCGCGCCAGCATCGTGGCAAAACGTAATTTAATGCGATTACCGTTTTCATCGGTGCGGTGCAACTCGCCAACGTCTTCGTTGTATTTTAATAATTCCCAACCTGCGTAATAGTTTTTCAGCTCGCCGGCCTTAAAGGCAAAGGGGAACCCAACGGTGCACGGGAAATCGTCGGTATCCATCGCCGCAACAATCAAGTTGTAGCCGCCAGGTTTGGTACAACGCTGCATGTTGGCAATCAAACCGGGGATAGTTTTGGCGTCAAGGAACATCATCACCACGGTCGAGAGAATAAAATCATATTCACCGTCGAAACTCATCGCATTGAGATCCTGAACCGACGCCTGAAGGTTTTCCAACCCCTCCGCCTCGCGGATCGACAGCAGATTCTGGATGCTCATCGGGTTTTTATCCCATGCGGTAACATCGTAGCCGTTAGCCGCGAGATACAGACTATTACGTCCATTGCCGCAGCCCAAATCAAGGGTTTTGCCCGGTTTAACGAGGGTTGCCGCATGCACCACGTCAGAATGGGTGCGGGTCAGGCCGTATTTGTCGGTGAAGTAGTTTTCATCACGAATGGTCATTATTCATCCTTCGGTTTCATCAGCGTTGAGGGGGCAACGCGGGTCAAAAGTTTGCCTTGTAGAAGTAACATCAGCGTTCTGAGCAGCAGCAGGCCAATGATGATATTGGTGAAAACAAACAGCGGTAGCGCGAGATTGTGGAAAAATCCGGAGCCGCTGGCGTGACCAAGATGCAGGCCCGTCGAAGCCAGCGCAGAAATACCAAACGAGAAGCTCCAGAACGAGGCGTTAAAAGCCTGACGGAGATACCAGGGCATCAGTCGTAGCATAAACAGCAGTTGTAACAGGCCATAACCAAACAGCATTTTGGCAAAAACATCGGCATGGCCACCATTTACACTAAGCCAGGCATTACAAGCCACTAACGCCGGAGCAAGCTGAATACCCAGCGAGGTTCGCAGCGGCACAGACAACGTACCGCCGCTGCGCAAACGCTGCACGATTGCCGGCTCCAGCGTCAGCCATGAGATGACGCCCGCCCCCAGAAATACCAGCCCGGCATCATTGAAACCCAACGCTCCGCAGGCCATCGCACTAATAAAGTTGTTAGCGACGGTTGGCAAATAGAGACCGGGAGTGGTCGCCTCCGCCGGATGTTCACCACGCCAAAGCCCGGCAGTTTGCCACGCGGCATAGCATAGCTGTAGCGCAACACCGACACTGAACAGTGCGAGCGCCAGCGATCGCGACCATGGCGTGACACCAATCGACACCAGCATCGTAGTGGCAGGAAACAGACTGACAAAGCTGCTGGCGATCGGGTGATTCATCTCCTGCCAGATACTGTATGGGAAACGCAGCGCACGGGTCACAAACGACAGCGTGAGCAAAGACCACATCACAATGGCCAGGATGACTAACCCATCACCAATCGCACGACTCACCGGCATGATCGTGCTGGCATAACGCCAGGCAAAGCCCATGCCGATGGTGCCCAGAACCATGCCAAAATAGCCTGCGGGAAGATGCAACACCCGGGCTTCATCGTTTTCATTATGCATTTAGTTTATTAATTCAAATATTGTTTAAGTTGCATTTTAAATGATTCTTTCTGGTGACGCTAGCGAGAAAACGAGGTAAAGATAAGCTTGCATCCAAGAATGCCCAGAATGGTCGCCGACGTACGATCCACCGCGCCTTTGATACGCAGATAAACCCGGCGCGGCCTTTCCGCCGACAGCAAAAACGCCACCAGCGAGTACCAGCCAGCATCAATCACAAAGCTCATCACCGGTACAATATAGTAGAAGGCCACTGGAATATGACTCGGCAGCAGCGCGGTAAAGATAGAGGCGAAAACGATCGCCGTTTTCGGGTTGCTCAACTGAGTCAAAAGCCCATTGCGAAATGCGCTCCAAAGCGACATGTCTGATTTTTCGCCGCCGAGGGCAATTGCCATTGGTTGCCGAGCACCACGGAAAATTTTGATTCCCATCCAGATGAGATAGGCACCCCCTGCGATTTTCAGGCCCATAAATAGCTCCGGTACCGCATTGAGGACTTTTTGCAGTCCGAGCATCGCCATAATGGAAAACAGTGACGCCCCAACACCGGTTCCCAGTGCTGTCATTAAACCATGCAGTCGTGAGTGCACTACGGCGGTTCGCGCCACGTAGATAAAGCTTGGCCCCGGACTCATGACGCCCATGATTAATACTGCGGCTATGGCAATAAGACTCGAAATCACCCTGTTCACCCCTGCTGTTTATTATTGTAAGAACCTCATGTTATACCGCATAAACGCGGCTTTCGTTCAGGTTTTGCTACAGTTAAAAGAGGCATTTTTCCGGGGGTATCATGAATAAATTCCGTCTTAGCGAAGAAACCCGCAGCGTGCAGATTGGAGCCCCCGGCGCGAAAGAGACTCGCACTGTGCGGCAGCTTATCGCCCTGCGTAATTTTGCCGACGTCACCGCTGGTGCACGCGGTGGATGGCTGGAGGATGAACAAGGACTCAGTCAGGACGGCGATTGCTGGATCTACGATGAAAACAGCGTGGTCTACGCCGAGGCACGAGTCGATGGTCATGCGCGAGTAACCGGGCATTGTGAAATCAGCCATCAAGCAGTAATCAGCGATAACGCATGGGTGGATTGCAGCCACATAAGCCATCAGGCGCGCCTGAGCGGCCACGTTACAGTACAGACATCTCAGGTGCATGGCACCTGTCATCTATTCGGTCACGCGCGGATTGGCGAACGAAGCCAAATCATTGGCGCCAAGGGGTTAACCGCCGAACAGGACCGGGAGCTGCAAATTTTTGATAGTGCTCGCCTTAGCCACTGCCGGGTGGTGCATCAGGCGCAAATCTACGGCAATGCGTGGCTTAACTACGTGTTTGTCGAACACCGTGCAGAAATTTATGACCACGCACGGCTTGAAGGCAATGAGGAGAACAATATCTGGGTCTGCGACTGTGCGAAGGTTTACGGCCATGCACATATTATTGCTGGGTACGGTGACGATGAGATCCCCACCCTGCGCTACAGCGCTCAGGTTGCCGAGAATGCGCTTATCGAGGGTAACTGCGTACTGAAACATCATGTGCTGGTTGGTGGTAACGCAAGATTACGCGGCGGTCCTATTCTGCTCGACGATCATGTGCTGATTCAGGGTGACGTTCAGGTGATGGGCGATGTCCTTCTGGAGCATCATATCGATTTAACCGACAGCGTGGTGGTGGAAGCGCTGCCGGGAGATGCCATTCATCTGCGGGGACGTAAATCATTAACCGGTACGCAGCGCATTATCCGCACGCCGTTATTCGGCACGCTATGACGCCGATTTATCGATAATTCGGGCGTAGATATTCTGATCGTAAAACACGTCATTGAGGAATTCGGCCTGCCGTAAACAGCCTTCCAGGGTAAAACCGTTACGCAGCGCGACCTGATTACTGCGCAGATTGTCTACCCGACACTTAATCACAAAGCGACGAATCTCACCGCTTTCAACGTAATAATTCATAAACGCCTGCAGCGCCGCCGATAAAAGTCCCTTACCCTGCGCATGTTCATCCAGCCAGTAACCGATGTAACCGGTCTTATTCGACGGTTCTATCTGGTTAAACGAGAGCACGCCGACCATCGTCGCATCATTAAAAATAAGGAACATTTTGGCGATGCCGCGCTGATGCAACATCATGTTGCCCTGCACGTTCTGGCGGGTATCCTGCTCGCTTTTCACAAACTGCGGCCAGTTTAACGTCTGCTGAAGCCAGGCTTTGTTCGCCAGCACCATTTGATGCAACGCGGGAATATGGCTTTCATTCACGGCCTGGAGCGTCAGTGTTTCACTGGCAGTAATGGTTTCTATGGGCGTCATATGCGGGCATTCCGTTCGGATAAAAAAGCCCGGCATCGCATTGTGCAGCCGGGCTGTCGAGGCATTACTTCATAATTCGGTCGTCAACGTATTGACGCTTGTCCGGCGCGGGTGGGAAATACTGATACAGCCAGGTTTCACTGATTGCATCGCCCTGACAACGCAGGAACAGGCGCATATCGACCGGGTCAGTCGAATCCGAGGTTGGATACCAGTCGAACAGAATACGATAGCCGTCGAACGGCTCGACGTAGAGGATCTCAATCTGTTTCGCTTCACCGCTGGAGAGCGTAATCACCGGCTCAATACCTTTCGGTGCAGCCGCTTTCAGATCGCCGCCGACGAAATCAATGGCGAAACGTCGGGACCATTTGTCCGGATAGTGCTCGCCCGGCGCCCAACCCTCAGGGAAACTGCCCATGCCGGTACGGGTCGCCAGCACGCGCGCCAGCGGAGAGCGGATTGGCGGCATCGCGCTCCAGTACAGGCGGTAGCTGAAGTCCATGGTATCGCCGGCTTTCATCGGTTTTTCTGGCTGCCAGAAGCAGACAATGTTATCCAGCGTCTCACCGGTGGTTGGGATCTCCATCAGGCTGACGGCCCCTTTACCCCAATGATTGCGCGGCTCAACCCACAGGCTTGGGCGTTTGTTGTACCAGCCCATCACATCCTGATAGTGGGTGAAATCGCGATCAAGCTGCAACAGGCCAAATCCTTTCGGGTTCTTATCCTGATAGGCATTGAACTGCAGCTTCTGCGGGTTATTCAGCGGACGACAGATCCACTCACCGTTGCCCAGCCACATCGCCAGACGATCGGAGTCGTGAATTTGTGGATGAATCGTATCGCAGACGCGGCGTTCGTTGTTGCCACAGCTGAACATACTGGTCATCGGCGCGATACCCAACTGCTTGATATCTTTACGCGCATAGATGTGGTTTTCCACATCCATAATCACCTGCGCCTGCTCGCAGTGCACCACGAACTTGTAGGCACCGGTGACGCTGGCGCTATCGAGCAGCGCGTAAACAGTAAAGGTAGTTGCGCCCGGTTTTGCCGTTTCAAACCAAAACGAGGTGAAGTCCGGGAACTCTTCCAGGCTATCAGTGTAAGTATCAATGGCTAAACCACGGGCCGACAATCCGTACTGATAGGTGCTGTCCACCGCGCGGAAATAGCTGGCACCGAGGAAGGAGACGATGTCACGACGCGCCAGTTCCGGCGCTTTAAAGACGCGGAAACCGGCAAAGCCCAGATCGGTCTGGCCTTCCAGCTGTTTTGTGTCCACACCCGCGTCGTTGTATTGGAACAGTTCAGGGCGGAAGTGAATTTCGCGCGCCTGCTGGTTAGCCGGATCGAGTGAGAACATCCGCACGCGGCGACGGAAACCCATGCCAACGTGGAAGAATTGCACGTCGAGCTGGCGCTCTTTAACGTTATTCCAAAGCGACTGCGAAGCATCGTACTGAATGCTGTTGTAGGCCTGCGGCGTCAGGTTTGCCAGCGTATCCGGCAGCGCGCGCGGCGCACCGCTCCACGGCTGGCGCGACAGATCGTGCGCCATAGATTGCAGGACGTTGAAATCAAAACGACGCGTCTGGCCGTCGGCGATATCGGACTCCTGGGCCAGCGCGGCCTGGGAGAAAAGCGATGCAAAACCGGAGGTACCGCACACGGCGGCAACAGCCATTGAAGATTTGAGAAAGTGTCTGCGATTCATGCCTGGCAAAGCGTCCTTTTAAAGTCGGAATGCTGCAAAATAAAAACGGCGTCAGAACCGCTCACTCTAGACAAAATTGACTGATAATCCAATTGGTCAGCGAACAAAATCTGCTAATCCAGATTCACATGGTGTTTCATTACGCGTTTAAAGAGCGCCATTCGCGCACGCATAAAACGGTTCTCCACGTGGAATCCTGCCTGCTTGTTAAGCCCCATGCGCAATAAGCGATCCCGGCCACGGACCGCAGCAGGCCAGCGCACCGGCCCCGTCAGCACGGTATGGCTAGCGCTAGCATCACGGGCAAAGCCCACCCAGTAATCAGCAACCTGCGCCGCAAATGCGAGATCGCCCTCGGTGGCATAATCACAAGACGGCGTGATTTGTCCGAGAGTATCAAACACGTAAGGCACTTCATTTCCATGCCAGGCACCGTGAAGGTAGGTCTGGTGTTCGGCTTCAGCCACATAATCAAACCAATAGCGCCAGCAAGGTTGATTAACCCGCTGTTGTGCCTGCATCACCACATAGCCAAGAGTGGTAAATGCCATATCGCGGCAAACCTGTCGCCCCAGCTCCTCATCACCTTTTACGCCCGGATAGAGAAGCTTAATCAGGCCCAGACCCAAACGTCTTTCCCGGCGCAGCTTTTTAATCTGTCCGGCAAGATCAATGCCAAATACCGGCATCACGCTGGCTTCATCGCTATTAGAACCCACCAGCACCGGCATGGCGTGCTGTTTTCCGGCAAAAAAGAGATCGAGCATGGGCTGCGGCAACACCACATCCCCCACGATGGGAACCGGGCCGATGTTATGGGGTGGTTCAAGCGACCAGAACACGTCTGCCGGCAGCTCTCGCAAGCTATCCGCAGAGGCATTGGGAAGATTAAGATATTCAGTCAGCCGCTGACCGCGTGCCAGTGCTGTCTCTCGTGGGAGGTCGGGTAGCGTATAGCTGCTTTGGATGACCGCTTTGTGGAAAAGCCCACCCGCTTTCGGTGAGACCATCAATGACATGACGCTGCGCGCGCCAGCGGACTCACCAAACAATGTGACGTTGTCGCGATTCCCGCCAAAGGCGGCAATATTCTCCTGTACCCACTTAAGCGCGGCGATTTGATCCATTAAGCCAAAGTTGTACAACCGCTCACCGTCTTCGCTTTCCAGCGCCGGATGAGCAAAAAAGCCCAAATGCCCCAGACGGTAGTTGACTGTCACCACCACCGCGCCGCGTTGCGCCAGTGCTTTACCGTCATAAGGTGGCAGGCCGCCTGCGCCGATAGCGTAACCGCCACCGTGAAGCCACACCATGACCGGAAGGTTCGTGTCGCGCCTGGCTGGCGACCAGACGTTAAGATAAAGGCAATCTTCGGAAAAACGGCCAGGATCGCCGCCGCCCAGCGCCACGCAGTATTCACTGCTTTGCCAGCTTGAAGCGGAAAAGCGGTCGGCCGGGCGAATACCGGTCCACGGCATTACCGGCTGCGGCGCACGCCAGCGTAATGAGCCGACCGGCGGCGCGGCAAAAGGAATTCCGCGCCACAGGTGAACATCCCCATCGACAATGCCCGATAACCTTCCCTGCTGGGTTTCTACGTGGGTTGAAGCATACTGCATGTTTCTGTCCTTTTTGCTTTCAATCCCTGCAGGGTACTCGTTTCAGAGCAGACCGCAACGGCGTTTACTGCGCATCTCAGCCTCTTCATACAGGGTGAACTCATTAAGGACTTCGCGCCCCAGCGCCTGTTCAAAGGCGTTACGGCTTGCATTACCATGACTGCGGGTTTGAGCATCCCCCCCGAGATTGGACTGGAAAATCCCTGCCGCACTGACCGGCAGAAAATCTTCGTAGGTAATGGGCTGCGCGACAATCCAACCGCGTTCAATAAGCGGCTGCGGGTCGTCGCCGGGGTGAATCGCCTGCCGATGCGCATCGCCGGTTGGCGTCAGGCGGTAGCGGAACCATGCCAGCCCTTGCTGTCGCAGTAAAAATTCGCTGTCCGGGAAAGCTTTGAACACCGCCTGCAGGTGCTCCTGATGGGTCAAATTGTCTTTTCCAACCCCAGCTTCCGCGAGCAGCTTGTCGTACAGCGCCCGGCCTTTTGGCGTCAGCGCAACGCCGCGCTGTTCAATTTCACCAAAACGGGCGGTATGGGTACCGCTCAGTTCACCGGCAAACTGCACGGGCTCTTCCAGCGCTTTAAAGCTGGTCTGCCGCAACAACAGCGGTACAGCACGGCGCGGCGGGCCTTCAATCACCGCTTTCGGTTCAATACCGTATTCCGCCATCAGTGACTGTACCCGGTCAATATCCAGCGTGCGTGGCGTCAGGTGATTGATGTGGCAACCCGGGAAGGACACCACATCGGCAATTAGCCGATGCTGGTGATTTAACGCCTGGTAAGTTTCCTTATCTACCGTCGCGTGGCGATGCCAGCGGAAGGTTTCTAATGCTTCGCGGACAAATTCATGCGCCTGGGCAGCGGTCAAGCCGCCCTGCTCATCATGAATATCCATGAGCGCCCGGCAGCGACGGGTGAAAATATCACGGCGTGCCAGAATCTGTTCGGCTTTGCGCCGCAAAGCCACGTCGTCAATAAGCTCAAGACGCAGTAAAGAAGTAAAAACGCGGAAGGGGTTGCGCTGTAGCGCTGCGTCGTCCACCGGCCGAAACGCGGTCGAGTGAACCGGCACGCCGGCGACCGACAGATCGTAATAGCCAACCGGCTCCATTCCCATAATGGCGAAAATGCGACACAGCGTTGCCAGTTCCTCCGCGGTACCCACGCGAATCGCACCGTGGCGCTCAACGTTCAGACGTGCCAGCTCATCAGCGTTGGCCAACTGCTCATGTAAGCGCGTGTTATTTTCCAGCACCGCCAGATTTACGTCAGCCACTAATGCCAGCAAGGTGCCATATTGCGGGACTTCTTGCTGGTACATTGCCGACATTGCTTGTGAAAACTCTTCCCGAATATCATCTGCTGAAAGGGTGTGCGCCATGGTGTCATGTCTCCTGTGACCATATTTGCAGTTTAGGAAAACCAAAGACGCTATGGGGTAAGAATTTACAAAGTGTGATCCCGGCTACTGAGTTGATTTAGCGAATGAATTTTTCGCATTGCATAACTTCAGGTTATTTAAAAAGAACCTTAAATTCACTTTAAATTAACAAAGCATTTACACACACTGTCTGTGGCAATAATAAAATACCCTACACGGAGCCACCTATGAGCACAAAATGGTCACCGCAAGAAGTGATTCACCGGGATTATAACAACCATCCCCCTGCCTACGCGCCAGGCTATAAAACCAGCGTCCTGCGTTCACCGCGCAATGCCCTGATCTCGCTGCAAAACTCGCTGTCTGAAATTACCGGACCAGTCTTTTCCCAGCAGGATCTCGGCCCGCTGGATAACGACCTGATCCTTAACTACGCCAAAGAAGGCCTTCCGATTGGCGAGCGTATAATTGTTCACGGCTACGTGCGTGACGGCTTTGGTCGCCCAGTGAAAAACACGCTGGTTGAAGTATGGCAGGCAAATGCCGGTGGCCGCTATCGCCATAAGAAAGATCAGTATCTGGCGCCTATCGACCCTAACTTCGGTGGCTGTGGTCGCGTGATGACGGATGAAAATGGCTACTACTTTTTCCGCACTATCAAGCCAGGCCCATATCCATGGCGTAACCAGGCCAGCGACTGGCGTCCGTCGCACATCCACTTCTCTATTTTCGGTGAAGCCTTTGCCCAGCGGTTAATCACCCAGATGTACTTTGAAGGGGACCCGCTCATTAAGCAGTGCCCTATCGTGAAGGCAATTAACAACGACGATGCCATTCGTACGCTGATTGCCGAACTGGACACCCACGCAGCCATACCGTTGGATTGCCTGGCGTACCGCTTTGATTTAGTTCTCCGCGGCCACCGCGCCACGTTATTCGAAAACCGCACTCAGGGGGCTGCACGATGAAAGATTATTTGCCGGAAACCGCGTCACAAACCGCCGGTCCCTACGTACATATTGGGCTTGCCCCCGATGCGGCAGGTTTCCATATTTTCGAGAAAAATTTTGGTCCAACGCTGACCAATAGCCACACGCCGGGCGAGCGCATTGCCATTGAAGGCCGCGTGTTCGACGGTTCCGGTACGCCAGTCCGCGATGTATTGATTGAAATCTGGCAGGCGAATAGCAACGGCCGCTACAACCACATTGCCGACCAACAACAGGAAAAGGCGCTGGATGAGGATTTTCGCGGCTGGGGCCGCGCCTGCTCGAACTTCGACAGCGGCGTATGGCGCTTCGACACCATCAAACCCGGTCCGGTAGCAGGCCGCGATGGGAGAATAATGGCGCCACACGTCAATCTGTGGATTGTGGCTCGCGGGATCAACATCGGTCTGAATACGCGTATGTATTTCTCCGATGAACAAGAAGCCAACGCGAAAGATCCGGTGCTGAATATCATTGAATGGGAAGTCCGCCGGCAGACTCTGATCGGCCGCAAAGAAACCCGTGGCAATGAAACGGTCTACTGCTTTGATATCTATCTGCAAGGTGAGAAAGAGACCGTTTTCTTCGACGTGTGATCGCCTTTCCCCGCTTCGCCATCACAACGAAGCGGGTACCCTTCTCTGATGCAACAAAACGCTTGTCTGTTAAACCGCACAAATGTTAATAATAATTTGCTAGCAAGTTATCAAAATTAAACAACATTACTTGTCACTGATGCCGCTCTGTTTTTAACATCGCTTATGGAAAAAAATGCTCTCTTTAGTCAGCGCATTCGTCTGCGCCATCTGCACACATTCGTAGCCGTCGCTCAGCAAGGAACTTTGGGGCGAGCGGCTGAAACCCTTAATTTAAGCCAGCCTGCGCTCTCTAAGACCCTCAATGAGCTCGAGCAGTTAACCGGTTCTCGTCTGTTCGAACGTGGTCGTATGGGCGCACAGCTCACCCTAACCGGCGAGCAGTTTTTAACCCATGCGGTGAAGGTACTTGATGCCCTGAACAACGCCGGGCAGGCACTCATTCGTAAAGAAGGTGTTAACAATGATGTCGTGCGCATCGGCGCGCTTCCCACTGCCGCCCTTGGCGTTTTACCCGCAGTTATTGGACCTTTCCACCAGCAGCAAAAAGAGGTGACCTTACAGGTCGCCACCATGAACAATACGATGCTGCTGGCGGCGTTAAAGTCGGGTGATATCGATCTGGGAATTGGCCGGATGTCCGATCCGGAGCTGATGACCGGACTGAATTATGAGCTGTTGTTCCTTGAATCACTGAAGCTGGTGGTTCGCCCGGACCATCCCCTCTTACATGAAAACATCACCCTTAGCCGGGTGCTGGAATGGCCGGTGGTGGTATCGCCGAAAGGGACAGTTCCACGGCAAAATGCCGAAACGCTGCTACAAAGCCAGGGATGTAAAATGCCGGCTGGGTGCATTGAAACCCTTTCCGCCTCCCTCTCCCGCCAGTTGACGGTCGACTATAACTATATTTGGTTCGTGCCATCCGGAGCGGTAAAGGATGATTTACGCCGCGGTATTCTCACCGCTTTACCAATCGGTACGCAGGGCCAGGGCGAACCAATTGGCATATTGACCCGTGTAGACACCCCGCTGTCGCCTGGTGCACAGATTTTGCTGAGTGCGGTGCGTAAATCGATGCCATCGTGACCTGGGTACGGCCCACCAGGGCCGTAATTTCGATTTCAAGCCTGCTTTACGACATTATCCCAGCGGATCATCGGAAAAGCATCGATAGCACTCTCCGGAGATAGATTTATCACCTGTATATTATGTGATGAACAATATTTTTTTGCCGAGATGAATGAGTTATAAATATTTACAAAATCGATATCAAGCCTTGTTGACAACTTATCCTGTGGGGTTTCATAAAATCGGGGAGTGTTGAAGTTATTCATATCCAACCCCGCAATATAAATCTCTTTATAGCCTAACAAGCAGGCAATCTGTAAAGCTGCGTAGGTTACCGTACCATAGTCGAATAACAGCTTTTCTATATTATCAGAGAATCCAAAACCGTTATGCCAATGAAAGTTTTCATCAGTAAAATCAACCTGAGAAACCGCACCTAAAAACCGTTTAACTCCAGCGTTTGATGCTGCCTCAAAAATTTTAAAATGGCAGCGAATATTATCGGTAGGAATATTAGCGAAGATAGCACCCAGACTATTATAGGTACAAAACAGGATAATATCCTTTCTAGCCACAATTTCTTGCACCAGGGATAGCCTCTTGTAGACAAAGTCTCGGTCAATGATGACATACCAATTATACTTAACGCTTCTCATTGAGAATGCACCGTTAACACCTAGGTAATCAAAAGAGGCATCGAAAAATTGACTATCGATATTGCTCACTGAAGGCCCTGTTGCCATAATAAGTAATGGCTTAGCTTTAACACGAACATCAAGAACAGAGTTCGGTATTTTATGATGCTTAAAATAAACATCACCAATAAACCCATCGTCCTTACGCTTGACTTGAAAATATGGCCATAGATTTTTATTGTGATGATAACGTCTTGGGTGGGTATTACGATAAATTGTTTTAAAAATCCATTTAGAAAAACCATCAGTACCTAGCATTTATATAAAACCCGCAAGTAGCATAGACAATAGTGATATAAGCATCTTTAACCCATAAGTCAAACATTATTTTATCACTTAACAAATGTCGATGATTCTACCTCATACCGCATTTCTGAAGAATTAACCCTTAATACATTCATCATTTAGCTACGGTCATTTCTTCACTTACCTGTTGTAGCTTTCGCCCTGAATGCCAGCACCTACGGAGAACACAGATATCAGGCCCAAAAAGTCAGTACACCCTCGCATTCGAGGATGGGATAACGCGGAGGGATACACAATTAATGCGAAATTATTTTTTAACAATTGCGCAATGCATTTTAACAGATCTATCATAGCCATAAGTTAACCAAATGGTTCACGCATAGTTTCTCAACTGAACTATTTTCTTTCATTTAGCGACTACCTATCGCTTCGTTCGTAATAGAGTCACGGCCCAATGATTCCAAATGGTTCATTCCGTGCATCTATATCTGTTTTTGCAAGGAGAAGAGTATGGAAATTGGCAACGTGCCGCGAGGATTCCCCCGGATCCTGCAGTGGCTTCTTATCGCGCTGATGATGATAATCGGCCTCGCTATCGGCGCACTTGGGGCGAAACTTGCCACCGTTGGCGGGACCTGGTTCTTCGCCCTCATGGGGCTGGTTATGATAGTCAGCGCCATTCTCATTGCGCGCCAGCATCGTGGTGGGATCGCGCTGTATAGTCTGGCGTTTATTGTCGCCATAATCTGGTCCATCCAGGATGCGGGATGGGATTACTGGCCGCTGTTCTCGCGCCTGTTCGCCTTTGGTGTTTTGGCTCTGTTGAGCGCACTGGTGTGGCCATTCATGTCCAGCAGCAAACCTGCATCGAAAGGCCCTGCATTTGGTCTGGCCGCTATTTTAGCGGTGGTTCTGCTCGTCAGCCTCGGCTGGATGTTTAAGCCACAGGCGCTGGTATCCGCTACTGAAGCGGTGCCGGTGAAGCCCGTCGCCGCAGGCGAAGAACAGAAGAACTGGGAACATTGGGGTAATACCACCCACGGCGACCGTTTTGCCGCGCTGGATCAAATCAACAAGCAGAATATTGATAAGCTTCAGGTGGCTTGGGTCGCTCACACCGGTGATATTCCCGTTAGCAACGGCTCAGGTGCAGAAGATCAGAACACGCCTCTGCAGGTTGGTGATACCCTCTTCGTCTGTACGCCTTACAGTAAAGTTCTGGCTCTGGACGTCGACAGCGGTAAAGAGAAATGGCGTTACGATTCTAAGGCTACCGCGCCAAACTGGCAGCGCTGCCGTGGGCTGGGCTACTTTGAAGATACCCAGGCACTGACTACACCAACCGCATCAACACAACCCGCCGCCTGCCCGCGTCGTCTGTTCCTGCCGACTACTGATGCACGTCTCATCGCGATCAATGCCGATAACGGCCAGCTGTGCGATAACTTTGGTGACCACGGTGTGGTTGACCTGAGTGTTGGTATGGGTGAAATCAAACCTGGCTACTATCAGCAAACGTCAACGCCGTTGGTTGCCGGGAATGTGGTGGTGGTGGGTGGTCGCGTCGCGGATAACTTCTCCACCGGCGAGCCTCCGGGCGTCGTGCGTGCTTATGATGTCCGTACCGGTAAACTGGCATGGGCTTGGGATCCGGGTAACCCGAACCTGACCGGCCTGCCGCCGGAAGGACAGACCTACACGCGCGGTACGCCGAACGTCTGGTCGGCAATGTCTTATGATGCAAAACTGAATCTCGTTTACCTGCCAACCGGTAACGCCACCCCTGACTTCTGGGCTGGTGAACGTACGGCGCTGGACGACAAATACAGCTCCTCCATCGTGGCGGTTGACGCCACAACCGGTAAAGTACGCTGGCATTACCAGACGACTCACCACGACCTGTGGGACTTCGACCTGCCTTCCCAGCCGCTGCTGTATGATTTACCTGACGGCAAAGGCGGTACTACACCGGTTCTGGTGCAAACCAGTAAACAGGGCATGATCTTTATGCTCAACCGCGAAACCGGTGAACCGGTGGCCAAAGTGGAAGAACGCCCTGTTCCGGCAGGCAACGTCGAAGGCGAGCGCTATTCACCAACCCAGCCGTACTCCGTCGGGATGCCAATGATTGGCAATGAAACCTTAAAAGAGTCGGACATGTGGGGTGCCACACCGGTTGACCTGCTGCTGTGTCGTATTCAGTTTAAAGAGATGCGTCATCAGGGGATCTTCACCCCGCCGGGCGTTGACCGATCGCTGCAATATCCGGGCTCGCTGGGCGGTATGAACTGGGGTAGCGTGTCGGTTGACCCGAACAACAGCCTGATGTTCGTCAACGATATGCGTCTGGGATTGGCCAACTACATGGTGCCACGTGCCAACGTAGCCAAGAATGCCAGCGGTATCGAGATGGGTATCGTACCGATGGACGGAACACCGTTTGGCGCGATGCGCGAACGCTTCCTGTCACCGCTGGGGATTCCATGCCAGAAACCGCCATTCGGTACGATGTCGGCTGTAGACCTGAAATCCGGGAAAATTGTCTGGCAGGTACCGGTCGGCACCGTTGAAGACACCGGGCCGCTGGGGATCCGCATGCATATGCCAATTCCAATCGGGATGCCAACACTAGGTGCATCGTTGTCGACTCAGTCTGGTCTGCTGTTCTTCGCCGGGACTCAGGATTTCTACCTGCGCGCGTTTGATACCGCAACCGGGAAAGAGATCTGGAAAGACCGTCTGCCGGTGGGAAGCCAGTCTGGCCCAATGACCTATGTGTCGCCGAAAACCGGCAAACAATACATCGTGATTAACGCCGGTGGCGCACGTCAGTCGCCAGATCGCGGTGACTACATTATTGCCTACGCGTTACCGGATTCTCAGTAATCGCTCTACCCCGTAACCTTAACGGTTACGGGGTATTTTCCTACCTTAGAACGTTTCCCAGTTATCCGCACCGGCAACCGCCGGACGATTTGGCGTAAAGGTCGGCTTAACGTTCGCCGTCTCCACCACTGCCCGCTCACCTGCCTGAATACGGAACGTCCCCACAGCCTGAGTCAAGCGCGCCGCCTGCTCTTCCAATGAGGCCGCAGCCGCCGAGGCTTCTTCTACCAGTGAGGCATTTTGCTGAGTGACGTTATCCATTTCGGTCACCGCCTGGCTCACCTGCTGAATCCCACGGTTTTGCTCATCGGACGCAGCGGCGATCTCCAGCATAATATCGGTGACCCTTTTCACCGCATCCACGATATCGGTCATGGTTGTACCGGCGCGGACAACCTCATCGGAACCACGTTCAATCAGCGTGACCGATTCACTGATCAGCCCTTCAATCTCTTTTGCGGCCTGGGCGCTTCGGCTTGCCAGCGTACGCACTTCGCTGGCCACCACCGCAAATCCACGCCCCTGCTCACCGGCGCGCGCCGCTTCTACCGCGGCATTGAGCGCCAGAATATTGGTCTGGAAGGCAATACTGTTTATCACCGAGGTGATTTCTGAGATTTTCTTCGAGCTACTTGAAATGTTGCCCATCGTTGAAACGACGCCGGAGACCAGTTGCCCACCGCGAGACGCTTTACCGGAGGCATCTTCCGCCAGTTTGCTGGCGTGGTGCGCGTTGTCGGCATTCTGTTTCACCGTCGCCGCCAACTCTTCCATGCTGGCCGCGGTTTGTTCAATCGCCGCTGCCTGCTGCTCGGTTCGGGAGGAGAGATCGGTATTGCCCATCGAAATTTCGCTGGTGCCGCGATAAATCTCTTCCGCCCCCTGGCGAACGGTCCCAACCGTTTTCACCAGCGAGTGCTGCATTTTTTGCAGGTTTCCATTGAGCTGGCCAATCTCACTGCGCCCGACCGCTTCATCGGCCATGGTCAGATCGCCGTTAGCAATCTGCGCAATCCGGGTACCCGCTCTTTGCAGCGGCACAATAACCACGCGATGCAGCGTCGTAAAGGTGATGATGGTCATCAGCACCGCCAGTACAAAGGCACCAATCATAAACATCACGCCCAGCGTTGTCCGGCTATGCGCCAGTTCATTGAGCTGATTGGCGCGCGCGGTACGAATATCGATAACCTTCAGTCGCACAGCATTGTAGCCATCATCCAGCGCGCGAGCCTGTTCGCTTTCATAATTGATGATCGCTTCAAACATACCGTTTTGCGCGTACTTGAGCATCGGCTTCATGCCGTCGAGATAAGCGTTGTAACGCTGATTCATCTCCGCTTCGAGGGCGACATCCGCCTCGGTTTTAACGCGTCTGTCGGTGTAAAGCTTATAACCTTCCTGTGAACGCTTAATTCCTGCCTGCGCCGCCGCCAGGTTTCTCTTCATGCTGTCCATTTCCGCAATACGGCTGTCCGCCCCCGCATGAATCATCATCAACCGCGCTTCACGCAGGTAGTTAGCGCTGTCCGAAAGCCCTACGCGAACCTGAAGTTCTTGAGTCACATCCCGCTGATCGGCATCAGCCTGCCACATGAAGTAGCCTGCCAGACCTGAACTCAAGGCAAACAGCAGCAGGATACCGCCCAACACGGAACCGAAGAATGGAACCAGGCGGATGTGATGGAGGAAACCGATCTTTTGCGCACGACCCGGCGCAGATTTTTTATCCATGAGTTGACTCTCTTGTACTTGAGGTAAGTAATAGAGTCATCGGCCATAGCCGCTAATTTCTTATCGGGAAAGGTGTAAAACGCAAGGCGGGTCACAAATAAGAAAACCCGCGGGAAAAATCCCGCGGGTAGGCTAACACCGTAAGTTTAAGATTGAGATACCCGGGGCGACCACCGGGTTTGGCATCCCTCCGGGAACCCAATCCCGGTGTTTCCCCTAATGACTTTACTTAAGTGAACGGCGTTAGCGGATAGCCGGCATTACTTATCGCCGAAATGAATCACGGTACGGATGGATTTTCCTTCGTGCATCAGATCGAACGCTTCGTTGATTTTGTCCAGCGGCAGACGGTGGGTGATAAACGGATCGAGCTGAATTTTGCCCGTCATCGCTTCTTCCACCATGCCCGGCAGCTGGGTACGGCCTTTCACGCCGCCAAATGCCGAACCGCGCCATACACGGCCGGTCACCAGCTGGAATGGACGGGTTTTAATTTCCTGGCCCGCGCCCGCCACGCCAATGATGATGCTCTCACCCCAGCCTTTATGGCAGCATTCCAGCGCCGAACGCATCACGTTGACGTTGCCGATACATTCAAAGCTGAAATCCACGCCGCCGTCGGTCAGTTCAACAATGACGTCCTGAACTGGCTTATCGTAATCTTTCGGGTTGATGAAATCGGTCGCGCCCATTTCACCGGCCAGTTTGAACTTCTCTGGATTGGTATCCACCGCCAGAATACGCCCAGCTTTCGCCTGAACCGCACCCTGAATAACCGCCAGGCCAATCCCACCGAGGCCGAATACCGCCACGGTGTCGCCTTCTTTCACTTTGGCCGTATTGTGCACCGCCCCGATACCGGTGGTGACGCCGCAGCCCAGCAGACACACTTTATCCAGCGGCGCCTGCGGGTTGACCTTAGCCAGTGAAATTTCAGCAACCACGGTGTATTCACTGAAGGTACTGGTGCCCATGTAGTGGTAAATCGGCTCACCGTTGTAGGAGAAACGCGTGGTGCCATCCGGCATCAGCCCCTTACCCTGCGTGGCGCGTACCGCCTGACAGAGGTTGGTTTTACCGGATTTACAGAACTTACACTCACCGCATTCGGCGGTATACAGCGGAATAACGTGGTCGCCCGGCTTCAGGCTAGTGACGCCTTCGCCCACTTCCACAACAACACCGCCACCTTCATGGCCGAGCACCGCCGGGAACACCCCTTCCGGATCATCGCCTGACAGCGTAAATGCGTCGGTATGGCAAACGCCGGTATGGGTGATTTTGACCAGCACTTCACCTTTCTTCGGCGGTGCAACGTCAATTTCAACAATTTTCAGCGGCTGACCTGGGCCAAACGCAACTGCAGCACGTGATTTCATAGCTGTCTCTTCCGTTGTGATGATTATTTTAAATAGGATCGTAGCAGATGACCGACTTCCGTCATCCTGAGGGCTCGCTGATCGGGTGTCGTTTCACCGCTCACCAGTTCGTCTTTAAGGTGCATTTCGACCATTTCGCCCATCAGGCCGTTAGAGGCTCCGCGAATCGAGGCGATTTGTTGCAGAATGGTCAGGCAGGACTCACCCGACTCAAGCGCACGTTCCAGCGCCTCAACCTGCCCCTTGATGCGACGAACGCGGCTTAATGCCCGTTTTTTATCTTCAGGTGAATGCGGCATAAGCCCTCCAAATAATATAGGGGGGTATACTATATAAAACCGTTCACATTGTAAAATTGATGTTGCCGATAGCGCACAAAAGGCAACGCGCTCACCGCATGACGAAGACAATACCGTACTGATAAAAGACATAAAAAAACTCGCCGCAGCGTAACACCGCTCACTTAAGCAATGTGATTAGGGGAAACGCCGGGACTGTCTCTTATACACATCT
>NZ_LGHZ01000007.1 GCF_001266615.1 Kluyvera genomosp. 1 | reverse complement strand
GTATCTCAATCTTAAATATACGGTGTTACGCCGCAGCGAGGTTTTCAGGAAGCGATAGTTATTTAGCGCCTGCGCAGCCTGGCAAGGTTTGGTCGAGGATCAGGTCACCTTCAACCGTCACCCCCATCTTACCGACGAGGAAGGAGTAGTTGTACTGGGTAACGACCACATCGGCCAATGCGACCGCACATTTATTTTGTTCAATCGCCAGATCCGCCGCCTCTTTGACGTTCGGCATACCCAGCGGGAAAAGAATCACGGGTTTACTGTCTTCTCCTTTTACCCGTACCCCTTTGACGAATTTATCACCATTCAGGTTGTAATTTTTGGTACTGGCGACCGTGAGGTCCGCCACCCGTTGTGCACAGCCAGAAAGTAACAGAGCACCAATAACAACCGCTGCGATTTTTTTCATTGCCTAAGTCCCTTATGGAAAAAAACGGACCTTAGCACCCCGAACATCCCTCGGGCATGGCAACGCGTGGCATCGCATGTCTTTTAGGAGTTTATAAATATCATTAATAATAATGGCGCTTTTGTAATTGATTAATGCTGGATGGGCTGAGAGTGCGCAGTAAGAAGCGATTAAGGAGACGGTGTAGAAAGAGCCGGTTAAGAACGGTGCTTAACCGGCTGTCGTGCTTATGACTGCAGGGTTGCTAATCGAGCGGCAAAGCCAACAAACACCAGCCCAATCAGGCTGTTGCCAATTTTGGCGAGCTTTTTACGTGTTTTCACGTAGCGCGTCACCAGCGATCCGGAAACAATCAGGAAGCTCAGGTAGGTAAAACTCACCAGCTCCAGAGTCAGCGCCAGAATAAAGAACGCCAGTCCAGGGGTTTTGGCATGCACATCGATAAACTGCACGAAGAACGACACATAGAACAGAATCGCTTTCGGGTTGGTCAGGCTCAGCGTCAGCGCACGTTTAAAGATGGCGTGCCCTGGCTCAGGTTCTTCTTCCTGACCGGCTGTTTTGCGTTTTAACGTGCTGTAGAGCATTTTCACACCCAGATACAACAGATAAATCGCCCCTAAATAGCGGACAATATTAAACAGCAGCGGCGTGGTTTTAATCAGCGTCGCAACGCCGGCAAAGGAGAGAGACATCAGGACCGCATCGCCAATAAATACCGCCAGCGCTGCCATATAGCCTTTACGAATACCGTGCGAGACGCCGGTCTTCAGCACGAAGAAGGTATTTGGCCCCGGCACCAGAATAATAAAGATGGCACCGAGTAAATAGGTCCAGTAATTCAGTACGCCAAAATCTGCGAACACCCTGTTCTCCTTCACACATACATAACAAAAATAGATGACGTATGGTAACGCAGAGACCAGGGAGTTGAAAGCCTTGTTAGCGCTTGCGCGGCATCATCCGCAGCAGCGTATTGTCCTTCCACCAATAGTGGTGTGCCAACGCCGCCAATGCGTGCAAACCAATCAACCAGTAACCGATGTTGGCCAGCAGAATGTGATACTGCTTTAGCGTATCCACAAGGTCAAAATTGCCCTCAGCAGCGTGCGGCATCACCAGGCCAAATGCCATCCATGGATTTCCCCGATTGTACATCATCACCAGACCAATCAGCGGCAAGGCGATAAACAGCAAATAGATGCACAGGTGTCCCAGATGAGCCATCCCGGTCATCATCGGTTTTGGTTTAGGGATGATCGGCGGTGCCGGGCGTTTTAAGCGGACCAGCAGGCGCGCTACCATCAGCACCAGAATGCTAATCCCGCAAGAAACATGCACCATATTGATAAGCGGCCGGTCACTACGAGGGAAAAATCCGCGTAATTCCATCGCCGCATAGGCCACCACCACCAGCAAGAACACCAGCCAGTGAATCGCTATTTGTAAGCGGGAATATTTATCGTTCATCGAGAAATGCCCTGGAAAATAACATAAAAGAGCAAAGTAACCGCGTTTCATTAAATATTCATTAACTTTTTCATATCGATACAAATTAATTGAGCAAAATGACATTGCCCTTCCCGGCGGGCTGGGCTAAGCCTGGACAGGTGAAATACATCATCCATAGTTATGTATCAGACGTTTTTTAAGTACGCGTAGGGGCAAGCCCTATCACTGACAGGAGTACACCATGAGTAAGATTGGCATTAACGGGTTTGGACGTATCGGCCGTCTGGTTCTGCGCCGTTTACTGGAAGTGTCCAGCAGTCACGAAGTGGTCGCGATTAACGATCTGACCTCCCCCAAAGTTCTGGCCTATTTATTGAAGTACGACTCTAACTACGGCCCCTTCCCGTGGAGCGTTGATTTCACCGATGATGCGCTGATCGTTAACGGCAAAACCATTAACGTGTATGCCGAAAAAGAGGCGAAAAACATTCCGTGGACGGCACAGGGTGCAGAAATCATCGTTGAGTGCACCGGTTTTTACACCTCGACCGATAAGTCTCAGGCTCACCTCGACGCCGGGGCGAAAAAAGTGCTGATCTCTGCCCCTGCCGGTGATATGAAAACGCTCGTGTTTAACGTTAACGACGATACCCTTAACGCCAGCGATAAAATTATTTCCGTTGCTTCCTGCACCACCAACTGCCTGGCACCGATGGCGAAAGCCCTCCACGACGCTTTCGGTATCCAGCTGGGAACGATGACTACTATTCACGCCTACACCGGTACGCAATCGCTGGTCGATGGTCCACGTGGTAAAGATCTTCGCGCCTCACGCGCCGCAGCCGAAAACATCATTCCGCACACGACCGGGGCGGCAAAAGCCATTGGTCTGGTGATCCCGGCACTGAGCGGCAAGCTGAAGGGTCACGCCCAGCGCGTACCGACCAAAACTGGCTCGGTCACCGAGTTGGTGTCTATCCTGAGCAAAAAAGTCACCGCCGACGAAGTCAATCAGGTGATGAAAAAAGCCGCGCACAATAACGAGTCCTTTGGCTATACCGAAGACGATATCGTCTCCTCGGATATTATCGGCAGCCACTTTGGTTCGGTGTTCGATGCCACCCAGACGGAAGTTAGCGAAGCCGGTGACCTGCAGCTGGTGAAAACTGTCTCCTGGTACGACAACGAGTACGGGTTTGTCACCCAGCTGATTCGCGTGCTGGAAAAATACGCCAAAATGTAAAACCGCCGCGGGGGAGTTCTCTCCCCCGAATTCCCGATAAAAAATGGTCGTCCAATTTTCGGTTGTGAGCACGCCGGCCGCCACGGCACACTCCGCTGGCACACACAACCGGAGAACATCATGAATTTTACCGAACTGCATTACCAATCCTTCCCACTGCTGCTGGCCAACGTCTGGGACGCCAGCAGCGCCCGCGCAGCTGAACGCGCCGGTTATCAGGCTCTGGGCACGTCAAGCGCCGCTATCGCTGCAATGCTGGGTTATGAAGATGGTGAAAGTCTCTCTTTTGATGAGCTGTATTACATCATACGCCGCATCCGTGCCGTAACGGCATTACCCATCAGCGTAGATATGGAATCAGGCTATGCCGATACCCCCGCTGGAATCGCTGACAATCTCCAGCAGCTCGCCTCTATTGGTATCGTCGGTGTCAATCTCGAAGATAGCCAGGTCAGCCACGGCGTACGCGTGCTAGAAGAGGCTGAACGGTTTGCCAGCCGACTTCAAGCGGTCCGCAAGGCGCTTGCGGAACGCCAGTGTTCCCTGTTTTTGAATGTGCGTAGCGATCCCTTTTTAATGGACCTGCCCAACGCCCGTGAGGAAACGCTGTTCCGCGCACAATGTTATGCCACACACGGCGCTGACGGTATTTTTGTTCCCTGCATCACTTCGCCTGAGGATATCGCGGCCATCGTAAAGCACGTTCCGTTACCGTTAAACGTCATGGCGATGCCGGGCCTGCCCGACTTTACGATGCTGGCTGAACTCGGCGTCCGACGCATTTCTATGGGGAACGCACTCCATTCCGTGGTACAAAATGACTTAAATATGCGACTGTTAACCGTCCGCCAACAGCAGTCCTTCGCTGGAGTTTTTGCCGATGAAGATCACCGATAACGCACAGTGTGACACCTGGTATCAGGCGCTTCTCGATCGCGCCGCGGAGTACACCGGCGTATTTTTTGTTGGCGTCAAAACCACCGGTGTTTTTTGTCTTTCAATTTGCCGGGCGCGTAAACCCAAGCGTGAAAACGTTGAATTTTTTGACTCGTTTAAATCCGCGCTGGATGCGGGATTTCGCCCGTGCAAAGTATGTCGCCCCACAGAGAATGCCTGCTCTGCACCGGATTATATTGAACACGCGCTTCAGTTGGTGAGGCTGACGCCGAAAGCCCGCGTCAGCGACAGCCAGTTGCGGGAGAATAATGTCAGCCCGGAGCGCGTGCGCCGTTGGTTTTTGCAGCATCACGGCATGACGTTTCAGGCCTTCCAGCGCATGCAACGTGTCAATGTTGCGCTGCAAGAGCTCAAGGCCGGACGCAGTGCCACCGACGTCGCGTTCGATAACGGTTATGAATCGCTCAGCGGTTTTGGTTATACCTGTAAAAAGCTGACTGGCCATTCACCGGTAGAACACCAACAAACGATTTTGATTCACCGCTTTACCACCCCGCTTGGCCCCATGTTCGTCTGTGCCACCGAGCGCGGTGTGTGCCTGTTGGAGTTTGTAGACCGCCGAATGCTGGAGACTGAATTCAGCGACCTGCAGCGTTTACTCCGCGCCCGCATCATCGCCGGTAGCAACGCCCATACCCGCCAGGCGGAGCGCGAAATAGGTGAGTATTTTGCTGGACACCGGCAGGCATTTACCCTTGCGCTCGATACGCCGGGCAGCGATTTCCAGCGTAGTGTCTGGCAAGCGTTGGAGCGACTTCCCTGCGGCCGCACCACTCATTATCAGGCCTTAGCTGAATCACTGAATAAACCCACCGCCGCCCGAGCGGTGGCAGCGGCGAACGGCGCGAATCGTATCGCCATCGTGATCCCTTGCCATCGCGTTATCGGCAAGGATGGCAGCATGACCGGTTATGGCGGCGGGGTGGCGCGTAAAGCCTGGCTGCTGGAGCATGAGAAAGCGCTCCTAACACCCCAACACGAATCGCTTATGTGTACTTCATCGTAGCGATTTGAATCGGTAGCTATGTATTGAAAATACGCAGGGGAAAACAGGCAGCGACGGCTGGGTCTTATAAAAGTAATGGGATTTAAAGAAACTGGCCGGAAGTCACGCGATATGTCATCCGGCCAATGTATTGCTAGCCTTGCGTTTGCAGATACACCATCTGCGTTTGCAGATATTCGTTCAGACCGTGCTTACCGTCTGCCCCGCCAATCCCGGATTTACGCCAGCCAGCATGGAAGCCCTGCATTGCTTCAAAGTGTTCGCGGTTAATATAGGTCTCGCCAAATTTCAGCCCACGGACAGCCTTCATCGCGAGATTAAGATCGCGAGTATAAATAGAGGAAGTCAGGCCATACTCGCTGTCGTTAGCCATCTTCAACGCCTCATCAAGGGTGTCAAACATGACCACCGGCAGCACTGGGCCAAAGGTCTCCTCGTGCATGATAGTCATCTCCTGGCGCACATCCAGCAGCAGCGTTGGCGGATAGAAATAGCCCGCACCGCCCACCGCTTTCCCGCCGAGCGCCACGCGCGCGCCCTGAGAAACAGCCTTGGCCACCTTTTGTTCTACGCGTTCCAGCGCAGCGGCATTAATCAATGGCCCCATCGCAATGTCATTACGCTGTGACGGGTCGCCAAATGCGACTGCCTTCATCGCTTCGCCTAATTTATTGACGAAACGGTCATAGATCCCTTTTTGTACATACAGACGCTCGGCGCAGTTACACACCTGCCCGGTATTGATTATGCGCGAATCCACCACTGCTTTTACCGCCAGTTCGAGGTCCGCATCATCAAGCACGATCGCCGGAGCTTTACCGCCAAGCTCAAGACAGACTTTGGTGATGTTTTTCGCAGCCGCCGCCATAATTTTCTCACCAGCTGCCACGCTGCCCGTCATACTCACCATCGCCACTTTCGGGTTGCCCGCCAGCTCCTGACCAACTGTTTCACCCCGTCCCAGCACCAGGTTAAAGACCCCTTTCGGCAGGCCGATATCATGAACAATCTCGGCAAACGCCACGGCATTGTTTGGGGTGAATTCACTTGGTTTAATGACGATAGTGTTGCCGGTAATCAGCGCGGGAGCCAGTTTGCGCGCTATCAGGAAGAACGGGAAATTTCACGGCAGGATGCCCGTCGTCACACCTAACGCGCGTTTAAAGACGAAGATGTTTTCACCCGGGCGATCGCTTTGCAGAATTTCACCTTCGTAGCGGCGCGCCCATTCAGCCATATACTCGATATAGTCGGCGGTGAACCCCACTTCCACTTCGGCCAGTTGCTGTATTTTGCCACCTTCGGCGACAATCATCTGGCTGATTTCCGACGCGCGCGCGCGGATCCCGGCAGCAATCTTACGCAGCCATCCCGCACGTTCAATCGCAGGCAGCGCCTCCCAGGCCGACTGAGCACGTTCGGCAGCATCGATAGCCAATCTTGCGTGTTCCGCATCGCCATCAGGGATACGGGAAAGGCACTCTTCCGTTGCCGGATTCACCACATCAATCCAGTTATTACCCTGCCAGCTAACAAACTGACCATCGATATACATCGGATGTTGCACGGTTGCCGTCATGACCTGCTCCTGTCTGTATGATGATTTAACAAGTAAAAACTTTGTTAAATACATATACAACTCAGCAACTTTTCCTACTATCTCAGTCCGTTTCTGTGAGGCATCTCATAAACAAAACCCTTGACCGGGAGCCTCGCGTCAAGACGCGGTTGAGACTTTGTTTACCACGATAAACGTATGATGGAGACAATTGTTTTTCATTTTTAGCATTACTGAGTTTTATCATGTGTAAATCCCTCATTTCATCAGCATTTGCCTCCGTCGTCGCGTTGACCGCGCCTTGCAATGCCGATGAAATTAACTTGTACTCCTTTAATACAGGGTCATTTGTTTATCATATGTCCGGCAATCACGGTCAATACAATGAAAAATTCAACAATGATTTTTTCTCGGTTGAACGGAAGTTTTCGGCAGACTCAAAGTACAGCGTGCTGGTCGGTACGATGAAAAACAGCTTCGCCGACCGCTGCCTGACGCTGGGCGTGCGTCGTGATTGGCTGAACAGCCAGACAGGATGGACGTTTAAGGGCATTTACGCCTATACCGGCGAATTTTTCTTTGATGCATTTAGCCACTGTGGTGACGAAGGGACCTACCGCACGGCGAAGAAAATCACCGGCATCGGCTTCTCTCCCTACATTTATCACGGCCTGCAATATAACTTCACCGACTATTTTGGCGTGGAGAGCGGAATTATTTTACCGTCGATCTTTGTCGTTAGCATGCAGTGGAGCTTCCGCTAAGCGAGCCACTTGATGTGGCCCGTCAACGGTCGCTAACCGAGATTACGGCTATTCAGCGCCTGCTTCAGAAGCGGCTCGGCGGCCAGATACTGCCAGGCGGCGTCTATATCGTCGGGGATATCAACGTGGGCAATAAAGTCTTTCCCGCGGGGGCCGTAGCCCTGGGCGTTATCACGCAGACGCGGTAGTTCACCCATTATCAGCGACAGATAGCGAACAACCGGCCATAGCCCCTCTGCGGGCTGCTGCCAGGTCACCCCTTCCGGCGCATTGATCAGTACCGGAACATAGCCCGGATAGCTGATCCACCTAGGTGACGCCGTCACATCTTGCCAAACCCGAGAAAAGGTCGCCATCGTGCGCCGCTGCATGGTCGGGTCCTGCACTAACGTCGCGCTCTGAGCCTGAATGCCGTGATCTTCCATAATCCGACGGGTAAACCATGCATTCTCACCGCAGTTGGTCGACTGGTCTTCAATCACGATACGCTCGCGCGGGATGTGCCAGAAACGATAGGCGATCTCTGCCAACAGCGTCGCCTCAGGCTGGCCGTTTACCGTAATGTGTCGATAATCCGCGTGCTGTGCCATCGCATCGTATAAATATGAAGTGGAATGCCCCACGCCGCCGCAGATTAACAGCGTGCCGCCGCTCAATGTCGCTAGCCGACAGGCGGCATCCACCGTTGGCATGACGGCATTACCCGCCAACACCACCAGCTGCGCATCGGCAACACTCGGTTGCCCTGCGACATCGTCCTGCGCCAACCAGCCCCCCAAACGGTTGGCTGCCGCCAGCGTCGCTTCGGGTAAACATAACAAGCTCATGGTTTCTCTACGCTCCTTTTGCGTAAGCTCTATAGGGTAATCATCGCCTTCACCCCATCGATTTGTAACAGTTTTGAAATAACCAGAAACGTCTAAAAACAATGCGGTTGCACCTGAATATTTCACTACCAGACCACACTAACTCAGAATTTAATTCCAATATAATAAATAATTTCAGTGATGAAAAATTGAATCCGGCATTATTTTTGCTCACAAATTTCAACACCACGCTTGCCAAAGATAACGTGCATATCTAAGTTGCTTAACATTCAAGCAACCTTTTTCACAATTCAGGTTGCACCATTTCACCCCAAAGGTGACACCTGATTTTAACCCAATGTGGCGGGAGTTATTCTTCATGACAATACAAGAAAGCAGCACCACGATCCTGAAAAAGAATAAAAGGGTCCTGATCGCGAGTCTGACGGGCAGTTCCATTGAATGGTTTGACTATTTTCTTTACGGCACAGCTGCCGCATTGGTGTTCAACAAAATCTTTTTCCCGATGGTTGACCCGGTTATCGGTCTGATTCTCTCCTACCTTTCCTTCTCATTGACCTTCTTTATTCGCCCCATTGGCGGGGTGATTTTCGCCCACATTGGTGACCGAATCGGCCGTAAAAAGACTCTGGTTTTGACCCTGTCGCTGATGGGAACCGCGACCGTGATGATAGGCCTGCTGCCAACCTACGATCAAATTGGTATCTGGGCACCGATCCTGCTCATTCTGATGCGTATTATTCAGGGTATTGGCATCGGCGGCGAATGGGGCGGCGCACTGCTTCTGGCCTATGAATACGCGCCTGAGAAGCGCAAAGGCTTCTTCGGGAGCATCCCACAGGCGGGCGTCACCATCGGTATGCTGATGGCGACTTTTATCGTGTCGCTGATGACGCTGTTCAGCGAAGAGCAGTTCCTCTCCTGGGGCTGGCGTATCCCGTTCCTGATGAGTGCCGCGCTGGTGCTGATTGGCCTGTGGATCCGTAAAGATATCGATGAAACGCCTGATTTCAAGAAGGTCAAAGAATCCGGTCAGGTCGCCAAAGCGCCGCTGCGTGAAACCTTGAAACACCACTGGCGTGAAGTGATCATCGCAGCCGGTCTGAAAGTGGTCGAAACCGCGCCATTCTATATTTTCTCCACCTTCGTGGTCAGCTATGCCACCACCACGCTGGCGTATCAAAAATCACAGGTGCTGGAAGCGGTAACCCTGGGGGCGCTGGTTGCTACCGTAATGATCCCGCTTATGGGCCTGCTGTCGGATAAAATTGGCCGCCAGCGCATGTATGCACTCAGCGTTGCGCTGCTGGGACTGTTTATTGTGCCATGGTTTATGCTGCTGGATACCGGTGAAACCTGGGCGATTATGCTCGCCACGGTGGTGATGTTTGGCATTCTGTGGTCACCGATTACCGCCGTACTCGGAACGCTGTGCTCGGAGATTTTCAGCGCTAACGTCCGCTATACCGGAATTACCCTAGGCTATCAGATTGGTGCGGCGCTGGCGGGGGGTACCGCCCCGCTTATCGCCACCGGCCTGCTGGCGAAATATGACGGCGACTGGGTTCCGGTAGCCTGGTATCTTGGTGCTACCGTGGCGATTTCACTGACGGCGATTTTCTTTGCCAGCCGCAGTAAACGTCAGCCCGCTGTCGTTAACGCACAAACCAGCCAAATTTAAGCATCCAGCCCGGCTTCACTTCATGAGGCCGGGCAATTTGTTCATGTAAACCGTTCCTCTCAGATAACACTTATTTTTCATATTCACTTGAATTATGGTTTCCGCCGAACGTAAACTCATTAGAGCTCTAATGATTATGAATACTTCGCCATGGATAACCGACAGCTTAATTTCTCTCACCTTCTCTATCTCACCGCCCACCACTGGCGGCTGGCCGTTAATCGACGGCTGAAGGATCTTGGCATGAGCCAGGCCACCTGGGTTGCCGTGGCGGCGATAGCCCGTAACGAACAACCGCTTTCGCAAATCGAACTGGCGCAAGAGCTAGGTGTCGAAAGTGCGACCGTCGTGCCATTGATTAATAAACTGGTGGATTTAGGGTTAGTCGAACGCGTGCTCACCGAGCGCGACAAGCGTAAACGTCTGCTGGTCGCGACGGAAAAAGGCCTCGAACTGTTTCATCAGGTGAAAGCAGTTGCCGATGAGCTGCGCGAAGAGATCCTCACCGTGATTACCCCCGAAGAGCAGGAACAAACCTACGAAGTGCTGTTAAAACTCCTGCGCGAAGTGGAGAAGAAATAATGTCGCCTCCGCGTCGCGATCCCTATGCTCCCCACGACTGGGCACCGCACGAGAAGCCGGCGATTCTCGGTTCGCCATCAACGCCTATTCATCGGCCTGCAAAACGTGTTGCCTACGGCATCGTTGGTTTACTGGTATGCCTGACCGGTGCGTTGGGCAACGCGGTGGTTACCGCTAACCTGCAAAACTTACAGGGGTCATTCGCCGCCTGGTCGACAGAAATTGCCTGGCTGCCAGCTGTGTACGTGATGACCAACGTCTCCATCAACCTGCTGCTGGTGAAATTCCGCCAGCAGTTTGGTCTGCGGGCGTTTACCGAAGGTTTCCTGGTGCTGTATGTGCTGGTGACCTTTTTCCATCTCTTCGTCAACGATCTCAATTCAGCGCTAATGGTACGTGCCGCGCACGGCATGGTGGCGGCCGCGCTCAGTTCACTGGGGATTTACTACCAGGTCCAGGCGTGGCCAGCAAAACATCGATTGAAAGCGCTGACCATTGGGATTACCGGTTCATCACTGGCGATCCCGCTTGCTCGGCTCTTCTCCACTGAGCTGCTGCAAATTGATGAATGGCGCGGGCTTTATTTCTTTGAACTCGGTCTGGCGCTGGTGTCGCTAGCCTGCGTCATCGCTCTCAAGCTGCCGCCAAGCGATCGCAAGAAAGTCTTTGAGAAGAAGGACTTTATCACCTTTATTCTGCTGGCCCCTGGCATGGGCCTTATCTGCGCGGTGCTTTCGTTAGGCCGCCTGGACTGGTGGTTTGAAGCGCCGTGGATTGGCTGGTCGCTAGCCGCTGCGGTAGTACTCATCATCAGCGCTATTATTTTTGAACATAACCGCAGTAATCCACTGCTCAATACGCGCTGGCTCTCCAGTGGTAGTATTCTGCGACTGGGATTAATCATGGTGCTGATCCGTATCGTACTGGCGGAACAGAATACTGGCGTCATCGGCTGGCTGCAGTTCGTCGGGTTGCAGAACGAACAGATGACGTCGCTGGCATGGTCTATTTTCGCCGGAATTCTCTGCGGAATCATTGCCAGTTGCCTGACGCTTAACCCCACGCGCCTCTACTGGCCCACCGCCACTGCGCTGGCGCTGATTATGATTGCCTCACTGCTCGACAGCCAGTCCACCAGTATCACCCGCCCGGATCAGTTGATGCTCAGTCAATTCCTGCTCGGTTTTGGCAGTGCCTTCTTCCTTGCCCCGGCAATGCTTGCCGGTATCGGCGGTGTGATTGCCGACCAGCGTAACCTGGTCAGCTTCTCGGTGCTGTTTGGCATGAGCCAAAATATCGGCGGGCTGCTCGGCTCCGCCATTCTCGGCACGTTCCAGACCTGGCGGGAGAAGTTTCACTCCAGCCAGCTTGCCGACCAGATAACGACGTTAAACCCGCTGATAAACGACCGTTTGCAACAATATATTCAGCAGTATCAAAGCCAGATTGGCGATAGCGCGCTGCTCAATGTTCAGGCCAACACCCTGTTACAAACCGCCTCAACGCTTGAGGCCAATATTCTCGCCTACAATGACACCTATCTGCTCACCGCGGCCATCTCCGCCGCGACGCTGGTATGGGTCTTCTGGCGATTATTAAGACTGCGTATTACCGCTCATATTGCGCTCAAACGCGCAACGGGCAGCAAATAACAACAAGAGAGATCTGGAGTCGTTATGAGTCAGCAGGATGCGGCCAAGCAACAGGCCAACACCCGCAATAATATCCGCGTGGTATCGATTTTTACCACCGCGGCCATCGGCCTGGTCGGCGTATTGGTGATCCTATACGCCTGGCAGCTACCGCCATTTACCCGCCACAGCCAGTTTACCGACAACGCCTACGTACGCGGGCAGACCACTTTTATTAGTCCGCAGGTGAGCGGTTACGTGACGGGGGTGAACGTACAGGATTTCAACCAGGTCAAAAAAGGCCAGCTGCTGTTCCAGATAGACGACCGAATCTATAAGCAGCGTGTCCATCAGGCGCAGGCGCAGCTGGCCATGAAAGAAGCGGCGTTGAAAAATAACCTCCAGCAGCGTAAAAGCGCCGAGGCGGTCATCGCCCGTAACGACGCCGCGTTGCAGAATGCACGCGCCCAGAACCTGAAAACCCAGGCGGATTTAAAACGCGTGCAGGAGCTGACCGCCGACGGTTCATTGTCAATTCGCGAGCGGGATTCTGCTCGCGCCAGCGCCGCCCAAGGGAATGCCGATATTGAACAGGCGAAAGCGACGCTTGAGATGTCGCGCCAGGACCTGCAATCCACCATCGTCAATCGCGACTCGCTGCAAGCCGATGTGACCAATGCCAAAGCGGCGCTGGAACTGGCGGAAATCGATCTGCAAAACACGCGAATTATCGCCCCTACCGACGGCCAGCTTGGGCAAATTTCGGTTCGTCTTGGTGCTTACGTCACCGCCGGGACGCACCTTACGCCGCTGGTGCCGCCGCAGCATTGGGTTATTGCCAACCTGAAAGAAACCCAGCTTGCCACCGTGCGTGTGGGACAGGCGGTCACCTTTAGCGTCGATGCGCTCAACAGCGAAAAATTCCGCGGTACCGTGCAAAGTATTTCGCCGGCGACCGGCGTGGAGTTCAGCGCTATCTCGCCGGACAACGCCACCGGGAACTTTGTTAAGATTGCCCAACGCATTCCGGTACGCATAGCCGTAGACGAGGGGCAACAAAACGCCCAGCGCCTGCGCCCGGGGATGTCGGTACAGGTGACCATTGATACTCGCGCGGAGGCGAAGCCATGATCCGCCCCGTCGCCCTCGCCCTTACCCTTACGCTGATTGGCTGCCAGTCGGCAGATATTCCGCGCGCTAACCCGACGCTTGCCATTCCCGTCGCCTGGCGTGCCGACGTGGGCCCTGCTAGTGCTGTTGAAGGGGTATGGTGGCGAAATTTCCACGACAGCGCGCTCAATCAATATGTTGACCTGGCGCTGCGTCATAACAGCGATGTGTTGATTGCCCGTGAACGCGTCAATGAATATCAGGCGCGGGTTTACGCCGCCGATGGCAGTCTGTTTCCAACACTCGACGTGGGGCTAACCGGCACCCGTGCACGCGCGCAGTCAGCCGCTACCGGCCTGCCGATTCACAGTACGGTATATAAAGGCGGTTTAACTGCCAGCTACGATGTCGATTTATGGGGCGCCAACCGCAGCGCTGCGGATGCCGCGCAGGCCAGCCTTGAGGCGCAAAAAGCCGCTGCTGCTGCCGCGAATCTGACCGTGGCCACCTCGGTCTCGGTCGGCTACATCACCCTGTTGTCACTGGATCAGCAGCTTCATGTCACCGAGCAAACGTTGAAATCCCGGGAAGATGCCTACAAGCTGGCAAAACGCCAGTTTGAAACCGGCTACACCTCGCGTCTGGAACTAATGCAAGCCGACTCCGAGCTACGTTCCACACGCGCGCAGGTGCCGCTGCTGCGTCATCAGGTTGCGCAGCAGGAAAATGCCCTGAGCCTACTGCTGGGCCAAAATCCTGGCGCCATCAAACGCCATGAATTTGATCGACTCACGCCGCTCACGCTGCCATCCCAATTGCCGTCAACCTTGCTTAACCGACGCCCGGACATTGTGCAGGCGCAGCGTCAGCTCGTTGCCGCCGATGCCACGCTTGCCTCATCACAGGCAAAGTTGCTGCCGTCAATTAATCTCACCGCCACCGGCAGCTATCAGGACCGGACGCTGCCAGATCTGCTCGATAACCCGCTGCGTTTATGGAGCCTGGGCGGCAGTATCCTTGCCCCTCTGCTTAACCGTCAGGCGCTGAATGCGCAGGTGGATGTATCGATGGCACAGCGCAACCAGGCGCTCTACGGTTATGAAAAAACGGTGCGCAGCGCTTTCAAAGAGGTGAATGATAGTCTCGATGCCATCACCCGCTACGGTGAACAGCTCGCGGAGCTCGAGGGACAAGAAGAGGTCGCGCAGGAAACGTTGCGCATTGCTCAGAATCGCTATCGCAACGGCTACTCTTCCTACCTTGATGTGCTGGATGCCCAGCGCACCTTGTTCTCCACGCAAATTAGCGTCGTGCAGGTCAAAAATAATCTGCTGCTGTCGCAGATAGATCTTTACCGGTCGCTAGGAGGCGGCTGGTCTTCGCTGTCAGGCTGACAAATCCATTAGGGTGTCGCTATGCAAAAACAGTGGTCTGAAGTTGATAATTATTTGATAGAAAATTTAATGCCTGATGATCCGCTCTTGTCTCAGGTGCTGGAAAATAATCACCGCGCCGGCCTACCGGCGCACGATGTCGCCGCCAATCAGGGGCAGCTGCTGGCGCTGTTTGTGCGGATGGTTGGGGCAAAATCCATTCTCGAAATCGGCACGCTTGGCGCCTACAGCACCATCTGGATGGCGCGCGAGCTGCCTGCAAAGGGCCGACTGGTGACGCTGGAAGCCGATCCACGGCACGCGCAGGTGGCGCGGGAAAACATCCAGCTCGCCGGTCTTACCGACCGCGTCACGCTTCATGAAGGTCCGGCGCTCGATTCACTGGCTAAACTGGAATCCGATGCCCCTTTCGACCTAATTTTTATCGATGCTGACAAACCTAATAATCCCTATTACCTGCAATGGGCGTTGAAATACGCCCGTCCCGGCACGTTAATTATTGGCGATAACGTGGTTCGCGACGGTGAAGTGGCTAACCCTCATAGCACCGATGAACGCGTACTTGGCGTTCGGCGGTTTATTGAGATGATGCATAACGATCCGCGCCTGACGGCGACCGCGTTACAAACGGTCGGCATTAAGGGGTGGGATGGGTTTACGCTGGCGTGGGTGAATGGTTAATAGGCGCACGATGACAGGGTGAGGGTAAGGGTAAGGGTAAGGGTAAGGGTAAGGGTAAGGGTAACGTAGCGTAATATGGCGCAAAATTCCGTTCA
>NZ_LGHZ01000062.1 GCF_001266615.1 Kluyvera genomosp. 1 | reverse complement strand
GGTAAAACTACCCTGACCGCTGCAATCACTACCGTACTGGCTAAAACCTACGGCGGTGCTGCTCGTGCTTTCGACCAGATCGATAACGCACCAGAAGAAAAAGCTCGTGGTATCACCATCAACACTTCCCACGTTGAATATGACACCCCGACTCGCCACTACGCGCACGTAGACTGCCCAGGCCACGCCGACTATGTTAAAAACATGATCACCGGTGCTGCGCAGATGGATGGCGCTATCCTGGTTGTTGCTGCAACTGATGGCCCTATGCCACAGACTCGTGAGCACATCCTGCTGGGTCGTCAGGTAGGCGTTCCTTACATCATCGTGTTCCTGAACAAATGTGACATGGTTGATGACGAAGAGCTGCTGGAACTGGTAGAAATGGAAGTTCGTGAACTTCTGTCTCAGTACGATTTCCCAGGCGACGACACTCCTATCGTTCGTGGTTCCGCGCTGAAAGCGCTGGAAGGCGAAGCAGATTGGGAAGCAAAAATCATCGAACTGGCTGGCTACCTGGATTCTTACATCCCAGAACCAGAACGTGCGATTGATAAGCCATTCCTGCTGCCAATCGAAGACGTATTCTCCATCTCCGGCCGTGGTACCGTTGTTACCGGTCGTGTAGAGCGCGGTATCGTTAAAGTTGGCGAAGAAGTTGAAATCGTTGGTATCAAAGAGACTGCTAAGTCTACCTGTACTGGCGTTGAAATGTTCCGCAAACTGCTGGACGAAGGCCGTGCTGGTGAGAACGTTGGTGTTCTGCTGCGTGGTATCAAACGTGAAGAAATCGAACGTGGTCAGGTTCTGGCTAAGCCAGGCTCCATCAAGCCGCACACCAAATTCGAATCTGAAGTTTATATCCTGTCCAAAGACGAAGGCGGCCGTCATACTCCGTTCTTCAAAGGCTACCGTCCACAGTTCTACTTCCGTACAACTGACGTGACTGGTACCATCGAACTGCCAGAAGGCGTAGAGATGGTAATGCCGGGCGACAACATCAAAATGGTTGTTACCCTGATTCACCCAATCGCAATGGACGACGGTCTGCGTTTCGCAATCCGTGAAGGCGGCCGTACCGTTGGCGCGGGCGTTGTTGC
>NZ_LGHZ01000061.1 GCF_001266615.1 Kluyvera genomosp. 1 | reverse complement strand
GCTGAGGGAACCGCGTAGCGGCGATTCTGCCGCCAAAGCGCGGGGGTGCAGGGGGCGGCGGCGATTGGCCGCCCCCTGCGCGCTCCTTGCGCCATGCAAGTTATATGGCATGCGCTGAACAAGGAGCGCAAACAGCTGGGAAGCTCAACGGAATATCTACCTATTATCGTTAAAACACCGACTTCGTGGTCCACACCCTGCTGCGCCAGCGCCGATACATCAGCATCGCCCGCAGCCCTTCATCGATGATATAAGCCAACCACACGCCCACTAGCCCAAGCCCCAAATGTAGCCCAAGCAGCCACGAAAACGGCAGGCTCACAATCCACATCACGATAATGCCGCAAATAAAGGGAAAGCGAACGTCCCCGGTCGCGTTCAGACTACTGATCACAATGATATTGGTGGCTCGCCCCAGTTCCAGCAAAATAGAGAACATAAATAGGCGCTTGGTCAGGGCGATAACCTCCTGATTGGCGGTAAACAGCTGCATGATTGGCTCAGCAAACAGATAAATAAGGACGCTTATCGTCAGCGCGACCATGAGCCCAAGCCGCCAGCTCTTTATCCCTTGCTGGTAAGCAGCATCGATTTCCCGCGCCCCCACCGCACGGCCAATAATAATCTGCGAGGCCTGACCGATGGACATGGCAAAAAGCGCCACAAACTGACTGATGGTCGAGGCGTAAACTTTGGTAGTGAGCGCCTCGGTACCAAGGAAAGCAATGATCGCGGTGACCACCAGCTGCGACCCGGCATAAGAGAGGTTTTCCCCCGCAGATGGCAGCCCGTAACGTAAAATCGCGCCGAGTATTTTGCGTGAACACTGCTGAAGTTTCTGCCAGCGAAAGGTGTAACCGATATATTTACGCAGCATCCACGCCGAAATCATCATCCCGACCACGTTGGCGATACAGACGGCAATCCCAACACCAGTGACCCCAAGCCCGAGATAGCTTAGCTTGCCATACAAAAACAGATAATTAAGAACGACGTTAACCACGCTGACCGTGATAGGCACCACCATCGCCTGGCGCACGTAGCCGTGAGTACGCAAAATGGGCAGAATAGACGAGTAGAGCGCGATAACCACCGAAATACCGCCGATAATACGGATAAACGGCGAGCCGACCATCACCAGCGATTCACTCAGACCAAGCAAACGCAGGAAAGTATCTCCCAGAAACACGAAAACCAGGCTCATCGCTACGCCGATGAAGAACGCCACGACCAGCCCGTTGGTAATGACCCGCTCCACCCGCTTAAAGCGTTTTGCGCCGATCAGCTGCGCCACCACGATCTGCACGCCGACGGTCAAAAAGCCGTAGAAAATAACCGAGATGGCTAAGATTTGGTTGGCGACGCCGGTAGCCGCAACGGCCTCATCGGAATAGTGCCCCAGCATAAACACGCTGACATAGCCCAGCATCAGCCGCAGCAGTTGTTCAACAAATATCGGCCAGGCAAGGGTATACAGCCCTAACCTTACCGGAGTCTCCGCGCCAGACATTCATAATCTCCCTTTATTCACCCAACGCCGCATCCAACAGGGAATAATCGACCTTCTCCCCCGGATGCGTCTAACCAATCGATGCGCTCGCGTTCAAATTCAGAAAAACGCACGGTGGTTGGAGGAGATTCCGTGGTAAAAACGTGTTATATCCTGAGCCTATAGGGTTTGACTGAACATCTTTGGGGAGTAAATCAATGAAACGTGCATTACCGGCTCTTGCCCTGCTGCTGGCAAGCGGTTCAGCGCTGGCGGATGATTGCGCCAACGCCAGCACCCAAGCCGATATCAACGCCTGTGCCGCCAACCAGTATCAGGCGGCCGATAAAAAACTGAATCAAACCTGGCAGGACGTTCTTAAACGCGCACAGCCCGCCCAGCGCGAATTGCTGAAAAAAGCACAAACGGCCTGGATTAGCCTGCGCGACGCCGACTGTGCATTTATCAGCTCAGCCACCGAAGGCGGCAGCATTCAGCCGATGATTCACAGCCAGTGTCTGGCCGATAAAACCGAAGAGCGCGAAGCATACCTGGCTTCGCTTCTGCAGTGTGAAGAAGGCGATCTGAGCTGCCCGCTTCCACCGGCGAACTAACGCACGCGAATGCCGTCGATAATGATCCGCTGGACGTTTTCGACGGTTTGCTGGAAAAAGGTCTCATCACGTAGCGTTTTGCCGGTCACCGCTTCCACTTGGGTGGCAAAGTCAGCGTAATGCTGCGTGGTTGCCCAGATCATAAAGATCAGATGATGCGGATCAATGGGCGCCAGTTTACCGGCGTTGACCCACGCGGCGATAATCGCGGATTTATCCGCCACCAGCGCTTTCAAATCCCCGGTCAGTTCATCCATGACCAGCGGTGCGCCCTGTAGCATTTCAAGACAGAACAGCTTTGAAGCCTGCGGATAATCGCGGGAGACTTCAAGCTTCAGGCGGATGTACTCTTTAATTGCCACCAACGGCGCCAGGTCTTCGCGAAACGCCTTCAGCGGTGCCAACCAGATATCGAGGATTTGCTGCATCACGGCGACGTAGAGCGCCTCTTTCGACGGGAAATAGTACAGCAGATTGGTTTTTGATACCCCGGCCTGTTCCGCCACCTGCTCGAGGCGCGTGCCGTGGATCCCATACTGTGAAAAGGTATTCAGCGCGGCGGTCAGAATGGCCTGTTTCTTTGCGCTCACCGCCTGTGAACGCTTGCCACTCTTCTTTACCTGTCT
>NZ_LGHZ01000060.1 GCF_001266615.1 Kluyvera genomosp. 1 | reverse complement strand
AGATGTGTATAAGAGACAGAGCCCGTACTTTCGTACGCGCTCTTCTTTAAATATGGCGGTGAGGCGGGGATTGACTCGCTTTGCTCGCCCTGCGGGCAGACAGCTTACTGCGTTCGCTGTCTGTCCAACGGGCGTTGCCCGTTGTCGACCCCGGTTCCGGGGTTCTCACCCCGCCAGGCTGTGCGATATGCGAAAAAAAAGCCCGTACTTTCGTACGAGCTCTTCTTAAAATATGGCGGTGAGGCGGGGATTCGAACCCCGGATACGTTGCCGTATACACACTTTCCAGGCGTGCTCCTTCAGCCACTCGGACACCTCACCATATTGTTTTGCTGCTCACCGTGGGTGGGCAACGGGGCGCTACTATAGGGAGTTGGGCTAAAACGGTCAAGCATAATTTATGCATTATGTTTCGTTCGGTTAATCAATGAACACTGTCTTGCTGAATAAGGCTGGACTGAGGGAATAATACCCGCAATCGAGTGCATTAGCGGGTCTGATCACGTTAAGCGAGGGAGATTTTTTCTATTTACAGTAGTGATGGAGCCGCACTTGATAACGTCTTACTTTTGGATTTCTGCTGGCATGAACATCAGTGGGCACGCTGTTACGCGGTCATCTTATTAGATTGTGTACAGAACTCTCTGATGCAGAAGAGCATTTTCCGCGAGAGTCCTGCATCTGGGCAAAAGGGTTTTTACACTTCATTTACAATTGCGTGAGGAGTGTGCTATTTGTCATCTCTCGGTTCTTAATTGGAGCGGCATCAGCCACGAATCCGGAATGAATACGCAAGATATTCAAATGGCAATTAGTTTGGCTCTGGCCGAACAGGTGCTCGAAAAATTAGGGTTCGGTCATCTTCCTGCGCTGACGGAACAGGGATTAACGCAACTGTATCAGGCCTGGTGTCGACGCGTGCCATTCGACAATATTCGTAAGCGCATCCAGGTTGCACAGGGGGGCAGCGCGGTTCTTCCTGGATTTACACCTGATGATTTCCTTTCGCACTGGCTGCGGTTTGGCACTGGTGGGACCTGTTGGGCAGGGCATGGGGCTTTATATGCTTTGCTAAAGGCGTCTGGGTTTGCCGTACAGTTTGGATTGTCGACCATGCGTTCTCCACGTCCGGTTAGTGCCGATTCACCGGGTCACGGCACGTTGTTTGTCCGCCTGGAAGAGACGCTGTTCCTCGTGGATGCAACTATGCTGCATGGCCAGCCTTTACCGCTCCAGGCCTGGCATTCACCTCATCCCATCTGGGGAACACGGGTACATCGAGATGAAGGTGTCTGGTGTATCAACTGGAAACCGCTTGGTCGCTCCCGAATTGACTGTCATCTGCTTAATCTGAATGCGGCAGGGCATGAATTTCCGCAGCGCCATGAGCAAAGCCGTCACAACAGTCGGTTCGACGGGGCATTGCATATTCGGCTTGCGGGCCGAGAGTCGATAACCGGGATTGTGAAAGGGGAAAAAGTGGTGCGTGAGGCCTCAGGCAAGGAGTCATTTTCTCCGCTGTCGCATCACCAACAAAAGATGATGCTGCTTGAGCGTTTTGGTATTGCGCCAGAGATTGTCGCGCAGCTACCACCGGATGACTTGAATAACCAGGGCGATACCGTTATCGAACCCCGCCTGAGCGTGGAATAGACAAAAAACGCCCGTACTTTCGTACGAGCTCTTCTTTAAATATGGCGGTGAGGCGGGGATTGACTCGCTTTGCTCGCCCTGCGGGCAGCCAGCTTACTGTGTTCGCTGTCTGTCCAACGGGCGTTGCCC
>NZ_LGHZ01000006.1 GCF_001266615.1 Kluyvera genomosp. 1 | reverse complement strand
CGGCCGGAGAGGGGATACAAACTCCTGAAGTTTGATATATCCTGGGATTTAATCTTGCAAATACCGCTGTTGCGTGTATTTTTGTGAGCTGTTTCCCATAGGTGAGGTGATATAACACTCACTTTAAACATAAAATTAACATTATATTTAAATCATAGTATTCATCCCTCCGATTCTTACCTAATATCGAGGCATCCTATAGATAGGATCGTCTTGCATGACGACATAAAGGGCCAGTAGAGCCCGCACAACACAGACAGAAACAACAGGAAGAAAAATACATGGTTGATCAGATCAAAGTCGCTGCTGCCTCTGAGCAGGAGCCGGCTGAACAATCGCTACGGCGAAACCTCACTAACCGGCATATTCAGCTTATCGCGATCGGCGGCGCCATCGGGACAGGTCTGTTTATGGGATCGGGTAAAACTATCAGTCTCGCTGGGCCATCGATCATTTTCGTTTATATGATCATCGGTTTTATGCTGTTCTTCGTCATGCGTGCGATGGGCGAGCTGCTGCTCTCCAACCTGGAATATAAGTCGTTTAGCGACTTCGCTGCTGACCTGCTGGGCCCGTGGGCGGGCTATTTCACCGGTTGGACCTACTGGTTCTGCTGGGTAGTGACCGGGATGGCCGACGTGGTGGCGATTACCGCGTATGCCCAGTTCTGGTTCCCCGGACTCTCGGACTGGGTCGCGTCGCTGGCGGTCGTTGTCCTTCTGCTGAGCCTGAACCTCGCCACCGTGAAGATGTTTGGTGAGATGGAGTTCTGGTTTGCGATGATCAAAATCGTCGCCATTGTAGCGCTGATTGTCGTGGGTCTGGTGATGGTGCTGATGCACTTCAAATCACCAACCGGTGTCGAAGCCTCCTTTGAACATCTGTGGAATGACGGCGGCTGGTTCCCGAAAGGCATTAGCGGCTTCTTTGCTGGCTTCCAGATAGCGGTCTTCGCCTTCGTTGGGATTGAACTGGTAGGTACTACCGCCGCGGAAACCAAAGACCCGGAGAAATCCCTGCCGCGCGCGATTAACTCGATTCCGATTCGTATCATCATGTTCTACGTCTTCGCGCTGATCGTGATTATGTCGGTGACGCCGTGGAGCTCCGTGGTGCCGGATAAGAGCCCGTTCGTTGAACTGTTTATGCTGGTCGGCCTGCCGGCCGCGGCGAGTATCATCAACTTTGTGGTGCTGACTTCTGCGACCTCTTCTGCCAACAGCGGCGTATTCTCGACCAGCCGTATGCTGTTCGGTCTGGCACAGGATGGCGTTGCGCCGAGCCTGTTTGCCAAACTTTCCAAGCGTGCGGTACCAGCGAAAGGCCTGACCTTCTCCTGTATCTGCCTGCTGGGCGGCGTGGTGATGCTGATGGTGAACCCTAGCGTGATTGCCGCATTTACGATGATCACCACCGTGTCGGCAATCCTGTTCATGTTTGTTTGGACGATTATTCTGTGCTCTTACCTGGTGTACCGTAAGAAGCGTCCTCATCTGCATGAGTCTTCTAAGTACAAAATGCCGCTGGGCAAAGTGATGTGCTGGGTTTGTATGGCATTCTTCGCCTTTGTTCTGGTTCTGCTGACGCTGGAAGCCGATACCCGCGAAGCGCTGATGGTGACGCCAATTTGGTTCATCGTACTGGGGCTGGGCTGGATGTTCTTGCGTAAGAATCAGCAAGCTAAGTAAGCGACCTTCGCCTCTGTGATAAAGCGCCCTTCGGGGTAACCCCGTTAACGTAAGCAAAGTGATTAGGGGAAACGCCGGGATTTGGTTCCCGGAGGGACGCCAAACCCGGCGGTCGCCCCGGGTATCTCAATCTTAAGCTCACGGTGTTGCCCTTCGGGGCGCTTTATTTGTTTTTGCGTCCCGCCTCGTAGAACCCTGCCAGCCAACGTGCTAGTTTCCCCGCCACACCTGAAAGCATATGGAGATGAAATGCGTCAGAGAACCATTGTCTGCCCGGTAATTCAAAACGAGGGCGAGTACCTGCTGTGCAAAATGGCCGACGATCGCGGTGTCTTCCCCGGCCAATGGGCGATTTCCGGCGGCGGTATGGAGGCTGGTGAAACCATGGAACAGGCGCTGTTGCGTGAAATCCGCGAAGAGCTGGGCGAAGCGTTGGTGATAAGCGAAGTGAAGCCGTGGGCGTTTCGTGACGACGTGCGGGTAAAAACCTACGCGGATGGGACAACCGAGCAGATCTACATGATTTATCTTATCTTCGACTGTATAAGCGCCAATCGCGATGTGACCTTTAATGAAGAATTTCAGGAAATCGCGTGGGTTAAAGCGGAAGAGTTAGCCAGCATGGATCTCAACGTGGCGACGCGGGAAACCTTCCGTCAGAAAGGGCTGCTGTAAAAAAATCCGCCTCCGTATTGGAGGCGGATAGCGAACTTATTCCCCGGCGAGTGCGCGCGGGAACAGGACGTTATTTTCGAGACTGATGTGCTCCATCAGATCATCAATCATTTCATTAATACCGTTGTACATTGCCTTCCAGGTCGTGCAGGCTTCCGGCGGAATAGTGACGTTTTGGGTGGTGTGCTTAATCACTTCCAGCAGTTCACCCGCTTCATCGTGCTCGCTTTCCATCACGCTGATAGGCCCCATCGCCTGGCTGCCCATTCCTTGTTTGATCATCGGGAACAGAATCTGCTCCTCTTTCATCATGTGGCTGGAGAGCTCCTGGTGCAGCATAGTCAGATATTTCGCCAGACCTTTCGGTACGTTGGGTTTATCCGCGTGAACGCGTTCTACTTTGGTCGCCTGCAAAATCAGCTCTGGCAGCTGTTCACGGTGACGGTCATGGTAGCGCACAATAATATGGTCGATGATTTCCGGTAGCGGGGCAACGCGCCAGTCTTTCTCGACCGGCTCTTCCGCCAGCTTTGCCAGCTCCGCTTCAATCACGGCAACGTCCAGCTCTTTCCTGCTCGCTGCACGTGCGAGTGTCTGCTTACCGCCGCAGCAGTAATCCATATCATATTTACGGAACAGCGCGGATGCGCGTGGGATGGAGAGCGCCAGCTCGCCTAAGGGTTGGTCGCGAAAGGTCATAGCAGTTACCTCGTCATCAATAATATAAGATGTATTTTAAATGCATCTTTAAAATGAAGATATACCCCTTTCGAGGGAGCGGAATTAGGTGATGGTTGTCACAAAAAATTATTGCCGTTTAAGGTGCTGAATCTTATTAAGAATGACTCTGGTAAGACCTGAATCGATTAAATAACCCCGCCGCGCTGCCGATAGTGAGACTTCAGACCACCTGCACTAGAAAGGCAAATGATGTTCAAACGAATAAAAGTCATTACCGTACTGATTATCGTGCTGTTCGCGCTGGGCGCGATGCAGCTTATTTCCGCGGGCGTTTTCGTACGCGCACTTAACAACGACAAGCAAAACTTTACCGTTTCCCAGCTTTCCAGCCAGAACGTGGCGGAATTTACCGATGCCTGGATTAGCTTAAACCAAGCCCGAGTGACCCTAAACCGCGGCATGTTGCGCCTGCAAGGCACGATGGCGAGCAGCACCAATGGTGGCGAGCTGAAAACGCTGGTGGAGACGGCCAATAATCTTTTGGCTGACGCGAAGCGCCACTATGACAAATACTATGCGCTGCCGGAAACCCCGGGGCTGGATGGGCATCTGTCGGACAGCCTGGAGAAGCAGTACGGTATTTATTCTGCAACGCTTGCGCGAATGAATGAACTGCTGGCCGAAGGTAAGCTGGAAGAGATGTTCAAGCAAAATGCCGAGCAGAAACAGCAGGCCATGCAGGCTGTTTATCAGGAGTGGCGCGCCGCGCAGGCCTCATTGACCAATGCCGGTATTAAGCAAAATGAAAGTGATTATTCCCGCATTCTGTGGTCCCTGGCGGCAATTATGCTGCTGGTGGTGGCCGTAATTGTGGTGAGCTGGATGGCCATGCAGCGCGTGCTGCTGAAACCTCTCCATGGGGTAATGGAACATATTCGCCATATTGCCGAGGGTGACCTGACCAACAATATCAACACCGAAGGCAGTAACGAAATGGCGCTGCTGGCGCGTAACGTCAACGAGATGCAGCAGTCGCTGGCAAAAACCGTTGGCGTGGTGCGCGAAGGGGCGGACACCATTTATACCGGTGCGGGTGAAATCTCAGCGGGCAGCAACGATCTTTCTTCGCGCACCGAGCAGCAAGCGGCATCGCTGGAAGAGACGGCAGCCAGCATGGAGCAACTGACCGCAACCGTGAAGCAGAACGCCGATAACGCTCGTCAGGCAACTCAGCTGGCGCAAAACGCATCGGAGACGGCCCAGAAGGGCGGTAATGTAGTGGATGGCGTGGTGCGTACCATGGATGAAATCGCGGCCAGCTCGAGCAAAATTGCGCAGATCACCAATGTGATTGACGGCATCGCTTTCCAGACCAACATTCTGGCGCTGAACGCCGCGGTAGAAGCGGCGCGCGCCGGTGAGCAAGGGCGCGGCTTTGCGGTAGTTGCCGGGGAAGTGCGTACGCTAGCGCAGCGTAGCGCGCAGGCGGCGAAAGAGATCAAAGGGCTGATTGACGACTCGGGTAATCGCGTCAGCGCCGGTTCTGCGCTGGTGCATGAAGCGGGAGAGACCATGGCTGAAATTGTTAACGCTGTGACCCGCGTGAGCGACATTATGGGTGAAATCGCCTCGGCCTCTGATGAACAGAGCCGGGGTATCGATCAGGTCGGCCAGGCGGTTGCCGAGATGGACCGCGTGACGCAGCAGAACGCCTCGCTGGTGGAGGAATCGGCAACAGCCGCTGCCGCGCTGGAAGAACAGGCCGCACGTCTGAACGAAACGGTGGCGGTATTTCGAATCACCCGCCAGCAGCAGGCGCAGAAATCGCCGGTGAAAAAGAAGTCCGCTCCGTCAGCCAAAATGGCGGTGCATAACGAAGCGAACTGGGAAACCTTCTAAGTCTCAGGCCTCAGAAACTGGCACTACCGCCGGTTTCTGCGGTTTCGACCGGACCGCAATCACCACTCCTATCACCAGCAGCGTAATGCCGCTCAGCGTTAACATTGGCGGCATCTCTTGACGAAGCAGGAAGGTGTACAGCAGCCCCGCCAGCGTTTCAAAGACAATCAATGGCCCGAGGATCACCGTCGGCAACCGCTGGCTCGCCACGTTCCAGCACAGCGCACCCACCCAAGAACACAGCACGGCGATGGCAATCATCAGGCCGATAAACACGGTTGGGCGCGGGCCGAAGGGCAGGGCAAAATCAGGCGTTTGCAGGTGTAGCCAGAGGCAAGCTGCGACGTAACCGACCAGCGATACTGGCAGCGTGACCAGTGCCTGGGCCGTTGCCCACATCAGTGGCGGTTTATCCGGGTTTTCCCGCAGCCAGCGGGCGTTGCGCAGTGCATACCACGCCCAGCACACTACCGAAACAGACGCGAGAGCGATACCAGATCCATAGCGCCAGCCGCTGAAATCCGGCAGCCCCTGGCGCAGTTCGGCAATGTTTACGCACATCAGCCCGATGCCAATCAGTACCAGCGCTGGCATCAGCCGCATCCACGACAGCTTTCCATCGCGCTGGCTATAAAGCAGGTTGGCAAAAATCGGGATCACCACCGGCAGCGTAGCAATAATCATCGTCGAAACCGGTGCACCGGTGCGCTGAATCGCGCTGGCAAGGCAGACGTAATAAACCACATTACCCACCAACGTGAGCGCTAGCGCTGTCCACCAGTCCTGACGACTTAGCTGACGTAAACGCGCACGGCCCATCCAGGCAAGCGGCAGAGCAATCAGCCCCAGCGCCAGATAGCGTCCCATCGACTGTAATACCGCCGGATAATCCGGCACGATAAGCGGCCCAACGAAAATCAGCCCCCACATTAAACCCGCTAACAGGGCGTACAGCACACCGCTAATCATCATTTGATTCCAATCGATTTATCATGGGCAAAGTGTAGGAAGGGAAAAGCGTTCAGTATTGTATGAGATTGCTGATTAGCGACGGGCAACCTGTTTTTGGTAGCGCACCGGGGTAATGCCATAGCGTTGAGTAAATGCGCGAGTCAGATGCGATTGGTCGGTAAGCCCAGTGGCCGCGGCGACTTCGGCGGCGGGCATACCGTAGGTGAGAAATTCCTTTGCCCGCCATAGACGTACCGCCATCAGCATCTGATGCGGAGTGACGTGGAAATGTGCCTTAAACTGCCGCTGGAAATGCCACGGGCTAAGCGCCGCGACGTTGGCCAGTTCATCCAGAGTAATGGAGTGCATGTAGTTGTCGTACAGGTATTCACGCACGCGGGCAAAGCGATGAGCCGCTTCCGGTGGCACTGGCGCATGGCAGGCTAGCGGCTGGAAGGTGTCGATCATATCCAGCAGCAGCCCTTTTTGTGCCAGCGGATCGTCGGTGTGCCAGAGTGCGTGGATTTGGCGGCCAATCAGCTGTGAACGCAGAGGGTCATGGCGGGTCACGTCGGCAAACCACCAATGGCGGGTGCCGGTGACGTCCTCCAGCAGCTGTGGCTCCAGATAGATCATCCGGTAGCGCCAGCCGTCGGCGGTTTCGGCTTCGCCCGTGTGTAGTTCGTCGGGGTTCATGGTGACAACGGAGTGGACGGGGGCGACATACTGGCTGCCGCGATAGCGAAAGCGCTCAGCCCCGGCTTCAATCACGCCAATGCCAAACGCTTCGTGGGTGTGCGGCTCGAAAGCGTAGCGCGAGATATGCGCATGGTACAGCTCAACGCCCGGCACCTGCGGCAGGTGGCGAAAGCGCGCGCTGTCTTTCTCATCGTTAAACAGTTCCGGTACGCCTTGCACGTGATGTTTCCCCCTGGGCCATCTTTTTATTATCAGAGATGGCCCGCAGGGGCGCTACCACATTTAACCGATTTTTAACGCTTACAGGATGCCTTTGACGCTGTCGGCAAGTGACGTGGTTGGGCGACCAATCAGTTTGCTCAGGGTATGGCTGTCATCGAATAGACCACCTTTTGATGCGCCCACGTCAGAGTCTGCCAGCATGTCTGCCAGCCCGGCAGGCAGGCCCACGCTCTTCAGCGCCGCGGCGAAATCCGCCTGGCTCAGGTTCTGATACACCACTTTTTTACCGCTCTGTTTTGCCAGTTCGGCTGCCAGCTCGCTCAGCGTCCAGCCGTTATCGCCCGCCAGTTCGTAGACTTTCCCAGCATGATTATCTTCGCTCATCACGCGTGCAGCAGCAGCGGCGTAGTCTGCACGGGTTGCCGAGGCGATTTTGCCCTCGCCAGCAGCACCAATAAAGACGCCATGCTCCAGTGCGGGTGGTGCGCTAGCCAGATAGTTTTCGGTATACCAGCCGTTACGCAGCAGCGCATAAGGGATACCCGAGTCGGCGAGCATTTTTTCGGTGGCGATGTGTTCGTCTGCCAGTCCCAATGGGGAGGTGTCTGCGTGCAGTAGACTGGTGTAGGCGATAAATTTCACGCCAGCAGCGGTTGCCGCCTGGATGATGTTGCGGTGCTGCGGCGCACGTTGGCCCACTTCGCTGGAAGAGATAATCAGCAGTTTATCCACGCCCTGCAGCGCGTTGGTCAGCGCGGCCTCATCGCCATAGTCGGCCTGACGCACATTCACGCCTTGCTGGCTCAGCGCTTCAGCTTTCGCCGGGTTACGAACGATGGCAACCAATTGGTTGGCGGCGGTGCTCTGAAGCAGGTTAGCAACAACGTGCTGGCCAAGCTGGCCGGTGGCTCCGGTAATCGCGATCATGGGTATTCTCCTTCGTGTTCGTATGGTGTTGTGGTAAGCTAACATCATAACTAACTTTTAGTAAGTACGTACAAAAAGGTAAGTATGAAAGAACTGAAACCGACGCTGACGCAAAAGCTGCGTAACGGCAATCTGTTTGCCGAAAGCTGCCCCTCGCGGGACGTGCTCAAACACGTGACCAGCCGTTGGGGGGTATTGATTTTGGTGGCGCTGCGGGAAGGCACGCACCGTTTTAGCGACCTGCGCCGCAAGATGGGCGGCGTGAGCGAAAAAATGTTGGCTCAGTCGCTACAGGCACTGGAGCAGGATGGTTTTATTAACCGTATTTCCTACCCGGTGGTCCCGCCGCACGTTGAGTATAGCCTGACGCCGATGGGTGAGGCGGTGAGTGAGAAGGTGGCGGCGCTGGCCGATTGGATTGAGGTTAATTTGCCCGAAGTGATGGCGAATCACCCGGCGGTAGATGAGGATGAAATACCCGCGTCGGCGTAAAGAAATTGGCCGGGTCACAAGACCCGGCCAGTGATAATCCGGAGAAGCAATACGCTCTCCGTTATGGCGATTACTTGCTCAAATCCACCTGATAGATCGCAAAACCAATATCATCGGTCGCTACCTGCTTCATCGGATACTGCGCTTTCTCTTTGATAAATGCCGCCGCTTTTTCTGACGGTGAAGTTTCAAAGCGGATATCCAGCTTGGTGTCGCTGTGAATAGGGGCCAGACGCCAGTTGTTATCGGCCGCTGGATGAATTTCCCCGGTTTTCTTCGATTCGGCGCTTATCCATGCGGCCAGCACGGAACGGTTCTCATCCGGTGAAGCGAAGGCAATATGGTTATCCCCGGTGCCGGCAAACTTACCGCCGTAGGCGCGGTAGTTGTTGGTGGCGACGAGGAATGTCGCGTTCGGGTCGATAGGCTTGCCGTTAAAGGTCAGATTTTTAATACGCTCGGATTTTGGATTAATGCTCTGACATTCACCGTCGTAGCGTGCCGGTTGGGTAATATCGACCTGGTAGTTTACGCCGTCGATAACGTCGAAGTTATAGGTGCGGAAACCATCCCAGTTGATAAGGCCCTGCGGCTTGCTGCTGTGGATATCGATCTGGTTAAACTGCCCGGCTGAGCACTCCAGCCACTCTTTCACCTCTTTGCCACTGGCTTTCACCACCACCAGGGTGTTCGGGTACAGATAGAGATCGGCGGCGTTACGGAAGGTGAGTTGGCCTTTCTCGACTTCGACAAAGCTTGCCGGATCATTTTTACGTCCACCGGCTTTAAACGGGGCTGCGGCGGACAGTACCGGCAGTTTTGCCAGATCTGGGTCACCCTGAATATAGTGCTCAACGTAGGCTTTTTGCGCCATATTGACCACCTGAACGGTTGGGTCGTCCTGCACCAGCGACAGGAAGCTGTACATATTGTCGGAAGATTTGCCGATAGGCTTGCTGACAAACTCGCGGGTCGCGTCGTGATCGGCCTTCAGGGCGTCAACCAGTTTGCTGTCTTCCGCCGCCAGCGATTTTTTCGCTGCCGCATCGTAAATCGGCCGCGCCTGAGCCTGGGCGGAGTTCACCTGCCATTTCCCGCTGTCGTTGTTGAGCACCAGATCGACCACGCCAAGGTGATCGCCCCACATGCCCGGCATCACTGCTGGAATGCCGTTAAGCGTGCCTTTGGCAATATCTGCGCCTTTAATATTGGCAAAGTCCTTGCCTGGGAATACTGCGTGGGCATGACCAAACATAATCGCGTCAACGCCCGGCACCTGGCTTAAGTAGTAGACGGAGTTTTCGGCCATCGCCTGATACGGGTCGGCGGAAAGCCCGGAGTGGGCAATGACCACCACCACGTCAGCGCCGTTGGCGCGCATCTCTGGGACATATTTACGCGCCGTTTCGGTGATGTCGTTAACCGTCACCTTGCCGCTCAGATTGGCTTTATCCCACGTCATAATCTGCGGCGGCACAAAACCGATATAGCCGATTTTGAGCTGATGCTTGCTGCCGTCTTTATCGATGACTTCCGTTTCTTTTATCAGGTATGGGGTAAATAACGGTTTTTGGGTTTTAACATCGATAATATTGGCGTTGACGTACGGGAATTTCGCCCCGGCCAGCGCTTTGTGCAGATAGTCCAGGCCGTAGTTGAATTCGTGATTACCGAGGTTGCCTACCGCGTAGTCGAGCAGGTTCATTGCCTTGTAGACCGGATGAATATCGCCCTGTTTCAGACCTTTTGCCGCCATGTAGTCGCCCAGTGGGCTGCCCTGAATCACATCGCCGTTATCGACCAGCACGCTGTTTTTCACTTCGTCGCGTGCGGCGTTGATCAGGCTCGCCGTGCGGACCAGGCCAAATTTTTCGGTGGCGGTATCTTTGTAGTAATCAAAATCCATCATATTGCTATGGAGATCGGTAGTTTCCATTATGCGGAGATCCACCGTTGCCGCATTGACGCTGGCAGCAATCAGCGTAGCCAGAAGCGTTGCGCTAAACTTGATCATCAGAGGCATCCTTTTTTAGATCTAAGACACAGATTTAAATGTATTAATTTTCTGTTGCTTACGAAGGTGTGAATCATGCCAGAAAATCATGACGGGAAATCGGCAGCGGTTCACAGTTATCCAGAACAATGATGGGCATAGCGGAATTAACGGCGATGCGATATAAATAAAACAATAAGTTAACGCCACTGTAATCTTAACGAGGTGGAGAATGTTAGAACAAGTTAGTCAGCTTGCGCGCGACGCCGGCGATGCCATTATGCAGGTGTACGATGGCAAACAGCCGTTAGACGTTACCAGCAAGAAAGATGATTCCCCGGTGACGGCGGCGGATATCGCAGCTCACCATGTGATTGTGAACGGTCTGAAGGCGATGACGCCGGACGTGCCAATTCTGTCAGAAGAAGATCCGCCGGGCTGGGATGTCCGCCAGCACTGGCAGCGCTACTGGCTGGTGGACCCGCTCGATGGTACTAAAGAGTTCATCAAACGTAACGGTGAGTTCACCGTCAATATCGCGTTGATTGAGAACGGAAAAGCGGTGCTTGGCGTGGTATACGCACCTGTGCTGAAGGTGATGTACAGCGCGGCGAACGGGAAAGCGTGGAAGGAAGAGTGCGGTGTGCGTAAACCGATTCAGGTTCGCGACGCGAACCCGCCAAAAGTAGTGGTGAGCCGCTCGCACTTTGCCAATGACGATGAGCTCAAAGAGTATCTCCAGCAGCTCGGTGAACACCAGACGGCGTCGATTGGTTCGTCGTTGAAGTTCTGCCTGGTGGCGGAGGGGGAAGCCCAGCTCTACCCGCGCTTTGGGCCGACCAACATCTGGGATACCGCAGCCGGTCACGCGGTTGCCGCTGCCGCTGGCGCACACGTCAACGACTGGCAAGGCAAAACGCTGGATTACACTCCCCGCGAATCGTTCCTCAACCCAGGATTCCGGGTGTCGATTTTCTAAGTTTTTGCCAACAGCAGCATTGATCCCTATGCTGCTGTCATTCCTGTCCGGAGACTGTTGTATGTCTGTACTATGGCGCGATTCGCTCGGCGAGACGCTGAGCGCGCGCAGCGCCTGCTGTTACCTGGCCACATCGGTCAGTAAGCCACTGTTTCTTCATAATGAGCGACTTTCCGTCGCCCCCGCGTCCTTGACGAAAGTATTGGCCGCGATCGCTGCTTTGCAGATCCAGCCCGACATTACGCTGAAGCTGATAATGCGGGAGGGAGAAGAGACTCCTGGCTCTGGCAACAATCTGACGCCAGGCGATACGTTAACCCTGTGGGATGCACTACATAATATGCTCATCCCTTCCAGTAACGTGTCGGCAACCATCGTTGCGCGTACGATGGGAGAACGCCTGTTGGCGCTTGAAGGGGGAGAGGGTGACCCTCGTCAGCGCTTTGTGCAGCAGATGAATCGGGTGGCGATGTCGCTCGGTATGTTTCGCAGCCGTTTTATCAATGCCCACGGTTTAGCTGCCAGAGGGCAGGTCACCTGTGCACGAGATATTGCGCGTCTGGGGCTGGCTGCGCTGCATTATCCGGCGATTACTGATATCTGGGGAAAACGGCGATATACGCTGTCTCTTGAGGGCTCCAATCCGCGACAAAAAAGGATCATATCATCGCTCACTTTTGTCGAGACGATTGGTGTCGAGGTATTAGGAGGAAAAACCGGAACGCTGGGTGCCGCACTTAACCATCTGTTGGTTTATACCCGCGCCCCAGGCGGCGCGGATTTGATAAGTGTTGTACTGCACGCATCAAGTAACGAAGGGCGCTATGCCGATATGAAGGCGATGCTGACGGCAGTCCATAATGGCTACCGCTGGCCTCAGTGCGCCCCCACGTTAATCGAATAGTTAACCCAGCAACTTATGCAGCAGGGCAATCACCTGCTGGACTTCCGCGTCCGTCAGAGCGCCGTCCTTTGACCACTGTATGCGGCCATCTTTATCCAGTACGACGATGGCAGAGCTGCCTTCATTAAGCTGCCAGGCCTTACGCACGACACCGTCGCTATCAACCACAAACTGTGACCATGGGAACAGCTTCTTATTACTCTCAATGCTGCTACGCACAAACATGGATGAGCCCGGAATCGCATCATCAGTGTTGACGATGGTGGTAGTCTGGTAGCGGTCGTGTGGCAGGCCGGCAGATTTAATCGCTTCGATCAGCGCGGCGTTTTTCTCTTTGGCGGATGAGCGACCGGCAATATGTTGCACCACCCGCACTTTTCCAGCCAGCTGCGCGCTATTCCAGTTTTTGTAGCTAAACTTATCATTATCGAGAATCAATTCGCCTCGATCTGCCACGCCAACCGGAGCGACGCGTTGTCCATTTGTGAAGTTATGTGCGGTTGCCATTAACGGCATTAACAGGCATGAAACCGCCAGTAGCGTACGTAGGGTCATGGTTTTTCCTTTTTTAAGCAGGTGATCCGACCACTTGGTCGATAGTTTTAATCATAAGTGCGATTTATGGACTTTTCCCGCAAAGACGGTGCCAGTTTGTGGAGGACCGCACACAATCTCATAAAAATGAAGCCTTATACTGTCTTCATCGTATGGTTGAAAAGAAAGTTCTGAATTATTGTAATAAATTGGTAAATAAGGCCCCCTATGATGGAGGCCCTTAGTTTTTATGGACTATAGTTAACGAGTATTTAACTTTGCGCCCCGGAGCGTTGAAGCCAAATGTGGATCAACTAGGGCGTAGTACTCGCAGGAGATTAAAATGAAAATTTTCCAACGCTACAACCCGTTTCAGGTAGCAAAATACGTTAAGACCCTGTTCCGTGGACGGTTGTATATCAAGGACGTTGGCGCTTTTGAGTTTGATAAAGGGAAAATCCTTATCCCGAAAATTCGCGACAAGCAGCACCTATCTGTCATGTCTGAAGTGAACCGCCAGGTGTTACGTTTACAGACCGAAATGGCGTAAACGAACCGCAATGCGGCAGAATTGAAAACGGCTCCCAATGGGAGCCGTTGATGTTTGTAGCGGATGTCATTTACGCGTTGCTGTGCTCGCTTTCCATCAGGTCAGCTTGTTTAGGCACCAGCACCGTTGGCTTATTATCAATTCGCGTCACCAGCAGCTGGTCGATGCGGTAGTTATCGATATCCACCACCTCAAACTTGTAGCCGGAGAACTTCACCGAGTCGGTGCGTTTCGGAATCTTACGCAGCATAAACATCATGAAGCCGCCGATGGTTTCATAGTTGTCCGACTGCGGGAAATCGTCGATATCCAGCACGCGCATCACGTCGTCAATCGGTGTACCGCCGTCAATCAACCATGAGTTCTCATCACGGGCCACAATTTGCTCTTCCAGCCCCTGACCAACGAGATCGCCCATCAGGGTGGTCATCACGTCGTTAAGGGTGATAATCCCTACGACCAGTGCATATTCGTTCATGATCACTGCGAAGTCTTCACCGGCCGTTTTGAAGCTTTCCAGCGCTTCTGATAGCGTCAGGGTATCCGGCACGATCAGCGTATTGCGGATCTGCACGCCGCTGTTCAGCGCCATGCTCTGATTCGCCAGTACGCGGTTCAGCAGGTCTTTTGAGTCAACGTAGCCAATGATGTGGTCGATATCTTCATTACACACCAGGAACTTGGAGTGTGGATGTTCGGCGACCTTATTTTTCAGGCTCTGCTCATCTTCGTGCAGATCGAACCAGATAACATTTTCACGTGGCGTCATGGAGGACGGCACGGTACGGGATTCGAGTTCAAACACGTTTTCAATCAGTTCGTGTTCTTGCTTACGCAGCACGCCTGACAGTGCACCGGCTTCAAAGACGGCGTAAATATCGTCAGAGGTCAGATCGTCTTTACGCTCCATCGGCAGCTTGAAGATGCGGAAGATGATGTTGGCCATGCCGTTGAAGAACCAGACCAGCGGACGGAAGATGAACAAGCAGAAGCGCATCGGGTTGATGATACGCAGAGCCACAACTTCAGGCGCCACCATACCGATGCGTTTCGGAGTTAAATCGGCAAACAGGATGAACAGACCGGTGACCAGCGAGAAGGAGAGGATGAAGCTCAGCTGCTCGGAGAGTTCCGGAGACATATATTGGGAGAACAGAGAGTGGAAAGCGGGAGAGAATGCCGCGTCGCCGACGATACCGCCGAGAATGGCGACCGCGTTAAGACCAATTTGCACCACGGTAAAGAACATACCGGGGTTTTCCTGCATTTTTAGAACACGCTGTGCGTTGATATTGCCTTCATCGGCAAGGAGTTTCAGTTTAATTTTGCGCGATGCGGCAAGTGAAATCTCGGATATCGAGAAAAACGCACTGACAGCGATCAGGCAAATTATGATGAATATACTGTTTAACATATCTTATCCGACCCGTTAGGCCAGATCCTCGAAAGGGGAAGTGGATAAATCCGCGTGAAGTACATATTGAATATCGCCCCGTAGCGGTGGGGCGATCATTTCAGCAGCTAGTATAGCGTAAAGCACTGTAAAGCCGCCAGAGGTCACTTTTGTAACGATGAGATGAGGATTTGTCTCATCGAGTTAGCCATAGAATCTGTTTTTATTGTTGTTTTTTAATACGGTATTGAGCAGTACATTGAACCTGTCCGCTGCGGTTTTGGCATGCTGGAGTCGCTGCTCTAACTCATTGATGTTAATGACCTGACCGCAGTTGGCAAATATGTAATGGTCATGCTCGCAGGTGGCGTAATAATGTGTAGTCTCTTCGGTCCAGCTATGTACGCATTCACCAGACCAGAAAATCTGCTCTTTAATCTTTGCGGCCGGGTTCCCCCCCCAACAGCTATTGGAAGCAATCTCTTTTCCCGCCACCAGGCTCATTGCACCCACGATTGATCCTGAGTGGATAATTGACCCTTTGAGGATCATCGAACTCTGTCCAAGCCAGACGTGGTCACCGATATAAATACTGCGTGATGGATTTATTCTGTTATGGCTCTCGGCGCTAAACACCAGGTGTGGGTCCGCGTTGCGCATCCAAATCCCCAGTGAAATGCAGCATTCACTGCCGATCATGATATTTTTGCCTTCCGACAGGATAAGCGTCAGGGTGTCGTTGATGTAGTTATTCTGACCGATGTAGCAGGTCGAATTATTGTGGGTCACAATCTTTGCGATATAGGGTGCGTGGCTGGCGCTTAAATAGATAACGGAATGGTTCGCGTTGAAATGAATGCGCGTATCCTGCAACGTGACGCCTTTTTCGCAGGCAAGAATATTGTTGGTGCCCGTAAACGTAATAGTGCTGTTGATGAGCTCAGGAGCCTCGCCCACAAAGAGGTTATCTTTGAGCTGGCTGAGTTGTTCTTTTGAGGTGATAACCACGTCGCTATCCTGTTGACTGAGTCGGATAGTCATAACAGGCGACCAATGTCTTATCCATCTTAAGCCTTAACCGGCTTGAGTTTATCAAGCCGGTTTTTCTGTCAGTTAACCGTTTGTCGGCAGTGCTCTGGTTTTCAGGCTGCCATCAGACGCCGCATCCCACACTTTATCGTAGGGATAGCCGGTCAGGGCGAGAATGACGTCGCGGGTCTCCTGGTCGCAGTCCTGCGCGCTGCCGCCAAGCTTACGACGGGCGACTTCTTTAATCAGAATGCTGTGCGTTTTCTGCGTCAGCTTGAAGCGGTACGTGATGTAGAAGCTGATGGCCAGCAGTCCCGCGGTGGCGAATATCATTAGGCCAATAATTGCATGTAGCGCACTTGCAGGTTGCGTACCACCGCCTTTCACAAACCCGCTTTCTTCCAGCACGATACCAATCAGCATAATCGCCAGCGCCACGGTGCTTTTACGGGTTAACACCATCACGCCAGCGAAGATCCCCTCCCGACGCTGGCGAGTCACAATTTCATCCACATCGGGGATAAAGCTATAGATATTCCACGGGATGTAATACAGCCCTGCTTTTGCCAAACCCAGCAGGACAAACACGGCGGAAAACAGCAGTGCAGGCACCTGCAAATGCCCAACGTAGGTGATAAATAAAAAGGCCAGTACCAGCAAAATGCTACCGTAAGAAAGCCTCAGCGCCGCAGAGGGCGTCAGATTAAACTTATTCATTAACATCATAAAACCGAAGGTGCCGGGAATAGAGACAAAGGCAGCAATACTTAATAACCCGGAAACCATTCCGGCATCATGATGTAGAGCGTACACCACGTAATAAGTAAATACGGAACCAAATACATCCATGGCGGTAAAAGAGCAGATATAAATCAGAATATGCTGGCGAAATATCCGTATTTTGAAAGAGGAAATAAGATCGATAACTAAATATTTTAAATGATTAAATAACCCACTGCTTCGTTGATTATCGGGCTGGAATTCATACTCTTCGCGCACGTCTTTGGCTTCCCAGGTGCAGGCCCAGGTGGTAAATACCGCCACGCAGTAAATAACAGCAAAAACGATCCCGGTTAAGGTGAACGTAAAGGCGTTATCATGACCCGTGTATTGCATAATAATACCGGGAACGGAAACCGCCAGGAAACCACCCAATGCCGAACACATCATACGCACGCCGGAGAGTCGCGTACGCTCGCTAAAGCGATTGGTCATCTCGGCGGCAAGCGTCTCCCAGGGTACTAATACCATCGCGGACAGCAGTTCAATGGAGAGGTAGGTACCGAGATAGTACCAGTAGTTCATGTCGGTGACCCAGACCAGCGCATACAGGAACATCAGCGGGGAGCTTATCAGCAAGAAGAAACGGCGTCGGCCGAACTTGCGACCAAGCCAGGTATGCGCAAAGTTATCAGTGATGTAACCCATCACCGGGCTTAAAATAGCATCAATAATTCGGGCAATCGCGAATATTGACCCAGCCTCTAATACGGTCAATCCGCAATAAGTAGTATAAAAAAATAAAAGCCATGTTCCTATTACGGCAAAGGCACCGCCGCCAAAAAGGTCTGTTACGCCGTAGCCAATGGCAATGCCATAGCCAACGCGACGTTCGGTTGGTTTTACCATGATATTATTATTCCTGTACTGGTAGGGTTTATCAGTGCAGAGTTGCCCCTGCACTGTATATTATTGACAGCAGGAAAAACTGGATGACCATCACTGCGTTATATTCACCCACTTCCTCAATAGTGACGATTGGTAAATGGCATTAACCATCTGTAATGATTTTGCCGCCTGATTTATACCGCAATAATGTCCTTGGGTTGGGTTATCGAGCGCCTGGTAAAACTGTCGTATTGCCTGCTGGTGACCAATTCCCCAATAGCTTTTGCCCACGCCGTCCGGCGAAGCGTTGCTGGCGAGCTTCACGCGTTCATCACCACGAATTTGCCACAGTTCGTTGTCCGTGAGCCGCAACATGCCGCGCTCAAACTCCAGCTCCAGCAGCAGCGGTGAATCGCTGGCATGGCAGTTGCTGGCGTAGAACAGCCCGCGAGCACCGTTGTTAAAACAGAGGGTCGCCATGGCGCTGTCTTCGGTTTCAATCTCATCGGCCAGTAGGGTACTGTCGACCGTTCCTTTCAGGCGGCTGACGCCAGCACCAAACCACTGCATCAGATCGAGTGTATGAATGGCCTGGTTTATCAGTAGGCTACCTCCCTCGGTGGAAAAACTGCCGCGCCAGGGGCTGTCTGCATAGTAGTTGCCCGAACGCGACCAGGTCAGCACCGCTTTGATAGCGCGCATTGGACCAAGTGCGTTTTCCTCAATACTGCGGGCGATAGCCAGACTGGTCGGATTGAGACGGTTTTGATAACAGATGCCGACGTGACGCTGAGCGATAGCGGCAGCGGACGCAATCTCATCTACCTCCAGGGGGCTCATCACCAGCGGCTTTTCGCAGAACACCTGTTTCCCTGCCGCCAGCGCGGCAAGGATCATCGGCTTATGCAGGGAGTGCGGCGTGCAGATGTGCACCACGTCAACGGCTCCGTCCAGTAGCATCTCGCGGTAGTCCTGGAAAAACTGGCAGCCGTAGCTCGCCGCCAGGCGATTGCCTTTATCGCTGTCGGTATCAACAATGGCGCGCAGCACGACATCAGGAAGATGGCTTAGTGCCTCCACGTGACAGGTATGGATAGCTCCTGCGCCGATAATAGCCGCTTGACGTGTTTTCATCTTTGCTCCCGTTAGGCCACCGCGTTTGCCAGCATTTGCGCTTTCATGCACAGCTCGGCCGCTTTAAAAGTGTGTTCCTGGGTCATGGCGTTTTCTGTCCGGTTCAGGCAGTCGAGAATCAACTGGCCGAAGTATGGGAAGCCAACCTGACCGGCAACCGGATAGCGGAATTCGCCCTCTTTATTAACCAGATAGACCACGTCCTGCTCGCCACGGGTGATATCGACGTATTTGCGGATTTCGATATAGCCCTCGGTGCCCAGCAGGGTTAGACGCCCGTCGCCCCAGCTCGAGAGACCATCCGGCGTGAACCAGTCGCAGCGGAAGTAGCCGGTGGCACCGTTGTCACCGGCCAGCATCGCATCGCCAAAATCCTCAAACTGCGGATACTGTGGGTGGTTCACGTTGCGCACCTGGCTTGCCACAATGTGAGCGTCGTTGTTGCCGGTGTAAAATAGGAACTGTTCAATTTGATGGCTGCCGATATCGCACAGGATGCCGCCGAAAAATTCTTTCTCGTAGAACCAATCCGGGCGGCCAGTACCTTCACGATGTGGGCCCACTCCCAGCGTTTGCATGACGCGGCCAATCGCTCCTTGCTGTACCAGCTGTCCGGCAAATACGGCGCTTTCAACGTGCAGACGTTCGCTGTAGTAAACCGCGTATTTACGCCCGGTTTGCGCCACTTTAAGTTTGGCGGCTTCCAGCTGTGCCAGCGTGGTTAACGGAGCCTTATCGGTAAAATAGTCTTTACCCGCATCCATCACTTTCAGCCCTAAGGCGCATCGCTCGGAAGGAATCGCCGCACCTGCTACCAGCTGTACGCTGCTATCGTTGAGAATGACGTCGAGGGTCGGGGCGATTTTCACCTGCGGGTACTGCTGGACAAATTTATCCACTTTGGCGGGATCGGGGTCATAGACCCATTTCAACGTGGCACCGGCTTCAATCAGGCCGTTGCACATTCCGTAGATATGGCCGTGGTCCAGCGCGGCGGCGGCAATGACAAACTCACCCGCAGCGACAACCGGTTGGGGTTTGCCCACCGGGGCGTAGTTCATACCGTCTTTGATGCTCATGTTTATGCTCCTTTGTCCAAATCTTTACCCAGTGGGATCGCCCCCACTTCACTGAAGTTTTCCACCGATGCGCCCTTCTGGTAGAAGCGGGGGGCGAGGGAAACCAGGCCGCCGGTTTTATACCAGGGTTCTTGCGGATTGACGGGGAGGGTCACCACGCGTCCGGTGATCGATGATTGATAAATGGCGGTAATCAGCTCCAGCGAGCGCTTGCCCTGCACGCCGTCAATCAGCGGTTCGCCTTGATGATCGATTGCGTTTAGCAGATCGTTAATCTGCCCGGTATGCAGGGTATATTTCAGCTTTGGCGTGTTACGGAACAGGGCGTCCAGCCGCGTTTCGCGCTCGCTGTCGTGCTGTTCCTGCGGGAAGCCGTTGTCGGCTGAAACACTCGCCCAGACGTCCCACGGTGCGGAGATCCGCGCTTTATCGCCCTGGATGACAATCTTCTGATCTTCACCGTGATGTACCACCGATGCGGTAAGCTGGGTGAGCGCGCCGCTGCTGTAACGGAAAATCGCGGCGGAGAGATCTTCCACTTCGGCGTTGTCGTGGGCGACGTTGGTCATCATTGCCACCACTTCCCTCGGGAAACCGAGCATCCACTGAATGGCGTCAATATGGTGTACCGCATGGTTGAGGGTGCAGCCGCCGCCCTCTTTTTCCCAAGTGCCGCGCCACCACAGGTCGTAGTAGCAGTGGCCGCGCCACCAGAATGAGTCAACCTGCGCGTGGCACACTTTGCCGAGCTCACCGGAGTCGACGACCTGTTTCAGCCGCCAGAAAGCATCGGTAAAGCGGTTTTGCGCGATAATCGACAGAATCTTGCCGCTGGCACGCTGGGCGGCGATCATCGCATCACACTCTTCCAGTGAGGCGGCCATCGGTTTTTCGCACAGCACGTGCTTGCCGGCATTCAGTGCATCGATACTGATCTCGGCGTGTACATACGGCGGCGTGCAAACATCGACGATATCAACTTCAATCCCCGACTCGAGCATTGCCTGATGGCTGCTAAAAACGGTGGCGCTGTTCAGGCCATAGCGTTCTTTCTTTTCTTGCGCCTTTTCCGGATAGATATCGACCAGCGCCACAATCTGGCAGCGGTCGGCAAATTCCTGATATCCCTGAATATGGTTATGGGAAATGTTCCCTGTTCCCACAATCGCAATACGTAACATGATTCTCTCCTGCTGCGGATTACCAGGTGCCGGAGGCATCCAGCGTTTTACTTTCAACCTGTTTGTCGATGGAACCAGCAATGCGTTCATCGAGCAGCTTTTTAAACAGCGCTTCGTCGAACGGCAGATCGACCCAGCTGTCGGTCCAGGTGGATAAATGCATGGCGTTGGAGAGTGTCAGGCCGTGAATGCCGTCGGTGCCGGGAGCCAGCAGCGGCGTGCCGTGCAGAACGGCGGCGGCAAAGTTGGCGGTGATAACGTGATGATCGCTACATTCTGACGCGACGGGGATTTTTACTTCCCAGCACTCGGGTTCGCCAAAGCCCTTTTCCCATCGAGCGTTAAACTCTGTTTCTGATTCACGCAGCCGCCAGAAGCGTAATGTGCCGTCTTCGACGACCACTTTGCCGCGATCGCCGGCGATCTCCAGGCGGTTAGTTCCGGGGGCTTCCGCGGTGGTGGTGATAAACACGCCGGTGGCACCGTTGGCATATTCGGCATAGGCCGTGACTTCGTTTTCCACTTCTATCTGGCGGTGTTTGCCAAACTGACAGAATGCCCGCATGCGCACCGGCATGCCGACCAGCCACTGCCACAGGTCGAGCTGATGCGGGTCTTGATTGAGCAGCACGCCGCCGCCTTCGCCTTTCCACGTGGCGCGCCAGCCGCCGGAATTGTAGTAACTCTGCGAGCGATACCAGTTGGTGATAATCCAGTTGGAGCGGCGTAGTTCGCCCAGTTCGCCGCTGTCGATAAGATCCTTCACTTTTTGGTATAACGGGTTTGGGCGCTGGTTGAACATCATGCCGAATACCACATTGCAGCCGCGGGCAAATTCGTTCATCTCCCGTACCTGGGCGGTGTAAACGCCTGCCGGTTTTTCGCACAGCGTGTGAATGCCGTTGCGCATTGCCAGCATTGACAGGCCTGGGTGGTCGTAGTGCGGTGTGGCGACAATCACCGCATCAATCAGCCCGCTTTTCAGCATCTCTTTTGCGTCGCTGAACATCGCCACTTTTTCGCCCACCAGCTGGCGAATGGTGGGATGTTTGTCGGGATTGTTGTCGCACACTGCCGTCAGGCAGGCCTCTTTTACCGTTCCTGCCAGCAGGTATCGGGCGTGAACGGTCCCGATATTCCCTACGCCGATAATGCCAAAACGCACCTTATCCATGTTGCACCTTACGTGATAGGAATGACTGATACCTGAAAATAGGCATGGCGTTCGGCGTGGACAAACGGAATTTGTGAGAATGCTCGCAGGCAGAAAAGGAAACTGGGCAAGAAACTGAAAATAGGTTTTAAAATCAGTGAACTGGTACTGCAAAAATTTGCAAAATATGATTGCGAGCGAGGTCACACAATGCCCGGTAAGCTAAGAATGGATGAAATTGCCGCTCGAACCGGCTATTCCATCAGCACCGTTTCCCGGGTGCTGAGCGGTAAATCCTATACCAGCGACAAAGCGCGAGAGGCTATTGTGAAATGTGCCCGCCAGTTGGGGGTGCTGGATGGGTTGGCTAACGGAAGACTGCTGATTAACGGCATTGCCGTGTTTGCACCGGAGCGTACGTTCCAGGGGCGAGGCGACAGTTTTTATCTGGAGGTCACCAAAGGGATTGCCGAAGCCAGCGCGCCGCATGATGTCTGGATCAGCCACTGTGCGCTGGAAGAACAGCATGCAGACGTGAAATTATTCCTCGAAAAAGCCAACCAGAAAAGCATCAATGCGGTGATCATTATTGGCACGGATGACCCAACGATTCTCAAGCTGGCGAGTACGCTGAATAAGCCCTGCGTGCTGATTAACTCTATTGACCGAGAAATGGCGCTGGATTGCGTCTCACCTGACCACCGAGCTATTGGCTTTACCGCGATGCGCTATCTCTTTGAACAAGGGCATCGACGCGTGTTGACGATGACCTGTCTGCGTAGAGAGACTCTCTATGCCCGGCTGGACGGTATTAAAGAGGCTTATCGCTATCACCACGTTCCTTTTAACCCGCAGCATGACCTGCTTGTCACTGAGTGGTTCACGGCAGGAGAGGCTGAGCGGGCGCTGGATACATGGCTGACGACGCACGATCGCGCCCAGTGGCCCGATGTGATTTTCCCCAACAGCACAAGCATGACCGATGGCGTGATGAAGGCGTTGCAGCGTCATAACCTGCGCGTGCCAGAGGATATTTCACTTATCACCACCGATTTTTCGTGGAATCTGGAAAATGGCCTCATCGCGCCGGTGACGGGGATTCGCGTCCCTTGCCGCGATCTCGGTATTGAGGCTGTGCATCTGTTGCAAACGCGGCTTAACCGGCCTCAGTCGCCGGTCTATAACCTTTTATTGCAGGGGAAAGTGATGGACTACGGGACGGTGGCGAACGCCACGCGCCATGCGGCGCGCGTGGCATTGGATAGTTAACCCTGTAGCTGCGGTGGTAAGCAGACGCCAATCCCGCCGATGCCGCAATAGCCATACGGGTTTTTGTGCAGATACTGCTGATGCTCATCTTCCGCATAGTAGAACGGTTTAGCGGCGGCGATTTCGGTGGTGATCGTACGTTCGTCACCGGCAGTCCGCATGGCCTGCTGGAACTGCTTCAGGCTGGCGTTGGCTTCTTGTTCCTGTTCCGGTGTCGTCGGATAAATGGCCGAACGGTATTGGGTACCGTGGTCGTTGCCCTGACGCATCCCCTGCGCCGGGTCGTGATTCTCCCAGAACACCTTCAATAAATCGGCATAGCTCACCACCGCCGGATCAAACACGACGCGCACTGCCTCCGCATGCCCGGTCTCGCCCGAACAGACTTCCCGATAGGTCGGATTCGGCGTATAGCCGCCGGTGTAGCCTGCAGCGGTGCTATACACACCGGGTAACTGCCAGTAGAGACGTTCAACGCCCCAGAAGCATCCCATGGCGAAAATCGCGACCTCCATGCCGTCAGGAACGTGCGTCATTGAGTGTTCGGTCACAACATTAAGCGTGGCGACCGGCATCGGCGTATTTCTTCCACTCAATGCATCTGACTGAGATACAAGGTGTTTTTTATCAACTAAACTCATGGGAAAGACCTCCGGGGAACAGTAATTTCCGTTAAGGTTGTAACCGGGCGTGTCTTTTAACACAATAAACGCGCCGAATACGTCTAAATTTAAACATAAGAATAATTTGGGGCTCTGTCTTTATTTCAACCCGACAAAGAGTGGGTTTTTTAAACTGACGTTGTGTGCCGAGCGCTAAAAGCGCACCAATAAAGGCAAAACGCAGTCATGGCCGCGGAGCGGACTTTCGTTTCCCGTTGGGGTGGAAACAAGGATATTCAGGAGAAAATGTGCGACAAATCCGCCAGTTATGTTTGGTGAGCTTGCTGCTGACCAGCGGTGTTGCCAGTGCAGCGAGCATCCGTCTACAGGTTGAAGGGCTCTCAGGCGAACTACAAAAAAACGTTCGAGCGCAGCTCTCTACGATTGATAGTGATGAGGTCACGCCGGACCGACGCTTTCGCGCGCGCGTGGACGATGCGATTCGCGAAGGATTAAAAGCCCTCGGCTACTACGAACCGACCATCGACTTCGAATTGAAGCCACCACCGGCAAAAGGCCGCCAGGTGCTGTTGGCGAAAGTCACGCCGGGAGAACCGGTGCTGATTGGCGGAACCGAAGTGATTTTGCGCGGCGGTGCCCGCGACGACAGGGACTATCTTGACCTGCTGAAAACTCGGCCAAAAATTGGCACTGTGCTGAATCATGGCGATTACGACCATTTCAAAAGCTCACTGACCAGCGTATCGCTGCGTAAGGGCTACTTTGACAGTGAATTTAAAAAGAGCCAGCTCGGCATTGCGCTGGATCGCCACCAGGCGTTCTGGGATATCGACTACGATAGCGGTCAGCGCTACCGTTTTGGCGATGTGACCTTTGAAGGCTCGCAGATCCGTGATGACTATCTCCAGCATTTGGTGCCGTTCAAAAAAGGGGACTACTACAGTTCCAGCGATCTGGCGGAACTGAACCGCCGCCTTTCCGCCACCGGTTGGTTTAATTCCGTGGTTGTCGCACCGGAATTTGAAAAATCGCGTGAAACCAAAGTATTGCCGCTCCACGGCGTGGTGTCACCGCGTAGTGAAAATACCGTCGAGCTCGGCGGTGGTTATTCCACCGACGTGGGGCCACGCGTAAAAGCCTCATGGAAAAAACCGTGGGTAAACTCCTATGGTCATAGTTTTACGACCAGTCTGAGCGTTTCGGCACCGGAACAACAGCTCGATTTCAGCTACAAAATGCCGCTGCTGAAGAACCCGCTGGAACAGTATTATCTGGTACAGGGCGGCTTCAAGAGTACCGATCTCAACGATACTAAGGCCGACTCTACCACGCTTGCCGTCTCGCGCTTCTGGGATCTTTCCAGCGGCTGGCAGCGAGCGATTAACCTGCGCTGGAGTCTCGACCACTTTACGCAGGCCGACGTCACGAACACCACCATGCTGTTCTATCCGGGCGTCTCAATCAGTCGTACCCGTTCGCGTGGCGGTCTGATGCCGACCTGGGGCGATTCCCAGCGTTATTCGATTGATTACTCCAACACGGCCTGGGGTTCGGACGTCGACTTCTCGGTCTTCCAGGCTCAGAACGTGTGGATTCGCACGCTGTATGATAAACACCGCTTCGTGATGCGCGGCAACCTTGGCTGGATTGAAACCGGCGACTTTGACCGCGTACCGCCGGACCTGCGTTTCTTTGCCGGTGGCGATCGCAGCATTCGTGGCTATAAGTACAAATCGATTGCCCCAGAAGACTCCAAAGGCAAGCTGATCGGTGCGTCTAAGCTGGCGACTGGCTCACTGGAGTATCAATACAACGTCACCGGGAAATGGTGGGGCGCGATGTTTGTCGACGGCGGTGAGGCGGTCAGTGATATTCGCCAAAGCGACTGGAAAACCGGTGCCGGTGTCGGCGTGCGCTGGCAGTCCCCTGTCGGGCCAATCAAGCTCGATTTCGCCGTGCCGGTTGGCGATAAAGATGAACATGGATTGCAGTTTTATATCGGACTGGGGCCTGAACTATGACGTTATGGAAAAAAATAAGCCTCGGCGTTCTGATTTTTCTGGTTGTGCTGGTGGGAGCCGTTGGCTTCCTTATCGGTACGACGACGGGTTTGCATCTGCTGTTTAACGCGGCAAACCGCTGGGTGCCGGGGCTGGAAATCGGCCAGGTGACCGGCGGCTGGCGTGACCTGACGTTGAAAAAAGTACGTTATACCCAGCCTGGGGTGGCGGTGGACGCGGGAGAATTTCACCTTGCGGTGAATCTGAGCTGCCTGTGGCACAGCAGCGTGTGCGTGAATGACCTTGCGCTGCGCGACATCAACGTGGCTATCGACAGCAGCAAAATGCCGCCTGCAGCCCCGGTTGAAGAAGAGGACACGGGGCCGCTGAACCTCTCGACGCCGTACCCGATTACCTTGAGCCGGGTCTCGCTCAATAACATCAATATCAAAATTGATGACACCACGGTGTCGGTGATGGATTTCACCAGCGGCCTGAACTGGCAGGAGAAAAACCTGACGCTGACGCCAACCTCGCTGCAGGGGCTGCTGATTGCGCTGCCGAAAGTGGCGGACGTCGCGCAAAAAGAGGTGGTTGAACCGAAGATCGACAACCCGCAGCCGCAGGAAAAGCCGCTGGGTGAAACCATGGCCGAGCTGTTCTCCAAACCGGTGCTGCCGGAGATGACCGATGTTCATCTGCCGCTGAATCTTAATATTGAGTCTTTCAGCGGCGAACAGCTGCGCATTACCGGCGATACCGATCTGACGGTCTATAAAATGTTGCTTAAGGTGAGCAGCATTGACGGCAACATGAAGCTCGACACGCTGGATATCGACTCCAGCCAGGGTACGGTCAACGCCAGCGGTACGGCGCAGCTCATCAATGACTGGCCGGTGGATATGACCCTCAACAGCACGCTGAATATTGACCCGCTCAAGGGCGAGAAAGTGAAGCTGAAGGTGGCCGGTGCGGTGCGTAAACAGCTGGAAGTGGGGGTGAATCTCTCAGGCCAGGTGGATATGAATTTGCGGGCGCAGGCGCAGCTTGCAGAGGCAGGGCTGCCGTTTAACGTGGAGATCAACAGCAAGCAGCTGTACTGGCCGTTTACCGGCGAGAAACAGTTCCAGGCAGATGATCTCAAGCTGAAGCTGGGCGGCAAAATGACCGACTACACCCTTTCTTTCGCCACCGCGGTGAAAGGGCAGGGCGTACCGCCGGCGAAAATTACCCTGGATGCCAAAGGCAATGAGCGCCAGGTTAACCTCGATAAGCTCGCGATTGCGGCGCTGGATGGCACAACTGAGTTCAAAGCACTGCTCGACTGGCAGCAAGCGATAAGTTGGCGCGGTGAGCTGGCGCTGCACGGGATTAATACCGGAAAGCTGGCGCCAGAATGGCCGTCGAAGCTAGAAGGGCTGATTAAAACCAACGGCAGTCTGTACGGTGGTACCTGGCAGATGAGCGTGCCGGAGGTGAAAATCACCGGCAACGTTAAGCAAAATAAAGTGCTGGTGGACGGCTCTGCGCGGGGTAACAGCTATCTGCAATGGACCATTCCTGGTCTACACGTGGCGTTGGGCAACAACAATGTTGATATCAAAGGTGAGCTTGGGGTGAAAGATCTTAACCTCGATGCCAACATTGATGCGCCGAAGCTCGACAACATGCTGCCGGGCCTTGGCGGGACCGCGAAAGGGCTGGTGAAAATCCGTGGCACCGTCGACGCACCTCAGGTATTGGCCGACATTACCGCCCGCAGTCTACGCTGGCAGGAGCTGTCAATTGGCCAGGTACGGGTGGATGGCGATATCAAATCCACCGACCAGATTGCCGGTAACCTCGATGTACGCGTTGAGCGCATCGTACAGCCGGACGTTAGCATTGGCTTGGTGCATCTGGCGGCGAAGGGCAACGAAAAACAGCACTCTCTGCAGTTACAGGTTCAAGGAGAGCCGGTCTCCGGTCAGCTGGCGCTGGCAGGAAGTTTCGATCGCAAAGAAGAACGCTGGAAGGGGGCGCTAAGCAATACGCGCTTCCAGACGCCGGTGGGCCCGTGGTCCATTAACCGCGATATCGCGCTGGACTACCGCAATCTCGAGCAGAAAATCAGTATCGGGCCACACTGCTGGGTGAACCCGAATGCGGAACTGTGCGTACCGCAGACCATTGATGCCGGGGCGGCAGGGCATGCCATCGTCAATCTGAACCGTTTCGACCTGGCGATGCTTAAGCCGTTTATGCCCGAAGCGACGCAGGCCAGCGGCGTGTTTAGCGGTAACGCAGATGTTACCTGGGACACCACCAAAGAGGGGCTGCCGCAGGGTAAAGTCACGCTCTCAGGGCGTAATGTGAAGGTCACGCAGATCGTCAATGATGCGCCGCTACCGGTGGCATTTGATACGTTGAATCTCAGCGCTGACTTGCACAATAACCGCGCTGAACTGGGCTGGCTTATCCGGCTGACCAACAACGGTCAACTGGATGGCCAGGTGCAGGTGACCGATCCGCAGGGGCGGCGTAATCTTGGCGGTAACGTCAATATCCGTAACTTCTCGCTGGCGATGGTCAATCCTGTCTTCTCCCGCGGTGAAAAAGCTGACGGTAAGCTGAACGCCAATCTTCGATTGGGCGGCGACCTCCAAAGCCCGCTGATGTTTGGTCAGCTCCAGCTAAGCGGCCTGGATATCGACGGCAACTTTATGCCGTTTGATATGCAGCCAAGCCAGGTAACCATGAACTTCAACGGTGCCAGCTCAACGCTGCAAGGGGAGATCCGCACCCAACAGGGACAGATTAGCCTCAACGGTGATGCTGACTGGCGGCAGATTGAGAACTGGCGCGCGCGTATTGCGGCGAAAGGCAGTCGGGTACGTATCACTGTGCCACCGATGGTTCGTCTCGATGTATCACCAGATGTGGAGTTTAACGCCACACCAAGCCTGTTCACCCTCGACGGCAGCGTTGATGTACCGTGGGCACGTATTGTGGTGAAAGAGGTGCCAGAGAGCGCGGTAGGCGTCTCCAGCGATGAAGTGATGCTCAACAACCAATTGCAGCCGGAAGAGACCAAATCAGCGTCAATCCCGATCAACAGCAATCTGAAGATCCATGTGGGCAACAACGTGCGTCTGGATGCCTTTGGTCTGAAGGCTCGTCTGACGGGCGATCTGAAAGTGGCTCAGGACAAACAGGGGCTGGGTCTTAACGGGCAAATCAATATCCCGGAAGGGCGGTTCCACGCCTACGGCCAGGATCTGATTGTGCGTAAAGGCGAGCTGCTGTTCTCCGGCCCACCGGATCAGCCGTTACTCAATATCGAAGCGATTCGTAACCCAGAGTCGACGGAAAACGATGTGATCGCCGGTGTTCGCGTCACGGGTACTGCCGATCAGCCGAAGGCCGAGGTCTTCTCCGACCCGGCAATGTCGCAGCAGGAAGCGCTCTCTTACCTTGTTCGCGGACAGGGTCTGGATAGCGGTCAGAGCGACGGTGCGGCGATGACGTCGATGCTTATTGGTATGGGGGTTGCACAAAGTGGTCAAGTTGTGGGTAAAATCGGGGAGACCTTTGGCGTAAGTAATCTGGCGTTAGACACGCAAGGGGTGGGTGATTCCTCCCAGGTGGTGGTCAGCGGTTACGTATTGCCGGGTCTACAGGTGAAATATGGCGTGGGGATCTTTGACTCTTTGGCGACGCTCACGTTACGCTATCGCCTGATGCCTAAGCTGTATCTGGAAGCGGTGTCTGGCGTAGACCAGGCGCTCGATTTGCTCTATCAGTTTGAGTTTTAGCAATGCGAATATTTGTGTACGGCAGTTTACGGCGCAAACAAGGCAACAGCCACTGGATGACTAACGCCCAGTGGCTGGGCGATCACAGCGTTTCCGATTATCAACTGTACAGTCTGGGCCACTATCCAGGCGCAGTGCCCGGCGATGGCACAGTACACGGTGAAGTCTATCGGATCGACGCATCGACGCTGGCCGAATTGGATGCGCTGCGCACCAAGGCGGGCGAATACGCACGCCATCTTATCCAGACGCCTTACGGTAGTGCCTGGATGTACGTTTATCAGCGCCCAATCGCGGGATGTACGCTGATAGAAAGCGGCAACTGGTTGGATAAAGACCAGTATTGAATACGGCAACGCCACCTTCGGGTGGCGTTGTTTTTTAGTGAGCTATCGCGATAATTTTTCTGCAATAACACCTCCTTCCACGCCCATTTTCGCTGTTTATTCCTGTTTCACTCTTTATCCGGATCTCATACGGGTATCCCTTTTCATCTAGCGCAGAATGACTTTTTCATCCCCAGAGTTATACTTTGTATAACTCTGGAGGGGCGATGCGAATCATTATAAAGAAATGGGGAAACAGTGCGGGTATGGTCATTCCTGGCGTTGTGATGAAAGAGCTCGGTTTGCAGCCGGGGCAATGTATGGAGGCAAATGTGCAGAATAATCAGTGGGTATTAACACCGATTGCTAAGCGCTATACCCTCGATGAGCTTCTGGCGCAGTGCGATCCGAACGCGCCAGCTATCACCGAAGAGGATATCTGGGGCCATGATAAGCCTGTGGGCAACGAAATATGGTAAAGCGCCCCATTTTTCAGCGCGGGGATATCGTCTTGGTTGGCTTTGATCCTGCGTGCGGGCATGAGCAGAAGGGAGCAGGAAGGCCTGCATTAGTCCTCTCGACAGGCGCGTTTAATCAGTTAGGTACGGTGCTCGTTGCGCCTATTTCGCAGGGTGGAAATTATGCGCGTTACGCAGGGTTTGCGATTCCCGTCAGCTGCGCAGAAGGGGATGTTCAGGGCGTAGTGCTGCTAAATCAGCTGTGTATGATGGATTTGCAGGCCAGGCAGGCTAAGTGGTTGGCAAAGGCTGAAGAGAACGTGGTTGAAGAGTCTTTGCTGCGATTGCAGGCTATTGTGGAATAAAAACACCGCCCGAAGGCGGTGTTTTCAAAGCATGAAAAGAAATCTTATTTCTTCGCGCGCTCGAAGGAAGCAACGATTTCAGCTTTAGCCGCTTCAGCGTTGTCCCAACCGTCAACTTTAACCCATTTGCCCGCTTCGAGGTCTTTGTAGTGCTCGAAGAAGTGGGTGATCTGCGCTTTCAGCAGGTCTGGCAGGTCGTTCACATCTTTGATGTGATCGTATTCTTTGCTCAGCTTGGTGTGCGGTACCGCAACCAGTTTCGCATCTTCACCGGATTCGTCGGTCATTTTCAGCACGCCAACTGGGCGGCAGCGAATGACGGAACCTGGCTCCAGTGGGTATGGAGTTGGGACCAGAACGTCAACCGGGTCACCGTCCAGAGACAGAGTGTGGTTGATGTAACCGTAGTTGCACGGATAGAACATCGCAGTGGACATGAAACGGTCAACGAACAGTGCACCGCTCTCTTTGTCGACTTCGTATTTGATAGGATCTGCGTTAGCTGGGATTTCAATAACAACGTAGATATCTTCCGGCAGATCTTTACCCGCAGGGACGTTGAGTAAGCTCATGTCTGTTTCCTTTAGAATGTATGGCAAACTAGTGCCCGGTATTATAGCCAACTCATCGCGAAAGTCTTGGCCTGTTTTACGTCCTGCCCCAATGACCCCGCCTTTTTCAGCCGCTTCTTATGGCAGGAAAATCCATAATCTTAGCTGCATACTGAATAAATTCATGAAACCGCTTACATCACGATGAAAAATGACGGTGACGCGCACATTTTTTCGACAAAAGTGATAGCGCTCAATGGGTGCGCGACGCCTTCTCCTCCCTGATCTCTTCGCCACTACGCTAATTAACAAATAATTTACTTTTTTGAAGTGTGATGTAACTCATTCCGTTACATATCCCATTGTCTATAGTTTTCCCGCAGGTGGATCTTTAACCAACAATAACCCTACGAGGATACCTCTATGTGGAAGCGCTTACTTCTTGTCACAGCAGTTTCCGCAGCCATGTCGTCTATGGTCATGGCTGCCCCTTTAACGGTGGGTTTTTCGCAAGTCGGTTCTGAATCCGGCTGGCGAGCGGCGGAAACGAACGTCGCCAAGCAGGAAGCGGAAAAACGCGGTATCACCCTGAAGATTGCCGATGGTCAGCAAAAACAGGAAAACCAGATTAAAGCGGTGCGTTCGTTTATCGCCCAGGGTGTTGACGCCATCTTTATCGCACCTGTCGTGGCGACGGGCTGGGAACCGGTATTGAAAGAAGCGAAAGAGGCCAAAATCCCGGTCTTCCTGCTCGACCGTTCCATTGATGTGAAAGACAAATCGCTCTACATGACCACCGTCACCGCCAACAACGTGCTGGAAGGCCAACTGATTGGTGAATGGCTGATTAAAACCATCGACGGCAAGCCATGTAACGTGGTTGAGCTGCAGGGCACAGTTGGGGCGAGCGTGGCGATTGACCGTAAGAAAGGCTTTGCCGACGCTATTTCTAAAGCCGCGAATATCAAGATTATCCGCTCTCAGTCCGGCGACTTTACCCGCAGTAAAGGTAAAGAGGTTATGGAGAGCTTTATCAAAGCTGAGAACAACGGCAAAAACATCTGCATGGTTTACGCGCACAACGACGACATGGTGATCGGTGCCATTCAGGCTATCAAAGAAGCCGGGCTCAAGCCGGGTAAGGATATCCTGACCGGTTCGATTGACGGTGTGCCGGATATCTACAAAGCGATGATTGCCGGTGACGCTAACGCCAGCGTCGAGCTGACGCCAAATATGGCTGGCCCGGCGTTTGATGCGCTGGAGAAATTCAAGAAAGACGGCACCATGCCGGAAAAAGTCACCCTGACCAAATCCACGCTCTACCTGCCGGATACAGCGAAAGAAGAGTTAGAGAAGAAGAAAAATATGGGCTACTAAGCCGCCTACCCCCTCACCCCAACTCTCTCCCTGAAAGGGAGAGAGTGCCGGGCGGTGCAGGGCGTCAGATTCCGAGCGGGCTGTTGGCACAATATATCCCCTCTCCCCCGCGGGAGAGGGCTAGGGTGAGGGGGAGCGCGTAATGACCACTGAAACACACCAGGAAATCCTCCGCACCGAGGGGCTTTGCCAATATTTTCCCGGCGTTAAGGCGCTGGATAACGTGAATTTCAGCCTACGGCGCGGGGAAATCATGGCGCTGCTGGGTGAAAACGGTGCGGGTAAATCGACGCTGATTAAAGCGCTGACCGGCGTCTATCACGCTAACAGCGGCACTATCTGGCTGGAAGGCCAACAAATTAATCCCAAAAATACCGCCCACGCCCAGCAACTGGGTATTGGCACGGTGTATCAGGAAGTGAATCTGCTGCCGAACATGTCGGTGGCGGATAACCTGTTTATTGGCCGCGAGCCAAAACGCTTCGGCCTGCTGCGACGTAAAGAGATGGAGAAACGCGCCAGTGAGCTGATGGCCTCTTATGGCTTTGTGCTTGATGTTCGCGAGCCGCTGAACCGTTTTTCGGTGGCGATGCAGCAGATTGTCGCTATCTGCCGGGCCATCGATCTCTCTGCCAAAGTGTTGATCCTCGATGAACCGACCGCCAGTCTCGATACCAAAGAGGTGGAGATGTTGTTTACCCTGATGCGCCAGTTGCGCGATCAGGGCGTGAGTCTGATCTTCGTGACCCATTTCCTCGATCAGGTCTACGCGGTGAGCGATCGCATCACCGTTCTACGTAACGGTAGCTTTGTCGGCTGCCGTGAAACCCGCGAGCTGCCGCAGATTGAGTTGGTCAAAATGATGCTTGGCCGTGAGCTGGAACATCAGGCGTTACAGCGCGCCGGGCGTACGCTGCTTAGCGATAAACCGGTGGCCTCGTTTGAAGGCTACGGCAAAAAAGGCACCATTGCGCCGTTCGATCTTCAGGTCCGCCCTGGGGAAATTGTCGGGCTCGCCGGGCTGTTGGGATCGGGTCGTACGGAAACCGCAGAGGTGATCTTCGGCATTCGTCCTGCTGACAGCGGTCAGGCAACGATCAAAGGCAAACCGCAAACGCTGCGATCGCCGCATCAGGCTTCCTGCCTTGGGATCGGCTTCTGCCCTGAGGATCGAAAAACCGACGGCATTATTGCCGCTGCTTCGGTACGGGAAAATATCATTCTGGCGTTACAGGCTCAGCGCGGCTGGCTGCGGCCCATTCCGCGCAAAGAGCAAAACGACATCGCCGAACGTTTTATCCGCCAGTTGGGGATCCGTACCCCCAGCGCTGAACAGCCGGTGGAGTTTCTCTCCGGTGGCAACCAGCAAAAGGTCTTACTGTCTCGCTGGCTGCTGACGCGCCCGCAGTTTTTGATCCTCGATGAGCCAACGCGCGGGATCGACGTCGGGGCGCACGCGGAGATTATCCGCCTGATTGAAACCCTGTGTGCCGACGGCCTGGCGCTGCTGGTTATTTCGTCTGAACTTGAAGAGCTGGTGGGCTACGCCGACCGGGTGATCATCATGCGCGATCGTCAGCAGATCGCTGAGATCCCACTTGATGAGCTGTCCGTTCCCGCCATTATGAACGCTATTGCGGCCTAAGGAGTTAACCGTGATGCCTCGATCCGTTCCACATACTGAGTCGTCCGGGCGCCGCTTTCGCTGGCCGCCGGGGATGCCGCAAGTGGCGGCCCTTATCCTGGTGCTGCTGGTCGATAGCCTGGTGGCACCGCACTTTTTCCAGATAACCCTCCAGGATGGCCGTCTGTTCGGCAGCCCTATCGATATTCTTAACCGCGCGGCCCCCGTTGCCCTGCTGGCCATCGGTATGACGCTGGTGATTGCCACCGGAGGTATCGACCTGTCGGTCGGCGCGGTGATGGCGATTGCCGGGGCGACCGCTGCCTCAATGACCGTCGCCGGGCATAGCCTGCCGATGGTGCTACTGGCCGCGCTGGGTTCAGGCGTTTTAGCCGGGCTGTGGAACGGCATTCTGGTGGCCATTCTGAAAATTCAGCCCTTTGTGGCGACGCTTATTCTGATGGTGGCCGGGCGGGGCGTCGCGCAGCTCATTACTTCAGGGCAGATTGTCACCTTCGATTCGCCGGCGTTGGCCTGGCTCGGCAGCGGTAAAATGTTGCTGTTTCCAACGCCGGTCATTATTGCGCTGGTCACCCTCGTGATCTTCTGGGTGGTAGCCCGTAAAACGGCGCTCGGTATGTTCATTGAAGCGGTGGGGATTAACATCCGTGCGGCGAAAAATGCGGGGGTGAATACTCGTATCGTGGTGATGCTGGCCTACGTGTTAAGCGGCGTCTGTGCGGCGATTGCCGGGATCATTGTGGCGGCGGATATTCGCGGAGCGGATGCCAATAACGCCGGGCTGTGGCTGGAGCTGGACGCTATTCTGGCGGTGGTGATCGGCGGTGGATCGCTGATGGGGGGGCGCTTTAACCTGCTGCTGTCGGTGGTGGGCGCTCTGATCATTCAGGGTATGAATACCGGTATTTTGCTCTCCGGTTTTCCGCCGGAGCTTAACCAGGTAGTGAAAGCGGTAGTGGTGATGTGCGTGCTGATCGTCCAATCACCGCGCTTTATTCAGATGCTGAAAAGGATACGGGGCCATGATAAAACGTAACTTACCGCTGATGATCACCCTCGGCGTCTTTGTCCTTGGCTATCTCTACTGCCTGACGCAGTTTCCGGGTTTTGCCTCCACGCGGGTGATCTGCAACATTCTCACCGATAATGCCTTTTTGGGGATCATTGCCGTGGGAATGACCTTCGTGATCCTCTCCGGTGGGATCGATCTGTCGGTCGGCTCTGTGATCGCTTTCACCGGCGTATTCCTGGCCAAAGCGATCGGCTTTTGGGGATTGTCGCCGCTGGTGGCTTTCCCGTTGGTACTGGTCATGGGCTGTGCCTTTGGCGCCTTTATGGGCTGGCTGATTGATGCCCTGAAGATTCCGGCATTTATCATCACTTTGGCCGGGATGTTTTTCCTGCGCGGCGTCAGCTATCTGGTGTCCGAAGAGTCAATTCCTATCGATCACCCGCTGTACGATACGCTTTCCGGGCTGGCATGGACTATTCCCGGCGGTGGACGCCTGAGCGCCATGGGGCTGCTGATGCTGCTGGTGGTGATTCTGGGGATCTTTCTCGCTCACCGCACCCGCTTTGGCAACCAGGTTTACGCTATCGGCGGTAACGCCACGTCGGCAAACCTGATGGGCATCCCGACCCGCAGCACCATTGTGCGTATTTATATGCTGTCGACCGGGCTGGCGACGTTGGCGGGTATCGTCTTCTCCATTTATACCCAAGCGGGCTATGCGCTGGCGGGGGTTGGGGTGGAGCTGGATGCCATCGCCTCGGTGGTGATTGGCGGCACGCTGCTCAGCGGCGGCGTCGGTACGGTGCTGGGGACGCTGTTCGGTGTGGGGATTCAGGGGCTGATTCAAACCTATATCAACTTTGACGGTACGTTGAGTTCCTGGTGGACCAAAATCGCCATCGGCATTCTGCTGTTTATTTTTATCGCGCTCCAGCGCGGCTTGACAGTACTGTGGGAGAATCGGCAAAACGCGGCCGTAACCCGCGTCAATGCTGAAGTAACAAAGAACTAACATACTGATACGCTAAAGTTTTTCCGGTAGCAGCCGATAGTTTACTTTTACGCCAAACGTACCCTGCTACCGGACAAAACTATGATGCTCAGAACGCTTTCTATCCGTACCGGCCTGCTGTCCCTGCTTGCCGTGATGACCCTGCTGCTTCTCCTGGTGAGTGGCATTGGCATTTATGCTCTCACCCAAAGCTCCACCTCGTTGCAACGTATCGACCACTTACAAAGCGACCAAATGACTCAGCTTAATGAAGGCTATACGCTGCTGCTGCGTGCGCGTAATGAGGCCAGTCAGGCGGTGAGACTGATGGAAATCGGCATGCTGGAGGATGCGGCGAAAGCGGTCAAACAGCTTAGTGGAGAAGTGGTGCAGGCGCAGAAAATTATTGCCGCCGTTAGCCAGTCGTCGATGGATGATGCCGACGGCGCACAGCTGATGGCGAACGTGGCGAAAAGCTATGAGCAGTACAATAGCCAGGCGATCAAACCGATGCTGGCTGCGCTCGAAGGGCAAAACGTCGATGGTTATTACGACCTGCTGGAAAAGACCATGATTCCGGTATCCCGCCAGTTTGATAATTCCATTCATGCTTTCCAGGACTGGGGTGAGTCTCGCGGCCAGGTGGAAGTCGCTGCTGTTCACGCCACGAAAAATAAAGTGCTGGTGCTGATGGCGATCGCTATTTTGCTGACCGCAGGTGTTATGGCGCTCGGTTGGCTGCAGCTGCGCCACCTGCTGCTTAAACCGTTGGATGCCGCGATTGCGCAGCTGGAGAAAGTCGCCTCCGGCGATTTAACCGATTCACCGCTGAAGGCCAATAGCGCTGAGATTAAGCGTCTCAACGGGGCGATTGCCGGGATGCGCGAGTCGATGATGAACTCGGTAATGCGGGTGCGTGATGCCAGTTCGCAAATTGATATCGGCAGCCGCGAGCTGACGGCGGGCAATAACCATCTGGCGCAGCGCACCGAGTCGACTGCCACGTCGCTGGAGCAAACGGCGGCCAGCATGGAAGAGCTGACAGCGACCGTGAAGCAAAACGCTGACAACGCCGATCAGGCGCATAAGCTGGCGAAAGACGTTTCCGATACCGCCGATCGCGGCAGCGAAATGGTCTGCTACGTGATTGAAAAAATGCAGGACATCGCCGGTAGTTCCAACCGTATCGCCGACATCCTTGGGGTGATTGACGGCATTGCGTTCCAGACCAATATTCTGGCGCTCAATGCTTCCGTTGAAGCCGCCCGCGCGGGCGAGCAGGGACGCGGTTTTGCCGTGGTCGCGGGCGAAGTACGTAACCTGGCGAGCCGCAGCGCCGATGCGGCGAAAGAGATTCGCCAGCTGATTTCCGCGTCGCAGAATCATGTTAGTGAAGGCAGCGACCTGGCGCAGCAGGCCGGGGAAACGATGGATGAGATTGCCACTGAGGTAATGCGGATGACCAAACTGATGCGCGAGATTGCCAGCGCCTCTCAGGAGCAGAGTCGCGGTATCGAGCAGGTGAACATCGCGGTGAGCCAGATGGATGAAACGGCGCAGCAGAACGCGGCGCTGGTTCAGCAGTCGTCGGCAGCAACTCGCTCGCTGGAAGAACAGTCGCAGGCGCTGACCTCAGCGATGGCTTCGTTCCGTCTGCAGGTGGCGTAATTGGTTTGCCCCTCTCCCCACAGGGGAGAGGGTTAGGGTGAGGGGAAACCTCGAACCTAATGCTTACGCGTCTGGGAACTCGCGAATCAAACGCTCAACGTCTTCAACCATGTGGTCGTTACCGACGAAGAACGAACGGCGCTGGTGCAGCGTTTCCGGCTGAATATCCAGGATACGTTCTTTACCATCGCTGGCTTTACCGCCTGCCTGTTCCGCCAGGAACGCCATCGGGTTGCACTCATACAGCAGACGCAGCTTCCCATCCGGGTGGCTGGCGGTGCTTGGGTACAGATAGATGCCGCCCTTCAGCAGGTTGCGGTGGAAATCAGCGACCAGAGAACCGATATAGCGGGAGGTGTACGGGCGCTGCGTGGACTTATCTTCTTCCTGGCAGAACTTGATGTACTTCTTCACACCGTTCGGGAATTTGATGTAGTTACCTTCGTTGATGGAATACGTGGTGCCGCGTTCCGGGAAGCGCATGCGCTCCTGGCACAGGCAGAACACGCCCAGAGAAGGGTCGTAGGTAAAGGCGTGCACGCCGCAGCCGGTGGTGTAGACCAGCATGGTGGACGAGCCGTAAACCACGTAGCCCGCAGCAACCTGGCGGTTACCCGGCTGAAGGAAATCTTCTTCGGTCACCGGCGTACCGACTGGCGTTACGCGGCGATAGATAGAGAAGATAGTCCCGACAGAGACGTTAACGTCGATATTAGATGAGCCATCCAGTGGATCCATGAGGACCACATATTTTGCGTGTTCGCAGCCGTCAAAGACGACGATTTCGTCTTCTTCTTCGGAGGCGATACCGGCGACGATGTCACGTGCGCGCAGCGCGGCTTTCAGTTTCTCGTTCGCGAACAGATCGAGCTTTTGTTGTACTTCTCCTTGTACGTTTTCTGCGCCGCTGGCACCCAGGATATCGACCAGACCGGCCTTATTGATATCGCGGTGGATGATCTTGGCACCTAACTTTATTGCCGACAGCAAAGCAGTGAGCTCACCGGTAGCATGAGAGAACTCGTGCTGCTTTTCGACAATAAATTCACCTAACGTTTTCATAACACTTTCCCTGCATTGGATGATGAGTAAAGCGACTGCAACAATCTTAACAAAGAATAAAAAAAATACGCACAGGTGAATCGCGCCAGCAAACTACGGAATATCCCTAAATGCATTTCTCTGATGGCAAACATATGGGTAAAATGCGAGGCAGATTACAAAAGGATAGTGACGTATGCGCATTCATATTTTGGGTATTTGTGGCACTTTCATGGGCGGCCTGGCCATGCTGGCTCGTTCTCTGGGTCATGAAGTCACGGGTTCGGATGCCAATGTGTATCCCCCGATGAGCACGCTGCTGGAAAATCAAGGCATTGATTTAATTCAAGGTTACGATGCAAGCCAGCTTGACCCTCAGCCGGATCTGGTCATCATCGGCAACGCAATGACTCGCGGTAACCCGTGCGTGGAAGCGGTGCTGGAGAAAAACATTCCGTACATGTCCGGCCCGCAGTGGCTGCACGATTTCGTGCTGCGTGACCGTTGGGTCGTGGCGATTGCCGGTACCCACGGTAAAACCACCACCGCCGGGATGGCGACCTGGATCCTCGAAGCCTGTGGCTATAAGCCAGGTTTTGTCATTGGCGGCCTGCCGGGTAACTTCGATGTTTCCGCTCGTCTGGGTGATAGCCCGTTCTTCGTGATTGAAGCCGATGAATACGACTGCGCCTTCTTTGATAAGCGCTCCAAGTTCGTGCATTACTGCCCGCGTACGCTGGTCCTCAATAACCTTGAGTTCGACCATGCGGACATCTTCGATGACCTGAAAGCGATTCAGAAACAGTTCCACCACCTGGTGCGTATTGTCCCTGGACAAGGCCGCATCATCCTGCCTGAGAACGACGCCAACCTGAAACAGGTGATGGCAATGGGCTGCTGGAGTGAGCAGGAGCTGGTGGGCGAGCAGGGCCACTGGCAGGCGAAGAAGCTGAATACCGACGCCTCCGAGTGGGAAGTGCTGCTGGACGGTGAAAAGGTTGGCGAAGTGAAGTGGGGCCTGGTTGGCGAACACAACATGCACAACGGTCTGATGGCGATCGCCGCCGCGCGCCATGTTGGCGTAACGCCGGCAGATGCAGCCAACGCGCTGGGAAGCTTTATCAACGCCCGTCGTCGTCTGGAACTGCGTGGTGAAGCTAACGGCGTCTGCGTGTATGACGATTTTGCCCACCACCCGACCGCTATCCTCGCTACGCTGCAGGCACTGCGCGGTAAAGTTGGCGGCACGGCTAAAATCATCGCCGTGCTCGAGCCGCGTTCGAACACCATGAAAATGGGCGTATGCAAAGACGATCTGGCACCGTCCCTGGGCCGTGCCGATGAAGTATTCCTGCTGCAGCCGCAGCATATTCCGTGGCAGGTGGCGGAAGTGGCTGAAGCCTGCGTGCAGCCAGCACACTGGAGCGCAGACGTTGATACGCTGGCCGATATGGTGGTGAAAAACGCCGAGCCGGGCGACCATATTCTGGTGATGAGCAACGGTGGTTTTGGTGGTATTCACCAGAAATTGCTGGATGGTCTGGCGAAAAAAGCGGAACAACAACAGCATTAATCTGATCGCTCAGGTTTCTCCTCAGCCAATCGGGAAACCGGTTGGCTTTTTTATTTCCTGATTTCAGTAAGGACCAGACATGGACAAGTTAACGTCACAGAAGCTGACTTCAACGCAGTCCCTCTTTTTTCCACGGGTTGATGCGCTGTATGAGCAGGCTTTTCCCTGGCATGAACAGCGGGAGTTAGCGGCCAAACAGAGCGCCATGAACGATACGCACTATGCACTGGAAGCCTGGTTTGACGGTGAGCAGTTTATTGGAATGAGCGGCACATGGGCGTTTGATGGCTATCTCTATATTGAGCATCTGGCTGTTGATAGCACGCTACGCTCACAGGGCTACGGTAAACGCCTGCTGGGGCAGATGCTGGCGCGCGCGCCGCTCACCGTTTTGGAAATCGACCCGTTGACCACCGAGATTGCGCAGAAGCGTCTGCGTTTTTATGAGGGAATGGGCTTTAGCGCTAACCCGTGGCCGCACGCGCACCCGACTTATCATGTCGGTATTGCTGACCATGAATTGATTGTGTTGAGCTATCCGCAGGCGATTGATGCCGCGCAGTATCAACGTTTTAATGATGAGTTACGTCAGGTGGTGATGACGCTGTAGCCGATAAAAAATGCCCTCGGAAGAGGGCGTTTTTAAGAGATTTAATCCTGGTTTTCAGCCAGTTCGCGCAGATACTGGAAGATCTGACGAGAGGATTTAGGCGGCTTATTCCCAGCCTTCTCTTTTTTCGCGTTACGCACCAGCGAACGCAGCTGTTGGCGGTCAGCGTCTGGCCAGAGGTTCAGCACCTCTTCAACCGCTTCATCCCCACCTTCAACCATACGATCGCGCAGCTGTTCCAGTTTATGGAACAGAACGACCTGTTGGTTGTGACGGTTTTTCAGCTTGTCCAGCGCCTGACGGAAAGGTTCCACGTCGCGCTGACGCAGCATCTTACCAATCAGCTGCAGCTGGCGGCGGCGGCCTTCCATCTTAATACGCTGCGCCAGTTCAATGGCGGCGCGCAGGTCGGCGTCCAGCGGGATTTTATCCAGGGCATTTTTACCCAGATCAACCAGCTCTGCTCCGAGCTTTTTCAGCTCTTCGGCATCACGCTTAATTTCACTCTTGCTGACCCAGATAATTTCATCATCTTCGTCCTCGATATCATCACCGGGGACTTCGTCGAGCCAGTCTTCGGGCTGCTTTGTCATTTCAGGCTCCTTAAAAAAGAGGCTAATACTAACAGCTTGAGCGCATACTGAGAAAGGGTTCTCTGTTAGACTTCATTTAACTTTACCTCAGATTATGGCTTAGACGATGAAAGTGATCACACAAGTTGCGGAACAACGTATTGCGCTGGAAAAAGCGGTCTCCACGGCGTTAGAGCTGGCGGCCGGTAAATCAGATGGTGCAGAAGTCGCGGTCAGCAAGACCACCGGTATTGGCGTCAGCACCCGCTACGGTGAAGTTGAAAACGTCGAATTTAATAGCGATGGCGCGCTCGGGATCACCGTATATCACCAGAATCGCAAAGGCAGCGCCTCTTCAACCGACCTGAGCCCGGATGCGATTGCGCGTACCGTACAGGCGGCGCTGGATATCGCGCGTTACACCTCGCCAGACCCGTGTGCGGGCGTGGCGGACAAAGATCTGCTGGCGTTTGAGGCTCCGGATCTTGACCTGTTCCACCCGGCGGAAGTCTCCCCGGACGAAGCGATTGAAATGGCGGCTCGCGCCGAACAGGCTTCCCTGAAAGCCGATAAGCGTATCACCAATACCGAAGGCGGCAGCTTCAACAGCCACTACGGCATCAAGGTATTTGGTAACAGCCACGGCATGCTGCAAAGCTACTGCTCGACCCGCCACTCGCTCTCCAGCTGCGTGATTGCCGAAGCCAATGGCGATATGGAACGCGACTACGCTTACACCATCGGGCGCGCGCTGGGTGACCTGCAATCGCCGGAATGGGTGGGTGAAGAGTGCGCCCGCCGCACTTTATCACGCCTGGCACCGCGCAAGCTCTCCACCATGAAAGCGCCGGTGATTTTTGCTAATGAAGTGGCTACCGGGTTGTTTGGCCATTTGGTCGGGGCGATTGCCGGTGGTTCGGTTTACCGTAAATCCACTTTCCTGCTTGACTCGTTGGGTGAGCAAATTCTGCCAGAATGGCTGACTATTGAAGAGCATCCACATCTGCTGAAAGGGCTGGCTTCTACACCATTCGACGGTGAAGGCGTGCGCACCGAGCGTCGCGACATTATTAAAGACGGCGTGCTGACGCAGTGGCTGCTGACCAATTATTCTGCGCGCAAGCTGGGACTGAAAAGCACCGGCCACGCGGGCGGCATCCACAACTGGCGCATCCAGGGCCGCGGTCTGAGTTTTGAAAAGTTGCTTAAAGAGATGGGCACGGGCCTTGTCGTCACTGAACTGATGGGGCAGGGTGTTAGCGGCATCACCGGCGATTACTCCCGCGGCGCCTCTGGTTTCTGGGTTGAGAATGGCGAAATTCAGTATCCGGTAAGTGAAATCACCATCGCCGGCAACCTGAAAGATATGTGGCGCAATATGGTCACCATTGCCGACGATATTGAGACACGGAGTAATATCCAGTGTGGTTCTGTACTGTTACCGGAGATGAAAATCGCCGGCCAGTAATCACGTTTAGGGCGCATCCTGCTGCGCCCGTTTTGCTTAAATAATAAAAAGGAAGTGAGCAATGCGTAAAAAACTGTTAGCGATGCTGGCTGTCTCTGCTTTTGCCCTCGGCTCGGCTTCGGCCTTTGCTGATCTCGGTGAAGATATGGATACGCTGGCGGAAAATCTGCAAGTCGTGCAGAAAACCTCCGATGCAGGCGAGCTGAAAGGCGCGCTGAACAAGATGCGTACCGCCGCCGTCGATGCGCAAAAAGAGACTCCGCCGAAGCTGGAAGGCAAAGCGCCTGATAGCCCTGAGATGAAAGATTTCCGCCACGGCTTCGATATCCTGATTGGCCAGATTGACGGTGCGCTGAAGCTGGCCAACGAAGGCAAAATCAAAGAAGCTCAGGCCGCGGCTGAAGAGTTTAAAACCACCCGCAACACCTATCACAAGAAGTACCGCTAAGCATTTCCGGGAAGCGTCAGCCGACGTTTCCCGCTTTCCTCTCGCAAAGTTCCGCCCGCTTCACACTTTTGACCCTCGTTTTACCATTCGCTTTTCCTATTGCCTCGTCCCGCATTCGTGACATTCATCACGCGAATATATCGAAATCGTGAGATTCGTGATGAATATGTGAATCAGATCACCCAGGCCGTCTGCCTTTCCACTTCGAAGTGGAAAACAACTCGCTACAAACTCCTCGCCCCCAACGTTAGTTTTATCCCCAGAGACATTAGCGGGGTAACACGAGTGAATAACGGAGCGGTAATACACGACGCAGGGGAGCAGGCAGCACAGACCGAACAGCTGGCAGACAAGATGCTTAAGCAGGTGTTCGCACTGTTACGCCAACGCGGTATCACCCCCAACGACGTGCAGGAGCAAATGTTGACGTCCCACGTGCGGGCCATGGCCCATCGGTCAATCAGCGGTGAACCGCTGCCGGAAGTGGACGCCAGTCTGTTTGAAGAAATATCAGAAGACTCAATGAATCTGGCTCGCGACGTGGTCGCGGAATTCGGCAATCTGCCAAAAGAAGAGGCCTGGCTGCTGTCCGTCCACTTCGAAGTCGCAAAAGAAAACCTGTAAGGAGCAACACATGGAACAGATCACCGTAGTAATTGGCGACCGCCTGGGTAAAGGACAAAAAGTTGCCGCTGGCGCGGAAAAAGCCGGTGCTCGTGCAGTAGTCGTACCGGGCGTCGCCGCGGACATGAAGCTTGGCGACATGATGAAAGCAGAAAACGCCACCTTCGGCATCTCTTTCTGCGGCAGCGGCGGCGCAGGCGCCATCACCGCACAGAACAAACACGGCTACAAAGCCAAATACGGCATGCGTTCGGTGGAAGAGGGCGTGACCGCCATCAACGAAGGTTTCAACGTACTGGGCTTCGGTTTTATGGATAAAGAAGAGCTGGGCGAGCGTCTGGTTGAAGCCTGGAAGAAGAAGTACGGCGCGTGAACATGAAAGAACAATTCACCACCACGGTGAGGGTCACGGGCAAAGGCGAGAGCAAAACGCGGGCGTTCGCCGATGCCCTGAACCATGTGCAGGCCGCGGTGATGAAAACATCATCGCACATCTTATTGCGTATTGAGCCACAGGACGTGGCGGTTGTTCATGCGCGTGAAGCGGTACGAAAAGAAGCCTTCCTGTTTTTCTTTTTACGCCGTGAACGACGTGCGTACAGCGTGGAGCTGGACGTAACCGTCAACGTGACCGCCATTGATATCGATAAAGTGGATTTCGTCGCGCAAACCTGATTTTTACCAAAGGGTCAGAATATGTTCCTGATAATTTTAATAAAATCGCTCATCATCGGCGGCCTGGTTGGCGTCGGCGTGGGCGCCGGAGCGGCACGTATGTTTCATGCGCCCACCACCCAAGGGATGGGCGCATTTCGTACGTTGGGCGAACTGAACTCCTGTGAAGGCGATCCGGCTTCCCACTTCTCCTTTGGCCTTGGCTTCTTCTTTAACGCCTGGGCTTCTTCCGTTGCAGCAGGTTCCTTCACCCAGGACGTCGATCACCGCATTATCCCGAACTGGGGTGCGGCAGCGCTGATGATCAAAAATCGCAACGTCGGTGAGACGCTGCACGATCCGAAGAAAATGGCGATTGCCTGCGGCGTGATCGGCATGATCGTCGTGGCCTTCCTTAACTTAACGGCTTCCTCCGTACCGCAGGCGCTGCAGGTCACCGCCGTGAAGGTACTGGTCCCTGCGGCAAACCTGCTGGTGAACACCGTGATGCCGGTGATCTTCTGGCTGGCCGCGATTGATGCCGGTAAGAAATCCGGCTTCTGGGCCACCATCTTCGGCGGCGCAGCGCAGCTGATTATGGGCAACGCGGTACCGGGCCTGGTGCTGGGTATCCTGATTGGTAAGGGTGTAGAAGAGAGCGGCTGGCATCGCGTCACCAAGGTGATGATGGCTGCCATCGTTGCGCTGTTCGTCCTGAGCGCTTTCTTCCGCGGCTTCGACATGAAGATGATCGAATCCTTCCACCTGACCGTGCCGAACTGGCTGGACCTGATCCACAGCTCAATCAGCGGCAAATAACGGGAGCCTGACATGGAACAAAATAAAGGTTTTTGGTATGCCGACTGGTCGTTCCCGATCTTCGTGGGCCTGCTCTCTTCCGGCGTCTTTGCCGGGACACACATGTACTACCTGTACGGTATCGGCGCGTTTAACGAAGTGGCCTTCGTGGCGATGTTAAAAGCGGGGATTGATACCGGTGCTTACGGCGCGGTGGCGGCGTTTGGCGCGAGCTTCCTGTTCGCCCGTATCATCGAAGGCTCGCTGGTGGGGATCCTTGATATCGGCGGCGCCATCCAGACCGGCGTAGGCCTCGGCGTTCCGGCGCTGCTGCTGGGCGCGGGCATCATGTTCCCGGTGACCAACTTTATCGCTTCCCTGATTACCGGGCTGGTGATCGGTCTGGCGATTGGCTACATCATCATTCTGGCGCGTAAGTTCACCATCAACCAGAGCGACTCCACCTACGGTGCCGACGTGATGATGGGCGCAGGTAATGCATCAGGCCGCTTCCTCGGCCCGTTGATTATCCTCAGTGCGATGACCGCTTCGATTCCTATCGGTATCGGTTCGCTGGTCGGCGCGCTGCTCTTCTACATCTGGCAGAAGCCGATTACCGGCGGCGCGATCCTTGGCGCCATGCTTCTGGGTTCTATCTTCCCGGTGGCAATTAGCTAAGTGCCCCATGGCGTAGTGCTTATCCGGCCAAAACAGACCGGCCGGATAAGACGCGAACGCCTCCCCCTATTTTTACAGGAGAGAGAGATGTTTGATTTACTCCTGCGCCGTGCGCGCCTCGTCGACGATACCCTCACTGATATCGCCATCCAGGACGGGAAAATCGCGGCGCTGGGCGAGATTAGCGCGCCCTCGCACAAAACCATCGAGCTGGACGGCAACTATTACGTCAGCGCGGGCTGGATTGACTCCCACGTTCACTGCTACCCCAACTCACCGATTTACCACGACCAGCCGGACAGCGTGGGCATTGCCACCGGTGTCACCACCGTGATTGACGCGGGCAGTACCGGTGCCGATGACGTGGACGATTTTTATCAGCTCACCCGTCAGGCGGCGACCGATGTTTACGCGCTGCTCAATATCTCCCGCGTCGGGCTGATTGCGCAGAACGAGTTGGCCAATATGGCCAATATCGATGCCGATGCGGTGAAACAGGCGGTGCAGCGTCACCCGGACTTTATCGTCGGCCTGAAAGCGCGCATGAGCAGCAGCGTAGTCGGTGAAAACGGTATTACGCCGCTGGAGCGGGCGAAAGCCATTCAGCAGCAAAACGGCGATCTGCCGCTGATGGTGCACATCGGCAATAACCCGCCGAACCTCGATGAAATCGCCGAACTGTTGAGTTCGGGCGACATTATCACCCACTGCTATAACGGCAAACCGAACCGTATTTTGACGCCGGAAGGCGAGCTGCGCAGCAGCATTGTGCGTGCCTTAAAGCGCGGGGTACGGCTTGATGTCGGCCATGGTACCGCCAGCTTCAGCTTTGAAGTGGCGCGGCGGGCGATTGCGATGGGCATTCTGCCCGACACCATCAGCTCCGATATTTACTGCCGCAACCGCATCGACGGCCCGGTGCGTTCACTGGCGCTGGTGATGTCGAAATTCCTCGCCATCGGCATGTCGTTGCCGCAGGTCATCGCCTGCGTGACCTCACAGGCCGCCGACGGGCTGCGTTTGTCCCACAAAGGACGGCTGAACGTTGGCTATGACGCTGATCTCACGCTGTTCACCCTCGCATCTACGCCGACGCTGCTGGTGGATGCTGAAAAAGAGAGCCTTCAGGCTGACAAGATTCTGCTGCCGCTTGCCGCGATTCGCGCGGGCAAGGGCTATTTGACCGAACAAGGGAGCGCGGAAAATGCCTTCAATTTTTGAGAAGTACAATTTAAAACAAGTCATTAATACCTCCGGCCGCATGACGGCGCTGGGCGTCTCGACGCCGCGCCCGGAAGTGGTGGACGCCGCGATGGCGGGGATGAATCAGTATTTTGAGATGAAAGATCTGGTCAACAAAACCGGTGACTACATTGCCAGGCTGCTGGACGTAGAAGGGGCGACCGTTGTCTCCTGCGCTTCGGCGGGGATTGCGCAGTCCGTTGCGGCGGTGCTGGTCAAAGACAGCGACTGGCTGCTGGAAAACCTCCACGTCACGCCGATTGAGAACAACGAAATTGTCCTGCCAAAAGGCCACAACGTGAACTTTGGCGCACCGGTGGGCACCATGGTCGCGCTGGGTGGCGGTAAGCTGGTGGAAGCGGGCTATGCGAACGAATGCTCCGCAGAACAGTTAGCGGCGGCAATTACCCCGCGTACGGCGGCGATTCTGTATATCAAATCACACCACTGCGTGCAGAAAAGCATGCTCAGCGTTGAGCAGGCGGCGGTGGTGGCGCGTCATCATAATCTGCCGCTGATTGTGGATGCGGCGGCGGAAGAAGATTTGCAGTGCTACTACCGCGTTGGCGCGGATCTGGTTATCTACAGCGGCGCGAAGGCGATTGAAGGGCCAACCAGCGGGCTGGTGATTGGTAAAACCCAGTACGTTGAGTGGGTGAAGCGCCAGTCGATGGGCATTGGCCGCGCCATGAAAGTGGGCAAAGAGGGCATTCTGGGGCTGACCTGCGCCATTGAACATTATCTGACGGCGCGTAAAGAGAGCGGCGACGAGATGGTGGCCAAAATGACCCCGTTCATTGAACAGCTGAATACGCTAAACGGCGTCACCGCGCGCGTGGTGTGGGATAGCGCCGGGCGTGATATCGCCCGTGCGGAAATCAAGTTTGATGAAGCCGTCACCGGTATCGCCACCGGCGAGCTGGTCAGCGCGCTCATGCAGGGTGAGTACGCCATCTATTTCCGCGGCTACAAGGCCAACGAAGGCATTATCGAAGCCGATGTTCGCAGCGTGGACGCGCAGCAGCTGGAGATTGTCTCCCGTCGTATTGCTGAAGTTCTTAACAAGGAGAAAAACGCATGAAACTGACCCCAAACTTTTATCGCGATCGCGTCTGCCTGAACGTCCTTGCGGGTAGCAAAGATAATGCGCGCGAGATTTATGACGCGGCGGAAGGCCACGTGCTGGTTGGCGTGCTCTCCAAAAATTACCCGGATATCGAAAGCGCGGTAGCGGACATGCGCGAATATGCGCAGCTGATTGATAACGCGCTTTCCGTCGGGCTCGGTGCGGGCGATCCGAACCAGTCGGCGATGGTCAGCGAAATTTCTCGCCAGGTTCAGCCACAGCACGTCAACCAGGTCTTCACCGGCGTGGCCACCAGCCGCGCGCTGCTGGGGCAGAATGAAACCGTGGTAAACGGCCTGGTCTCTCCGACCGGCACCGTGGGCATGGTGAAAATCTCCACCGGCCCGCTGTCCTCTACGACACCTGACGGCATTGTCCCGCTGGAGACCGCGATTGCGCTGCTAAAAGATATGGGCGGCAGCTCTATTAAATATTTCCCGATGGGTGGTCTGAAACATCGTGACGAGTACGTTGCCGTGGCGCAGGCCTGCGCGCGTCATGATTTTTGGCTGGAACCGACCGGCGGTATCGATCTGGAAAATTACGGCGAAATCCTGAAAATTGCGCTGGATGCTGGTGTTAGCAAAATTATTCCCCATATCTATAGTTCGATTATTGATAAAGCCAGCGGTAATACTCGTCCGGCGGACGTACGTCAGCTGCTGGAGATCACTAAACAGCTATGAAATAGTGCCGATTGCCCCTCACCCCGGCCCTCTCCCTATAGGGGAGAGGGAGAAAACCTACCGTGTCGTTTGCGCCGTTCGTGCGTAAATGTACCGAACGGTCCCCTCGCCCCTCAGGGGAGAGGGTTAGGGTGAGGGGAAAAACCCCCACCGAATCATCAAGGAGTCACCATGCCAACTGCCCATCACCTGCTTGCTGCTTCACTTTCGCTTCTTGCCGCCAGCGCCGTCGCGCAAACCGAGTATGCCTGGGTCGGGACCTACAATCCCAACGGCGAAGGGCTTTACCGTTTTACCGTTGACGACAAAACCGGCGAGCTACGTGATAAAACGCTGGTCGGCTCGCTGCCTAACGTCGCGCAGCTGACCGTCTCGCAGGATGGCAAAACGCTGTATGCCGCCAGCGAAGTGGAAAAGGGCGTGGTGCAGGCATGGAGTATTGGCAACGATGGTAGCTTAAGTAGCCTCAATCAGGTGGTGTCCGGCGGTGCCGGGCCGGTTTATCTGTCGCTAACGCCGGATAACCGTCATCTGCTGGTGGCAAACTACGTCAGTGGTTCCATTGCGGTGCTGCCGGTGAAAGCGGATGGCAGCCTCGGTGATGCGGTGGATTTGCACCAGGATCATGGCTCGGCGGGCGCCGAGCGACCGGAAGCCGCGGTGGAAGGCAGTTTCGCCATGAGCGACCATAACGGCCCGCACGCCCATATGGTGCAGGCAGACCCGAGCGGGAAGTTTGTCTACTCCACCGATCTGGGGCTGGACCGGATTTACCAATACCGCCGCGACAGCGCGAGCGGCAAGTTAACCCCTAACGATCCGCCATATATCGCGGCATCTTCCGCGGGAGCCGGGCCGCGCCACTTTGTCTTTACGCCCGCCGGGGATGGTCTATGGTTGATTAACGAAGAATCATCGACGCTGACCTTCTATCATCTTGATAAGCAAAGCGGCCTGCTGCGCGAAGGCCAAACGGTCTCGGCGCTGCCGAAAGAGTACAAAGGCACTAGCTTTGCCGCTGGACTGGTGCTCAGCGCGGACGGTAAGCAGCTGTATGTTGCTAACCGACTGCACAACAGCATTGCCCACTTTACCGTGATGGCGGACGGTAGCCTGAGCCATCAGGATGATGTGTGGACCCGTGGGGACTATCCGCGCGGCTTAACGCTGGATAGTCAGGGGCGCTGGCTGTACGTCATGAATCAGCGCAGCGATAACATTACCCGCTTTAGCGTCGCGCCGAAGGACGGCAAGCTGACGTTTGCGCCGGACTATACCCCGGTCGGCAGCCCATCTCAGATGGTGATTTCTGCAAAACCTTAAGCCGTAATATGAAGGAACCGACATGCGATTTCCCAACCAACGTTTAGCGCAACTCTTTAGCCTGCTGCAAAACGAAACGCTGCCGCAGGATGAACTGGCGCAGCGGCTGTCGGTGTCGACCCGTACCGTTCGCGCCGACATCACCGCGCTCAATGCGCTGTTGATGCACTACGGCGCGCAGTTTGTGCTGACGCGCGGCAGTGGTTATCAGCTGAAAATCGACGATCCATCGCGCTTTCAGACGCTGGAAGAGACGGCGCCTAAGCCACAAAATATCCCGCGTACGGCGCAGGACCGTATCCACTTTTTGCTGGTGCGGTTTCTCACCTCGGCCTTCTCCCTCAAGCTTGAGGATTTGGCCGACGAATGGTTTGTGAGCCGGGCGACGCTGCAAAGCGATATGGCAGAGGTGCGCGAGCGCTTTGCCCGCTATCAGTTGACCCTGGAGACGCGCCCGCGTCACGGCATGAAGCTGTTTGGCAGCGAAGTGTCGCTACGCGCCTGTCTGACCGATCTGCTGTGGGAGTTGAGCCAGCAAGGCGCGCTCAATCCGCTCATCTGTGAAGAAGCATTTGACGCCAGCGTGCCGATGCAGCTTGAAGAGATACTGCAGGAGACGCTGACCCGTCACCGCGTTCGCCTGACCGATGCCGGCGAGCGTTTTCTCTGTCTGTATGGCGCGGTGGTGGCTCGTCGCGTCAGCGAAGGTTTTCCGCTGGCGGATTTTAGCGCCGAGGATGTGGCGCAAAACGTACGTGACGTCGCCCACGATGTGGCACTCGCGCTGCAAAAGTTGGCCGGAAAGCCGTTTTCACCGGCAGAAGAAGAGTGGCTGTGTGTGCATATTGCCGCCCGCCAGGTCCAGGATGTGGACCCGGAAACTATCAGCGCCGATGATGACGAAGCGTTGGTGAATTACATCCTGCGCTATATCAATCAGCAATATAACTACAACCTGCTGGATGATGCCCAGCTGCATGCGGATCTGCTAACTCACATCAAAACCATGATTACCCGCGTGCGTTACCAGATAATGATCCCCAATCCGCTACTCGATAACATCAAACAGCACTACCCGATGGCATGGGATATGACGCTGGCGGCGGTCTCCAGCTGGGGCAAATACACGCCGTACGCCATTAGCGAAAACGAGATTGGTTTTCTGGTGCTGCATATCGGCGTCGGCCTTGAGCGCCACTACAACATTGGCTATCAGCGCCAACCAAAGGTGCTGCTGGTGTGCGATGCGGGTAATGCGATGGCGCGAATGATCGAAGCGATTTTGCAGCGTAAGTATCCGCAGGTGGAAATTGTCGCCACGCTCTCCCAGCGTGAGTACGAACAGCTGGAGATGATTACGGAAGATTTTGTTATCTCTACCGCGCGCATCAGCGAAAAAGATAAACCGGTTATTACCATCGCGCCTTTCCCGACCGACTATCAGCTTGACCAAATCGGCAAGCTGGTGCTGGTGGACCGCACCCGGCCATTTATGTTGAACAAGTACTTCGACGAAGCCCATTTCCGGGTGATTGACGGCCAGATGGATCAGCAAACGCTGTTTGCCGAACTGTGCGAGCAGTTGGAGATGGAAGGGTTTGTCGACGCTGAGTTTTATGGCTCGGTGGTCGAGCGTGAAGCCATTGTCAGCACCATGCTGGGTGATGGTATCGCGCTGCCCCATGCGCTGGGACTGCTGGCGAAAAAGACGGTGGTCTACACCGTGATAGCTCCTGACGGCATTGTCTGGGGCGACGAAACCGCACACATCATCTTCCTGCTGGCAATCAGTAAAAGTGAGTATGAAGAGGCGATGGCAATCTACGATATTTTCGTCACCTTCCTGCGCGAGCGCGCGATGGCACGCCTGTCGGCAACGCGTAGCTTTGATGAGTTTAAAACGGTGGCGATGGAGTGCGTCAGCCGGTTTTGAACGGCTGACGTGAGCGATTTATCTCAGATGATGCACGACTTGATTACTGCTGCCGCGCCAGATAAGCGCCGGGTCTTTTAAATCCTGCACGAACTTGCCGTCGACCAGTACGTTGATCAGGTCGACGACCTCCATCTGCGCGGCATTCAGTTCGTCGAGTTTATAGCCGGTCCACACCCAGATATCTTTGCCCGGGCATTCGGCGTGAATCCGTTTCACCAGCGCGAGGATTTCCGCCACGTTCTGCGGGTGCAATGGGTCGCCGCCGGAGAGCGAAATCCCCTGACGCTTAACCCGCGTGTCGTTTAAATCGGCGATGATGCGGTCGGCCATCTCTACGGTGAACGGCTGGCCGGAGTTAACCCGCCAGGTGCTTTTGTTGTAGCAGCCGGGGCATTCGTGAATGCACCCTGAAACAAACAGGGTGCAACGCGTGCCGGGGCCGTTGACGATGTCGACGGGGTAGTATTGGTGGTAATTCATTTCTGCTTCTCAATTGACGCCATAGCAGCGTTGGCCGCTCTCTCTCACCCAGGTCACTGACTAAAGTAAGCTCCCCGGGATGCTTTCGTTTGCCGCCTTGCTCTAACGCCAATTGCTTTGCGGAAAGAGGTAAAGGGAGAGCGCTGGTTTTCACCCTCTCCCTTGCGGGAGAGGGCCGGGCTGAGGAGGAAAACGACCCGCAAAAAACGATGGTTAGCTTAACCTAACTGCCCATTCCCCAGATGCTTCACGCGGCGCTTCACTTCTTCTTGCTTACCGGCGTTGAACGGACGTGCGTCCGGGCTGCCGAGATAGCCGCATACGCGGCGCGTCACCGAGACGCGGGCGGCGTCGTGGTTACCGCATTTCGGGCAGGTGAAGCCTTTGCTGGTACATTCAAACTCACCGGTGAAGCCGCACTCGTAGCACTCGTCGATTGGCGTGTTGGTACCGTAGTACGGCACGTGCTGGTAGCTGTAGTCCCACACGTCTTCCAGCGCCTTCAGGTTGTGCTGGATGTTCGGGTACTCGCCGTAGCAAATGAAGCCGCCGTTCGCCAGCGGAGGGTAGGCCGCTTCGAAATCGATTTTGTCGTAAGGGTTAACCTTTTTCTCCACGTCGAGGTGGAAGCTGTTGGTGTAGTAACCCTTGTCGGTCACGCCTTTCACCAGCCCGAACTCGGCGGTATCCAGACGGCAGAAACGGTCGCACAGGTTTTCGCTTGGCGTGCTGTACAGGCTAAAGCCGTAGCCGGTCTCGTCTTTCCATTGGTCGACCGCTTCACGCAGACGCGCGACGATGGCCACGCCTTTTTCACGCAGCATTTCGCTGTCGTACATGTGTTGGTCACCGAACAGCGCGTTGATGGTCTCGTGAATACCGATGTAGCCCAGCGAGATGGATGCGCGGCCGTTTTTAAAGATTTCGGACACGTCATCGTCGGCTTTCAGACGTACGCCGCAGGCGCCTTCCATATAGAGGATTGGCGCGACGCGGGCTTTTACCCCTTCCAGACGCGCAATACGGGTCATCAGCGCTTTACGTGCCAGCAGCAGACGCTCGTCGAGCAGCGACCAGAATGCGGCTTCATCCCCTTTGGCTTCCAGCGCGATGCGCGGCAGGTTCAGGCTTATCACGCCAAGGTTGTTACGCCCGTCGTGTACCTGTTCGCCCTCTTCGTTTTCCCACACGCCGAGGAAGCTGCGGCAGCCCATCGGTGTTTTGAACGAACCGGTAACCTTAACCACCTGATCGTAGTTGAGGATGTCTGGGTACATGCGCTTGCTTGCGCACTCCAACGCCAGTTGTTTGATGTCGTAGTTGGCATCGCCCGGTTTGTGGTTCAGGCCATCGCGAATCGCAAAGACCAGTTTTGGGAACACCGCGGTTTTGCGGTTTTTGCCAAGGCCAGCAATACGGTTGCGCAGAATCGATTGCTGAATCAGACGCGATTCCCAGCTGGTGCCGAGGCCAAAACCGAAGGTGACGAACGGCGTCTGTCCGTTGGCGGTATGCAGCGTATTCACTTCATACTCCAGCGACTGGAAGGCGTCGTAGCACTCTTTCTCGGTGCGAGACAGCGCGTACTCTTCGGCGTTCGGGATCTGCCACTCTTCGGCAGTTTGGCGGTGCTTGTTGAAGCTGGCGGCAACGAACGGTGCTAACACTTCATCAATTCGGTTGATGGTGGTGCCGCCGTAAATGTGGCTGGCGACCTGCGCGATGATCTGCGCGGTGACCGCAGTGGCGGTCGAGATGGATTTCGGCGGTTCAATTTCCGCGTTGCCCATCTTAAAGCCCTGAGTCAGCATGCCTTTCAGATCGATAAGCATACAGTTGAACATCGGGAAGAACGGCGAATAGTCGAGATCGTGGTAGTGAATCACACCGCGCTCGTGCGCCATGACGACGTCGTGCGGCAGCAGGTGCTGGCGCGCATAGTGTTTAGCGACGATACCGGCCAGCAGGTCACGCTGGGTTGGGATCACTTTACTGTCTTTGTTGGCGTTTTCGTTAAGCAGCGCCGAGTTGGTCTGCTCAACCAGACCGCGAATTTCCTGGTTCAGGCGGCCGCGCTTTTCGCGCTGGCTGTCGCGGTCGTGGCGATATTCAATATAAGAACGGGCCAGCTGCTTATACGGCCCGGACATCAGCTGGTTTTCAACGGCGGTCTGAATCTCGTTGATATCAACCTGCGATTGGTCCTGCATTTGCTGGCTAACGATTGCTGCGACGGTGGCGCAATAGTCTGCGTCATCGACTCCCGCTGCTTTAGCTGCACGCAGAATTGCTTCTTTGATGCGCTCTGATTTGAACGGCACTTTACAGCCATCACGTTTCATCACATGCGGTGTCATGATCACTCCATTATTTATAAGAACAGGTTATCCACAGCGGTGGGAAAACAACAATTGGCGTAATAGCTCCATTAACCAATACTTTCCCCTGAGTGCGGCCCAGGTTATCCACATACCGACGATCTTCTTCGTGATTCTCATTGTTGCAATGATAGTCGATAAATACCATATGTTGGGCCGGGGAGCATTTTAAGTTCTATATGTAGTGATTTGCATCAAAGATGTTTACGCTTTTATTGATGCAGAACAAAGTAAAAATGCAAGAGTACAGATGACAGGCGTTGAGGGGATATGTAAATTTTACTGTGTAATAAATGCGCAAAAAGGGCCGTAAAACAGCGTGATGCAGGCAGACCCGGCAGCACAAGGCTACCGGGCCGTGGGCTTAGCCCAGAAGCCACCAGATAGCTTCAAATGGGCGCAGCGTCATTGCCGCCGGTTTTTGTGCGGCATCGCCATAGTTACTCATCAAAACGCGACCATCGACCAGCGTTTCCGATGGCTGCCACGCTTGCGGTTCAGCACCAAGGTTGGCAAGCACCAGCAGCGTTTTCCCCTGATACTGGCGGCGATAGCACCACAGCGAAGGATGCTCAGGCAGCAGGTCCTGATAATCACCCCATGTCAGTACCGGCTGTGATTTACGCAGCGTAATCAGCTGTTGGTAGGCATAAAACACCGAATCCGGATCCGCCAGCGCGCGTTCGACGTTGATGTCCGCGTAGTTATCGCAGACGCCAATCCATGGCTCGCCTTGGGTAAATCCGGCGTTAGCACTCGTGTCCCACTGCATCGGCGTCCGGCTGTTGTCGCGAGATTTACTGGCAAGGATTGCCAACAGCTCATCGGCGTTTTGCTCAGCCGCCAGCCGTTCGGTATACATATTGTGGCTTTCCACATCGCGATATTGCGCGATCGTTGCGAAATGCGGGTTGGTCATGCCAATCTCTTCGCCTTGATAGATGTACGGCGTTCCCTGCATGCCGTGCAGCACCATCGCCAGCATTTTAGCTGCCGTGACCCGGTATTCACCTTCATCGCCAAAACGTGAGGCAATACGCGGCTGATCGTGGTTACACCAGAACAGCGCGTTCCATGCCTTGTTGTGCATTCCTCGCTGCCAGTGGCTGAACAACGATTTCAATGCCACGTAGTCCGGGCGCGCCAGCGTCCACTTTTCACCGCCCGGGTAATCAACCTTGAGGTGATGGAAGTTAAAGGTCATCGACAGCTCTTTGCCATCGAGCGAGGCGTACTGCTGGCAGTTTTCCAGCGAGGTGGAGGACATTTCGCCCACGGTCATCAGCCCGCGTGGGGTGAAGACATCGCGGCTGAACTCCTGTAGGAATTCATGCGCGCGCGGGCCGTCGGTATAGAAGCGGCGGCCATCGCCCTGGTCATCATTGGGGAAGGACTGATCTTTGGAGATCAGGTTCACCACATCGAGGCGCAAACCATCGACGCCGCGATCGGCCCAGAATTCGCAAACCTTCTTCAACTCATCGCGGACCGTTGGGTTTTCCCAATTGAGATCGGCCTGCTCGGTGGCGAACAGGTGCAAATAGTATTGGCCGCTGGCGGCGTCCCACTGCCACGCGTTACCGCCAAATTTTGAGCGCCAGTTGTTCGGCGGCGTCTCCGGCGTGCCGTCGCGCCAGATGTAGAACTGGCGGTACGGGCTCTCTTTGTTGAGTGATTCTTTAAACCACGCGTGGTGGGTTGAGGTGTGATTCAACACCATGTCGAGCACGATGCGGATCCCGCGCTGGTGCGCCTCGGCAATCAGCGTATCGAAATCGTCGAGCGTACCGTAAGAGGGGTCAATCGCCGTGTAGTTGGCCACGTCGTAGCCGTTATCAACCTGCGGTGAAACGTAGAACGGCGTTAGCCAGATGGCGTCGATACCGAGCTTTTGCAGGTAATCCAGACGAGAGGTCACACCGCGCAGATCTCCCGTTCCGCGGCCGGTGGTGTCCTGGAAACTCTTTGGATAAATCTGGTAGATAACGCCGTTCTGCCACCAGTGAGGAAGTGTATTCATGAGGTTGTCCTTTAAGAAGGCGAAGGGGCGCAATTGCGCCCCGAACAAAGGTGAGACTTAGACCGGCAGCGTGCCCTGGCGCAGTTTGCGCTTGTACACCATCATGGTCAGGATAATCGGCACCACAATGGCGATAACCATCGCGATGCTGTAGACGCCCCAGAAGGTCGGCTTGATGGACAGAATGCCCGGCAGGCCGCCAACACCGATGCCGTTCGCCAGCACGCCGTTCAGGCCGCACAGCAGACCGGCAATACCGGAGCCGATCATGGCGCAGAGCATTGGGAAGCGGTACTTCAGGTTGATCCCGTACATGGCTGGCTCGGTGACGCCCAGATAGGCAGAGATAGCCGCCGGGACGGAGATTTCACGCTCGTTGCTCTTACGGCTGCAAATGATGATGCCAACCACCGCAGATGCCTGCGCGATGTTAGACAGCGCAATCATCGGCCATACCGGCGTACCACCCATGCTTTGAATCATCTGCATATCAATCGCCAGTGTGGTCTGGTGCACACCGGTAATCACCAGTGGTGCGTATAGGAAGCCGAACAGCGCAGCACCCACCGGTGCGAAGCTGCCGGTCATCAGGTGACGTACGGCGAAGGCCACGCCATCGCCAATCCAGCGGCCGAACGGGCCGATGAAGGCATGGGCGAGGAAGACGGCGAGAATCAGCGAGCATACCGGTACGACGACCAGGTAAAGGTAGTCAGGTACGATGCGCTTCAGGCGGGTTTCAATAAAGCCCAGCGCCAGACCGGCAAGCAGTGCCGGAATAACCTGTGCCTGATAGCCGACTTTGGCGATAGTGAACAGGCCGAAGTTCCATACTTCTGGCACCTGCTGGCCCAGCATATAGGCGTTCATCAGCTGTGGGGAAACCAGCGTTACGCCAAGGACGATACCGAGAATTGGCGTGCCGCCCATTTTTTTCACCGCCGACCAACAAATACCCACCGGCAGGTAGAAGAAGATGGCTTCGCCAATCAGCCATAAGAAGTCATAAATGGTTTGCAGCGACGGGTGCATCTGCGCCAGCGTCTGGCCGTTGCTCATCGGCAAATCGCCGATGACATTGCGGAAGCCTAAGATCAAACCCCCGCTGATAAGCGCTGGCAGCAGTGGGAAGAAGATTTCGGCGAAGTGCGAAATCATCTGCTCGTGCCACTTCATGTTCTGGCGTGCCGCCAGTTTGGCCTGCTCTTTATCTGCCGATTTCTGACCGGTGGTGGCCAGCAGCGCATCATAGTAGTCACCAACTTCGGTACCAATGACCACCTGAAACTGCCCGGCGTTGGTAAAGCAGCCTTTCACCATTGGCAGCTCTTCGATGGCCTTAGGGTTGGCCTTAGCCGGGTCGTTAAGTACGAAGCGCAGACGCGTGATGCAGTGGCTGACGGTGGCGATGTTCTCGCGTCCGCCCACCAGTTCGATAAGTTTATCGATGTTTTTTTGTTCTATTTTTTTGCTCATTATAGGGCCTTAAAACAGAGGTGAGATCTCCCCGATACCCGCCACTTCAGGCTGCTTGAGTCTGGCAGCCTGACGGACTCAGGATCAAAACCGTAATTAACACGCTGAATATAAGCGTACCGGGTTTAGGTTTTCGGGAAAATGGGAACGTTCCCGAAACGTCGCGACGATCACATTAAAGCTGACATTAAGCTTAGGCCAGGATCGCCGGGATCACTATCTGATGCGGCTCGCTTTTGCCGCCTATCTGGGCGATGAGCTGTTCTGCGGCGCGGCGTCCAGCCTCGGCATAGCCGGGATCGACGGTGATAATTTCCGGGTGCAGGAACTTGGTGAGAGGGGTATTACCGACACTGGCAAGCTGCACATTGTCGATGCGCTGCTCCTGAAGGTACTTACTGGCACCGAGGGCCAGGGTATCGGTGGCACAAATCAGTGCGCTGGTGTCAGAGGTTATCACCTGGCGGGCAAAATCGTAGCCCTGTTTCATTGCCAGGCCCGGCAGTGCGGCGACGGGCGTCAGCTTGTGCCGTTTGCAGAAGGCCTGATAGGCATCGTGGCGGCGCTGGCCGGTGGTGGCGTCGCTGGCTGGCACGCCGAGGAAGCTGATATGGCGATGGCCGAGATCGAATAGACGCTGCATCAGTTGGGTGATAGCACCGGTATCGTCATAGCAGACGGAGGTAAAGCCGCTGGCATCGCGCGCCATTAGCACCAGCGTGGATTGCCAATTGCTCAACATCGCTTCGGTGACGCCGGTAAAGCCAAACAGGATCACGCCGTCGATGTTGCGGCGCTTAAGCATCGCCAGATGTTCGACCACTTTTTCCGGCGAGAACTGGCTCTCCATCATGATCGGGTCATAGCCCTGTTCGTAGAAGGCGGGCAGCATGGTTTGCACGGCAAGGTTTTCGGAAAGTGAATCCAGGCGGGTGACGATAATGGCAACCACTTTATCGCTTTGCCCACGCATGGCGCGCGCCGAGCGGGAAGGGGAGAAACCGTGCTGCTGCATCACCTCTTCGACGCGTTCGCGAGTGCGGTCGCTGACGCCGCTCTCATTATTCAGCACGCGGGAAACGGTGGATTTACCGACGCCACTCAAACGAGCGATATCTTTGATGGTCAGTCGATTTTCCAGCATATAGTTGCCCCGCGTGAATAATTTCTATGGTTAAACCTGATGGTTTACGTGCCGTTGAATTGCCGACCGTTATTATATCGCTCTAATGGTCACACACCTTATGATTTTCTCCGTATAATTCGCGGCGTTTTTCTTATCTAACTTACCGGAGGCGTTATGGATCCCGATCCCACCCCTCTCTCCTGCGGGAGAGTAATTTCCCGGTAAGCCAGTTTTTGCTGCCTTACCGATGCTGTGAGGCAGTGACATCCCATTTCATGTCCCTGCAAGAAAAAAACATTGCCTTCAGGCTAGAATTATCTGTGCCTGTTGGATCGACTGCGTTCGTCTCAAACGATCGCGGGGGACTTTTTTATGCTGAAAAATTTAACCCGGCAGCTGTTTGCACAGCTTGGCCGCCATTTACCGCGCCGCTTAGTCCAGCGCGATCCCATGCCGACCCAGCAAAGCGTCGCCAACACGCCGATTCCGCCATCGCTGAGCGAACACTGCCTGAAAATGGCGCAGCTCAGCGAGCAGGAACTGTGGCAGGCGTTTAATAGCCACCCGGAAGGGCTGAATGCGCTTGAAGTCGAAAAGGCACGTGCCGAGCACGGTGAGAACCAGCTGCCCGCGCAGCAGCCTCAGCCGTGGTGGGTACATCTTTGGCTGTGCTACCGCAATCCCTTCAATATCCTGCTGACCGTGCTGGCCGCCGTTTCCTACGCGACGGAAGATCTGTTCGCTGCGGTGGTGATTGTGCTGATGGTGGGAATTTCCACCCTGCTGAACTTTGTGCAAGAAGCCCGTTCCACTAAAGCTGCGGATACTCTGAAAGCGATGGTCAGCAACACCGCGACGGTGCTACGGGTCATCAATGACCAGGGGGAAAATGGCTGGGTTGAACTGCCTATCGATCAACTGGTGCCGGGCGATATCATCAAGCTTGCCGCCGGGGATATGATCCCTGCCGACCTGCGCGTGATTCAGGCGCGCGATCTGTTTGTCGCTCAGGCATCACTGACCGGTGAATCGCTGCCGGTCGAGAAGGTCGCCAAAACCCGCGAACCGCAACAGACGAACCCGCTTGAGTGCGACACGCTGTGCTTTATGGGCACCAATGTGGTGAGCGGCACCGCCCAGGCGATGGTGATTGCCACCGGTGCCAATACCTGGTTCGGTCAGTTGGCTGGTCGCGTCAGCGAGCAGGAGAGCGAACCGAATGCGTTCCAGAAAGGCATTAGCCGCGTCAGCATGCTGCTTATTCGCTTTATGCTGGTGATGGCGCCTATCGTGCTGGTGATTAACGGTTACACCAAAGGCGATTGGTGGGAAGCGGCGCTGTTTGCGCTGTCGGTGGCGGTTGGCCTGACGCCGGAAATGCTGCCGATGATTGTGACCTCAACGCTGGCGCGTGGGGCAGTGAAGCTGTCAAAACAGAAAGTGATTGTGAAGCACCTCGACGCCATCCAAAACTTTGGCGCGATGGATATTCTCTGCACCGATAAAACCGGGACGTTGACCCAGGATAAAATCGTGCTGGAGAACCACACCGATGTTTCCGGCAAAGCCAGTGAACGTGTGCTGCACACAGCTTGGCTGAACAGCCACTATCAGACCGGGCTGAAAAACCTGCTGGATACCGCGGTGCTGGAAGGGGTGGATGAAGTGGCGGCGCGTCGGCTCTCCAGCGACTGGCAGAAAGTCGATGAAATTCCGTTTGATTTCGAACGCCGCCGGATGTCGGTAGTCGTGAGCGAAAAAGCGGATGTTCATAAACTGATTTGCAAAGGTGCGCTGCAGGAGATCCTCAACGTCTGTACGCAGGTGCATCACAACGGTGAAGTGGTGCCGCTGGATGAGACTATGCTGCGCCGTATCAAGCGAGTGACCGACACGCTGAACCGCCAGGGGCTGCGCGTGGTGGCGGTGGCCAGCAAATTCCTCCCAGCGCGGGAAGGCGATTATCAGCGTATTGATGAGTCTGACCTGATCCTGGAAGGCTACATTGCGTTCCTCGATCCGCCGAAAGAGACCACCGCGCCGGCGCTGAAAGCGCTGAAGGCCAGCGGTATTACCGTTAAAATTCTGACCGGCGACAGCGAACTGGTGGCAGCGAAAGTATGCCATGAAGTCGGGCTGGATGCGGGCGAAGTGATTGTTGGTAGCGACATCGAGCATTTAAGCGATGACGAACTGGCCCTGCTGGCGCAGCGTACCACGCTGTTTGCCCGCCTGACGCCGATGCATAAAGAACGCATTGTGACGTTGCTCAAACGTGAAGGGCACGTGGTTGGCTTTATGGGGGACGGCATCAACGATGCGCCGGCGCTGCGGGCGGCAGATATCGGCATCTCCGTCGATGGTGCGGTGGATATCGCCCGTGAAGCGGCCGATATCATCCTGCTGGAAAAAAGCCTGATGGTGCTGGAAGAGGGGGTGATTGAAGGGCGTCGTACTTTCTCTAACATGCTCAAATACATCAAAATGACCGCCAGCTCGAACTTCGGTAACGTCTTTAGCGTGCTGGTGGCCAGCGCCTTCCTGCCATTCCTGCCGATGCTGCCGTTACACTTGCTGATTCAGAACCTGCTGTACGATGTATCCCAGGTGGCGCTGCCGTTTGATAACGTCGATGACGAACAGATTCAGAAACCCCAGCGCTGGAACCCGGCGGATCTTGGCCGCTTTATGGTGTTCTTCGGGCCGATCAGTTCGATCTTCGATATTCTAACTTTCTGCCTGATGTGGTGGGTGTTTAAGGCGAATACGCCGGAAATGCAGACCCTGTTCCAGTCCGGCTGGTTTATTGAGGGGCTGCTATCGCAGACGCTGATTGTGCACATGATCCGTACCCGTCGTATTCCATTTGTGCAGAGCCGCGCCGCGTGGCCGCTGTTTGCCATGACCCTGGTCGTGATGGCGGTCGGTATCGCACTGCCGTTCTCACCGTTGGCAAGCTACCTGCAACTGCAGCCGCTCCCGCTGAGCTATTTCCCATGGCTGGTGGCGATTCTGGTGGGCTACATGACGTTCACGCAGATGGTGAAAGGATTCTTCAGCCGCCGTTATGGCTGGCAGTGATTGGCGGCAGACAAGAATCATCAATTGAAATAGCGAGAAACCACCAAAGGGTGGTTTCTCGTTGGGAGTCATTACACGAAAAAACTAAAATCCTGGATGGGATATTAATTAAACCAGCCGCTGGCTTTTTCTTCGCGTGCTTTCCCTTCGCTTTGCATCAGATCGCGGCCACCTTCAGAAATATTTCGGTTCGCATCTGCATGGGATTGCAGGACATCGGTCTGAGCTGCTTTGTTTTTTAGCTCTTGATCAATGAAATCATTTTCTCGCTTAACGCGAGCTTCTTCTCTGGCCAGCGCTAATTTCTGCTTTTGAATCTCCAGACTGCGAAGTTCGTCTTCAAAATTCTGATCTCGTTTTTTATCGAGAGCAGCGGCAGCGTCACGTTTGTCATTTCGGGCCTGTTTTTCTTGCGCAGCCGCTTTTGCTTTTTGGTTTGCAATAGCGGCCGCATTGGCTCGTCTTTGTTTTTCTAGCTGAAATTCTTTTTCGCGCTGCGCTTGAAGAGCATCACGTTGACGGTTTGCTTCCGTTTTTCCTTGCTGTTCTGCCTGTGCAACAGCAGACAGTTGGGACTGCAATGAGTTGGAAAATACGGGATGGCTTACCGTAGCTAAGAGAGTCAATAAAAGCACTTTCTTCATGATATCTCCTGATTGTTATTTTTTCTCAGGGCACGTAGCGTTAGGTTGAATTCGTGTTTCGTTGTCCTTGGTCGAAATAACCATTGCCAACCCAGTGGTGAATTGACATGTTTTTCCAACCTGGGTTGATGTGAAAATTTTGGTGTCTTCTTTGTAGGTTAAAGAAACACCTTCCACGATAGTTTTATCTTTTACCATTGTTCCCGCCGCCGCACCGACGGCACCACCGCCAACAGCGCCAGCAGTAGTGCCTAATGCGCTACCGCTGCCAGTGTTATGGCCCGCTACGCCGCCCGCAACCGCACCTAAAATGGCACCAAAAGTTTGCGCTGCTTTTTTATTCGCCGTGTTATCAACAGCCACTTTTGCCGGTAAAACCGAGATAATATTAACGGTCTTAGTTTCCTGCTTTGCATTCAGATGCTGCGTGTCATAGACGTCAGCCGCATAGTCATCGGCATTTGACTGACAACCGGTGAGGGAAATAGCAGCCAGTAAGGCAATAGATAAAGTACATTTTTTAAAGTTCATACAAAGTCCTTGTTAACATTATTCAACTATCTATTTGAGATGAAACGAGCACAGAATTTATTCGTTATTCGACAAACACCTCGGATGGTAAAGTTAATCCGTAGTAGGTATTTATTTTCCTGATCGACTCATGACAGTTGAAACTTAAATTAGGATAATGATTTTTATTATTGATGTAATGACTGGATGAAACTATAAGCGGCGAATGAATAGCTGAGGAAATGGGTTGATATTATTTATTGCGGGATAGTATTAGTCGTAAATAATAGGATGATAACCGCACCGTGAAGTACGAGGATGGTATTACGGCTGATACTTTTACGGAAAAGAAAGAAGCTGAATAAAGGCTGATGCCTTTATTCAGCTTATCATTTAGCGACGTACGGCAATCGCTTCGATTTCAATTTTCACGTCTTTTGGCAGACGCGCAACTTCAACGCAGGAGCGCGCCGGGAAAGTCGCGTTATGCTCGGTGAAGAACGCTTCGTAGGTGGCGTTAACGGTCGCGAAATCGTTGAGATCTTTAACGAATACGGTGGTTTTCACGATATCGCCCACTTTGAGGCCGGCGGCTTCAACGATAGCTTTTACGTTTTCCAGCGACTGGCGAGCCTGAGCGGACACGTCTTCCGCTACGCTACCGTCTTTCGGGTCAACCGGGATCTGACCGGAAGTGATAACCATACTGCCCAGGTCAACGCCCTGAACGTATGGGCCGATAGCGGCTGGTGCCTTTTCCGTCGCAATAGTCTTGCTCATGATATCTCCAGATGAACTGCAGTAATAAGGTGTTAGCCATTATAGAGAGCCAACATTTCAATACCAACCGCAATTAGTTGGCCAGCACCACATAATGAGAAAACTCTTTTTCGCAGTATTTACATTTGAGTGCGATGTCATCAGCGCGTTTTTTCACTGCAAAGCTTGATGAAACGGGCTCTGCGTGACTGATGCAGTTGCTGTTCGGGCAGACTAGCACGCTATCGATACGATCCGGCAGGCTTGGGCGCGATTTCCCCACCACTTCATAGTTGTCGATGCGGTTAACCGTGGCTTGTGGTGCGTACAGCGACAGCTGGTTAACCTGCTCGTCGGTCAGGAACGTATTCTCAATTTTAATCAGATCTTTACGGCCCATTTCGCCGGACGGCAGGTTCAGGCCGATGGTGATGCGCTGATCGGTTTCGGTCAGTTTGAACAGCGTCAGTAACTTAAAGCCAACTTGTGCCGGGATATGGTCGATCACCGTGCCACGTTTAATGGCTTCTACCTGCAATTTGTTATCGTGTGTCATCGTCATTTCCCCCTTACAGAGCCAGTTCGCTATTCAGTACCAGTGCCAGTAACGCCTGACGGGCGAAGATGCCGTTGCCGGCTTGCTGGAAGTACCAGGCGTGCGGCGTTTTGTCGACATCAGTGGTGATCTCATCAATGCGCGGCAGCGGGTGCAGCACTTTCATGTTGTCGCGTGCGCCTTCAAGATCGGCGGCGCGCAGCACGAACTGCGCTTTGACGTTAGCGTATTCGGACGGGTCGAGGCGCTCTTTCTGTACGCGGGTCATGTAGAGGATATCGACCTCGGCCATCACTTCATCAATGGCGCTGTGCAGGCTCCAGGCGATGCCTTTTTCGTCCAGCATATCGAGAATGTACTGCGGCATGGCCAGCGCGTCCGGGGCGATAAAGTAGAAACGGTTGCCGTTAAACTTGGCCAGCGCTTGGGTCAGTGAGTGAACGGTACGGCCGTATTTCAGGTCGCCAACCATCGCGATGTTCAGATTTTCCAGACGGCCCTGGGTTTCCTGAATGGTGAACAGGTCGAGCAGGGTTTGGGTTGGGTGCTGGTTGGCACCATCGCCGGCGTTCAAAATTGGAATACCGCCGGAAAATTCCGTCGCCAGGCGCGCTGCGCCTTCCTGTGGGTGGCGCATGACGATGGCGTCCACGTAGGTGCTGATGACGGAGATGGTATCAGCCAGGGTTTCCCCTTTTTTGCCAAGCGAGGTATTGGCGCTGTCGGAGAAGCCGACTACGCTCGCGCCCAAGCGGTGCATTGACGTTTCAAAAGACAAACGGGTGCGCGTCGAGGCCTCGAAGAAGCAACTGGCAATCACTTTATGCTTGAGCAGCTCCGGCTGGGGATGTGCTTTCAGCCTGGCCGCGGTGGCCAGCACCAGTTCCAGGTCTTCGCGACTGAGATCGTTTATGGAAATGATGTGTTTTTGATACAGCGGATTAGCCATGTTTATCTCCTGACGACGGCGCAAAAAAAAAGCCCCTTAAATAAGGGGCTTTACGAATACGGATGCAACGGAAAGGAAAAACGGCAGGCCAGCGTCTGTTTTCAGACGCGGTAAGACGCGATGTCGTACACACTGAACCATATTTCCTCCCGGCAAACGGAGCGGAATTATACGCAGCTTTATCTGGCAATCAAGGGGCAGATTCACAATTTACGCGACGAAAACGATTCTTACTGAATGGTTAGCTGGTTACGATGAATTTAAATTCCATGGAGTGAATAGAGCAGCAAAGTTGCGCTAGCGCAACCGGGGCAAGAGTCATGACAAAAAGTAGTGGTATGGTAACGCGAAATTACGTATAACAAATAAAAATTGAAACATTGTTTTATTTACGGAGTCATCATGATTATTGGCAACATCCATCACCTGCAGTCATGGCTGCCGGAAGAACTGCGTCAGGCGATTATCCATCTTCAGGCCAACGTCACCGACGAAACCCCGGAAGGGAAATATGATATCGACGGCAACCGTCTGTTTTATATGATCTCAGAGAATATGACTGAGCCGTTCGCCGAGCGTCGCGCGGAATATCATGCACGTTACCTGGATATTCAGGTGGTACTGAAAGGTCAGGAAGGGATGGCGTTTAGCGTGCTGCCTGCGGGCAAACCGGACACTGATTGGCTGGCGGATAAAGATATCGCTTTCCTGCCGGAAGGCGGCGAGGAAAAAATGGTGGTGATGAATGAAGGTGACTTCGTGGTCTTCTATCCGGGCGAAGTGCACAAACCGCTGTGCGCGGTAGGGCAGCCGGCGAAAGTCCGTAAAGCGGTGATTAAGCTGCTGGTGGCGTGAGGTTAACCCTCACCCCGGCCCTCTCTCTGCAAGGGAGAGGGGGAAAGGCCGTGGCGTTCTGCTAACCTGGTGTTTGGGGAGAGGAAGACCACGCGGCTCTTTTCCCTTATTCGTCGGGGAGCGGAAGACTGCATGACTCTGTTCCCTCGCCCCTTTGGGGAGAGGGCTAGGGTGAGGGGAACAACCGTACCCTAGCCCTTCGGAGATGAGGGCGAAATTACTGCGATAGCGTCGCCACCATCACCGCTTTGATCGTGTGCATCCGGTTTTCCGCCTGATCGAATACCACGCTCGCCGCCGACTCAAAGACCTCATCGGTCACTTCCATGCCGCCATGCATCCCGTATTCTGCCGCCATTTTCTTGCCCAGCGTCGTCTGGTCATCATGGAAGGCTGGAAGACAGTGCAGGAATTTGACCTGCGGGTTGCCGGTCAGCTTCATCATCGCGCTGTTGACCTGGTAGTCGCGCAGCAGGGCGATACGCTCGGCCCACTTCTCTTTCGCTTCGCCCATCGATACCCATACGTCGGTATAGATAAAGTCCGCGCCCTTCACGCCGCTGGCGATATCTTCGGTTAGCGTCACGTTACCGCCATTCTTCTGCGCCAGCGCTTTGCATTCCGCGACCAGGCTTGCTTCCGGCCAGCACGCTTGTGGCGCAACCAGGCGCAGGTCGAGACCGGTTAACGCGGCGGCCTCCAACATCGAATTACCCATGTTGTTACGCGCATCCCCGGCGTATACCAGCGTCATTTCATTGAACGCTTTACCCGGCAGATGCTCCTGCATGGTGAGCAGATCCGCCAGCAGCTGGGTTGGATGGAATTCGTCGGTCAGGCCGTTCCACACTGGAACACCGGCATATTCCGCCAGCGTTTCGACGATCTCCTGGCCGTAGCCGCGATACTGGATACCGTCATACATCCGACCCAGTACGCGGGCGGTGTCTTTAATCGATTCTTTGTGGCCAATCTGGCTGCCGCTGGATCCAAGATAGGTGACGCGAGCGCCCTGATCGTAAGCGGCAACTTCGAAAGAGCATCGTGTACGGGTTGAGTCTTTTTCGAAGATGAGCGCGATGTTTTTACCGGTCAGGTTCGGCGACTCCGTGCCGCTCTTTTTATCCGCTTTAAGTTTTGCCGCGAGTTGCAGCAGGGTGGTGATTTCTGCAGGGGTAAAATCGAGTAATTTTAAGAAGTGCTTTTTATACAGAGTAGACATTTTTCCCTCACCTGGCTTAAGCCACTTATTGAATTAAAATTCACTTTATATGGATGAATATTCATTTGCAACCCCAATAACAAATCTTTATCGGAAAGGTGGAGGCAATGGCAACGGTATGTGACAATAAGAGTATCAGCCACATTACGAGGAACGAGCCATGGCAAACCCAGAACACCTGGAAGAACAGCGTGAAGAGACACGTCTGATCATTGAAGAACTGCTGGAAGACGGCAGCGATCCTGACGCGCTGTACACCATTGAACACCACCTCTCTGCAGACGATTTCGAAAGCCTGGAAAAAGCGGCGGTTGAAGCGTTCAAGATGGGTTATGAAGTGACCGAACCGGAAGAGCTGGAAGTGGAAGAGGGCGACACCGTCATCTGCTGCGATATTCTCAGCGAATGTGCGTTGAACGCTGAGCTTATCGACGCTCAGGTTGAGCAACTGATGAATCTGGCTGAGAAATTCGAAGTCGACTATGACGGTTGGGGCACCTACTACGAAGACCCTAACGGTGAAGAAGGCGACGATGACGAAGATGAAGTTGATGAAGACGACGATGGCGTTCGCCACTAAGTCATCTTGATTCCCTACGGCAGCACCCGCTGCCGTAGGTCAAGGATCCCGGAATGGATTACCCGCAAATACTCTCTCCCATTTATCGTTTCCTGCACTGCAAAACGCCTCAGGCGTGGCTGGATAAAGCGCGTTTACCTGAAAATCTTCCTCTGCTGCTAACCGACCACTTGGTTTGCGAGCTTAAAGCCGCGCAAACCGCGATGTTGTTGGTGCGTAAATATGTGGCGGATAAAGACGGTTCTCAGGCGCTCCTGGATTGGCTAAAACCGTATGAGGCATTCACTTTTCGCGATGGTGAAGAGCCGGATTTTGTCGCACTGAATAAGCAGATTGGCAAAGGCGTGATGCCGAAAACCGACGACCCGTGGGGACGTCAGCTTATCGATAGCATGGTGCTGCTGATTAAAGAAGAGCTGCATCACTTCTGGCAGGTGCGTGAAGCCATGCAGCGCCGTAACATTCCTTATGTGAAGATCACCGCCAGCCGCTATGCGAAAGGCATGCTCAAAGAGGTACGTACCCACGAACCGTTGACGCTGATTGATAAGCTGATTTGCGGCGCCTACATTGAGGCGCGCTCCTGCGAACGGTTTGCCGCGCTGGCGCCGTATCTTGATGACGGTCTGCAGGCGTTTTATCTGTCGCTGCTGCGCTCAGAAGCGCGGCATTATCAGGACTACCTGATGCTGGCCGAGCAGATTGCTGCCGGTGATATCAGCGAGCGCGTGCGTTTCTTTGGCGAAGTCGAGGCGGCGCTGATTACCTCTGCTGACGACGAGTTTCGTTTTCACAGCGGTGTGCCTGTATAGCGTTATGTCACGGCGCATTCGCGCCGTTTTCCTCTCCCTCCCTCATCGTCAACCTTTGCGCAAATGAAAATATGGTGGCTGGAAATGCCCGCCCGTTGCCGCAATAATCAACATTCATAAAGGGGAAATATAATCCCTGGCAGAACTCTTGATTGGAATAAGGATGGTTGATGAACTGGGCTCACGTTATTTTGGCAGGCTATATCGGCGCGGTGATTGCCGTGCTGGTCGGCGTATTTCGTAAAAAGGGTTGGGTAGGCAAGGCCGCCGGTGCCGTGATTTTTGTGGTGGCGATTATTGGCTGGAACCTGTTTGACGTGCACTATCTCATACCGCGGATGAGTCCGGATTATGGGCAGACCGAAGAACAGAAATTCGAATCGGCGATGATGACCATGCCGACGTTCCAGGTCATCAAGGAACAAGACCCGGCGTTCTGGCAGCATATTCTCGAACTCGCGGTGCAGATGAAAAAAGCGGGCAAAGATCAGCAACAGATTATCGATACCATTCAGCCGCAAATCCTACAGCTACAAATGGCCCGACTACAGCAGGCACCCGATGCCAACGTGGTTGAGTACATGAAAATCAACCTTGAGCAGATAGCCCAGGCACAGGCCAGCAGCGATGACGTCTGTTTCCGCTTCCTGTTCCCGGCGGTGAAAGGCGGTATCAATCCGGTGAAAGTCATTTCCCATGAGGTTCTCGCTCGCCGTACCGAGAGCGATGCACGGATGATGCGTGCCGCTTACGGCCCAAATAAGCACACGGTGACACCGCAGGAAAAACAGCAGGCGCTGGCGGACATGCAGTCCATTGGTCCGGGGCTGGTACAGCGTTACGGGCAGGATATCGACATCATGTCCGATCCGAGTAAAGGCGTTGGCAAAGAGAAAGTTGCTTGCGGATTGGTACAGGATTTCTGGTCGCAGGTTCTGGCGCTGCCGGAAGCGAATGCGGCGGGAGTCGTTCGTTTGGCGCTATCGCCTGAAATGCAGTAAATCTGACAACCCCTTTGCGTCATCAAAGGGGTTTAAGCATTCTCACTTCACAGTCGACGTGGCCGGTACAGCCCAGCGGTTCAGCAATATGCGCAAAGCCAAGACGCTCGTACAGACGGATAGCCTCAGTCAGAAACGCTGTTGTCTCCAGATAGCATTGCTGAAAACCCTGTTCGCGGGCATGTTCGAGCGCCATCAACGCCAGCTTTTTCGCCAGACCCTGCCCGCGAGCGGCGGGTAAAAAATACATCTTCTGCAGTTCACAGATGCCCGGTTCGCTACAGCTTAATGGGGCCACGCCGCCGCCGCCAACAATCAAGCCATTGAGTTCAACCACCCAATAAGCGGCGCCAGGCTGGCTGTAAACCTCGAACAGCTCATCCAGATTAGGGTCGGCGACCGTGTAGCCTTTATCGGCGGTTAAACCGTATTCGGCCGAGACCTGGCGGATAACGGTGGCGATCGCGGCATTATCTTCAGCCGTTATCCGGCGAAGGGTCACCGCAACGGGCGTAACAACACTCATAGCAAACTCATGACATCAACGTGAAACATATGCAGTTAATAACACTGCGGGCGGGGGAAGCGCAAGCGAGGATAATTCAACAAAAAGCCCCTGAGCAACAGCATCAGGGGCTTTTTCGGTCCAGGATGTCGGATTCACGATAGGCATCCGAAAGGCATGGGCTGCGTCTATTGGCCGGAAAAGCATAGCGCTATCCGGCAAACAGACGGGAATAACCCCATGGCCTTACAGCGCGGCGATAACCGCCTGCTGCTCAATCAGCTTCGCTTTGGCTTCTGCGTAGCCGTCCAGTTTCTCACGCTCTTTGGCAATCACCGCTTCCGGCGCGCGCGCGACAAAGCCTTCGTTCGACAGCTTGCTTTCGATACGGCTGATTTCACCTTCGATTTTCGCCACTTCTTTCGCCAGACGCGCCAACTCATCGTCTTTGTTGATGAGGCCAGCCATTGGGATCAGCAGCTCAGCGCCGTCGATGATTTTGGTCACGGAAACCGGGCCTTTGTCATCAGCAGGCAGGATGGTGATGCTTTCAAGACGTGCCATCGACTGCAGGAAGCTCTGATTGTCGGTGACGCGACGTACCGCATCCGCGCTGCAACCACGCAGCAGCAGTTCCAGCGGTTTGCCTGGGGCAATGTTCATTTCCGCACGGATGTTACGTACGGCGATGATTGCCTGCTTCAGCCATTCGGTATCGGCCAGCGCTGCTTCATCAACCTGGGACGCATCGTACGCCGGGAACGGCTGCAGCATGATGGTGTCAGCGGTGTTGCCGCAGATGACCTTCACACGCTGCCAGATGGTTTCGGTGATGAATGGAATGATTGGGTGCGCCAGGCGCAGCAGGCCTTCCAGAACGGTCACCAGCGTGTTACGGGTGCCGCGCAGTTCAGACTCAGAACCCCCGTTCATCACCGGCTTGGTCAGCTCGAGGTACCAGTCACAGAACTGGTTCCAGGTGAACTCATACAGAATGCCCGCGGCGATATCGAAGCGGAAGTTATCCAGCGCTTCGCGGTACGCTTTGGTGGTTTGATTGAATTCTGCGAGGATCCAGCGGTCCGCCAGAGACAGGGTTTTCTCGCCGCCGTTGAAGCCGCAATCCTGGTCTTCGGTGTTCATCAGTACAAAGCGGCTGGCGTTCCACAGCTTGTTACAGAAGTTACGGTAACCTTCCAGACGCTTCATATCCCAGTTGATGTCACGGCCGGTTGAGGCCAGTGCCGCCAGGGTGAAGCGCAGGGCGTCGGTGCCGTGCGGTTCGATGCCGTCCGGGAACTGCTTCTCGGTACGCTTGGCAATTTTCTCTGCCAGCTGCGGCTGCATCATGTTGCCGGTGCGTTTCTCCAGCAGGTCGGCCAGCGAAATACCGTCAACCATATCCAGCGGGTCGATAACGTTGCCCTTGGATTTAGACATCTTCTGGCCTTCGTCGTCACGAATCAGACCGGTCATGTAGACGGTCTTAAACGGAACTTGCGGCTTGCCGTTTTCATCTTTGATGAAGTGCATGGTCATCATGATCATGCGGGCAATCCAGAAGAAGATGATGTCGAAGCCGGAAACCATCACGCTGGTTGGGTGGAACTGACGCAGTGCGTCGGTATTTTCCGGCCAGCCCAGAGTCGAGAAGGTCCACAGCGCGGAGGAGAACCAGGTGTCGAGAACGTCTTCGTCCTGACGCAGCGCAACGTCGGCGCTGAGGTTGTTTTCGCTACGCACTTCTTCTTCGGTACGGCCAACATAGACGTTACCGTCGTTGTCATACCATGCCGGGATGCGGTGACCCCACCACAGCTGACGGGAGATACACCAGTCCTGAATATCACGCATCCAGGAGAAGTACATGTTTTCGTACTGTTTTGGTACGAACTGGATATCGCCATTTTCTACCGCTTCCACGGCAGGCTTCGCCAGCACGTCTGCACGCACGTACCACTGGTCGGTCAGCATTGGCTCGATAACCACGCCGCCACGGTCGCCGTAAGGAACGGTCAGGTCGTGCGGTTTGATCTCTTCCAGCAGGCCCAGCGCGTCGATAGCCGCCACAATCGCTTTACGCGCGGCAAAGCGTTCCAGTTTCTGGAATTCAGCTGGGATGGCGTTGGAGTAAACGTCAGACTCTTCGCCTTTGGTGTCGTACACTTCCGCGGTTTCACGGATGTCGCCATCAAAGGTCAGGATGTTGATCATCGGCAGCGCATGGCGACGACCCACTTCGTAGTCGTTAAAGTCGTGCGCAGGGGTGATTTTCACGCAGCCGGTGCCTTTTTCCATATCGGCGTGTTCATCGCCAACGATTGGAATGCGGCGGTCGACCAGCGGCAGAACTACGAATTTGCCGATCAGATCTTTGTAACGTGGATCTTCCGGGTTCACGGCCACGCCGGTATCACCGAGGATGGTTTCCGGACGGGTGGTAGCGACAACCAGGTAATCTTTACCGTCTGCGGTTTTCGCGCCGTCGGCCAGCGGATAGCGGATATGCCACATCGAGCCTTTAGACTCGCGGTTTTCCACTTCCAGATCGGAGATGGCGGTGCGCAGTTTCGGGTCCCAGTTGACCAGGCGCTTGCCACGGTAGATCAGATCTTCTTTGTACAGGCGGACAAAGACTTCTTTCACGGCATTGGAAAGGCCTTCGTCCATGGTGAAGCGTTCGCGCTCCCAGTCAACAGAGTTGCCGAGACGACGCATCTGGCGGGTAATGGTGCCGCCGGATTCCGCTTTCCACTGCCAAATTTTGTCGATAAAGGCATCGCGACCGTAGTCGTGACGGGTTTTACCTTCTTCAGCGGCAATTTTACGCTCAACCACCATCTGGGTTGCGATACCCGCGTGGTCAGTACCAGCCTGCCACAGGGTGTTTTTGCCCTGCATGCGCTGGTAGCGGATCATGGTGTCCATGATGGTCTGCTGGAAAGCATGACCCATATGCAAACTGCCGGTGACGTTCGGCGGCGGGATCATGATGCAGAAGGACTCTTTGCTTTCATCGCCGTTAGGCTTGAAATAGCCCTGCTTTTCCCAGTGCTCGTAAAGCGGCTGTTCGATATCTTGTGGGTTATATGTCTTTTCCATTATTTCCAGGTTGCCGTATTCAGGTTAAAACCAGCCACGCGGTAGGCTTTGTAGCGATCGCGTGCCAGTTGTTTCAGAGTTTCTTCGTAAGGGACGAAGTCTACCACTTCTGTGAAAGCGGTGGCAAAATCTGCAAAATTTACCCGCAGACTGATCAGTATATCGCGGGGGCTGCTGTTACGCTTCGCAGGCCACGCAATCTCGACCGGGGCACCACCACGCGGACCTTCACCTGCCAGATTATGTGGCACAAAGCTTTCCGGCGGGCGCGTCCACAGCGCTTCATCCAGGCGAATGGCCTGCTGTTCATCTTCACAGGCGATGAGCACGCGCTTGCCTGCTCGCCAACGTTCTGCGGCAATTTCACACACTAACTGCTCGACGGCGCTGAGGTCGTCGACGGTGGTGTCGTTGTCCAGAATATAGAACGTTGCATTCTTCATATATGGGGCTTCTTGTGGTGGATTTAAATGCAAGGCCGGATGACCCGGCCTTATTACCTGATGATGACGCTTACGCGTCGGAATCAGGGCCGGATAAGCGTGGCGCTATCCGGCCTTTTCGCCTTACTCTTCGCCGTTAAAACCCGCGCGGTTAAGTAAGAACTGGGACAGCAGCGCCACCGGACGACCGGTCGCACCTTTGGCTTTGCCGGAACGCCATGCGGTACCGGCGATGTCCAGGTGAGCCCAGTTATATTTACGAGTAAAGCGCGCGAGGAAGCAGCCCGCGGTGATTGCACCGCCAGGGCGGCCGCCGATGTTTGCCATATCCGCAAAGTTGGACTCTAACTGCTCCTGGTACTCGTCGCCCAGCGGCAGACGCCATGCGCGGTCGCCCGCTTGCTCGGACGCGCCAATCAGTTCGTGCGCCAGTGGATTGTGGTTCGACATCAGGCCGGTGATGTGATGACCCAGGGCAATCACGCAGGCACCGGTCAGAGTAGCCACGTCAATCACCGCTTCTGGCTCAAAACGCTCAACGTAAGTTAAGACGTCGCACAGTACCAGACGGCCTTCGGCATCGGTATTCAGTACTTCCACGGTTTGACCGGACATGGTGGTCAGCACGTCGCCTGGGCGATACGCGCGCCCGCCCGGCATGTTTTCACAGCCAGCCAGTACGCCGATAACGTTAATCGGCAGCTGAAGCTCCGCGACCATACGCATCACGCCGTAGACCGCCGCCGCACCGCACATGTCGTACTTCATCTCGTCCATGCCTTCGGCTGGCTTGATGGAGATACCGCCGGAGTCGAAGGTCAGGCCTTTACCGACCAGCACGATAGGACGAACGTCTTCGGACGCCACGCCTTTATACTCGATAACCGACATCAGGGATTCGTTTTGTGAACCATCACCGACCGCGAGATAAGAGTGCATTCCCAGCTCTTTCATCTGCTGTTCGCCGATGACGCGGGTGATGACGTTTTTGCTGTAAGAATCAGCCAGCTGGCGCGCCTGGGAGGCGAGGTAAGCGGCATTACAGATGTTTGGCGGCATGTTGCCGAGGTCTTTCGCCGCTTTAATACCGGCAGCGATAGCCAGACCGTGCTGAATAGCACGCTCGCCGCTGGTCAGTTCACGGCGGGTTGGCACGTTGAAGACCATTTTGCGCAGCGGACGACGAGGCTCGCTTTTGTTGGTTTTCAGCTGGTCGAAGCTGTACAGCGTCTCTTTTGCTGTCTCAACCGCCTGGCGTACTTTCCAGTAGTTGTTGCGGCCTTTCACGTGTAGTTCGGTCAGGAAGCAAACGGCTTCCATTGAACCAGTATCATTCAGGGTGTTGATTGTTTTCTGAATAACCTGCTTGTACTGGCGTTCGTCAAGCTCACGCTCTTTGCCGCAGCCAATCAGCAGAATGCGCTCTGACAGCACGTTAGGTACGTGGTGCAGCAATAAGGTCTGCCCCGGTTTGCCTTCTAATTCGCCGCGGCGCAGCAGCGCGCTGATATAGCCGTCGCTGATTTTATCGAGCTGTTCGGCAATGGGAGAGAGCCGACGTGGTTCGAATACGCCCACGACGATACAGGCACTCCGCTGCTTCTCCGGGCTACCACTTTTTACACTGAACTCCATGCACTACGCTCCTGAATCTTAAAGACAACGGCGGTGGCTACGGATAGAATTGCAAGCTTACGTAACTCATTTCCGCTGTTGCGGTGACTTCGTGTTAATCTTAACGTTATTACGGTGTTGGCGCGTCAGAACATTTCCTGAAACGTGAAACCGCTGAGTCATTTAATCTTAGCGATGTTTTCGACGACTCAAGAGAATAAATGACGTTTAAGCCATGAAACAAGCTATTTTCCTGCATTAAGACGGGTTTTTACGGGCGTATTTATAGTGATAATCATACGATATCTGGTGCGGGAGACGCTAAAAAGCCAGCTTGCCATCCTCTTCATCCTGCTTCTGATCTTCTTTTGTCAGAAACTGGTGAGGATTTTGGGCGCAGCGGTTGATGGTGATATCCCGACAAACCTGGTGCTCTCGCTGCTGGGACTCGGTGTGCCTGAAATGGCGCAGCTTATCCTGCCGCTGAGTCTGTTCCTGGGTCTATTAATGACGCTGGGCAAACTGTATACCGAAAGTGAAATTACGGTCATGCACGCGTGTGGCCTGAGTAAAGCGGTACTGATTAAAGCGGCGATGGTGCTGGCGCTGTTCACCGGGATTGTCGCTGCCGTGAACGTCATGTGGGCAGGGCCCTGGTCGTCGCGACATCAGGATGAAGTCCTGTCAGAAGCCAAGGCCAACCCAGGTATGGCGGCGCTGGCACAGGGGCAGTTCCAGCAGTCCAGCGATGGCAATGCGGTGCTGTTTATTGAAGGCGTTAAAGGCGCGAATTTCCACGATGTCTTCCTGGCGCAGCTCCGTCCAAAAGGCAGCGCACGCCCATCGGTGGTGGTCGCGGATACCGGTCAACTTGCCCAGCATAAAGATGGCTCGCAGGTGGTCACGCTCAATCAAGGAACGCGTTTTGAAGGCACCGCCATGCTTCGCGATTTCCGCATTACCGATTTCAAAAATTACAAGGCCGTGATTGGTCATCAGGCGGTAGCATCGGATCCGACCGACACCGAACAGATGAGCATGAGCACCCTGTGGAAAACCGATACCAGCCGTGCTCGTGCCGAGCTGCACTGGCGTTTCACGCTGGTCGCGACGGTCTTTATTATGGCGCTGATGGTGGTTCCGCTGAGCGTGGTGAACCCGCGTCAAGGACGCGTGCTGTCGATGCTGCCAGCCATGCTGCTCTACCTGGTGTTCTTCTTGCTGCAAACCTCGCTGAAGTCCAATGCGGGTAAAGGCAAGATTGATCCGGGGCTATGGATGTGGGCGGTAAACATTCTTTACTTCGCCCTGGCCGTGGCCTTGAACCTGTGGGATACCATCCCAATGCGCCGTATCCGCGCCCGTTTCACGCAGAGAGGAGCGGTATAATGCAGCCATTTGGTGTACTTGACCGCTATATCGGCAAGACCATTTTTACCACCATCATGATGACGTTGTTCATGCTGGTGTCGCTCTCCGGCATCATCAAGTTTGTCGACCAGCTGAAAAAAGCGGGACAGGGGAGCTATGACGCACTCGGCGCAGGGTTATATACCATTCTCAGCGCGCCAAAAGATGTGCAGATCTTCTTCCCCATGGCCGCGCTGCTTGGTGCGCTTTTAGGGCTGGGGATGCTGGCGCAGCGCAGCGAATTGGTGGTGATGCAGGCATCTGGTTTTACCCGCATGCAGGTTGCCCTGGCGGTGATGAAAACGGCGATTCCGCTGGTACTGCTGACCATGGCAATGGGCGAGTGGGTTGCGCCGCAGGGTGAGCAGATGGCGCGTAACTACCGTGCTCAGCAGATGTACGGCGGCTCGCTGCTTTCTACCCAGCAGGGGATGTGGGCGAAAGACGGCCACAGCTTTGTCTATATCGAGCGCGTTAAAGGCAACGATGAACTGGGCGGCGTGAGCATTTATGCTTTTAACGACCAGCGTCGTTTACAGTCTGTACGCTATGCTGCCAGCGCGAAATTTGATAACGAACAGAAAGTATGGCGTCTGTCGCAGGTGGACGAGTCCAACCTGAGCGATCCTAAGCAGATCACCGGCACGCAGACGGTTAGCGGTACCTGGAAGACCACCCTTACGCCAGATAAGCTGGGTGTGGTGGCACTGGATCCCGATGCGCTCTCCATCAGCGGCCTGCACAACTACGTGAAGTACCTGAAGGCCAGTGGCCAGGATTCCGGGCGTTATCAGCTCAATATGTGGAGCAAGGTGTTCCAGCCGCTCTCCGTGGCGGTGATGATGCTGATGGCGCTGTCGTTTATCTTTGGTCCATTGCGCAGTGTGCCGATGGGCGTGCGCGTGGTGACGGGGATTAGCTTTGGCTTCGTGTTCTACGTTCTCGACCAGATTTTCGGCCCGCTGACCCTGGTGTATGGCATCCCGCCAATCATCGGTGCGCTGCTGCCGAGCGCCAGTTTCTTCCTGATAAGCCTCTGGCTGATGATGCGGAAAAGCTAACGGTTTAGCGCCATGTTAAAACCCGGCCTCGTTTCGCGACGCCGGGTTTTTTGTGGCTGAAATTTGAATGGGGCGTGTGATTCTTTCGCGTGCTCCGGTGATAGGTACCGGATAGAGGATTCACGTAGCTCCCCGGCAATCACCAACCGTTAGCGGCGTCTGCCGCCCAGCAGGCTCCCCAGCATCCCGCGCACGATTTGATTGGTGACCTGACGTACGGCGCTTTTCGCTGCCGTTTGTACCAGCCCATCATGTTTACCGCCGCGCGGCCCGGTGGTGCCAAAGACGATATCCTTTAGACTCCCCAGTAGACCCCCATCCTCGCTCTGCTGGCCTTTCGCCGGTGGTGCCTCCGCTTGGCCTGCGCTGTTCTGCACGCCTTTTTGCAACATCTCAAATGCCGATTCCCGGTCGACTTCATCCTCATACTTACCGTACAGCGGTGAGTTATTGATAAGGCCGTTGCGTTCATCGTCGGTCACCGGCCCCATCCGCGAGTCCGGGGCAATGACCATTGCCCGCTCAACAATCGATGGACTACCTTTCTCGTCGAGGAATGAGATTAGCGCTTCGCCGGTTCCCAGCTCCTGAATAGCCTGTTCGGTGCTGAACGCCGGGTTGGCCCGCATGGTCTGCGCGGCGGTTTTCACCGCTTTTTGATCCTTCGGCGTGAAGGCGCGCAGCGCGTGCTGCACGCGGTTACCCAACTGCCCCAACACGGCGTCGGGAATATCCGCCGGGTTTTGCGAAACAAAGTAGACGCCGACGGCTTTGGAACGTATCAGGCGGATCACCTGCTCGATTTTATCCAGCAGCACCTGTGGTGCATCGCTAAACAGCAAATGTGCTTCGTCAAAGAAGAACACCAGTTTCGGTTTTTCGAGGTCGCCCGCTTCTGGCAGTTGTTCGTAAAGTTCAGAGAGCATCCACAGCAGGCTGGCGGCGTACAGCTTCGGCATCTGGTAGAGCTTCTCGGCGCTGAGAATATTGATGACGCCCTTGCCGTTGCTGTCGGTACGCATCCAGTCTTTGATATCAAGCATTGGCTCGCCGAAGAAATGCTCGGCGCCTTGCTGCTCCAGCGTCAGTAACCCGCGCTGAATCGCGCCGACGGAGGCGCTGCTGATATTTCCGTACTGGTTCTGGAATGATTTGGCGTTGTCACCGATGTATTGGGTAATGGCGCGTAGGTCTTTGAAATCGAGCAGCAGCAGACCCTGGTCATCGGCGATACGGAAGATGATATTAAGTACGCCAGACTGTACTTCGTTGAGGTTCAGCAGGCGCGCCAGCAGCAGCGGGCCAAGATCCGAGACGGTAGCGCGCACCGGATGGCCTTTCTCGCCAAAGATATCCCACAGCACTACCGGGTTCGCGTGCGGTTCCCAGTCAGTCACGCCGATTTTATTCAGCCGGGCCAGCAGCTTCTCGGAGGCCTGGCCTTCCTTCGCGATACCGGTCAGGTCACCTTTTACATCCGCCATAAATACCGGCACGCCAATCTCGGAAAACGACTCCGCCAGTTTTTGTAGGGTGACGGTTTTCCCTGTCCCCGTAGCGCCGGTAATGAGTCCGTGACGGTTGGCCATGCCGGGAAGTAAAACCAACTGGGTATCCTGGGTACGTGCAATCAGCAAAGGTGCGCTCATGGGTAATCCTCCATTTTCTCTGCGTCGAGTATAGGCAAAACAACGACATTGCGGTGCGGTAAATTGTCCGTTTTGCGGCGCAATATTCAGTGCGGACTATGCTTTGCGTACGGTTTGTTTATTTTGGGAACATTATGTCCAGATTCTTTTTTAATGATCGCAAACAGCTGGTTGATGATGCGATTGAAGGTTTAGTCTTGTCTGCTCCACACGGAAATTTACTGCGGCTGGATGTTGATCCGGCGATCCGCATCGTGGCGCGTAGCGATTGGGATAAAAGCCGGGTGGCGATAATCTCCGGCGGGGGCTCCGGCCACGAACCGGCGCATGCGGGCTTTGTTGGCAAAGGGATGCTCACCGCTGCCGTTTGCGGCGATGTTTTCGCGTCGCCCAGCGTGGATGCGGTGCTCAATGCGATTGTTGCCGTTACCGGCGATCGCGGCTGCCTGCTGATTGTCAAAAACTACACCGGCGACCGTCTCAACTTCGGTCTCGCCGCCGAAAAGGCCAAGCGCCATGGCTTAAAGGTTGAGATGGTGATTGTGGCTGACGACATCGCGCTGCCGGAGAACAAGCAGCCGCGCGGCATCGCTGGTACCGTTTTTGTGCACAAGATCGCCGGATATGCGGCAGAGCAGGGTAAATCGCTCAGTGAAGTGCATGCGATAGCGCAGCGCGCCTGCGACAACGTCTTCAGCCTTGGGCTAGCGATGGAGAGCTGTAATCTGCCAGGCAGTGAAGCCGAAGATCGCATTAAGCCCGGCCAGGTCGAGCTTGGACTGGGTATTCACGGCGAGCCTGGGGCATCAACTGTTAGCAGCCATAACAGCAAGGCGCTGGTCGACACTCTGGCACAGACGCTTAAAGCCTCGGTGGGTGATTCGCGCGTCGCGGTGCTGATTAACAACCTGGGCGGCGTGTCGGAGCTTGAGATGGCGCTGTTGACGAAAGAACTGGCGCATTCGGCATTGCGTGAACAGATTGCTTATCTGATTGGCCCCGCCACGCTGGTCAGCTCGCTGGATATGAAAGGTTTTTCGCTCTCATTGCTGATGCTGAACGACGCCACTGAACAGGCGCTGCTGGCCGACGTTGAAACCGTCGGTTGGGTGAAGGCGACGGCCTTTGGGCCGCTTAAAACGCTGCAACATGCCAAAGTGCACGACGCGCTGGAGGTTCAGCCATCGGAGAACGCGCAGGTGCATGATGTGGTGGACCGCGTCACCCAGACGCTGCTCGGCCTTGAGGAAAGGTTGAACGCGCTGGACGCGAAAGTGGGCGACGGCGATACCGGCTCAACCTTCGCGCTGGGGGCGCAGGATATTGCCAGTCAGCTTGCGCGCCATGCGCTGCCGTTGAACGATCCGGCGCAGCTGTTGCAGTTTGTTGGTGAACGGCTGGCGACCGTGATGGGTGGCTCCAGCGGGGTACTGATGTCGCTGTTCTTTACCGCCGCCGGGCAGGCGTTATCACAGGGCGAGTCGCTGCCGAATGCGCTGCTGGCCGGTTTAAAACAGATGAAGTTTTACGGTGGGGCGCAGGTGGGCGACAGAACGTTAATCGACGCACTACAGCCCGCGCTGGAAGCGTTGCGTGATAGCGGACTGGACGAGGCGATTCGCGCCGCACAGCGCGGTGCGGAGAGTACGGCCACGATGCAGCAGGCGAAAGCAGGTCGCGCTTCTTATGTTAACAGCGATAATCTGAACGGCGTGCCGGACCCGGGAGCCGTAGCGGTGGCGGAAGTGTTTGCGGCGTTAGGCAACGACTAACGCCAGGAGAGAACCGGCGGCTACGCGCCGCCGGTAACACATCAGAAGTCAGCCTTCAGGACCACGCGGTAGCGGGCTTTACCGTCACGGACGTGCTGGATGGCATCGTTGATTTTAGACATCGGGAACAGCTCGGTAATCGGTGCGACCTTGCTGCGGCCAGCAAATTTCATCAGCTTACGCAGTTCAAATGGGTTACCCGTTGCCGAACCCGAGATGCTACGGTCGCCGCCAATCAGCGTAAACGCTGGTACCGGCAGCGGCGTGAGCACCGCACCCACGGTGTGGAAGTTACCGCCTGAAGCCAGCGCTTCGAAGTACGGCTGCCAGTTCAGGTCCACGTTAACGGTGTTGATGATCAGATCAAACTGACCGGCCAGTTCTTTCAGCGCTTCTGGTGAACGGCTATTCACCACATGATCCGCACCCATCGCCCGCACTTCCTGTTCTTTCGACGGATTGGAACTAAAGGCCGTCACTTCTGCACCCATCGCGCGCAGCAGCTTAATGGCGATATGCCCAAGCCCGCCAATTCCAATCACCCCGACGCGGCTGGTGGCGGTGACGTGATGCATCAGCAGCGGTTTAAAGACGGTGATCCCGCCGCACAGCATCGGGCCTGCGGTTTCGATATCAATGTTGTCTGGCAGTGGGATCACCCATTGCCAGTCGGCGCGCAGCTTATCGGCAAAGCCGCCGTGGTTGAGGATGGTCGGCACCGAGCCTTCGGTACAGTTGATCTGGTTGCCATCGATGCAGGCATCGCAGTGGCCGCAGCTTCGCGCCGTCCAGCCAATACCCACGCGCTGACCAATCTTCAGCCCTTTACTCTGCGCGGCGCTACCTAGCGCGACTACGTGGCCAATCACCTCGTGGCCGGCAACCAGCGGATATTGCGAGAAGCCCCATTCGTTGTCGATCATCGACAGATCCGAGTGGCAGATCCCGCAGTAATCTACCTTCACTTCAACGTCTTCCGGCAGCAGTTCGCCGGCGTCGTATTCCCAAACTTCCAGTTCCGCTCCAGCATTTTTAGCGGCGTAGCTTTTTATTATGGACATCGTGTATCTCTTTCGTGTGGTGTTGAACAGAGAGTGTAGAGCATGTGCGAGTACAGCGCTTGGCGGAAGGCGGGATTCTGGGTGAGAAGTGATGATGGTAGAAAGATGCTGTTTTTTTCAACACTTAGCGTGTTTGGTACATGCTGGTGCTTGCATGGCAGCGCGCGGTAGGTATAATCCACAACGTTTTCCGCATACCTTTCCGTGCCGGAGTGGCGAAATCGGTAGACGCAGTTGATTCAAAATCAACCGTAGAAATACGTGCCGGTTCGAGTCCGGCCTTCGGCACCAACAGTATGTAAATGGACCTCGACTGAGGTCTTTTTTTATGTCTGAAATCCAGTATTTAGCCATCATTCCCGCTATATTAACTCTCTCAAGGTCAACCGACTTCAACGTGCATCTACCAACAGATGTTGGTACAGATGATGGTATTTCCGGTTCGATAATGCTTATACCAACAGGGAGGGGATAAACGTGGCTCTAACAGATATCAAAGTCAGAACAGCCAAGCCAACGGATAAGCAATATAAGCTGACCGATGGCAACGGTATGCATCTTCTCGTCCACCCAAATGGTTCAAGATACTGGCGTCTGCAGTACCGCTTTAGCGGGAAGCAAAAGATGCTGGCTTTAGGCGTTTATCCTGACGTGTCTCTTGCGGATGCCAGAGCGCGTCGTGATGATGCCCGTAAGCTTTTGGCAAACGGCATCGACCCGGGAGACAAAAAGAAAAATGATAAGGTTGAGCAGGAAGAAGCACGTACTTTCGAACAACTTGCTATTGAGTGGCACGCCACGAATAAAAAGTGGTCGGAAGAACATAGCCGACGAGTGCTGAAAAGCCTGGAGGACAATCTCTTTCCAGCCATTGGCAAACGTAATATAGCCGAACTTAAAACACGGGATTTGTTAGCCCCGATAAAAGCCGTAGAGATGTCTGGACGTCTTGAGGTCGCGTCACGGCTGCAACAGCGAACTACGGCAATTATGCGTTATGCCGTACAGAGTGGTTTGCTTGATTATAATCCGGCACAGGAGATGGCCGGTGCTGTTGCATCAAGTAACCGGCAGCATAGGCCTGCGTTAGAGTTGAGACGTACTCCCGAACTGCTTCAGCGCATTGATAGCTATACCGGCAGGCCTTTGACTCGTCTTGCCGTTGAGTTAACCCTCCTTGTCTTCATCCGCTCCAGCGAATTGCGTTTTGCTCGTTGGTCTGAGATTGATTTTGAAACATCAATGTGGACGATACCCGCAGAACGAGAGGCTATTGAAGGGATAAAGCACTCCCAGCGCGGCTCAAAAATGCGTACACCTCATTTGGTGCCGTTATCTCGTCAGGCGTTAGCAATCCTTAAACAGGTGCACAAACTTAGTGGCGATCGCGATTTTGTTTTCATTGGCGATCACGACCATCGTAAACCGATGAGTGAAAATACGGTAAACAAGGCTCTGCGCGTTATGGGTTATGACACTAAGATAGAGGTTTGTGGGCATGGTTTCAGGACGATGGCATGTAGCTCGTTGATAGAATCGGGATTGTGGTCGAGGGATGCGGTTGAACGGCAGATGAGCCATATGGAGCGTAACTCTGTGCGTGCGGCTTATATTCATAAGGCCGAGCATCTGGATGAGCGCAGATTGATGCTGCAGTGGTGGGCTGATTTTCTTGATGCGAATCGTGAGAAGGCGGTGAGTCCGTTTGATTTTGCCAAATTAAGCATGGAATGATTAGATGTATTTAAGGTATGTGTCTGACATACCTTATTTTTTTCTTTAACATGGCTTCTGATGCGGTGTTCGTTTTTGTAATGAAATCTGTTGTTCAATGCCAAAAACTCATATTGTAAGCTTGGTTCAAGTGATAGGTAGTTTTACACTGTCTCATCAGAAAAGCAGCATCTGAGATTTAGCCATTCATTCAGATAGAAGCGTTCTTACTGTTACATTAAAGGCAGGAGCCATGACTAGTCGCCCACAGATGATTATTAATGTTCTTCAGGCTAATCCTGATGAGCAATTTACAGCCCGTCAGCTTGCCCAAAAAATCATTGATCACTATGGCGCAGAGCTTGCTGTAAAGCGTCAAAATCCTCGATTCGCCAGTGATGAAGATTTCTTGAGTCAAATAGCTGCTGAAGTTGGTGGGAGCAGAACCGTTCAGGCAAAAGCGATGTGTCCTCAGGTTATGACGCGTGACAAACCTCGGCCCAGACTTTATTACTGGGGTAAGGAAATCGATAATGGCGTGCAACAAGAGTCATCTTTTGATATTGCTCCGACTCCGTCTGCTGAGACGGTAGCTTTTTCTGAGCATGCTCTTTACCCGCTTTTGATTGAGTACCTTTCTGAAGAAGAAGAATTACTTTGCCGTCGTATCGATGAAAAGCGTTCAAGCAATAACAAAGGTCTCGGAGCAAACCATTGGCTTTATCCTGATATTGTTGCATTGCAGCCTCTCGATAAAGGCTGGGATAGCGTTGTGCAAAATTGTGTACGTTATAGCGAAGGGCGTTTAACGCGGCTGTGGTCCTTTGAGGTAAAACGCCAGCTTAACCGTAGCAATGTTCGAGAATGTTTCTTCCAGGCAGTGAGTAATTCAAGTTGGGCCCACTTTGGCTATCTGGTCGCGACCGAAATAAATGAAGATAAGCAGCGTGGCGTTGAAAGAGAACTGCAAATGTTGTGTGCATTACATGGTATCGGTGTGATCCTGCTTAACCCGCAAGATCCCGGTAATAGCCAAACTCTGATTCCTGCACGAGAGCGAACAAGTATTGATTGGCAATCCGTCAACCGCCTGGTGGTTGAGAACAAGGATTTTAAAGAGTTTATCGATCTGGTTTCCGATTATCACCAAACAGGAAAAATACACAAAGCGCTCTGGAATAGATAACCCACTGTAATTTTTTTAATAAGATATTAGAGTGGATTAATAACAATATAGATTAATGAACAGCGAACTATTTAGAGTTAGTGAAATTTAAAAACTCTGTCTGCGAATCGATGGAATAGTAAATGTAATAAAAGTGGGCTAGTATGTGCTCACCAAATATTATAATAAATAAATCCATGCAGATAGGTTAACTTATCTAAATTGTGTTAGCTCAGATTTTACCTGGCAAAAATATGGCACAGATCTAAACCTAATCTGACAGGCAGCTCTGTGCCAAAAGCGGATCATCACTTCGCATCAAGTAATAGAACACCTCAGCGATAGGTATATAACCATCACAGCTTGTAGAAATTCTTAAACCCCTATGGTGTGTTTATTGCCAAGGTCAGATTAGACATAAATAATTCAAATTTGATATAATTACTAAATTAGTTAACATCTAGGATTATCACGAGAGATTATTATATGCTTGATTATATTTCCCAGCTTCCTTTACCGCTTGATAAAATACCTCAAGGTTTAAAAGATCTATTATTTGTTGAAGAAAACTCTAACCCTCAGAGAGATGTTACTGTAACTCATAGATACGAAAAAAATAAATATCAAGATGATTATGAATATACTCATATGATTATGGCTGTAGTGCCCGAAAATGATGTTTCAAAAGTAAGCGTGTTACGTGAATCCAGAGATGGAGTCGTAACTTTTTCCACGCCAGACTGCACAGTAAAAGGTGGCGCTTGGGATATTAATATTTCTATTTCTGGTTATGGGTATATTGTAGCTTCTTGGGGATCTGGTTCTCATTACTCCTTTTATTTGGCCGAAGATGTCTGGATGAAACTGGGTTTAAAACCGAGACTAATAGGTGATGATGAACAAAAAGTTATATTTGATGAGGTTACTTCGCCATCTTATGGAGTTGCGCAAGGTGATGTCTCAAGTGAATATTACTTTAAGAGCAACAAAGATGTTAAGTGGACAATGAGGAACGATTACCTCAGAAAATATTTATGGATGAAAGGTTGTGTTGGAGTAAAAGTTTTCTTCTATGAAGCCTATATCGAACGAACTAAGGATGTGCTCAACCTTTTATCAGGCTCTAATCACTACGTATTAAATCTTCCTTGGATTGAGTTCGAAATAGTTGATCATGGAGATAAGGTAATACTTCAAGCGTGGGGAACTGTTCAATCTGTACAGCCAGAACTTTGTGTCGAATTAGACGTCAACTCATTAGTATGGCCTGGTCACAATGCACCAATGACAATGTCCCGAGCAAAGGATTTTAGAAAGAGCGAATATGTGTATGTTAACGATGGTTTTCTTAATAAATATGAAAAAGATAAAACTTATGAAGCCATTCCATTTTTTGATGGCGATCATTATCGAACAGATCCTAGTTACGGCGGACAGTGGGCGTTTAGAGACTGTATTAGAATCGGCAGGAACTTAGTAAAAATACCTTTTTATGAACTTTACCGAGGAGTTCCAGAAAAGGAAATATATCATGTATTTGATTTTGCAAAAGATCCAAGTCTTATCGATTTTAACTTAATAGATGTTGAGCATATTGTTTCAAAGACTTTTAGATTTGCTAGAGAACTAGCAAATCTTAATGAGAATTTAGTGTCTCTAGGGGCCTTTTTAGATGTTCACCTGACTGGTTTTGATATTTTTGAATACAACAATGATGAGCTCAATGCTGAGGGATTAAGAAACTATCCTGTATTGCAAAAGCTTGCTCATGTGGCTTCAAGTGATATGCAGGAGCAAGATTTCTTAGCGCGATGCAAAACTATAAACGAGATTATAAATAAAATTAAAATAGGCTCGTTAAAGAAATTAAGTATTGCAATGGGTGTAAAGCCTAAGGATGTTGAAAGAATGCAAGCGCTAAAGTTATTGCAAGGAATATTAAATTTTACGGATGCTATTCTTGAACAGAATGAGGAGCAATCAGCACTTAAACATGCTAATGAACTTACAGCATTTAATTCGCCTAATTTTAAGTTAGCGGCTCTCTTTATTAATAACGATTTGAGAAACGCTGAAGCTCACGAAGCAGTGGATAAATCCATCGAACATTTAGCTAAGCTTGGCTTTGATAGTGCAACTTTAGCATCGGGTTATAGCCATGCGTTAGATTTTATCTTTGATAAAATAATTGGAAGTCTAAAATATTTTAATACAAATTTAAATAAAATCCTGCATTAAAATTACGGATAAATATAAGCTTTAGAAGGAATTCTAAAGCTTTTTGTTTAATCTATGTTTTTTGGAATTATTAATAATCAATCTTGATGTGCTCTGTGATCTGTTTGCTCATACATTGGTGCGTTAGTAATCCATTCATCAGTTGCAGTGCAATTGCCAATATCCGCTCATCGCTCTGAGTTCAACGGGTCGATGCAACGGCTATCCTTAATCAAAGGGGACTATTTTGTCCCCCCAATGTGCCCACGACTAAATTTGTCCGCCCACCCCTTTAAACTTCTCAATAAACTCCCCAAATTTCTGAAAAACGGTTTGTTTTTTCGTTTTGTAATGAGGATTTAACGGACTAAGTTTTGGTAAAGTCTCGTTTAACTCAGTGCCATTTTCGGTGGCATATTCGCGTTTTAACGATGTACGGATATAGCGCTTCGCTGCCTCTTCATTGAGGTTTTCTTCTTTTATCAACGCTTCAGCTTCACGTAGCTGCTCACGCTGAGCAAAAATGAAGAATGCATCAATGATGCTGGCTTTGTCCGGCATGTCATCAAGGTTAGTCTGCTGAATAAAGTCAACAATCAGACCTTCTTTTGCCCTGTTACCTAGGCTTGAGCGAATTAACCGTCTAACCTCTTCAGTCAGTGCCTCTTTACCTTTCTTCTGCCTGTTGTGTTCAAAAATTAGACCAAGAATGTAGTCCAGGTTAATTTCCTGAGATTTCAGTAGGTCAATTTCAAACACGACATCATCCCAGTCAGTGGTTGACTTATCCTTGTCATTAGCCACTTTCTCGCGACGCTGCCAGTCACGGATATCATTGTAGGCTGAACGATAGTCCTGAATCTTACGTTCTGTGGGGAGACGAATGGTCTGTAATTCGGCAAACTTTTCATCGTCAAGATAATGCGCTGTCTTGAAGGTTTCCACGGCATCGGAATCGCTGATATCGACTTTTTGCAGATCTTTCAGCATGGCAAATTCGTCGTAGTTTTGCAGGATATTTTCAGCCCGCAGGTATTCACCAAACAGTTTAACGAAGGCTTTTTTCCCCTTCTCGCTATCAATGCTAGCCGGATCAGGGAACTGGTGTTCCAAGGTCGTCACAATATCCATAAAGCCGCGCTTAGCCTCACCTGTCACGATATCAGTAAAGCCCTCCATGTACTCTTTATAGCTTTTCTCCAGCACCACATTTTTGGTGTTCTTATCACCAAACAGCGTAATAGCATCAATGGTTGCGCGTTCAAGATCCCTGAACGTCACTATATTGCCGAAGGTCTTGGTGGCATCAAAGATACGGTTGGTGCGGGAGAATGCCTGCATCAAGCCGTGATAACGCAGGTTTTTATCGACGAACAGGGTGTTCAGCGTCGGAGCGTCAAAACCGGTTAAAAACATTCCCACCACAATGAGCAGGTCGATGTCCTGATTTTTAACTCGCAGGGCCAAATCACGGTAATAGTTTTGAAAACCGTTGCTGTCAGTGCTGAAATTCGTCTTAAAGTGAGCGTTATAATCATCAATGGCTGCATCCAGAAACTCTTTGGCGCTGCTATTCATTGCACTGGTATCAAAGCTTTCATCAGTAATGTCACCGATAGCACTTTGTTCTTCATTAGCCGCAAAAGAGAAGATAGTTGCCACCCGCAACGGTTTATAGCTGGCTGATTTATTAGCCACCTCTTTCTGTAGCTCTTTAAACGTCGCGTAATACGCTTTTGCCGCATCCACGCTACTTACTGCCAGCATGGCATTAAAACCTCTGGCACCAGGGAAAGTGCGATGTGTTTTCTGGCAGAAGTTGTTCAGTATGTACTGTGTGATTTCCTGGATGCGCAGCGGGTGAAGAAAAGCCTGCTGATTTTCCGCGGCACTGAGTTTTTTCTCGTCGGTTTCGGTTTCCAGCGCCTTAAACTGCGGGCGGACATCGTTATAGTCCACCTTAAACTTCAGCACCTTTTCATCACGAATGGCATCGGTAATCACGTAAGAATGTAACTCACGGCCAAAAACGCTGGCGGTCGTTTCCGACCCTAATGCGTTTTGCGGGAAAATGGGCGTGCCGGTAAAACCGAACTGGTAATACCGTTTGAATTTCTTTTTTAAGTTCTTCTGTGCTTCACCAAACTGACTACGGTGACATTCATCAAAAATAAACACCACCTGCTGCTGATAGACGGACAAGTCCGCTTCCGCCTTCATCAGGTTATTCAGTTTCTGAATAGTAGTGACGATAATTTTATTATCGTCTTTATCCAGATTCCTTTTAAGGCCTGCAGTATTGTCAGAACCATTCACGCTGTCCGGCGAGAAGCGCTGATACTCTTTTATGGTCTGGTAATCGAGATCTTTCCTGTCGACCACAAAGAAGACTTTATCAATAAAGTCCAGTTCGGTTGCCAGCCGTGCGGCCTTAAAGCTGGTCAGGGTTTTGCCTGATCCGGTAGTGTGCCAGATAAATCCCCCGCTTTCTGGCTTTGACCAGTTCTTCGCGGTAAAGGAACTGTTAATTTTCCATAGGATTCGCTCGGTGGCAGCAATCTGATAGGGGCGCATCACCAGCAGCGTCTGGCTACTGTCAAACACGCTGTAGTTAAACAGCACATTGAGCAGGGTATGCTTCTGGAAAAACGTGGCGGTGAAGTCCTTCAGGTCTTTAATCAACGTGTTGTCGGACTTCGCCCAGTTCATGGAGAAATCAAAACTGTTTTTATCCCGCTTGGTGGTATTGGCAAAGTAACGGGTATCGGTGCCGTTGGATATAACAAACAGTTGCAGATACTTAAACAGAGAATTGTCACTGTTAAAGCTTTCCTTGCTGTAACGGTGTATCTGATTGAAGGCTTCACGTATAGCGACACCGCGTTTTTTCAATTCAATTTGTACCAGCGGCAGGCCATTGACCAGAATGGTGACATCGTAGCGATTGGCATGCGTGCCTGCTTGTTCAAACTGCTTGATGACCTGCACTTTATTGCGAAGGACGTTTTTTCTATCCAGCAGATAGATATTCTGAATACGGCCATCGTCGAAGACGAAATCATGAACATAATCATCATGAATTTTGCGGGCCTTTTCGACAACGCCATCGCTGGGCTTGTCCATCCAGGTTTCTACAAAGCGACGCCATTCAGCCTCCAGGAACTCCACATTGTTAAGGCTTTGCAACTGTTCCCTGACATTGGCGAGCATAGCCTTGGTGTTGTTCAGGGTTGGCAGGTATTCATAGCCCTGGTTAACTAAATCCTGAATCAGCTCACGCTCCAGATCACCTTCGCTCTGGTAGCTCTCGGTAATCTTCCAGTCCGGGTTGTATTTGTCCAAAATGATAAAATTATTGGACTCAGCAATTGGCTTGGTACAATCAACCATTTTTTTGTTCCTGCTGCCAGAAGTTATAGTTATCTTTCAAGTGTTCGAGCAACAGTTTGACTGTTGCTTTCTCCGCTGGCGTTGGTTCTGCAACGGCTTCATTCGATAGCGTACAGTGACTTGTGAACTGCATAATTCTATTCAAATAGAGTTCTTTGTCGTCGGGTAAAAGTAGGGACCATCTAGGGTAGCCCAAAAAACTGGCCGTTTTCTCATACAGATTGCGCAGTAACGTGAAGTGATATCTTTCCACGTTGTTATTAACAATAGCCTGTTCGATGGTTTGCTTTAGGTGGAGATGATAGGAAAAACTCTTGTTAGAGTCGCCATGTTTTTCTGTGAGGGCAAATGTACCATCCTCAAAACTCTCCAACATGTAACAAGCTTTTCCGTTCAGCTCATTGAAAAGCACATTATAAAATAGTGGATTATGCGTCGTGATAATGAACTTCAAATCGGATTCACTGGATTTGATCAGCCCTGCAAGATTGACTGCTAATTCAATCAAATGGTTATCATCAAGGGAGCTAACGGGATCATCAATGAATACATATTCCAGTTGATCAAACTCTCGGTTCTCACGTACATCCGGATCGGCGACATTGAGAATTGTGACGACTTGATCCAGCAAGGTGTAAAAAACACTCCAGATGAAGTTGCTCTCTTCGCCTTTAGATAACTTGATATGGGCGGAACGTTCATCGTTGCCGCGCTCCATGGAAAAAGTAACTTCTGTAAAATCTGGATTGAAGTGTGGCGTTAGCTTGTCGTTCGCATAGCGCTGGAAATAACGGACGATATTGCCATCCTGCCCCAAATCTTTTAGCAATGTCAGCAACCAGTTTGTATAGGAATTAGGCTGCACCTTCAGCTTCGGTTCTGCGTCTTCTTGCAGATCGTTATCCCAATAAAACAAGTCCTCGGTGAATGCATTGTAATAGAGGATTTTTTTGTGCGACGACTCGGACTGCTCAGCTTCGTCTTCATCTTCTGCGTTATTTACTTTGGACGCAATCAGTTGCTTGAAATCCCGGGAAAGACGTGTCTTACCCGTGCCATTGAAAGCGTAGATTAACTGCACCTTTGGTACAGACTTAATCTGCTCTACTTCCTTGGTGACAGTTTTTTTGGTTTTCCTGGGCGAACTCAGTTGTTGGGCTATCTCTGAGAGTGTCTTGCTCATGTTATGCCTCTGCCACTTCCGGCTTCGGGAAGCTAAAAAGCATGTCTCGATAATATTCGTACTGCTTTTGTCGCAGTTCAATTTCGCGAGGAAGGCCTTCGCTGATAGAGTTTGCTAATGTCTCAAATTTGTCGAGAACTGTGACGATACGAGTTTGTTCATCTAAAGGGGGAACTAATACAACAGGAGCTTTCAGTATGTGATATGAAACAAACGGCTGTGAGGCACTGTTAGATTTAGAACCAAAATCTTGTAACAGTAATAAATAGTATGCAAATTGCGGTAAAACTTCTGTCGATTTATGTTTACAAATGACGCCATTATACGTAACAAAATGCTTGCCTTTACCCCAATTAACAATGCCTGCGTAAGCACCTATATGGCCAATAACCGGCGAATCTTCGCTATTATATTTATCATGAGTGCCGACAATCCCATTGCTGCCATAAACTGGGTATTGCCCTCCAGATTTAGGGATCGTATTACCTGTTCCATACTGAAAATCATAAATATCACCTAATGTCATTTCCTTGACGTATTCACTTTCCTTAAAGTCCAGCAACTTGTCGCGATAGTAGTTGTACTGCTTTTTACGCATGCTAAGCTCAGCGGTAAGCTCAGCGGTAAGTGCAGTAAACGTATCCAGAATCCGGATGATTTCAGACTGGATGGCAAGGGATTTTTCTGGAGTGTCCGGGCAGGGGATAGGGATTTTCAGCTTATTTAAAACTGATTGTGTCTGGCTTGGCACGCCACCTGCTTGGTTCATTTCGCCAAGACCTACCGTCGTCAAGAAGTAGTAAAGATACTTTGGGCAAATTTGTGCTTCATCAATTTCCGTATAAAAAATGGTGTCAACAGTCCAGAACGGAACATCAACGAAAAATAGATTACCAAGCGAGCCCTTTCTCGGAATTAAAACAGAAGGTTTGTTGTAGGCGTAGGTGTCTGCGTATCGCATAATTCCACCTGAACCGTAAACCGGAAATTCGCCTTCGCCAAGCGCCTTGTGATCCTTGCCGTTTTTGATGCGAGCCACATCACCTAAACGCTTCCACTCAACATCAACCCCATCTAGCAGTTTTTCAAGATAACTCAGTTCGCTCATTTCTGCTCCTCGCCACCTTCAATCTCAGCCACAATCGCATCAATGTCTTTGCGTAACTGGTCGATTTTGCTGACGATAGTTTTCAATTCAGCATTCAGTTCCGTAATATCGACGATTTCACGGGTGTCTTTCGCTTCCACGTAGCTGCTGACAGAAAGGTTGTATTCATTCCCGGCCACTCTTTCAAAGGGCACTGATTTTGCCAGATGGTCAACATCTGATTTGCTACTGAACACCTGCATGATCTGAGCGATATGGGCATCGGTGAGAATGTTGTTATTGGTTTCTTTCTTAAACAGCCCACTGGCATCAATAAATTGCACGCTGGTATCGGTTTTGTGCTTTGACAGCACAAGAATATTGACGGCAATGGTGGTGCCGAAGAACAAGTTCGGGGCGAGAGAAATCACCGTCTCAACATAGTTGTTATCAACCAGATACTGACGGATTTTCTGCTCTGCACCGCCACGGTAGAAGATCCCCGGGAAGCAGACAATCGCCGCCCGGCCTTTGGCGGAAAGATAGTTCAGCGCATGAAGCACAAACGCAAAGTCAGCTTTTGATTTTGGAGCCAGCACACCTGCCGGAGCAAAACGCTCATCGTTTATCAACGTCGGGTCGTCACTGCCAATCCATTTCACCGAATACGGCGGGTTAGAAACAATCGCATCAAACGGCTTTTCATCGCCAAAGTGTGGTTCAGTTAGGGTATTACCCAACCTGATATCAAATTTGTCGTAGTTGATGTTGTGCAGAAACATGTTCATACGCGCCAGGTTGAACGTCGTATGGTTTATTTCCTGACCAAAGAAACCTTCTTCGATGATGTGGTTATCAAAATGTTTCTTCGCCTGCAGCAGCAGTGAGCCCGAGCCTGCTGCCGGGTCGTAGATTTTGTTAACGTGGGTCTGACCGTGCATTGCTAGTTGTGCAATCAGTTTTGAAACGTGCTGTGGTGTGAAGAACTCTCCGCCTGATTTACCTGCATTTGCCGCATAGTTAGAAATCAGGAACTCGTACGCATCACCGAACAGGTCAATCTGGTGGTCATTAAAGTTACCCAGTTTTAAACCTTCTACACCTTTCAGCACGGCGGCCAGACGGCTATTTTTGTCTTTTACCGTGTTACCCAGACGGTTACTGGTGGTGTCAAAATCAGCAAACAGGCCTTTGATATCGGCTTCAGATGGATAGCCATAAGCTGAACTTTCAATGGCGACAAAAATGCTGTTTAAATCAGCATTCAGCCTGTCGTTGGTATTGGCTTTAGCTGCAACGTTGCAGAATAGCTGGCTCGGGTAAATGAAATAGCCTTTGGTTTTGATGGCATCATCTTTGATGTCATCGGTAATGATACTGTCATCAAGCGCAGCATAGTGGATGCTGTCATCACCAGCTTCGATGTAACTGGAGAAGTTTTCACTGATAAAGCGGTAGAAAAGTGCACCAAGGACATACTGCTTAAAGTCCCATCCATCTACCGAGCCTCTGACATCGTTGGCGATAGCCCAGATTTGGCGATGTAGTTCTGCACGCTGTTGAAAGCTTGTCATTTTTTATCCTGTGTTCGATTCTTAGCAACTGCTGTTGACGAGATTTTACCGCAATTTGTTCACAACGACTGTATCTATATCAGATCCAGTTATGACTCTTCCGATAAGTGGTTTCACGATGACAAAAAGGCTATGCCAGTTACCTCTATCTGTGTGCATTAGTAAAATTTGATTATTTGCTGTGCTGCAGCAATCGTTTTCTGGTCTGCCGTATTGGGCATTAGAGCGTATCCTGCAGCAGATAAACCTGCATACCTGTTCAGTTGAGTTGCAGGGGAAGTCGTGGACGACCTGTCAGTGGACGCTCAGGTACTTCATTGCAGCCGTGGAGTAGCAACCCCTCCTTCTGTTGGATTTTTGTCATATAGGCGAGTACCTGCCGTATGTTGGTAATACTTCCAGGATCGTTGTAGTGAACAGGGATATTGATATTTGCTCGATAGTGTTCCTTGTACTCGCAACGGTGATGCCAGCCTTCCCTGTCTGTAATGTTGCTCCATAGCTCGCCCGCTTTCGCAGCCCATGGATAAGTTATCTGGGTCCGATTACCATCTAACCAGAAGACTGCATGGGCGTGGTAGCGGTGATCCTCAGTCCACTCTATGACCCAGAAATAACCTACTACGGCCCGCAGACTCATCATGTTTTTCATTAACAAGTGGATATCCAGTTCCAGTTGGTGGTGTCCAGGTTGTGCATATCTAGGCGTTCCATTTTTGTAGAACAAGTCTATTCGAATAGCCCGCAGGCAAGCATACCGGTTGATCATATTATCCGTATGCCAGTTCAAGACAGACTCCAGAAACCAGTCTGGTGTCCAGGATCGTTCAATATTCATGTGGTTATTTCCTGACTGCTGCTTGGAACAGCCATGTAGAGGAGGATACTCCCGCGGCAATGAGCTGAGGGATGGATTATTAATGGGCAGATCTGTAGACAGGGTTAAGAGGAATATAAAAAGGGAGTGCCTATTAATTATATTAATTAACCGATATTAATTTTAACTCCCTGAACATTTCTTAGCCCTTACAGAACAAGGCTTGAGGCTCAAATCAGCGGATCGAGTACAGTGCGGTATGCAAAGCAGACGTACTCATCCATCTTGCTGGTAAGCATGTGGTTCTCAGCCTGACGGTCATTGACCCAGCTATTTACCTCCTCGCTTGTTTTGAATTTTAAACTTTCAACCCAATCAGCAAGACAGTTGCCCAACATCAAATCGTACCAGCATAGCCATACAAGCTTTAGACGGAGCTCAGTCCCTCTAAACTGCTGAAACAGACTGGTGAGCTTATTTGCAAGTGAACGCTGTTTTAAACGGACGCATTCGGAAAGCAGAACGCCTTCAAGCATGGGATGATGGGCCAACAGGTGTTCCTGCGTTAATAAGCTTACGCTCAGGTCATCATCTATCGATAATGATGCTGCCGCTCCCTTTCCGTAAATAAGCCGGTGTAGCCAGTGGGGCACAATAGCAATAACAGCTTCTTTACCATGAAAATTTAGACAGCCAACCGTCAGGCTATGATAGTGATATATGTTTTGATGGCACATTCCCTGCCGGACAGTCAGCTTCGTAAAATCAGTCAACCAGGTCTGGTAGCATTTTTGAAGTTCTTCGTAACGCGGTTTATAGCCTTTCATCGTTTATATTCCTTCTGGCTTAAATTACAGGCAGCAGAAAATCTCCGGGGAGCCGGATAACTATCTTCGTACTGCAACGTTAGTTTGGATTGAGGTTATTTACGGGATTGGTTAATACGTTCCTGGAGCCAGGATTCAACTTCGCTTTTTAGCCAGCGGGAGCTACGGCCCATTTTTATTGGTTTTGGGAAAACATCATCTTTAATTAGCTTGTAGAACCACTTGTCCGTTAAGCCCGTCAGACTGGTGATATATGCCATATTGACAAACTGGTCTTCTAAAAGAGATGTATGGGTGTTCATTATTCGATTCTCCGGTTAAGAAAGGTAAGCCAGACTCGCGATGTTTGATAACGACCACGTGCTTCGGCATACCAACCCGGTAATCTGTAAAAAAAGTTGAAGGTCATTGACCTCTATGCCACTACGGGCCTAAAGGCAAATTGAATTGCTAAGTGCTACATCATAACGATCCGCTTTCTATCAGCTATCGAGTTCCCTGAACGCTACTACATACCAATCTATAAGCTGCCATTGAGCACTGCATTACGCGAGGTTTTTGACATTTAATCTCAAGGGACCGCTATGTGTAGGAGTGAAAAAAACTGCTTTTGTACTTGATGGTTTTTTGGCGGGTCGAAGCGATTTGATAGTTGAGGGGACGACAGCAACATCTGACGAAGAGTTTATGTAGAGCATCATCGGTGGTGGTTTCATAGATTCTATAAGTAATCATATGTATTTTCGGTATGATTGATTGAGTCTGAATGATATAACTTATTGATATAATTGCCTTGAAATCAAAATAATCACTACACTTTTACTACGAATTTACAGTGTTTTTATTGTTATTTCCCCTTCAAAAAAAGTAAGATTTACATCTTAAATTGCTTCATTTAATCTTGAATGAAAATGATGGAAAACAAGCGTTTTGGATGAGGGGAGGAGGTCATGAGAGCGGGTGGGGCCGATGAGCGAGATATGCGGGAAAGACGTCAGAGTCAGGCAAGGCGTCTGAAGTGGCTAAAGAAAAATCCGAGGGCGATGCATTTCTTTCTCTTTCATTTGCTGACGAAGACAGCTTCTTTAGCTAATGGGAACATTCGAAACACAAAGTCTGAGTTAGTGCCTCTGTCTCCTGGATATGATCCCGGAGTAACATTATCTGCCGAAAATATGGGGGGAGAAAAATCGTTTGAAACAAAGTTTCTTATGTCACAGTACGATCCTGATACGCAAGGCGGGGTGGAGAATGAAAAAGAAAGAAATACGCAGCGTCAAGAACGATTAAAATGCTATCAGGCTAATGGGTTGGATTTTTCAAGAATAAAAAATACTGATGTCATCCCTGATGTACTAAAGGAAATCATTGAGATTCTCATAGTGTTTTATTCATCTATGAATTCACGCGATAAGATTATAAAAGAAATCGAGTATGAATGGGCTAATGTCAGTAACCAATTTCTCAATCCGTTTTCATGGTTGGACAAGAATAATGAAGGGCAATGCCAGTGGGTTTGGGAACAAATGAATAAAAAATATCTTGCTATTAATACCAAACCTATTTCCTGTGAGCAACGCTACCATTTTATTATCGCCATCTTTGATAACTGGACAGGTTGGAGTAACGAGCAACTAGGATATCTGAAAGAAAATAAAAGAAGAAGTATTGCAAAATTGAATTATCAAGGATTAGGAAGTGCTTTAGAGCATAAAAAGATATTGCTCGAAGAACTGGGCAAAGCTTGGGAACAAAAATCCCGTAGGAAAAAGATAAAAGATACAGCAACACCTTTGAAATTGAATAAATTATACCAAAAAAAGTTGAGCCAGATTGCTGAAAGTAAAAGCATGACGCTGGATGAGGCGCTCAAATGTCTTATCGACAATGAGTGCTCACGCATCTGCGGGTAGTAAAAAACCAGATGGGAACAGGGTATACATCTGAACATCATTCCAAATAATTTCAGACAGATATTATCTCAGTGAATCACCCCGAAACCTTCCTGGCTCGGGGGTTTTGTTTTTCTGTCTGAGGTTGTTTTATGAAAAAAATAGAAGGTCTGCGGGCCATCGAGAAACCGTTGGCGTCACTCCCCCATGCCATTGGCAAACATATTCTTGACCATATTCAAAAACTCACTCACTACGAACCGGTCATCGGGATCATGGGCAAAACAGGTGTAGGTAAATCGTCGCTCTGTAATGCGCTGTTCCAGAGTGAGGTTACCCCCGTCAGTGATGTCAACGCCTGCACCCGTGACGTACTGCGATTTCGCCTGAGAAGAGGTGAACATAGCCTGATACTGGTAGACCTGCCCGGTGTCGGTGAGAGTGAGCAACGGGATAAAGAATATGAATCTTTGTATCGCTGTATCCTTCCTGAATTGGATTTAATTCTGTGGGTTATTAAAGCCGATGATCGTGCTTTCTCCATCGATGAACGTTTCTACCGGCGTGTGATGGCTGGCTACCAGCAACGGGTGCTGATTGTCGTTAACCAGGCTGACAAAATCGAGCCATGTCATGAATGGGACGCCACCAGCAATGCACCATCACCGCACCAGTTGACTAATATCGTGACCAAGCAGGACTCCATTCGCCAACTGTTTTCACCGCATCATCCAGTATGTGCAGTCTCAGCCCGAACAGAATGGAACCTGCCATCAATGGTTGAAACCATGATGCGTTGCCTGCCGGACCGTGCCACCAGCCCGCTGATGAAGCAACTCCACGGGAGGTTATGCAGTGAGCCGGTAAAAAAGCAGGCACGTGAGGGCTTTGGCGATGCTGTGGGAGAGGTTTTTGATTCTGCGGAAACAGCATCATTTATTCCCGCACCACTAAAAGCGGTCATTCGTACGGTCCGCGATGCCGTAGTATCCGTTGCCCGTGCCGTTTGGGACTGGATTTTCTTCTAACCTTGGCTCACCTGCGGTTATTATCGGGACATATCCTGTCCGTTCTGACGTTTTATAGGCTACCAAATTTGGTCCGCTTTCTCTTGATAGCCCGTCGTGGCTGCATTCAGCAACATTAAAAAATACGTCTTCTTGTGTCCATTCCCTGTCCTGCTCCCTAGTTAAAATAACCTTCTTATTTTCAGCTAATTATCACACTGGAGAACTTGTCTCATGACTCAGGCTGAACGCCGTCATGATCGGCTTGCCGTCAGGCTTTCGTTAATTATAAGCCGCCTGGTAGCGGGCGAAACGCTAGATATGCGAACGCTGGCAACTGAATTTGGCGTATCGGTTCGTACCCTGCGTCGGGACTTTAGGGAACGGCTGATGTATCTGGATCTTGAGTATCGCAAAGGTCAGTGTCGTTTGCTGTCCGGTAGCCGCCAGAGAGAGCTGGCGGTGCTGACTTTCGCCCGCCAGTCAGGTGTTGAAGCATTGTTTCCGGATATGGATAACCATCTGGTCAGTTCACTTCTGAGCGGGCCGGGTGAGTCTCCATGCCTTATTTGGAACGGGGATTCACTATTGCCATCACCAGACCTCGGCGTATTTACCAGACTGGTGAGTGCAGTTTCTGAACACCGGAGGGTGACGCTATTGGGTAATGGTTGCCGCTGCACGGGACTCGCTCCCTATCGTCTGGTCTTGCGTGACCGTGAGTGGTATCTGACCGGTGAGCATCAGGCCCGGATCGCCGTGTTTCCTCTGGCGGATATACGGGCGGTCACGCTTAATAAGGACAGTTTTGCCCCGGATATGGCGGTGCGCGAAATTCTTTCTCGTCCCGATTTTCTTCAGGCACTACCTCACTTTCAGTGTATCGAAGACGTTATATCTTCCTTTAGTACCAACAATATTTAACCAAATAAAAGGATAATGAAATGAAAAAAACAAGGTTATTGTTATTAATATCTGGGATCGCTGCTGGAATAATTACATCAAATTTAGCAGAGGCATCCAGCCTTTATAAAGGTGTATTACCTGCCGCAGTCAACAATAAGGATGGCAACAGGTTTTGGTGCAATGCTTATCAGCAGGTGAGAAAAATGTGTAAAGCTACTGAAATTGATGCGTCAGGTGGGTTTATCTTGATACGTTCTGCCCCTTTAAAAGATTGCGAAGCTGGTGTTTGGGGATGGATCAATCCTGGTGACAAGAATAGCCTAACTGATTATATTGCAACGGGTTATACCATTACTGCTGATGCTAAAATTAATGTGACAGTCAAGGATCTGTGCAGTCCCGGCATGAAAGTAACCTTTAGACCTAATAGTAAAAGACCTCAATTTGATGACATGGTCGGACTGTATAATGGAAAAGAAGTCTTCCGTTATAAATGGCCTGACTCAAAATAAATTATAATGAATTAAGGTTTGGATATGAAAAGACTATCTATTTTTACCATGTTGTTATTCCCTGTTACCTCTTTTGCGGTTCCTAATATGTGGGCCAGTGGCTTTGGTCAGGGCATAACTGAATACCTGATCACTAACCCGGAAAATGTCGTTGTTAACCTTAACTGCACCATGAACCCGGATGAGCAAAATATCTTACAACATAATGTGCTTATCGACCTGCCGGACGGTACACGCGCGGATTCACATGATGACAAAACAGCAATAATGATCGTGACCGATGACCAACAGTTTCCATTACCCTCTTCGCTGGGCTGGCGAAATGGCGATAACGCCTGGATTCAGTTCATTGATGCGCTTGGCAATGCCGCAACGTTCGATGTTTATGTTAATGACAAAAAAGTAGGGCATTTTAGTCCCGGTATTAAGAATACAAAAAAAGAGCTGGAGGATCTTAGCGGTTGCAGGAATACCGCAGGTTAACTTTCTTTATTAGTAGCCAAACGATCATCATACGGGTCATGCCTCCTTCGGGAAGCATGGCCTTTTTGTTTTTAATCTCCGAAAACGGAATTAACCATGACCCGATTAGTATCTCGCTTTGGAGCGGTAAACCTCGTTCGCCGCGACCGCCCGCTAACCCGTGATGAACTGGCACATTACGTACCGAGTGTCTTTAGTGAAGAAAAGCATGAATCACGCAGCGACCGATACACCTACATCCCGACCATAACCCTGCTCGATAACCTGCAGCGCGAAGGCTTCCAGCCGTTCTTTGCCTGCCAGACTCGTGTACGGGACCAGAGCAAGCGTGAACACACCAAACACATGCTGCGCCTGCGCCGCGAAGGCCAAATCACTGGCAAGCAGGTGCCGGAAATCATTCTGCTTAACAGCCATGACGGCTCCAGCTCATACCAGATGCTGCCGGGGCTATTTAGATCGGTTTGTCAAAATGGGCTGATTTGCGGTGAGAGTTTTGGTGAGGTGCGTGTTCCCCATAAGGGTAACGTGGTGGAGAAAGTCATTGAAGGGGCTTACGAAGTACTGGGGATATTTGACCAAGTGGAAGAGAAACGCGATGCCATGCAGTCGCTGCTGTTACCGCCACCGGCCCAACTGGCAATGGCAAAAGCAGCATTAACCTACCGCTTTGGTGAAGAACATCAGCCGGTGACGGAATCGCAGATCCTTTCCCCGCGCCGCTGGCAGGACGAAAGCAATGATCTCTGGACCACTTACCAGCGTATTCAGGAAAACCTGATTAAAGGCGGGCTGTCAGGGCGAACGACCAAAGGTAAGCGCGCTCATACACGCGCCGTTAAAGGTATCGACGGTGATGTGAAGCTTAACCGCGCTCTATGGATAATGGCCGAGAATATGCTGCAGCTTGCCTCATGAACCTTTTTATTATCCCTTCCCTCAGGCCTTGCCAATAAACCGGCGAGGCTTTTTGTTTTAAGGAGCAAATATGTCTGTATTCAATTTATCCCCGGTATTTCCTGCAAACGAGCAACGCGTCATTCGTCGGGCGTTACGCCTGCTGGAGAAATATCAGCGTCAACCGAGTGAGCCATTTACCTCCACCAGCTTCACTAAGACCTGGCTGCAATTACAGATGGCTCATCAGGAGCGTGAAGTTTTTATCGTGATGTATCTCGACAATCAGCACTGCCTGCTGGGATGCGAAACTCTATTTACCGGCACACTCAGCCATACCGAAGTTCATCCCCGCGAAGTGGTTAAATTGGCTCTGAAACACAATGCCGCTGCGGTAATTCTGGCGCATAACCATCCGTCAGGTACGACAGAAATCAGTCAGCAGGACAAACACATCACTCAGCGGATAGTGAAAGCGTTAGCACTGGTAGAAGTGCGAGTGCTGGATCATTTGGTTGTTGGGAATGAAGTGGTTTCTTTTGCTGATCAGGGTTTGCTTTAAATGGAGGTTTTCATGTCAATCACACCACCTCATGAATGGGGTCTACAAAGCGATATCACCCCACGATTTGGCGCGAGATTAGTTCAGGAAGGCAAGCGTCTGCATTACCTGGCTGACAGGGCTGGTTTGACGGGGAGCTTTAGCCCGGAGCAACTGCAGAAACTGGATCAGACTTTCCCGCTGTTTATAGGTCAATTGGAAGCAATGCTGCGGTTCGGTGAGTTAAATCCACAGCAGCAACATCAGATGAACATTCATCTTACGGGTTTAACCTGCATAGCTGACACCCGTGGTAGCTGCGGTTACGTTTACATTTCTATTTATCCAACCCCGTAACACCTTCTCTCTTCTTCTTTTCTCAGGATTCTATCCATGCACATTTCATCTGTACCGGCCACGGTGCCGGTTTCGTCACGTCTGTCGCCCGTACAGGTCTGGCAGCAACTGTTAACGTATCTGCTGGAGCACCATTACGGCCTCACACTAAACGACACGCCATTCCATGACGATACGGCCATTGAGGAGCATATCGACGCGGGAATCACGCTCGCCGATGCGGTGAATTTCCTGGTGGAACGTTATGAACTGGTACGCATCGACCGCAAAGGGTTTACATGGCAGGAACAGACACCATTCCTGACAGCGACTGATATTCTCCGAGCCAGGCGAGCTACCGGATTAATAAATACCTGAATTCTTCGAGCCTCATTCCTGATTTTGACCTCTGAACTTCCCACCTTTTTTATTCATCGCATAATGCGCCTGCCACTCCCGGCAGGCGTGTTTGCTTTTATGGATGATTAACGATGCAAACAGAACCCGACGTGTTGACGGAACATAATGAACTGATCCTTTCGACCAGTATCGAACGTGTAGTCACTGGACGCGATACCGCACTTAAACAGATTGAACAACTCATTGAGCAGCTTGATGCCATATCACGGCTAACCTCAGAAATTGGCGGTGGTACAGCGCAAGACTGGGCGATGAAATCCGGGCACCGCTACGATAGCTGGCTGACTGAGAAGGCTGATAAAGCTATGCCTGCCGTCACTCGCAATATAGATCGCAGCATCTGGCGCGATTTGATGCTGAAGTCCGGCATGATGGCCTTGATGGATGCACAGGCTCGCGACCAGTGGCACAAGAACCTGGAGGAGGGCGACCTTCCTGCAATCAGCGAGGAGAATATCCTCAGTACCTTTGAACAACTGCACCTGAATAAAATAGATGTATTTGAGCGCGGGATCATCAACATCTTCAAAGGCCTGTCGTGGGATTACAAAACCAATAGTCCCTGCAGCTTTGGTAAGAAGATCATCATCAATAATCTGGTAAGTCACAATCGATGGGGATTTAGTCTGAACTGGGGTTGGCGGCGGGATCAACTGGTGGACCTGGAGAGAATGCTGTTTCTGCTGGATGGCAAACCCATCCCTGACAACCGGGGTGATATTTCTACCCGATTGATGGAGCATATTCGGGATAACCCGGCTAAGGACGTTTACGAAGATGAGTTCTTCAGCATTCGTTACTATCAAAAAGGTACAGCGCACCTAGCCTTCAAGCGTCTGGAGTTGATTGAGCGAATGAATGACATCATTGCTAAACACTATCCGGGAATGCTGGCTTCGAGATGATGAGAGGACTGATGTTGTCTTCGCCGCAGGTAGTTACGTGAACACAAACGTGCTATTTTAATAAGTGTTATTAATTTTTATTAAAAGGTGACGGTCATGAGACAACTCACGAAACAGACGATCAGTGCTCAGATCCCTTCAGAGCTTGCTGCGGCGGTTGAAAACCTGGCTATTGAACTGGATAGATCCAAAAGCTGGGTGATTAAAGAAGCGCTGACCGCCATGGTTGAAGAGAGAGAGCGGCGGCATCAGCAGATTTTGAAAGGGCTTGCTGATGTCGATGCGGGAAGAGTGGTTAGCCATGCGGATGTAGTTGACTTCGCTAACAAACTGAAAAAATCGTAACCCATGGAAATACAGTGGACCCAAAAGGCCCAGGATGATCTGGAGCGTATTTATAGGTTTGCCTGTCAATACAGTCGGCAACACGCTGACAACGTATTAGAGCTTTTGCTCATAGGAACCTCAGGGCTCGCGGAACATCCAAGAATCGGTGTTTCTCAGATAAGATATGAACCACGAGAAGTGAGAAAAATCTTGTTTGATGATTATGACGTTCACTATGAAATTCAGCGCGACACTATCTATATTGTTGACCTTTGGCATACCCGAGAGGATCGCTGAAGTTCGTCATCTTCGAGGTAACTCGTGCCCCGATTCGAGTCCCAAAATCAACGATTTAATGTGTTGGTATCGATGTTGGTACATTAACTAAATATTATTTTAAATTGTTTTAAAATCAAAGGATTAATTATCATGTGCGAGTCCGGCCTTCGCACCATCGGAACATCAATAGACGTCAACGGACGTCTTTTTTTGTGCCTGAAATCCAGTATCCGCAAGGCTTTCCTCGCTTTTTCACTCAACCTAAGTCAACTTACTGATGCGGGTACAACTGCGGATATATCGAGGTTCGATAATATTTGGAGTGCTCTGGGGGTTAACATACACATCGCCCGATCACACACTTGTGTGATATCCGCTGCTGCTAAGTTTAGCCTTCTCGGTTAAACCACTGACCTTCAAATCTACTTAACAAGCCGATATGGCGTTCTGATACTATAGCGCACTTCATGGCAATCAGATTACGCACGGGTGAGTGCTTGGGCTGCTGCGACAATCTCCGGCTATGGGAGGACGACTATGATTGAACAGTGCAAATCGCTGTTCGACGTCGGACGCGAATATCGACTCAACGCTTTGAGGATGGTGAACTTGCAGAGAATATAGAGGTTGATCGTCGGTAGTGGACGCACAACTATATAGTGTATGAGTTAATGACGGGCTAGTGCAGCATTCTTCTATTTGTGTATAGCACTCTGGTGCTGTTTGGTCTGCCCAGTGTCTCAACGCTATCACCGGCGGTGATTAGCGATTACGTGTGACCTTCCTTTATATAGCTGTATCCCTATAGGGCGTACCGCCGCCGTGGCCAGCGCAGCAACTTCAGTAGGCACAACCGCCGAAGCAGAATCATCACCGATACTAACGAAGTCGTAGATCACGTTCTTTTCCCCTCTATATAGAAAGGCGTAATACGCAGCCAATCATAATATTTTGCCACGTTTGTGGATAACTCTGTGTGTAAGTGGGTATAAGGCGGGGTTCTGCTGGGGATTGCAGCAGTCAGTCATTTTTCTGCAATTTAGCTATTGCGGGCTGCGAGAAACTCCTTATAATGCGGCCCCACTGAGACGGAACAACGGCAAGCAAACCGCCGGGTCAGCGAGG
>NZ_LGHZ01000059.1 GCF_001266615.1 Kluyvera genomosp. 1 | reverse complement strand
TCGTCGGCAGCGTCAGATGTGTATAAGAGACAGGAGTTCGGAGGCGAACGCAGTGCGAAGCACCGATTTCACCGCGGGGCCGCGGGGATTGCTAAGGGGGGCGCGGCGCCCCCCTTAGCCCGTTCACAGATGCCAATGTTTCATTTACTGCCAAACATAAAGTGAACGGAATGTTGCGCCGAACTCACCAACATTACACCCCTTCAAGGCTGAGCGAGCATGGCTTGATAGCGTCATAATCCGAGAATGAAAACAGGCCTGATGGATGAATAAAAAACCTCAGGCGAATATCATCAATTCTTATTTTACCTCCCCGTCTAGATATTTATTTTTCCTATGACGTACTGCGCTATTACCGTGCGGCACTGTTCTCTTTCGGTGCGGGTTTATTTCTTCAAATCGGAATGGTTTATTTTAAATCAATAAAAAACAGGGTGTTACCTTATTGGCATGTACCTTGCTAATTGAATTCCATCTTGTATACCAACAGGAATTCAACGATGAATGTCACGATGAGAATAAAGCAGGGGATATTATTTCCCGCTTTCGTATTTCTCCTTTTCTGCAGCCTGTTTACGAGCGCTTCGGCGCTGGCAGGGCCTGCTGCCGATTATGGTAAGGCCAGCCGTAGCGAGCAGGCTAAATTGCTCCAGCAGTGGGCGGCTGACCCACAGGCATCGCGGCTACCGCTGCTGGAAGCCTTGAGCGGGGAATCGGTGGTGAGTGATGAGCACGGCCACTTGTTTAGCGAACGCAACGGCACACTGGTATCGCTGGAAGGCACCGCTGCACCGTCAGGTACCAGCAAAAAAATCTTTATGAACAATCGCATTCGCGGCCTTATCGCCAGCGCGCTGGCTGCGCATCAGTTGGTGAGTGATGACCCGAAAGTGCGACTAAGCGCGGCGCTAACCCTGCAAAACGGCGCCCAGTGGGATCAGCTACCCATGCTGAGCGCACGTTTGGCGGCCGAGTCGGATGAGCAAGTGAAAACGGCGTTGGCGATTGCGGTGGCCAACCTACAGCTTTCCGATCCTCGTGCCGAACAGCGCCTGAGCGCGGTGAAGCTTCTCGGTGAATCTAACGATCCGCAGGTACAGGGCAGCCTGAGCCGTCTGGCCCAGCCGCAAAATGAACCCGATGCGGCGGTGCGTGCGGCGGCAGCGGAAAGTCTCAAACAGGTGCAGCAGCGCCTGAAATGGGGCGACTGGCTGGGGCAGGCGTTCAGCGGTATTTCCCTGGGCTCCATTCTGCTGCTGGCGGCACTGGGGCTGGCGATTACCTACGGTCTGCTCGGCGTTATCAATATGGCCCACGGCGAAATGCTGATGCTCGGGGCGTATTCGACCTGGCTTGTGCAGAATCTGTTTCAACGTTTTGCCCCGGAGTGGCTGGCACTCTATCCGCTGGTGGCGCTGCCGGTAGCCTTCTTCATCACCGCCGCGGTGGGCATGATCCTCGAACGCAGCATTATTCGTCATCTGTATGGCCGCCCGCTGGAAACCCTGCTGGCGACCTGGGGGATCAGCCTGATGCTGATTCAACTGGTGCGCATGCTGTTTGGAACACAAAACCTGGAGGTCGCCAACCCGGCGTGGCTCTCCGGCGGCTGGAGCGTGCTGCCGAATCTGGTACTGCCGTACAACCGTATCGCGGTGATTATCTTCGTGGTGGGCGTGTTGGCGCTGACCTGGCTGCTGCTCAATAAAACCCGATTGGGGATGAACGTCCGCGCGGTGACGCAAAACCGCCGCATGGCCGACTGCTGCGGCGTGCCGACCGGGCGCGTCGATATGCTGGCCTTCGGCTTAGGTTCCGGGATTGCCGGGCTGGGCGGCGTGGCGCTATCGCAGCTGGGAAACGTCGGGCCGGAGCTGGGGCAGGGATACATCATCGACTCGTTCCTGGTGGTGGTCACCGGCGGCGTCGGCCAACTGGCGGGGACCGTGGTGGCGGCGCTGGGGCTGGGCGTGTTGAACAAAGTCCTTGAGCCGCAGATTGGCGCGGTGCTGGGTAAGATCGCCATTCTGGTGTTTGTCGTGCTGTTTATTCAGAAGCGGCCACAGGGGCTGTTCGCATTCAAAGGGCGGGTAATTGACTGATGAGCCAACCTATAACGTTAACTTTGGCGCGTCGTGCGCCACGCCTTACCGGTTCACTGGCTATCGTCGTGCTGGTGGCCCTGCTGGTGCTGCCGTTTTTCGCGCTGCTGCCGGCGGATAATCCGCTGTCGATTTCCACCTACACGCTAACCCTGCTGGGCAAGATCCTCTGCTACGCAGTGGTAGCAGTAGCGCTGGATCTGGTGTGGGGCTATGCCGGGCTGCTGTCGCTAGGGCATGGTTTGTTCTTCGCCCTGGGTGGCTATGCGATGGGCATGTACCTGATGCGCCAGGCCGCAGGCGACGGAATGCCAGCGTTTATGTCCTTTCTCTCGTGGACTGATATGCCGTGGTTCTGGGCGGGCACTCAGCATTTTGCCTGGGCGCTGTGCCTGATAATCCTCGTGCCCGGCCTGCTGGCGCTGGTGTTTGGTTATTTTGCTTTTCGCTCGCGGATTAAAGATGTCTATTTCTCGATCATGACTCAGGCGCTGACCTACGCCGGAATGCTGCTGTTTTTCCGCAATGAAACCGGCTTTGGCGGTAACAACGGTTTTACCGGGTTCACCACGCTGCTGGGCTTCCCGGTGTCGGCCACCGGCACGCGCATTGCGCTGTTTGTGGCGACCGTGCTGCTGTTGGCCGGTTCGTTGGCGGTTGGCGTGATGCTGACGCGCAGCAAGTTCGGCCGCGTCCTCACCGCCGTGCGCGATGCGGAAAACCGGCTGATGTTTTGCGGCTACGATCCGAAAGGCTTCAAGCTGTTTGTCTGGACGCTTTCGGCGGTGCTGTGCGGCCTGGCGGGCGCGCTTTACGTGCCGCAGGTTGGGATCATCAACCCCAGCGAAATGTCGCCAACTAACTCAATTGAAGCCGCCATTTGGGTGGCGCTGGGCGGGCGCGGAACGCTGATTGGGCCAATCCTTGGCGCGGGGATCGTTAACGGTGCCAAAAGCTACTTCACCGTCGCCTTCCCGGATTTCTGGCTCTTCTTCCTCGGGCTGATGTTTATCCTCGTCACGCTGTTTTTGCCGCGCGGTGTGATTGGTCTTCTCAAACGGAGGAAGCATGACTGATTCCCTGTTCACTCAACCGCAGCCGCAGGACCGTTATCGGCGGACTACCGATCCGGTGCTGCAGTTAGAAAATATCAACGTCACTTTTGACTCGTTTCGTGCGCTGACTGACCTGTCGCTGTCGATTGGCGTCGGTGAGCTGCGCTGCGTGATTGGCCCCAACGGCGCGGGGAAAACCACGCTGATGGATGTGATCACCGGCAAAACCCGGCCGGACAACGGCAAGGTGACCTACGACCAGAATATCGACCTGATGGGCATGTCGCCGGTGGAAATCGCGCGGGCGGGAATTGGACGTAAATTTCAAAAGCCGACGGTGTTTGAAGCGCTCAGCGTGACCGAAAACCTCGAAATCGCCCAGAAGATGGATAAATCCGTCTGGACCTGCCTGCGGGCAAAGCTCAGTGGTGAGCAGCGGGATCGCATCGACGAAGTGCTGGAGCTGCTAAGGCTGACCGCACATCGTCACCGCCCGTCGGGGCTGCTTTCGCACGGGCAAAAACAGTTTCTGGAGATTGGCATGCTGCTGGTGCAGGAGCCGCATTTACTGCTGCTCGACGAACCCGCCGCTGGGCTGACGGACGCGGAAACTGACTACATTGCCGAGCTGTTCCGCACGCTGGCGGGCAAGCATTCGTTGATGGTGGTTGAGCACGACATGGGCTTTGTGGAGACCATTGCTGACCATGTCACCGTACTGCATCAGGGGCAGGTGCTGGCCGAGGGCTCGCTGCGTGAAGTTCAGGCCAACGAGCAGGTTATCGACGTTTATCTGGGGCGCTAATATGTTGCAGGTTAATGAATTAAATCAATATTACGGCGGAAGCCATATTCTGCGTGGTCTGTCGTTTGAGACCACGCCGGGAGAAATCACCTGTCTGCTTGGGCGCAACGGTGTGGGAAAAACCACGCTGCTCAAGTGTCTGATGGGGCTGATACCGGCGAAATCCGGCACCATTCACTGGCAGGGGAAGCTGATCAATAGCAGCAAACCGCATCAGCGGGTGCAGCAGGGAATTGCCTACGTCCCGCAGGGGCGAGAGATTTTTCCTCGCCTGACGGTAGAAGAAAATCTGCTGATGGGGCTGTCGCGCTTTTCCGGCGCGCAGGCCAGGGGCGTACCGGATGACATTTATGCGTTGTTCCCGGTGCTGCGCGAAATGAAGCAACGGCGCGGCGGCGATCTCTCCGGCGGACAGCAGCAGCAACTGGCGATCGGTCGGGCGCTGGCCTGCAAACCGCAGCTTTTGATCCTCGACGAGCCGACCGAAGGGATCCAACCGTCGGTGATCAAAGAGATCGGCGCAGTGATCCGCAGCCTTGCTAACCGTGGCGATATGGCGATTTTGCTGGTCGAGCAGTTTTATGATTTTGCCGCCGAGTTGGCCGATCAGTATCTGGTGATGTCGCGCGGCACGATCGTTCAGCGCGGGCGCGGGGAAGAGATGGAAGCGCAGGGGGTCAGGCATTTGGTGGCGATTTGATGGGTGCCGGTTGAGGGTGAAATTCTGTTCAACTTTTCAGCCGGTTGCGCTCCTTATTCATCACATGCCCTATTTACCGAATGGCGCAAGGAGCGCGCAGGGGGCGGCCAATCGCCGCCGCCCCCTGCACCCCCAGGCTCTGGCGGCAGAATC
>NZ_LGHZ01000058.1 GCF_001266615.1 Kluyvera genomosp. 1 | reverse complement strand
TTACCGCCACCGCCTCCTCCATGATCACCACCACCTCCGTTACCACTACCGCCTCCGTTACCGCCACCGTTACCGTGATCGCCGCCGTCGTTGGAATTACCATTCCCGTTATTGTCGTTACCGCCGCCCTCATTGCCGTTGTTACCGTTACCGTTTCCGCCGTTATTAGCGTTATGGCCGCTATTGCCGTTATTACCGTTACCACCTGCAGCTACGGCATATATAGTCGCCGCAGGATATAAAACGGTGAGCGCCACAATGATGGCGAGTTGCTTCATTTTCATGATGAACCCTTTCACGCGTTATTAGTTGCTGTGTGCTATTGCCGTAAACGCCGATCATTTTGTAATAAAAACAAATATAACCAGAGATAATCACGACACCCTTCAGGAAATTACATAACGTCCTAACGATAAGTACGGAATGCACATTGAAAAGGAAAAACCATAATTTCAATAAGTTATAAAACCATGCGGAAAGTTGAAGGCACAGTAACCAAAGATCAAACGATTGGAATCCTGCCAACCTCAAGTACAGTTCGCGGAAAATAATTAATAGTAAAAAAATCACCTCTGCAGATTTATAAATTAAAATCACAGTGTTTATTTCCAACCATTAATTAGAGCCCAAAAACATATTAATCTTTAAAAGGTTTACCGCCTTACTGTGCCCAGGATATCGAAAGAATGATACGTAAGTTTTACTACACCGATATACTCAGTGACTCGATGCTATATGGATGAGTATGCATATTACCAAGGTATGATGTTCTCATTACAAAGAATGATTTATTTTGAAAAAGTGGAACTTTAGTATTATCAGGCTCGTCATTAATACATTCAGGTAACGCAAAATGAAAACAATGCGTTATAAGGGTGAGGATTCGACTAAAGTTTGAAGAGCGACATGCACCACGATAAATCATCATACAATAAGTGCAGCGCGGTCTAATATTGATTGCAACATAATTCCATATCAACTTGAAAAAAAATAATCTTTAATCAAAATCAATAGATATGTATGATCATTAATTTAATGAAAGAGAAAATCTGACAATATAATTAACTTACATATTGTAATTTATTTTTACATTTTGTTTCATGATTATTTCTTGCTTTAAAGGGGCCAACGACTAAATTTTAAATTAAGCACCCTTGGCTATTATTCCTATATTCGTAACACTTAAACCATACAGCAACCACTTTTCAGCAGTGCTTAAATAGATGATTCTATAATATGTGACTGTTGTTAATAAAAAAATTGGGGACTCATCATGACCAAAGAGCTCACCTTTTCAAACCAGACTCTTTTCTTGATTACAAGGCCGTCGCTCCAGTCGTGCGCCCTTTCGCAGAATCTGAAGAAACTACTCAAGATGGATATTAAAATTGTTAATATTCATGTGGTTAATATAGAAAATATTGCGGATGGCATCATTCTTTTTGATTTGATAGAGACAGATAAACGATTAATAAAAGGATGGCAGGAGGAGCTTTGTAAAATTAAGCGAGGGGTCAAGCTGTTGCTCTTTAACGCACCTGAAGATTATGCTTACTCTGATATCGAAATCTGGCCGCATATTTGTGGGATATTCTACACCCATGATGAAGAACATTTTCTAATCAAAGGTTTACAAAAGGTAATGGAGGGGGAATGCTACTTTTCACGTAAGTTGGCCAGCTATCTGATTATGCATTCTGGTAACTATCGTTATGATAATTTAGAAAGCACAATCCTGACTTACAGAGAAAAAGAGATCCTTAACAAGCTGCGCATCGGGGCATCCAACATCGAAATTGCCCGCTCACTCTTTATCAGTGAAAGTACGGTTAAGACCCACCTTTACCATTTGTTCAAGAAGATTGCGGTGAAGAACCGCACCCAAGCCGTTTCATGGGCTAACAATAATTTTAAGCACTAACCAAAATCATAAAAAAGGGAGGCAGATTTAACATCTGCCTCCCTTCTTATTTTTGCGGTCAATCAGAGCACGGACTCTTTTGCGGCCTGAACTCTGCCTTTGCGATTAGCAAGCCATAACCCGCTGTTTTTCATTGCATAGCCAAAAAGAAGCCCTACCGCCAAAGAGGAAACGATCAGCTTCCAGTCCCCCTGCCCTGCAAATGTTGCACAGGCACCAATAAACGTCCCCGGGACAAATGACAGCAGAAGCTGTTTAGACTGAATGCACATGAGGAATGCCACAATACCCGTCATGATGTAGCCAACGATTTCAAGATGCGGGGCCAGCGCGCTGCCGTGGATAATGACCAGCGCCCAGATAACACCGCTCATGGTTGTACAGGCCGAAATCGCCAGCCCTTTCAGGCCACCCGTTGGACAGGCAAAGTAGGCTGTACACCCTAAAAAACCGGCCCAGCTGAGTAAACCGAGAGATACGGCAACCCATCCCCAAATACCGGAGAGTATGCCTGTTGTAATTGCGATAGCTAAGATAACGTTCATGGCGAATATCTTAGCAGATACTCGCCTCATTGATGAGATCACGGACACACAATGATCACAATATTGCTTTTTATTGCACCAGAAATGTGATTTAAATCACTCTTCAGATTCTTCCTGCAACTCGTCAAACATCGCAGAGATCGCCTCACGCGTCAGCGTCGCCATCGTACGCCAGAACGTGGTGGTGGCATGTGCTTCAAGTTTTCCGAGAAACGTTCCAACCCAAGGCACGATGTAGTCGTCAAACAGGATGTCCAGCGCTTCGCTATCATCATCTTTGACATTATCTTCAAGCCATGAGGCCGCAAGCAGCAGCGTGCCCAGCTGATCCGCCGGGTTATCGCCCAACGGCATGCCATGCTCGGTTAAGAAGGTGCGAACCTCAGCCTCCGTAGCCCCTTCAACCCAGGCGCTACGCACCGGTGGCACACTGCATTCTTCGCCAACAAACAGCGCATTGTAGTCCGCAGCAATCTGCTGGATATCACAGCTTTTTTGCAGACGAGCCAGCAGTTCATCCTGCTCCAGTGGCCAGTTCGCCGCCAGCTTGCCTTCACGAATTAGGGTAAACAGCGGAACCAGCAGAGGGTCTTGCGGTTGACGATAGTACAGCGAGCCAAGCGCACGACAGATGATTGAAAACTCGTTCATTCAGTTATTCCAGTTAGTCATTAAAATTCAGCAAATTCAGAGATCGGCGGCATGCCACGCGACTCAAGATAGTTCAGAAAACGTCGCGGAGTGACGTTGAGGATCCTCTCCTGCGGAAATTCCACGGCATCAAGGATCTTTTGGCATTCGGTAAACTCACCCAACGTAAACGCGGTGTGAGAATCAGATCCCAACGCCAGCCAGCCGCCAGCGTCACGCACTGCAGCAGCGATCGCCTGGCAGTTTTGCTCGCTGCCAACACGTGAGCTCACAAAAGAGGAGTTATTGATCTCCAGCGCGACATGGTATTTTGCCGCCGCTGCCGCAATAGCAGGGATATCAACCGGGAATTTCGGGTTACCCGGATGGCTTATCATATGGATATTACCACTAGCCATAGCGGCAATCATCGCCTGAGTATGGATCTCTTTATCCTGAGGAGCGAAAACCGGTTCATGGAAGCCTGCAATGATAAAGTCAAGCGAAGTCAGCATAGGTCCGGTGCAATCAATCTCACCCTGGATATTTTTGATATTGGCTTCAATGCCGCGCAGGATACCAACACCATCGACAATTCGTGGCCAAATACGCATATTCACAAAGTGCCAATAATGCGGAGCATCGGCCATATCTGGGCCATGATCGGTAATTGCGAACAGCTTGATCCCTTTGCGTTTCGCTTCGGCAATATAGTCATGCAGCGTACTGTAAGCATGCGTGCTGGCAACAGTGTGCATATGTAAGTCAACAGGATACATCACATTCTCCTCTTTCGTGATTTCTCAAGGATAGCAGGAAAGCCCTTTATTTATTAGTGTGGTCTATCAGTAGCCCCGCACGCGATCGACCTGTCCATCGACCTGTTCTCCGCGCTCGAGCTTGCTGATGGTCTGGGAAATATAGCTAATCGCTTCCTGGGGGCGCGTCACGGCAGCGACGTGTGGCGTCATGGTGACACGCGGGTGATGCCACAAAGGACTTTCTTGCGGCAACGGCTCGCGGCTAAAGACATCCAGCATCGCCGCCTTCAGTTTGCCGCTATCCAGCGCAGCCAGCAGGTCGTCTTCCACCACATGTACACCACGTGCCAGATTGAGTACGTAACTGTTGTCTGGCATTTGAGCCAACAGCGACTGGTTGATGATGCCAATGGTTTCGGCGGTATTAGGAAGGAGGTTGATGAGCACGCGTGTTTCACGCAAAAATGCCCCAAGTTCGCCCTCACCGGCAAAACTGGTCACCTGCGGCCACGCTTTACGGCTTCGGCTCCAGCAGCGAACCGGGAAACCCCATGGTAGCAGGCTTTGCGCGACTTTTGCCCCTAATACTCCGGCCCCCATGATGCCAATCGTGAATTCATCATGGTGATTGTCCGGCAGCGGCTGCCAGGTGCCTTCGCGTTGCAATGCCTGATAATCATCAAAACGACGGAACCAGTGCAGCACCTGGCTTACGGCATATTCCTGCATCTGGCTGCCCATTCCGGTGTCTTCCAGGCGATAGAGCGGGATTGACTCCGGCAGCATCTCCGGATGTGCTTTGAGCTTACTGAGGATTGAATCCACCCCGGCCCCTAATGCAAATACCGCCTTCAGATCGCGCCCCTGCAGCATTTCGACAGGCGGATGCCAGACCAACGCATAATCTGCTGGCTGGTTATCACCACGCTGCCATGCACGGACATTGGCACCCGGCAGTTTCTTGCTAAGCTCCGCAATCCAATACGGGGTATCAAACGTGGGATGGTAAAAGATGATCTCCATTGCAGCTCCTGTTTTAAAGCACCTCAGCAAGAACTCACCCGGTGCATTTTTGATTATTTTTGTGATTTAACAGCATAACAAATTTCGCATACCTGTCCCGCGAAATGCGGAGGTGATCGCAAAAAAGACGATTTATGCGTGTTTAAGAAGCAAGTTGTTTGAAGTTTGTCTAAATGCACGATTTTTTTAAAAAGTTTATTGACGCTGGCGGGGCTTTTCCCTACATTAGCGCTCGTCCCAGCAACATGGGACGACAATATGGTGAGGTGTCCGAGTGGCTGAAGGAGCACGCCTGGAAAGTGTGTATACGGCAACGTATCCGGGGTTCGAATCCCCGCCTCACCGCCATATTTAAAGAAGAGCTCGTACGAAAGTACGGGCTTTTTTTTTTCGCATATCG
>NZ_LGHZ01000057.1 GCF_001266615.1 Kluyvera genomosp. 1 | reverse complement strand
CAGGGTAGTTTTACCATGGTCAACGTGGCCGATAGTACCGACGTTGACGTGCGGTTTGGTACGTTCAAATTTTTCTTTAGACATCGATAGTCCCTCTAATACACGGATAAATCGGTGATATCACCACATCAACCAGACGATACGCCTGAACTGTTGAATGCATAATTTAAACAGAGAGAAACGGGAAGGAGAAGTGAAGTGGTGCTGATACCCAGAGTCGAACTGGGGACCTCACCCTTACCAAGGGTGCGCTCTACCAACTGAGCCATATCAGCACGTCTGGAGCGGGCAGCGGGAATCGAACCCGCATCATCAGCTTGGAAGGCTGAGGTAATAGCCATTATACGATGCCCGCATCCTGAAACTCGGCTACCCAGTTCTTTCTGTGCAAAAAAAAGAGATTTCTCTCTTTTCTTTGTTTGAGCTAGTTATCTTACCAACCAACTCTGGCTTCGCAATGCTTAGCCTGAAAGTGGTGGTGGGGGAAGGATTCGAACCTTCGAAGTCTGTGACGGCAGATTTACAGTCTGCTCCCTTTGGCCGCTCGGGAACCCCACCTGATGGTGCCGACTACCGGAATCGAACTGGTGACCTACTGATTACAAGTCAGTTGCTCTACCTACTGAGCTAAGTCGGCATCAAGTAGCGCGCATTCTATGGAGACCTGCGGCGACATGCAACTAAAAATTTGCATAAAATGTTCTATCGGTCATGTTTTGTGCGTTTGCGCGTAAAAACCAAGCAACATGCCAGTTTTCTGACCAAATATAGTGCGATAAACCCTAGGTGATACAACTTATCTCCCCCTGATTACTGCATGAGTTGGCAATGAATGGTCTGTTTGCCCTTATTCTCTTCCTATATAGCTATCTCATTGTCGCAGCAGCACCTTACCTCAGCGATAAAGAGCGGTGTTTTCTCACGAAAGCACCACTCATTTGGATTTTTTCTTCTTTTTATCTTCCATCTGGTGTTAACCTCCTGCCCATTGTCCTGATTAACTTAATGTGAAGCGCCGCGTGAAATCCACGCGTTAGCCAGAACATGCTTATGAATAAACAAGAGCAAACGTTAATGACACCTTATCTACAGTTCAATCGTAGCCAGTGGGCGGCGCTGCGTGATTCAGTGCCTATGACCCTGACCGAAGGGGAAATTACGCGCCTGAAAGGTATCAACGAAGATCTGTCACTTGAAGAAGTGGCCGAGATCTATTTGCCTTTATCACGATTACTGAATTTCTATATTAGTTCTAATCTACGTCGCCAGGCAGTACTAGAGCAGTTCCTGGGTACTAATGGTCAGCGTATTCCTTATATCATCAGCATTGCTGGCAGCGTGGCCGTTGGAAAAAGCACAACGGCTCGTGTACTGCAGGCACTACTCAGCCGCTGGCCAGAACACCGTCGTGTTGAACTCATCACTACCGACGGATTCCTGCATCCGAACGAAGTGCTGAAAGAACGTGGCCTGATGAAGAAGAAAGGGTTTCCACAATCCTATGATATGCGCCGACTGGTACAATTCGTATCTGATCTAAAGTCCGGTGTGCCGGATGTTACCGCACCTGTATATTCCCATCTGATCTATGATGTTATTCCGGATGGCGATAAAACGGTGACCCACCCGGATATATTAATTCTTGAAGGGTTAAATGTTTTACAAAGTGGTATGGATTATCCACATGACCCCCATCATGTATTTGTATCCGACTTTGTCGACTTCTCCATTTATGTCGATGCCCCAGAGAAGCTATTACAGTCCTGGTACATCAATCGATTCCTGAAATTCCGTGAAGGGGCATTTACCGATCCGGACTCTTATTTCCATAACTATGCACAACTTTCAAAAGAGGAAGCAGTCAACGTCGCAACTTCGCTGTGGAATGAGATTAACCTTAGGAATCTTAACGAAAATATCCTACCAACGCGCGAGCGCGCAAGCTTAATACTGACCAAAAGTGCCAATCACTCAGTAGAACAGGTTCGTCTGCGGAAATAAGCTTTGTAATATTATAAAGGGAGCCAAGGCTCCCTTTATTTATTCAGCGCTACGCAGCGAGATCTCACCGCCAATCCACGGCTTAATAATCCCATCCTGCTCAAGTAATAACGCACCTTGCGTATCAATACCGCGAGAAATACCGAAGATCTCTTTATCGCCAATAATCAGTTTAACCTGGCGATTAATAAAGTTATCTAATTTATCCCAGCGAGCCAGATACGGCGCTAACCCTTCTTGTTCGAAAAGATGCAATGCATCATGTAGCTCGTTAATTAAACGCGCCGCCAGGATGTTACGGTCAATCACAATTCCGGCCTCCTGCAGATTAATCCAGCCCTGGTTAATCACATCATTCTCGGCCCGGCGCATTACAAGGTTAATACCCGCACCAATGACGATTTGCGCCGCATCACCGGTTTTACCCGTCAGTTCAACCAAAATTCCCGCCAGCTTGCGATCGTTGAGATAAAGATCGTTTGGCCATTTTACACGGACTTTATCAGCACCCAGGCTCTGTAAGACCTCAGCCATGACGATCCCGATAACCAGGCTCAGACCGATAGCAGCCGCGGGTCCTTGCTCAAGACGCCAGAACATGGAGAGGTACAGATTGGCACCAAACGGCGAGAACCATTTACGCCCGCGCCGGCCACGGCCAGCTTGCTGATATTCGGCGACACAGGCGTCGCCAGACTGTAGCTCGCTAATTCTGTCCAGCAGATACTGATTGGTTGAATCAATAACAGGAAGGACGGCAACATTACCGTACTCTACCGCCTGGCGAATACGTTCTACATCAAGCAGTTGAATAGGTTCAGGCAGGCTGTAACCCTTACCGGGCACGGTGAAGACATCTACCCCCCAGTCTCTCAAGGTCTGCATATGCTTGTTAATGGCCGCACGGCTCATACCCAGCTGCTCACCGAGCTGTTCACCTGAATGAAAATCACCATCGGCCAGCAATGAGATAAGCGTTAATGGCACCGTGTTATCTTTCATTTTATTACCTCAACCGCGCTGACTTCGCCTTTATGACTAATGAAACGAACTTCTGGCTCTAGCCAAACGTTGAACTTGTCGCCAACCTGTTGGCGAACGTGGTGGGCAAGCCGAACAACATCGCGACTCTGAGCATTATCAACATTGATCAACACGAGCGCTTGCTGCTGATGTACCGCAGCACCACCCTCTGTATGGCCTTTCAAATGACATTGGTCGATAAGCCAGCCAGCCGCTAGCTTCACGCTACCATCGGCCTGTGGATAATGAGGTGCCTTCGGGAAATTATTCAGTAACGTTGCCGCATACTCAGCACTCACCACCGGGTTTTTGAAGAAACTGCCGGCGTTACCATTCACTTTAGGATCTGGTAACTTGGTCATTCGCATGTGACATACCGAGTCGAATACATCCCGCGGCGTCACTGTTTGTGGGTCCAATCGCGTAAGATCGCCATAGGTCAGCACCGGTTTCCACTCTTTTACAAGACGGAACCCCACAGCAACTATGACGAAGCGATCCTGATAGGCATGTTTGAAAATGCTATCACGATAACCAAACTGGCATTCTGATGCAGAGAGACGCTTATGTTCACCCGTAGCCAGTTCAATACAGTCAACATATTCGCATACGTTCTGGAGTTCGACGCCATAGGCACCAATATTCTGAATAGGTGAAGAACCCGCACACCCCGGAATCAATGCGAGATTTTCTAAACCCGGCATATTGTTTTCTAATGCAAATCGCACCAGCTGGTGCCAATTTTCCCCAGCACCAACGTGCAAATGCCACGCATCGGCCGTCTCACTCACCTTGATACCTTTAATTCGGTTAAGGATCACGGTGCCAGAATAGTCTTCCAAAAAAAGTACGTTGCTTCCCTCTCCTAGAATCAAAACTGGCAGCCCTTCTTGTGTAGATTGCTGCCAGGCGCTTAACAATTGTTGTTCATTTTCAGCGCATACGATGTGTTTTGCACAATGATCAATGCCGAAGGTATTCCAGGGTTTTAAGGAGTGGGTCATGATTGCTTTCCTGATGCGATATCGACAGTAGTTTACCGTATCTATCACGGGATGGCTTGCGGTTATATGGGGTGGGAAGATCCTTGATCCGGCGGAAAAGAGCCCTCTTTGGCGTCGTACAGACGCAAAAAA
>NZ_LGHZ01000056.1 GCF_001266615.1 Kluyvera genomosp. 1 | reverse complement strand
TTGTTCCGTGTCAGTGGAGGCGCATTATAGGGAGTTCTAAGACGTTGACAAGCCCTGTTTTAAAAAAACTTTTCAACCGTCTCTTTTTTGCTCAATTCATGCCGAAACAGGCAGTTTTTCGAGCGTTTCAAAGCCATACCGCTGTAAAACGGGTAAAAGTTGCTCAGTCTCATTCGTTAACGCCATGCAATAAGCCTGATTCGCATCGCTGGATTTTGCATCTGGTGCTTCATGTTCCAGTAGCCAGGCGGTACGACGGGCAATTGCCGCACCTGAATCCACCAACCGCGTCCCCTCCGGCAGCACCTGTAAAAGCTCCTCTTGTAGTAGAGGGAAATGGGTGCAGCCTAAAACAACGGTGTCCGGCGGCTCTTGCATCCGCAACCATGGACGCAGAATACGACGCAGCTCTTCCAGCGAAACAGGTTCTCCGTGCAGCTTCGCTTCCGCCAGCTCAACCAGTTCGGCAGAACCCAGCATTTCGATTTTGCATTCATCCGCAAAGCGGGCAATGAGCTCATGCGTATAAGGACGTTTCACCGTTCCCCGCGTTGCCAGCAGCCCAATAATACGGTTGGCCGACAGACGCGCCGCCGGTTTGATGGCTGGCACGACCCCCACAACCGGGAAGGCGAACTTCTCACGCAATGCGGGCAGCGACACCGTGCTTGCCGTATTGCAGGCGATGACCGCAAGCGCTAACGGATAGCGTTGCTGTACAGCGGTGACAATTTCAAGGACGCGTTCAACGATAAACTCTTCACTTTTTTCCCCATACGGGAAAGCGACGTTATCGAAAGCGTAGATGTAATGGAGATCCGGCAAGAGATGACGGATCTCATCGTAGACCGACAACCCACCGACCCCGGAATCAAAGACCAGGACGGTGGGACGTGGTTTAGAAGGTGTAGCTGCCAGACAAGGTGTATTCCCGTCCTGCAGTTTGGTAGCCATAAACTGTCTCGTAATCTTTATCGAACAGGTTGGCGATTTTACCACGAACTGTCAGGTGTGAGGTGATCGGATATGATGCCGATACATCAACTGTGCTGTAGCTCGGTAAAATTTGCTGCTTAGGGTTGTACTCAGACGTGTTGTTATCATAGCGCTTACCGTAGTATTGCCATGAAATATCCATATCAACATTGAACATAGACCAATCAAGCTGATATTTGGCCTGACGTTTAGAACGGCGCGCTAGCACTTCCCCATTATCATCATTACGCGGGTCCATATATTGCAACGTGACCCGATGGCTAAAGATTCCTGTATCAACATTCCCAGTCCACTCCACTCCTTTGATCGTCGCAGAGTTGATGTTGTCATACTCACCATCCCAGGTAACCGGATCAGAGTAGTAGGTGATAAGGTTGCTGATTTTGTAGCGATATGCCGATAAACGCCAGTCCAGCGGACCGGTTAGCCCTTCGAGCCCTGCTTCCCACTGTTGTGATTCCTCAGGTTTGAGGTTTGGGTTGGCATTGATACCAAAGCGCGTGGAACCAAACTGTTGCCCAAGAGATGGAGCCAGGAAGCCCGTTCCATAGGAAAGTGTCGCCCTATAGTTGTCAACAAAAGCCCAGCCCGCAGTCGTCTGCCAGGTACCGTGCCAGCCAAACTGATCGTCGTGGTCTTCACGACCAGAAGCCTCAAGCGTCACACGCCCAAATTGCTGCTGCCCGGTCAAATATAAGCCGGTATTATCGCGTTTGTAGTTATCAGAAACCGTGGTGTTTGATGAAGTCAAACGTTGCTGTTGCCAATCGACACCTGCGCTAATTGATCCCTGCCCAACCTGGACATTGTTGCCCCATTGCAGATTACGCTGTGTCATATTATCCAGCGTCGTTCCATCATTATAACGACCATAGATACTGCTGTAGTTGTAGTCCTTTACCTTCTGGTAGCTAGCAATCAACTGAGAAGAGTAAATCCCCGAGTTAAATTGCATCCCCGTATCCCAAGACTGGTTATAAAGCTGCTCCTCATCGGCACTATATGCCTTCAACGTTGGCGCCTTACCCAGGTCGTAATCGGTGTTATTGGTATAGCTATGAGCACGGAAAAAACCCGACAAGTTGTCATTAAACTTGTGTTCCAGGCTTCCCCAAAACGTTTTATTACGGAAACCATCACGGTCGCTATCATGATCCCAGGTCGACTTTGGTTGAACGTTAAAACCGTTGGTACTCTCATAAGAACCAGCTACCGTCGCCACCGTATCGCCAAAGCGCTGGCGCAGCGTGCCATCATAATGCTGATAGCCTTTCGACCCCATGCCTGCATCAATCTTTGACTCATCAGTGTCAGAGTGCGTGATGATATTAATCACCCCACCCATCGCGCCAGAACCATAAATCGCTGAACGCGGTCCGCGGATATACTCCACGCGTTGCACTAAAGAAAGGGGAATCTGATTAAGGTCTGGTGTATTAGAAATACCCGGGCGACTCATGGGGATGCCGTCAACCAGTACCAACACCTGTCGGGTTTCCGTGCCGCGAATAAAGAGAGATGAAGATTGGCCCATACCGCCATACTGAGCAATATCAACACCGGGTAAACGACGCATTACGTCGTTCAGGTTTTTCGCCTGCCAGCGATTGATCTCTTCGCGAGTCACCACATCCGTGGGTGCTAATACAGTATCAACGGGCTGCTGAAAACGACTTGCTGTGACCACCAGAGAATCCTGGCCACTATCCTGCGCCCAGCCGGAAAATGCCGTGACGGATAACGCCGTCATCAGCGAAACTTTTTTAATCATTTTTAAAGCATCCGCAATAGATAAAGGATGCCGCTGGTTTTATCCGTTGCTCGCGACGATAAAACCTCATGCGACGTCATCCGGCAGGTCTTCGGGCTTGGAGGCTATATAAAAGAGAGGATGACTTCCCACGGCAAGCCGCAGTGTCTGCACCAGGTGCGCTCCTCTCTTACCTTCCTTACCGCTGCGCGTCAGCCCCAGATTTACACTGGGTTCCCTTTTAACTCACAGGACCGGTACGCGAATGCTACATTTAGTTACATATGGATGTCCAGACTGCTATTTATCATTTTAACCCGCGTGAGGCTGGACATCCCCTGAGCAAGCCCTACAATCCCCCGCGTACTTTTACTATTCAGGATGCATCATGACCCCCGAACATCTCCCAACCGATCAGTACGACGCTCAGCTCGCCGAGAAAGTCACTCGCCTGCAAACGATGATGGCGCCGTTTAGCGCACCTGCGCCGGAGGTGTTTCGCTCACCGGTCAGCCACTATCGGATGCGTGCGGAATTCCGCATCTGGCACGAAGGCGATGATCTCTACCATATTATGTTTGACCAGCAGACCAAGAGCCGCATTCGCGTCGATACCTTCCCGGCGGCCAGTCAGCTTATTAACACGCTGATGACCGCTATGCTTGAAGGCGTGCGCGACAATCAGGTGTTACGCCACAAGCTGTTCCAGATTGACTACCTCACCACCCTGAGCAATCAGGCGGTGGTCTCGCTGCTGTACCATAAAAAACTCGATGACGCCTGGCGCGAACAGGCCGAGGCGCTACGCGATGCGCTGCGTGCACAGGGGTTAAACGTGCACCTGATTGGCCGCGCGACCAAAACCAAAATCGAACTGGACCAGGACTTCATCGACGAGCGCCTGCCGGTTGCCGGCAAAGAGATGATCTACCGCCAGGTCGAGAACAGCTTCACCCAGCCAAACGCGGCAATGAACATTCAGATGCTGGAGTGGGCTCTGGATACCACGCAGAATTCACGTGGCGATCTGCTGGAGCTTTACTGTGGTAACGGCAACTTCTCGCTGGCGCTGGCGCGCAACTTTAACCGCGTGCTGGCGACTGAAATCGCTAAACCATCGGTTGCTGCCGCGCAGTACAACATTGCCGCCAACCAGATCGACAACGTGCAAATTATTCGCATGGCGGCGGAAGAGTTTACTCAGGCGATGAACGGCGTGCGGGAATTTAACCGTTTGCAGGGTATCGATTTGAAAAGCTACCAGTGTGAGACGATTTTTGTCGATCCACCGCGCAGCGGGCTGGATAGCGAAACCGAGAAGATGGTGCAGGCCTATCCGAACATTCTTTACATCTCCTGTAACCCGGAGACACTGTGCCAGAATCTGGAGACCTTAACCCAGACGCATAACATCACTCGCCTGGCGCTGTTCGATCAGTTCCCGTATACCCATCATATGGAATGCGGCGTATTACTGACGAAGAAATAATAAACTCACAAGCCCGGTCAGCGTCGCGCGACCGGGCCCCACAATCTCACTCAGAAATACCCTGCTTGCGATTACGCATCCGATAGCCAATCCAGAAGACCATCGCCACTGACAATACCGCCGGGAAGAAGTTAGATCCGATATCCGGGTATTCCGCGCGTACTACGGTACTATAAAGCAGCACACCGAGAATAAAACAGGCCGCTGACAGGCCAGGCAACCCCACCGGCATCGTGCGGTTTTGGTAGCGTTGATGCAGACAATACACCGTCAGCACCAGAGAGATGATGGGAAAGATGGAAAAAGGAACGATGGAGCTAAATAGCGCTGCAAACGTACCGTTGATCGATAAGCCAGCCAACAGCGCCAGCAGCAGCGTACCTTTATCTTGACCTGACTGTTTCATTGCTCGTCTACCACCTTATTCGGAATGATGTGACTCTTTTCTTGTTCACGGCGATACCAGTAGTACGCGCCTTTGGAGATCATCCGTAACTGCAGCACCAGCCGCTCTTCCAGCTGTCGACGCTGCTCGAGGCCAACATCTAAAGCCTCCGCTCCCGCGCTAAATACGATAGTGACCATCGCCTCAGCCTGCGCTTCAGTGAACGCACGAGGCATATGGTTTTCGATTTCCAGATAGTCAGCAAGTTCCGCAATAAAGTGCTGAATCTCGCGGGCAACCGCCGCACGAAATGCCGCAGATGTACCAGAACGCTCACGCAGCAGCAGGCGGAAGGCGTTTGGATTATTGCCAATAAATTCCATAAAGGTTGAAACGGACGTGCGGATCACGCTGCCGCCTTTGGCAATACGTTGACGTGCCTGGCGCATCAGTTGGCGGAGCATCAGGCCGCTCTCGTCGACCATCGTCAGCCCGAGCTCATCGACGTCGCGGAAATGACGATAAAAGGACGTTGGTGCAATGCCCGCCTCCCGCGCAACTTCACGTAGACTCAGGCTGGCAAAGCTTCGCTCAGCGCTAAGTTGACTGAATGCTGCTTCGACCAGCGAACGCCGGGTCTTTTCTTTTTGTTGTGCTCTAACACCCATCACGATAACTGAATCCTTCCATATGCCGTGCTGGCACTATACCAGAGATTAAATCGATTCCACTTACGCAGCTTTGTTAATGATTGTTTACATGCTATTTATGCTATTTCGTATGAAAAAAGCCCAACGATAATTGGGTTATTCCCTCGATGATGTTATGATTCTGTTGCTTTTATGTATAAGAACAGGTAAGCCTTACCATGCCACATTCCTACGATTATGATGCAGTCATTATTGGTTCCGGCCCCGGCGGCGAAGGCGCTGCTATGGGTCTGGTGAAGCAAGGAGCCCACGTCGCCGTTATTGAGCGTTACCATAATGTCGGCGGCGGCTGTACCCACTGGGGCACAATCCCGTCCAAAGCCCTTCGCCACGCCGTCAGCCGTATTATCGAATTCAACCAGAACCCACTCTACAGCGACCACAGCCGACTTCTCCGTTCCTCATTCGCCGACATCCTGAATCATGCTGATAGCGTGATTAATCAGCAGACGCGTATGCGTCAGGGCTTTTATGAGCGCAACCACTGTGAAATGCTGCAGGGCGATGCCCACTTTGTTGATGACCACACCATCGCGCTGAAATGCCCGGACGGTTCAGTCGAAACGTTAACCGCCGAGAAGTTCGTGATTGCCTGCGGCTCCCGCCCGTATCGCCCGGCAGACGTCGACTTTAATCACCCACGCATTTACGACAGCGATTCTATCCTCAGCCTGCATCATGAACCTCGTCACGTCATTATTTACGGCGCAGGGGTTATCGGCTGTGAATACGCGTCTATCTTCCGTGGAATGGACGTGAAGGTTGATCTGATCAACACCCGCGACCGTCTGCTGGCGTTCCTCGATCAGGAAATGTCAGACTCACTCTCCTATCACTTCTGGAACAGCGGCGTGGTGATTCGCCACAACGAAGAATACGAGAAGATTGAAGGCGTGGACGACGGCGTCATCATGCACCTGAAATCCGGCAAGAAGCTCAAAGCCGACTGCCTGCTGTTTGCCAATGGCCGTACCGGTAATACCGAATCGCTGGCGCTGGAAAACATCGGCCTGCAGGCCGATGGCCGTGGTCAATTGAAGGTGAATAGCCTCTATCAGACCGCGCTGCCACACGTCTATGCCGTCGGTGACGTTATCGGCTATCCGAGCCTTGCTTCCGCCGCTTACGACCAGGGCCGTATCGCTGCGCAGGCGCTGATGAAAGGCGAAGCGTCCGGGCACCTGATTGAAGATATCCCAACCGGGATCTATACCATTCCGGAAATCAGCTCCGTGGGTAAAACCGAGCAGCAGCTAACTGCAATGAAAGTGCCGTATGAAGTGGGTCGTGCGCAGTTTAAACACCTGGCGCGGGCGCAAATCGTCGGTATGAGTGTGGGAACCCTGAAGATCCTGTTCCATCGGGAGACCAAGGAGATCCTCGGCATTCACTGCTTTGGCGAGCGCGCGGCCGAAATTATTCATATCGGCCAGGCGATTATGGAGCAGAAAGGCGGTGGTAACACCATCGAGTACTTCGTTAACACCACCTTTAACTACCCGACCATGGCGGAAGCCTATCGGGTAGCGGCGCTGAACGGCTTAAATCGCCTTTTTTAGCGCTTTGTCGAAATGGCCGTCCATCGTTTCACGGACGGCCTCTGCCAGCTGCTCATAGCGGCTGCGCAGCGGCGATCCTGGTCGATAGACCAAACCGACGGTACGACGCGGTTCCGGCTTAATACACGGCAGATACACGACGCCATCGCGCTTACGTTCCTGCGGTACCGCTAGCGCTGGCAGCAAGGTAATGCCGCTTCCTGCCGCCACCATATTACGCAGCGTCTCCAGACTGGTTGCCCGGAAATGGGTATCTTCATCCGCGCCCGCTTCAAAGCAAAAGCCCATCGCCTGATCGCGCAGACAGTGACCATCTTCCAGCATCAGCAGTTTCTCACCAGCCAGATCCGACATCGGCACGCGATCGCGCTCCGCCCACGGGTGATCTTCATAGATTGCCAGCAGCATCGGTTCGTCATACAGCGGAACTTCGATAAACGCTTCACTTTCCTTCACCAGCGCCAGAATCACGCAGTCCAGCTTACCGCTGTCGAGCTGCGCTAGCAGCTGATGGGTTTGCGCTTCATGCAGATACATTTCCAGCTTGGGGAAAGTTTGATGCAGTATCGGGATAATGTGAGGCAGCAGATACGGGCCAACGGTTGGAATCAGGCCGATATGCAGCGGACCAGACATCGTCTCTCCCTGCTGGCTTGCCATCTCCTTAAGCACTTTGACCTCGCGTAGCACGGTACGCGCCTGGTCCACCAGCAGCAGCCCCGCCTGGGTAAACAGCACTTTGCGGCTGGTACGCTCCAGCAACATCACGCCCAGTTCATCTTCCAGTTTACGAATCTGCCCGCTCAGGGTTGGCTGACTGACATGGCAGGAATCTGCCGCCCGGCGGAAGTGCCGATGCTCAGCCAATGCCACCAGGTATTCAAGATCGCGAATATTCATTATTCTTCCTCCATCGCCACGATAGCCCATGGCGATAGATAGAATAGCAACGAATGATTATCCCTATCAAGGATTCTGTTTAATAATACAGCACAGAAACAGGTGACCCTCGTTTAACCCTTGAAGTCGTCACACTGAATCGGAGTTTCTCTCGAACTCGACTAACAAAAGCCAACATGAACGTTTGCGGGCCCCGTGGCCCGCTTTTTTTTTGCATAAAAAACCCGGCATCGCTGTGCTCGGCCGGGCTTAATGGTTTCTCTCACACTCAGAACGATTAGTTCAAGCGTGCCTGCGCATCGCGAATCGCCTGCGCCACCTGCTGCGGCGACACGCCGCCTTTGGCTGCACGTTTATCAAGGCAGGACTGCAGTGACAGGATCGGATAGACATCATCACCAATCACTGCACTGAATTTCTGTAGATCGGTCAGCGCTAAATCTTCCAGCGGCTTGCCCTGGGCAATCGCTTCAACGACCGCTTCACCCACAATGTGGTGCGCTTCGCGGAACGGAACACCTTTCGCTACCAGATAGTCCGCCAGTTCAGTGGCGTTGGCATAACCCTGCTGCGCTGCTTCCTGGCAACGTGGACGTTTCACCTGAATGCCATCCAATACCAGCGCCGCCATATGCAGACAGTCCATCCAGGTATCCAGCGCATCGAACACACCTTCTTTGTCTTCCTGCATGTCTTTGTTGTAAGCCAGCGGCAGACCTTTCAGCGTCATCATCATGCCGGTCAACGCGCCCTGCACGCGGCCGCATTTGCCACGAATAAGCTCGAGCGCATCCGGGTTTTTCTTCTGCGGCATCAACGAAGAGCCGGAGGTCACGCGGTCAGAAAGCTCAACGAAGCCCGCTTCACCGGTATTAAAGAAGATCAAATCTTCGGCGAAGCGCGACAGGTGCACCATACCAATAGAAGCATTGGAGAGCAGTTCCAGCACGTGGTCACGGTCAGATACGCTATCGAGGCTGTTACGTGTCGCAGAAGCGAAGCCCAGCCAGCCTGCTAGCTGTTCACGATCAATTTCATAAGCGGTACCCGCCAGCGCGCCGCAGCCCAGCGGGCTCACGTCCAGGCGCTTGAGGGTATCTTGCAGACGGCTTTCATCACGCGCCAGCATCTCAACGTAGGCCAGGCACCAGTGGGCAAAGGTCACCGGCTGCGCACGCTGCAGATGGGTATAGCCCGGCATAACCGCATCCTGGTTGGCCTGCGCGGTCTCCACCAGCGCACTTTGCAGCTGACGGTTTGCCACCAGCAGTTCAGCCACGGTGTCTTTACACCACAACTTGAGATCGGTCGCGACCTGGTCGTTACGGCTACGGCCGGTGTGCAGTTTTTTGCCCAACTGGCCGACTTTGTCGATAAGCTTCCCTTCCACCCAGCTGTGAATATCTTCCGCATCGCTTTCGAGGATTTGCTGTGGGTTCGCACGAACCTCTTCCAACAGCACGCTCAGCGCGTCTTCCAGTTGAGCTTGTTCCTGCTCGGTCAGTACGCCAACGGTTACCAGCGCTTTAGACCAGGCGACAGAACCCACGATATCCTGCTCAGCCAGGCGATAGTCAAAGCGTAAAGAGTCATTGAACTGTTTGAACCGCTGATCCGCTGCCTGAGTAAAACGCCCGCCCCAAAGTGCCATAACAAATTTCCTTAAATTCTTCGATTTCACTGCCGGATGGTGCTGCGCTTATCCGGCCTACAGGTTCTGTTCATGTGACCGGATAAGGCATCGCCTCCCTCCGGCACCTTAAAAATTAAGCCAGAATACGCGTACCAATTGGTGTGCCGTTAAACAGCGCCGGCAGCTGCTCGGCGTGACGCCAGGAGGCGATATCCACCGGACGGCCCAGCGTGCGTGCTGCGTCCAGCGCGGCATTCACCTTCACAATCATACCGTCGGTAATAATGCCCTGGTCGATCAGCTGTTCAGCTTTCGCTGCCGTCATCTCTGCAATACGCTGGCCTTTACCGTCCAGAATACCGCTGACGTCGGAGAGCAGAATCAGATCCGCACCCAGCGTAGCAGCCAGCGCGGTTGCCGCCTGATCAGCGTTAACGTTCATCAGTTGCCCTTCCGCAGTCACACCGATAGAACTCACTACCGGCAGGAATCCCCCTTCCAGCAGCAGATTAATCAGCTTAGGCGAGCCCGGCTGCGCCAGGCCCACGTGGCCCAATTCTTCATCCAGTTTGGTTACGTTGACGCTATCGCCATCGCCCAGGAACAGGCCAACGGAAGCAATATCATGCTTCTTCGCCCACGCCAGCAGCGTTTTGTTGGCGGTACCCGCCAGCGCACCGGTAATGATGTCGATTTGGTCGGCTGGGGTCACACGCAGGCCATTTTTCTTTTTCACCGGCAGATTAAGCTGTTTCATCAGCTCATCCACCACGCAGCCGCCACCGTGGACAATCACCAGCGGACGCTGATGCGATTCGCGGTAGTTCACCAACGCGGTAAACAGGCGCTCCAGCGCTTCTTCGCTATCCAGTAACACGCCACCCAGTTTGATAATTAATGGATTCATCGTCATCACACCTTAGATAAGAGACTGCGTCTCAGCGAAGCCGAAACGGATATTGGCGCACTGCACGGCCTGTGCGGCTGCGCCTTTTAAGAGGTTGTCCTCGGTCGCCACCACGATCAGGTGCTCGCCCTGAACGGCAAAACCGATATCGCAGAACGGTAGACCGACCACGTTTTTCAGTGCCGGCACACCTTTGTCGTATAAGCGGACCATTGGCTTGTCTGCGTAGGCCTGCTGCAGCGCTTTGGCCACCTGAGCATGCGTCACGCCCGGCTTCAAACGACAGGTAATGGTTTCCAGAATACCGCGGGGGAAGTTGCCCAGATGCGGGGTGAAAATCACCTCGGCGCCCAGATGGCTAGCAATTTCCGGCTGATGGCGGTGGGTAAACACGCCGTACGGCTGCAGGCTCACTTCACAGAAGCTATTTGAGATAGCCGCTTTACGCCCCGCGCCACTCACACCGGAAGTGGCGTTGATCACCGGCCACTGATTGAGATCCAACAAATCGGCGTCGATCAGCGGTTTAAGTGACAGCTGGGCCGCCGTTGGATAACAGCCTGGTACTGCGATCAGCTTCGCCTCTTTCAACGCATCAGCGCTCCACTCGGCAAGACCATACACCGCCTGTGCCAGCAGTTCCGGGTGCTGATGAGTAAAGCCGTAATATTTTTCATAGAAGGCGCCATCGTTCACGCGGAACGCACCGGACAAGTCAAACACGACGCAGCCTGCCGCCAGGAATTGTGGCGCCAGATCGTGGCTCACTTCATGGGCCGTCGCGAGAAACACCACGTCAACGCCCGCGCTGAATTCACTGATGTCGGACATCGGCTGCAACGGCAGATCGACAATGCCTTTTAGCTGTGGATGCAAATCGGAGATTAGCTTTCCTGCATCATTGCTTTGCGCTGAGACCGTCAAAGCGGTTATGTTCATATGAGGATGGCGATTTACATAGGTCACAAGCTCTGCGCCAGCATAACCGCTCGCGCCCACAATCAGCGTATTCAACATCGGTGCAGTTCACCTTCTTATGTCTGTTTGCCTGATTAAGCGTAATCACTTCACCCTACAGTTGGTGGGTTTTCTTACGCCTAATGATAATGTATTTTTATTCACAAATACTGCATGAATATTGATACTATCACGACCCGAGGTGTGTCAACAATGAAAAACAATTTACCCCCATTTATCGAGATTTACCGTGCGTTGATCGCCACCCCGTCCATCAGCGCAACCGAAGAAGCGCTCGATCAGAGCAATGCGTCTTTAATCACTCTACTCGCTGATTGGTTTGCCTCTTTAGGCTTTCAGGTTGAGGTACAGCCGGTCCCTGGCACCCGCAATAAATTTAACCTGCTCGCCAGCACCGGGCACGGCGCAGGCGGCCTGTTACTCACCGGGCATACCGATACCGTTCCCTTCGACGATGGCCGCTGGACGCGCGATCCCTTCACCCTCAGCGAGCATGACAACAAGCTCTACGGTTTAGGCACCGCCGACATGAAAGGCTTCTTTGCGTTTATTCTCGACGCCCTGCGTGATGTGGATGTGACGACGCTGAAAAAACCGCTCTACATTCTGGCGACCGCCGATGAAGAGACCAGTATGGCGGGCGCCCGTTACTTTGCTGAGTCCACCGAGCTGCGCCCAGACTGCGCGATTATCGGCGAACCGACCTCGCTGCAACCGGTCCGTGCCCACAAAGGCCATATGTCCAACGCCATTCGCGTGCTCGGCCAGTCGGGCCACTCCAGCGATCCAGCGCGCGGCGTGAACGCGATTGAAATCATGCACGACGCCATTGGCCGCGTGATGCAGCTGCGCGATTCGCTGAAAGAACGTTATCACTATGACGCCTTCACCGTGCCGTACCCCACGCTCAACCTGGGTAGCCTCCACGGCGGTGACGCCTCCAACCGTATTTGCGCCTGCTGTGAGCTGCACATGGATATTCGCCCGCTGCCGGGCATGACGCTTAACGACCTCAATGGTCTGCTGGAGGAAGCGCTCGAGCCAGTAAGCACCCAGTGGCCTGGCCGTTTAACCATCAGCGAACTGCACCCGCCAATCCCGGGTTATGAATGCCCACCGGATCACCAGTTGGTTGAAGTTCTGGAAAAACTGCTCGGCACCAAAACTGAAGTGGTGAACTACTGCACCGAAGCGCCGTTTATTCAGAATCTGTGCCCGACCATCGTCTTAGGCCCTGGCTCTATTAACCAGGCGCACCAGCCAGATGAATACCTGGAAACCCGTTTTATCAAACCGACACGGGAATTAATTTCTCAGGTCGTCCATCATTTCTGTTGGCATTAATCTGTTTTGCCCGGTGGCCAATGCTTACCGGGCAAAAAACCGCGCTATCCGGCATACACTCGCCATCAAGGCATCCTCTTTTCCCGCGATCTCCCTCACATTTTCATAAGCATTTCTTATCTGGCGGGAAGTAAATTAAATTTCGTAAATTGCCGCGATTTATTCGTTTGCTGAAGCGATTTCGCAGCAATTGACGTAAGGGTTTTTACGTGGCTTTATAAAAGAGGTGTCTTTATCTCGCCCTTTCGTTCCGAGGCCGGGATATAACAAAATAAAATGAGATGGGGTGTCTGGGTTAATGAACGAACAATATTCCGCGTTGCGTAGTAATGTCAGTATGCTCGGTAAAGTGCTAGGCGATACCATCAAGGATGCGCTTGGTGAGAACATTCTTGACCGTGTAGAAACGATCCGTAAGTTGTCCAAATCTTCTCGTGCGGGCAACGAAGCCAATCGCCAGGAGCTGCTCACCACGCTGCAGAACCTGTCCAACGATGAGCTGCTGCCGGTCGCCCGTGCGTTTAGCCAGTTCCTGAATCTGGCCAACACCGCCGAGCAATACCACAGCATTTCGCCAAAAGGCGAAGCGGCGAGCAACCCGGAAGTGATTGCCCGTACCCTGCGTAAACTCAAAGACCAACCCGATCTCAACGAAACCACCATTAAACAGGCAGTTGAATCCCTGTCGCTGGAGCTGGTGCTCACCGCGCACCCGACTGAAATCACGCGTCGTACGCTGATCCATAAGATGGGTGAAATCAACAACTGCTTGAAACAGCTCGATAATACCGATATCGCCGACTACGAACGCAACCAGGTGATGCGCCGTCTGCGCCAGCTGATTGCCCAGTCCTGGCATACCGATGAAATTCGTAAGCACCGCCCAAGCCCGGTTGACGAAGCGAAGTGGGGCTTTGCCGTCGTCGAAAACAGCCTATGGGAAGGCGTGCCTAACTATCTGCGTGAGCTGAACGAACAGCTGGAAGAAAACCTCGGCTACAAACTGCCGGTTGATTTTGTCCCGGTTCGCTTCACCTCCTGGATGGGCGGCGACCGCGACGGCAACCCGAACGTGACCGCAGAAATTACTCGCCACGTGCTGCTGCTGAGCCGCTGGAAAGCCACCGACCTGTTCCTGAAAGATGTGCAGGTGCTGATCTCTGAGCTGTCGATGGTGGAGTGCACCGACGAACTGCGCGAACTGGTGGGCGAAGCCGGTGCCACCGAACCATACCGCTACCTCATGAAAACCCTGCGCAGTCAGCTGATGGCAACCCAGGCCTGGCTGGAAGCGCGTCTGAAAGGCCAACGCCTGCCAAAACCGGCCGGGCTTATCAGCCAGAACGAGCAGCTGTGGGAACCGCTTTACGCCTGCTATAAATCGCTACAGGCCTGCGGAATGAGCATCATCGCCAACGGCGAACTGCTCGACACCCTGCGCCGCGTGAAATGTTTCGGCGTGCCGCTGGTACGTATCGACGTGCGTCAGGAAAGTACCCGCCACACCGAAGCGCTGGGCGAGCTGACTCGTTATCTGGGTATCGGCGACTACGAAAGCTGGTCTGAAGCCGATAAACAGGCCTTCCTGATTCGCGAACTGAATTCTAAGCGCCCGCTGCTGCCTCGTAGCTGGGAGCCAAGCAACGACACCCGCGAAGTGCTCAACACCTGTAAAGCGATTGTTGATGCACCGCAGGGTTCGGTTGCGGCCTACGTTATCTCCATGGCTAAAACGCCGTCCGACGTGTTGGCGGTGCATCTGCTGCTCAAAGAAGCAGGTATTTCATTCGCCCTGCCAGTTGCGCCGCTGTTCGAAACGCTGGACGACCTGAACAACGCTGACGATGTGATGACGCAGCTGCTGAGCATCGACTGGTATCGCGGCTTTATCCAGGGCAAACAGATGGTCATGATTGGCTATTCTGACTCCGCTAAAGATGCGGGCGTAATGGCCGCCTCCTGGGCGCAGTACCAGGCACAGGATGCGCTGATTAAAACCTGTGAGAAAGCCGGTATTGAACTGACGCTGTTCCACGGACGCGGCGGTTCTATCGGCCGTGGCGGCGCACCGGCTCACGCCGCGCTGCTTTCTCAGCCTCCGGGAAGCCTGAAAGGTGGCCTGCGCGTCACCGAACAGGGTGAAATGATCCGCTTTAAATATGGCCTGCCGGAAGTCACCGTCAGCAGCCTGTCGCTGTACACCAGCGCCATTCTGGAAGCCAACTTGCTGCCACCTCCGGAACCAAAGGAAGAGTGGCGCGGCATCATGGACGAGCTGTCGGATATCTCCTGCGAGATGTACCGTGGCTACGTGCGTGAAAACAAAGATTTCGTGCCTTACTTCCGTTCCGCTACGCCGGAGCAGGAATTGGGTAAACTGCCGCTGGGCTCTCGTCCAGCAAAACGTCGCCCAACCGGAGGCGTGGAATCACTGCGCGCGATTCCATGGATCTTCGCCTGGACCCAAAACCGCCTGATGCTGCCAGCCTGGCTGGGTGCTGGCGCGGCGCTGCAAAAAGTGGTGGAAGATGGTAAGCAGAGCAAGCTGGAAACCATGTGCCGCGACTGGCCGTTCTTCTCAACCCGCCTGGGTATGCTGGAGATGGTGTATTCGAAAGCCGACCTGTGGCTGGCGGAATACTACGATCAGCGCCTGGTGAAACCCGAGCTGTGGGCGCTGGGTGCCGAACTGCGCGACCTGCTGGAAGCCGACATCAAAGTGGTGCTTGATATCGCCAACGATGCACACCTGATGGCCGATCTGCCATGGATTGCCGAGTCTATCCAACTGCGTAACATCTACACCGACCCACTGAACGTTCTGCAGGCAGAATTGCTGCACCGTTCACGTAAGGCGGAAGAGGAAGGCCTGGAACCAGACCATAACGTTGAGCAGGCGCTGATGGTCACCATCGCTGGCGTCGCCGCGGGTATGCGTAATACCGGCTAACCATCCTTTCCTCGGCGAATATCGCCGAGCGGGGTCACACCCCCAGCAAAAGGCCACATTCTTTGTGGCCTTTTTTTATACCCTCGGTTAAGGTTTCTACGTTGTAGTTCACGACAGGGAGCCCCATGTTTCTCGACATCAACCCACTACTTTCCCACATTGCTTCTGGCACCACGCCGCTGCAAAAAATCTGGTTTGCCGCAAGCCATACCCCGGTTCCAGAGATGGCATTTCAGGTTGATTTTCCGCGCCTGGAGATTGTGCTTTCCGGGGAACTGGCGGATGCCGGGCTTCACGGTGATGAGGTAAGAATGAACGGGTTGGATGCGCTGTATGTCCCCGCTGGCGGCTGGAACTATCCGCTATGGGATCGGCCGTCAACCACCCTAAGCGTGCTGTTTGGTAAGCAGCAGCTGGGATTTAGCGTACAGCAGTGGGATGGACGTCAGCTCAGAAACATGTCGAAACAGCACGTTGCGCGCCGTGGGCCGCGGGTAGGGTCATTTCTGCTGCAAACCATGGGCGAAATCCAAATGCAGCCGCAGGATCAGCAAACCGCCCGATTGATTGCCACCAGTCTGATTAGCCACTGTGCCGATCTGCTCAGCAGTCAAATCCAGACCGCCTCTCGCAGCCAGGCGCTGTTTGACGCCATTCGTGAACACATCGATACCCACTTTTCCGAACCGCTAACCCGTGAATCGGTGGCGCAGGCTTTCTATATCTCACCGAACTACCTGTCACACCTGTTTCAAAAAAGCGGGATTATGGGATTTAACGAGTATCTCAACCACACCCGCCTGGAGCACGCGCGGATGCTGCTGAAAGGGTATGATCTGAAGGTCAAAGAAATCGCGCATGCCTGTGGCTTTGTAGACAGCAACTACTTCTGCAGACTGTTTCGCAAAAATACCGATCGCTCACCGTCCGAGTACCGCCGCCAGTACCATAGCCAACTCACTACGGCAGAATAATGTGCGTGTGCTGCGGCGCAGACAGCAGCTTACGCACCGCACTCATCACCTTTTGTGGTTCACGTAAAAAAGCGCTAATCCCGGACTGCACGTAGCGGCTCTGAATAAAGCGATCCGCGCCGTTAAGTTCTATATCCGTTATCAACAGCACCGCATCCGCCCGACGGATATCGTCTTCCATCAGCGCGTTTTCAATCCCCAACGCCCCTTGGGTTTCAATTTTAATGGTCCACTTTTCCTGCTGGCAGAGTTTTTCCAGACGTTCAGCCGCCATATAAGTACTGTCTCTTATACACATCTGACGCTCCTGTCTCTTATACACATCTGACGCTGCCGACGA
>NZ_LGHZ01000055.1 GCF_001266615.1 Kluyvera genomosp. 1 | reverse complement strand
GAGACAGGTGCTAGCACCTTAGAAAGCGTATTTAATACCTAACATGCCCTGCGTATCGCTATAGCCTTTATCACCCACCTGCTGAGCCACGTTCCCCCACAGATGAAGGTTTTTACCCAACTGGCCCTCAACGCCCGCTTTCAGCTCACCAATATTGCGCGTCCCGGCCTGGTAGTTAGAAACGCCGTTCATCGTCACGCCATAGGACTGCGTGTTGTAAATCCAGTTGGCTTCGACAAATGGCTGAAACTCGCGCGCCTTCCCGTCGTCAATGGCGTTATGCCCTTTAATAAAGGCTTTCAGTCCCAACCGCGTTTGCAGGTTACCGTCATTTTTGCTCTTCACCCGCGTACCGTTCGCTTCAGTATGCGTATCGGCCTGCACATCCATCCAGGTCAACTGCGCTTTAGGTTGGAGCCAGTATGTCGACCGCCCATCTTCCCGCTGCGCCATCAGGAAGCTGTATCCCCCCTCAACGGAAGCAGTAATCCCGTCGGAATCATATTTTTCCGTCGCCAATTTCTCGCCGTACACTTTGTTATTAAACCAGTTGTACAGAACCCAGCTATCCAGATAGCTCCCCGTCTTCTCCTCATCGTTCGCATACCAGGTCGCATAAAGCCCAGCGCTGTAGCCGGTTACCTGCCCACGAGAATGATAACGGCTGACATCGGAACGGGTATTGCTTTGGCTATTGCCATACCCTGCCATCAGCCCCAAGTGCCAACGATCCAGGCCATCGGTACTCCATTGGGCAATATCTCCCCCCAGTTGCAGAACATAGCGATTGCTTTGGGTACTGAGCTGACCACTGGAATCTTTAAAGCGTGTATGGCCGCCAACATTTCGCATCCACAGACTGGTCACCTTCTTTTCACCGGTCAGGAGATCGGTATACTGCGTATCGCCTAAACGGTCATGCAGACGAGTGTTAAACATCGTGTTGGCCGCTGCAAGGTTGGCAAGATAAGAACCGCTTTCCGGGCGGAGTGTCGGCTGTTCAGGCACAGGTACTGGGTCTGGATCCGGTTCAGTTGGCTTCGCTGCCGCGTTCATCAGATACCAGTTGTTGGTTAATGCCCCTTCCCCGCGTCGCAGATCATATTCATAGCTGCCGGCGACAATACGCCCAGATTTTACAAAGTTGCCGTCAGAGAGCCCCTCAACATGGACCACTTCAATTCCGTTAATGGTTTTATCGCCGCTGCCGCCTACATTATTGACGGCGACATTGGTTGTTCCGGAAGTATTCCCCTGAACGATCAGCTTATCGGTTAACGAATTATCGTCGCCAAGTACGGTATTGAGCCTCAGCGTGCCGCCATTACCGTCGTAGTTACCGTTTACGGTCAGTGTTTTCGGTGTCAATGGAGAATCATTTTCAGGGCTTTGATACGACAACGTGGCGTTATTTAACGTCAGGTTGGTGAGAGTTGAATCCCTGGTCATCGTCCACAGGCTATCTCTGCCATCAATGTTCAGATTTACGGTGGACGCTGCATCAACGCTGGAAGATCCCACAAAGTGGGACGTATTGGACATATTTAATGCAATCGTTCCACCATTAATAGCGTTAATATTTCCTTCAATATCAAATACACCGGAGCTATCAGTCAAAGCCGTTTTGTCAATATCAAGCCTATCCGTTCGCTGGTGACTGTCTGATATTTCAGGAACAGAAAGGTACTTACTGGCAATAATGGATCCCACACCGTTGGCCTGGATAACATCAGCACTCTTAGCGGCTCTTAGTTTTGCACCACCGGCCAGATACACGCTTCCAGGGCGAACATTATCGGTATAGGTACCCTGCTGTTCAGTTGCCGCGTAAATCGCCAGTGCATTATCACCGGTCGTAGAAATATCTGCCCCATCACCGAGCTGGATAAACCCTCCTTTGTTCGCATACACGGCATGGCCCGTTTTGCTGGCCGTGGATATTTCTGAATCAGCGCCGATAAACACGTAGGAATTACCAAGAGTATTATTATTTTTTCCAGAAAGAATATCCATAAACCCAAGGCCATTGGTGTCGGTATTCCGGTTTCCGGCGTAGACAGCGTACCCTTTACTATCAGACGTATTGGATGCGTTCCCTGTACCGGTGACCCGAATCACACTACTTCCCGCCAATACAATTATGCTGTTTGCCCCAGCATTCTGGAAATTGTTAGCCCGAACGCCTACACCATCCTTAACGGAGATATTCGCAGATTCGCTTACATAAACTAGCGAGTCATAATTATTGTTAAAATCAGAGGCGACGTTTATTCCATCTGCCGAGGAGCCCGTTGCTTCGATCGTTAAATTTTTGGCTTTAAAGTATACCGCTTCGCTATTGCCCCTAATCGCATCGGCTGCTGAACCACTGGTTTTAATCGTAATATCATTTAATACAGGACTATTCATCCCATTGGTATGAAGATAAACACCAAAACCCGCCAGCGGTGATGTTCCTCCACTTGCAGTAGTCGTGACATTCACCTGATCGTAACTGCTTAATGGGACACCATTGTAATAGTAAAGAACATTATCATAGTCCAACGTCCCGTCAGCATAAGCAGGTGGAACAGAGGTTCCGACGACAATCAGCGCGACAACCGTGCTGAGAATCGTTCTTTTAAAAACAGCTCTACTATCTATATATTCATATTTATCTTTCATTTTCCACCTCATCCTTAAAGATCATAACGAAAAACTCAACCATTCAGGAAAAAACTCGAATGCAACTGAGAGTTAATTAATAAAATATGGAAACCCTGAAATTTCACTAATTCATCGCCACAGCGTTCATAAGGCATCTGAATATGATTTAAGGGTGTGCAATGCCATTGGGCATCAAAATAAAGTTATAAATTGAAATTTTATAGATAATTAAATGGCATGTGAAAATCGAAACAGCGTATTAATATCCGCCCCCATTTTCTTTTCCGCTCGCCGTTTAGCGGAATATATCCTTCTGATATTCACCGCCAATAAATCAGCTAATTGGTTACAGTCCCCCCCTGAAATCAAGGCTCTCAGGACGTCGAACTCCAGTGAAGATAGCGCTTCTCCTCTGATAAACGCATCGCGCTGATAAATGGCGCGCTTACTCAGTTTATCACGCGAAATAGCCACCTTATCGTTGGGATAAATAACAAGAAAGATATCCTTATCATGTTTAAACCAATAGTTTGCCAATGGCCTCAGATACTTATCACAAACGATAACGATTTTTAGTTTTGTTTCTGCCAGATAGTCTATCCATCTTTTCTCCATGAAAAAACGCAGGTAGCTAATTGAGAAATCAACGAATATACAGCCAAGATAAAGATTATTGTGGGTCTGTTTAAGAATACCTTCCATAACGCCCAATGAAAAATAATCACTGCCCCTCGGCCAGGTGCAAAAACAATAATCCTGACAAAATGAAACACGTAATGAGGTGTTTGGTTTTATTTCACAGTTTGAAGGGCAACTCATACAGTTGATTCTTCCGCAATCAATATTTCGTGACATCATTGTCCCCTCCCTTTTTCATTTTAATAATTTCATTCGGGTAAAATATTGTCAATCGCCTTTTAAATGCCTGACGTATTAATGGGGTAAATAAAACAATATTCCTAGGAATCAATTTGTGTGTGCTTTTTAACCATGAGGAAAATCAATGGAAAAGAGCGGAAGTAATTCTTCCGGTGAAATTTTCCAGGAATAGTACAAATGTAAATCAGATAATTACAACAAAAACATCAGTTAATAAATTAATCACAGGTGTAATAATAAATATAACGATGATAACCTGCAGCAACTTTTTATCCGGATGGGGCTAATGAAAATGATTTTTTTCGGCTAAAAAAAAGCAGCTAATATAATTGTATTGGTATTAATATGCATCAGACAAATGAGCATAGTTGATAATCAGAAGATCCGATTCTTCACTTGCTTCTCAGCTTCTGGCACCCTGACGCGTGCGTTAACCCTGTAACGTCTGATTAATTAATCGACAAGGCAATTTTGATGAAACAAATTACCATGAGTGATATGCAGCAGCAGAGCGCGACAGCAGCCCAGTCGCCGCGACTCCGCGCGCACCGTAATTTCCATCCAGAACTCAGCGATCCGGTTCAGCGTCTGGCCATTGCCATGGAACCAGGTACCTATGTACGCCCACATCGACACCCACACACCTTCGAACTCTTGCTGCCATTACGCGGGCGTTTTGTGGTGCTGAACTTTGACGATCGAGGTACGGTCACTCATCGGGCGATACTGGGAGAAACGTGTACGGTGCTTGAGATGGATGCCGGTACATGGCATGCCGTGCTATCGCTGGATAAGGGTGGCGTCATTTTTGAAGTGAAACACGGAGGCTATCAACCCGTGGCTGACGTTGACTACGCAAACTGGGCCCCCGCAGAAGGCGAATCGGGCACTGCCGAACTGATGGCTTGGTATGCGAACGCCCAGGTAGGAGACCGCGGTGTTAGCCTTTAGGGCCATTCGAGCAAAAAGGGAATGGGTTTCCCCATTCCCTTTCAACGTTACATACCTTCGGTGACAATTTTAGCCGCCGAGGCTAAAACATCGCGACGACTTTCAGCCTTGGGCTGTGTTTGCGTGAAATAAGTGACCAAAACCAGTGGGGCGCGATCTTTTGGCCAGATCACCGCGATATCGTTGGTCGTCCCATAATCACCGCTGCCGGTTTTATCTCCAACAACCCAGGAAGCCGGCAGGCCAGCCTGAATACTCGCCGCGCCCGTTGTATTGCCCTTCATCCAGGTGACCAGCTGCGCTCGCTGAGTATCACCCAGCGCTTTACCTAAGGTCAGGTTGCGCAGGGTCTGCGCCATCGCCAGAGGCGTCGTGGTATCACGAGGATCGCCCGGAATAGCGGTGTTTAACGTCGGTTCAGTGCGATCAAGGCGGAATGTCTCATCCCCCACCTGTCGGGCAAAGGCAGTCACGCCATCAGGACCACCAAGCTGTTCAATCAGCTTATTCATGGCCACATTATCGCTATATTGCAAGGCTGCCGCGCTAAGCTCTGACAGCGACATCGAGCCACCAACATGTTTTTCCGCAATCGGATTGTAGTTGGTCAGATCCGATTTATTAATCTTAACCCGCTTATTTAAAAGATTATGTTCGGTTTCGCTTTTCTTAAGCACCCCAGCAGCAGCCATCACTTTACTGGTGCTGCACATGGCAAAGCGCTCATCGGCGCGGTAAAGCATTTGCGAATCATCAGCAGTATCAATCAACGCAACCCCAAGTCGTCCCCCTGACGCTTTCTCTAAAGCCGCAAGTTTTTGTTCTACGCTCGCGGTCTCTGCATGCAGCGATACGCTGCCGAAGAGCAGTGGCAGTGCTGCGGCTGCAATTAACGTCAATTGGCGTAGTGATGTTTTAACCATGGAATCCCTTAATATGGAAGAGGCAAAATGAGAACGGTATGAATAATAAATCTTTTGTCCATGGCTCGCTACAAAGCCACCGATATCCGGCAAACAACCGTAAAAATCAGCGTCGCCAGAATGAAATTTATTACCGGATGAAATTAATGTGTCGCCGAATCACGACACTCGTAAGTAACTAAAAATTAATAAAAAAATCCCTCTTGTTTCACTCCATATTTAGGCGTACATTAGCGCCATCTGGAGCACAAAAGCACAGAATTCTGAGGTGATGCCAGCCCCGAAAACAAACAGGTTCCGGTTGATATCAGCTCGCAGTACTACCGTTCATGAGTGCGCAGAAAAAATTGCGCGGAGAGATGAGTCGTGAAATATTTCTTTATGGGCTTTTCCTTTATGGTCATCGTTTTTGCCGGTACATTTGCCCTGATGATCTAGTGAATAGAATGCACAAAAAAACAGGAGCCATTTGGCTCCTGTTTGCATTTCTGGACGGATAAATCATTCTGCTGATTTATGCTCAGACGGTAACAGGCCGTCAGCACGGAACATCGATTTAATGCCGCGTATCGCCTGGCGGATGCGGTCACGGTTCTCAATCAGCGCAAAGCGCACATGAGTATCACCGTAATCGCCAAATCCAACCCCTGGTGACACACAGACTTTCGCATCCTGCAGCAGCTTTTTAGCAAACTCCAGCGAGCCCATCGCGGCGTACTTGTCGGGGATTTTGGCCCACACATACATCGAGGCTTTCGGCATCTCCACCATCCATCCCGCTTCATGCAGCCCTTTCACCAGCACATCACGACGGCGCTTGTACTGTTCAGCAATATCGCGCACACACTGCTGATCGCCTTCCAGCGCTGCAATGGCCGCCACCTGGAGCGGCGTAAAGGTGCCGTAATCGTGATAACTCTTAATTCGCGCCAGCGCATTCACCAGCGTTTTATTGCCCACCATAAAACCAATACGCCAGCCAGCCATATTGTAGCTTTTGGACAGGGTGAAAAACTCCACCGCCACATCGCGAGCGCCGGGAACCTGCATAATCGACGGTGCTTTCCAGCCGTCATAAACGATGTCAGCATAGGCCAAATCGTGAACGACGAGCACGTCATAGCGTTTGGCCAAAGCCACAACTTTCTCGAAAAACTCCAGCTCTACGCACTGGGCGGTTGGGTTGGAGGGGAAACCGAGAATCATCATCTTCGGTTTCGGGTAGCTTTCACGGATTGCGCGCTCGAGCTCGTTAAAGAAATCGACGCCTTGCACCAGCGGCACCGAACGAACCTGGGCACCGGCAATCACCGCACCGTAGATATGAATAGGATAACTGGGATTCGGTACCAGCACGGTATCGCCGTGGTCGAGCGTCGCCAGCATCAGGTGCGCGAGCCCCTCTTTCGAGCCAATCGTCACAATCGCTTCGCTTTCAGGATCAATTTCAACGTCGTAGCGATCGTGATACCAGCGAGAGATCGCCCGGCGTAAGCGTGGGATCCCGCGGGAAGTGGAATAACCGTGAGTATCCGGACGTTGCGCCACGGTACAGAGTTTTTCGACGATATGCGGCGGCGTGGCGCCATCAGGGTTACCCATGCTGAAATCAATAATGTCTTCGCCGCGCCGACGCGCAGCCATCTTTAATTCAGCAGTGATGTTAAAAACATACGGGGGTAAGCGATCGATACGCGTAAAACGACGTTCAGGACTGGATTCAGCCATAGATTCCTCAGGATAACGTGAGCGCCCGAACCGTTCGAGCGACGCTGCCACCGATGTGGCATGACTAGAAAGTAACCTGGATAAATTAGTGCTGTCGAGAGGCAATGAAAAAAAGAGTTATATCGCTAAAAAGAGGAAGTTTTACAAAGATAAATCACGGCGTAACGGTAATAAACGGAAAATTAAAACATAAACACAACACTTTGTTATCCACATGTTTTCACTGAAACCCAATAACACGGGCACGAATGTGCCATTTCATTCTGCTAAATGCCTTTATTTTACAATCCCCTTTTAAAATTATGGTTTTTCCCTATTCCGCGTACTACTGGTCATCTGCCGCCGGGTTACTTATCATAAGATTTTACTGAAGACCATCGGTGCCTCCATGCACGAAATATTCAATATGCTGCTCGCTGTCTATGATCGAGCTGCATTAATGCTGATTTGCCTCTTTTTCTTAATCCGCATACGCCTCTTCCGCGAGCTGCTGCACAAATCGGCCCATACCCCGAAAGAGCTTTTGGCCGTCACCGTCATCTTCTCGATGTTCGCTATTTTCAGTACCTGGTCCGGCGTGCCGGTAGAAGGCTCACTGGTAAACGTACGTATTATCGCGGTGATGTCCGGCGGGATTTTGTTCGGTCCATGGGTCGGCGGTATCGTAGGGATTATCGCCGGGATCCACCGTTATCTCATCGACGCTGGCGGCGTGACTGCCGTTCCGTGCTTTATTACCAGTATTATTGCCGGGATTCTTTCCGGGCTTATCAATCGTAAAATCCCGAAAGAACTGCACTGGAAAATCGGTATTCTCGGCGGCATGCTATGTGAAACGCTGACCATGATTTTGGTCGTCGTCTGGGCGCCGAATATTCCGCTGGGAATGGATATCGTTTCGAAAATTGGGATTCCAATGATCGCTGGTAGCGTCTGTATTGGTTTTATCGTGCTGCTAGTGCAAAGCGTAGAAGGTGAAAAAGAGGCCAGCGCTGCGCGCCAGGCCAAACTAGCGCTGGATATCGCCAACAAAACGCTGCCACTCTTCCGCCAGATTAACAGTGATACGTTGCGACAAATCTGCGACATCATCCGCCAGGATATTCATGCTGACGCGGTGGCGATTACCAATACCGAACGGGTAATGGCCTACGTTGGCGTGGGGGAAGATAACTACCACAACAATGATGATACGATTAGCCCGACCACCAGGCAGGCGATTGATAATGGTGAAATCATCATCAAAAACAATGATGAAGCCTATCGTACGCCGGAAATCCACTCGATGCTGGTAATCCCACTGTCGGAAACCGGCGTGGTCACCGGAACGCTAAAAATCTATTACTGCCATGCCCACCAGATCACCTCTTCACTTCAGGAGATGGCTATCGGCCTGTCGCAGATTATCTCCACGCAGCTGGAAGTTTCTCGCGCCGAACAGCTCCGCGAGATGGCAAATAAGGCAGAGCTCCGCGCACTGCAAAGTAAAATCAATCCCCATTTCTTGTTTAACGCGCTCAACGCAATTTCATCCTCAATTCGCCTGAATCCGGACACCGCGCGGCAGCTGATTTTTAATCTGTCGCGATATCTGCGCTATAACATTGAATTAAAAGATGATGAGCAGATTGATATCCGCAAAGAGCTGTATCAAATCAAGGACTACATCGCCATTGAACAGGCGCGCTTTGGCGATAAGCTGACGGTTATCTACGACATTGACGAAGAAGTGAACTGCTTCATCCCAAGCCTGCTTATTCAGCCACTGGTCGAGAATGCCATCGTCCACGGTATTCAACGCAGTAAAGGCAAAGGCGTCGTCACCATCAGCATTACCGAATCCGGCAACCGCGTGCGGATCAGCGTACGGGATACCGGGCCGGGCATCGATCCACAAGTGGTGGCTCGCGTTGAAGCTAACGAAATGCCGGGGAATAAAATTGGGCTGCTTAACGTACATCACCGGGTCACATTATTGTACGGCGAAGGGCTACATATTCGTCGCCTCGATCCGGGTACGGAGATTGCCTTTTACGTTCCTAACCAGCGCACGGCGGTGCAGACCACAGCCACTACGCTGCTGTCTTAACCTGGAGTACACATGAAAGTCATCATTGTCGAAGATGAATTCCTGGCACAACAGGAGCTAACCTGGCTGATTCAGCAACATAGCCAAATGGAGATTGTCGGGACTTTTGACGACGGCCTGGATGTGCTGAAGTTTTTGCAGCACAACAAAGTGGATGCCATCTTCCTCGACATTAACATTCCTTCTTTGGATGGCGTGCTGCTGGCGCAGAACATCAGTCAGTTCGCCCATAAACCGTTCATCGTGTTTATTACTGCGTGGAAAGAACATGCAGTAGAGGCCTTTGAACTGGAAGCATTTGACTACATTCTCAAGCCATATCAGGAAACGAGGATTGTTGCCATGCTGCAAAAGCTGGAGGCGACCTGGCAACAGCAGCAGTCGGGCAGCATCAATAGCCCGGCAGGTGTGACGCGTGAAAATGACACCATTAATCTGATTAAAGATGAACGCATCATCGTCACGCCCATCAACGACATCTACTACGCTGAAGCACATGAAAAGATGACGTTTGTTTATACGCGACGGGAATCCTACGTCATGCCGATGAACATTACCGAATTTTGCAGCAAGCTGCCCACCAGCCACTTCTTCCGCTGCCACCGCTCATACTGCGTGAATCTCAATAAAATTCGCGAAATTGAGCCCTGGTTCAATAACACCTATATCTTGCGCCTGCGCGATTTGGAGTTTCAGGTGCCGGTGAGCCGCAGTAAGGTGAAAGAATTTCGGCAGATAATGCATTTGTAGAAGAGACGCTGGCGACGAACGTCGCCAGCGAAAACAACGCTTATAGTACCTGTCCCAGCGTTTGGCGCAAGTGCGCGCCTGAGCCCAACAGGCCTGGATTGTCGTGAACAATCAGGTATACCGGGATGGGATGAACGTAGTCTCTAAAGCGACCTTTATCCTCAAAACCACCGCGGAAACCGGATGCTTTAAAGAATTCAAGGAATCGCGGCACGATCCCGCCGGCAATATAGACCCCGCCGAAAGTCCCCAATGTTAACGCCAGGTCGCCGCCAAAACGGCCCATAATGACGCAGAACAGCGACAGCGCGCGGCGGCAGTCGGTACAGGTATCCGCCAGCGCACGTTCAGTGATGTCTTTGGGTTTGTAGTTCTCTGGCAGGCGATTATCGGCTTTGACGATAGCGCGGTACAAATTCACCAGCCCCGGGCCTGAGAGTACGCGCTCCGCCGAGACGTGACCAATCTCTTCACGCAGCACTTCGAGGATAATCCCCTCTTCTTCGCTGTTTGGCGCAAAGTCAACGTGTCCGCCTTCACCCGGCAGGCTTACCCAGCGTTTATCAACGTGAACCAGATGCGCCACACCAAGACCGGTACCCGCGCCGTAAACGGCAATTGGCTTGCCGTCTACCGGCTCGCTACCGCCAAACTGGATCAGATGCTCTTTTTTCAGCATCGGTATCGCCATCGATACCGCGGTAAAATCGTTGATAATTTCCAGATGCGAGAAACCGAGGTTCTTTTTCATTTCCGCAATCGAGAACGCCCAGGTATGGTTGGTCATGGCCACCCAATCGCCGGTAATCGGGCAGGCAATGGCGATACAGCCATCTTCCACCGAGACGTTATGCTCGTCGAGATAGACGCGAACAACCGCTTCCAGACTGGGATAATCCAGGCCCGAATAGGTTTTCGCCTGGGAGATCTCCCCGCTGGCAATATTGCACAATGCCAGACGCGCATTGGTGCCCCCCACATCCCCTACTAAAGCAAACTTTGTCATTCCGTTACGGCTCCGCTAAAGTCAGAATAAATCTTTGTCACACTGTAAATTCAAGGCGCTTTAACAACAATGACGTTTGCGTGAGCGCCCCAGGATTATCGATCTTCGTCACATTTTTGCGCATTTTTTAGCAGGTACGAGGCCGGGAAAACGTGCAGGTCGTATCGTTTCAGCATCCTTTGCACTGAACGAAAATGTGGATAATGGCAAAGTCGCCCAGGTATACAGTAAAAGGATAAAAACATGCTCCATCCGCGAGCCAGAACCATGTTGTTGCTCTCTATCCCGGCAGTGATTATCGGTATCGCATCCAGCCTGCTGTTGATAGTGGTGATGAAGATTGCCGCCGTCCTGCAACAAATACTCTGGCGCAACCTGCCTGCGGCGTTCGGTGCTGATGTCACCTCACCATGGTGGATAATTTCAATCCTTACCTTGACCGGTATTGCTGTGGGTCTGGTGATTCGCTATAGCCCAGGTCATGCAGGCCCGGACCCGGCAAGCGAACCGCTCATTGGCGAGGCCGTCCCCCCATCACACCTTCCAGGGCTGGTCATTGCGCTGGTTATTGGCCTGGCGGGTGGCGTAAGCCTCGGCCCGGAACACCCTATTATGTCGGTCAATATCGCACTCGCCGTCACCCTGGGCGCCCGATTTTTCCCGCGCGTCAGCTCACTTGATTGGACGATTCTGGCGGCTGCTGGCACCATCGGTGCGTTGTTTGGCACGCCGGTTGCTGCAGCGCTGATATTTTCCCAGACGCTCAGCGGCAATAACGACGCGCCGCTGTGGGATCGTCTCTTCGCGCCACTGCTAGCCGCGGCGGCAGGTTCTCTCACCACCGGTCTGTTTTTCCACCCACAGTTCTCATTGCCTATTGAGCACTATCAGGGAATGCGACTCGTTGATATTTTCAGCGGTGCGATTGTTACTGTTTTCGCCATCGCCGTCGGCATGGTGGCCGTATGGTGCCTGCCGCACCTCCACGCGTTAATGCACCGGTTAAAAAGTCCGGTGATTATTCTCGGCGCCGGGGGATTCGTTCTGGGCATCATTGGCACTATTGGCGGGCCTATCACGTTGTTTAAAGGGCTGGAGGAGATGCAACAGCTGACTGCCGGGCAAGGTTTTGGCGCTGGCGACTACATGCTGTTCGCGCTCACGAAACTGGCCGCGCTGGTTGTGGCCGCCGCCTGTGGTTTTCGCGGCGGACGAATTTTCCCAGCCGTGTTTGTGGCCGTGGCACTAGGGCTGATGCTGCATGCTCATGTTGAGGCTGTGCCGGCGGCAATTACCGTCTCCTGCGCCATTTTAGGGCTTGTTCTGGTGGTCACCCGTGATGCCTGGCTGAGTCTGTTTATGGCCGCGGTAGTCGTACCGGACACCACCCTGCTCCCGCTCCTGTGCATCGTGATGCTCCCCGCCTGGCTGCTACTGGCGGGGAAGCCCACGATGATGGTGAGGCGCAAGCGCCAGGATTAATGGCCGCTGTTGCGCGCTTCCAGCGCCTGAGTGACGGCTTTAAGCAGTGGCGGAATGTCCATTTTGGGCAGCATAACTTCCAGCAGGGTCAGCTTATCTCCGCGTCCAGCACGCGTCAGCGCATCGTTTAGCTGCGACGCATTGCTGACTTTCCAGCACTCGGCCTGACAATCAAGATTCAGCGCCTGTGGAACCTGAGTCCAGTTCCACAGGCTGATGTCGTTATAGCGCTGTTCCGGCCCGTGAATCGCCCGCTCAACCGTATAGCCTTCATTATTCAGTAGCAAAATTAACGGCCGCTGCCCATCACGTAGCATAGAGCTCAACTCCTGAATTGTGAGCTGCGCCGCGCCATCGCCAATGACCAGCACCACGCGCCTGTCCGGCTGTGAAGTCTGCGCGCCGAAAGCGGCAGGCAGCGTGAAACCAATTGAGCCCCATAGCGGCTGCACAATCAGGCTCGCTCCCGGTGGCAACGTTAATGCCGCAATGCCAAAGGCGGCCGTGCCCTGATCACCCAACACAATGTCGTTTGGCTGCAGATGTTTTTCTAGCGCATGCCAGAAATGGCGTTGAGTCAGATGTCCGTTATCGACCGATGCTGGAGTACTTATCCCCCGGCGATAGGTCTGCCATTGAGAAGAAAACTCATGGCTGAGCGTGATTAACGCATTCACTGCATCCTGCATATCAATTCCGCTAAACCAGCGCTCGCCGACTCGAGCGGCAAACGGCTGAATTTCAATGGAATTTTTTGTCGCAATACGATGAGTGAAGCCAGCCGTAATGGTATCGGTAAAGCAGGTGCCAATGCAGATAATGGCTTCAGCGTTCTCAATTGCTTCGCGGGTCGCAGGCTGGCTGGCACCTCCGCTGTAGGTTCCAGCAAAGCCGGGCTGTTGCTCGTTAAAAAGCCCTTTCCCCATCAGAAGTGTGGCATGAGGAATGGGCACCTCGCGCATCCACTGATTCAGTACTGGCTGCTGCCCAAAGCGCAGCGCGAGGACGTCCGCAAGCAGTGAAACACGTTGACAAGGTTGCAGCTGTTCCCTGGCTTGCTGAATAAAGCTGTTCAACTGCGGGTTGTCTTTTGCGGCGGGCTGTGTGGTGAGAACGCTTTCAGGGCGTGTGACGGGCAGCGCGGCGACATCGGCTGGCAACAGGAGATATCCAGGACGTTTACGCCGCGTAATCTCACTGAGAACCCTATCAATTTCAGCGCATGCGTTGCGCGAATTTAATACCCCCTGAGCCACTGAAATAGGCGCACTCATCTGGCGAAAGTGGTCAAAGTTTCCGTCTCCCAAGGTATGGTGTAAACACTCACGTCGCTGCTGGGCTGCGGTACAGGGTGCGCCGACGATATGCAGTACCGGCACATGCTCAGCAAAGCTGCCTGCCACACCATTCAGAGCGCTGAGTTCTCCCACGCCATAGGTCGTCAGGAGCGCACCGAAGCCCTGCATTCGGGCATAACCATCCGCTGCATAGGCTGCGTTCAGTTCGTTAGCACACCCCACCCAACGAACGGTGCGATGTGCAATCACGTGATCGAGAAACTGGAGGTTGTAATCGCCCGGCACCCCAAACAGGTGTTCAGCGCTACAGTCAGCCAGGCGGTCAAGTAGATAATCAGCAACGGTATACGGCGCGTTCATCATGATGCACTTCCCCCTTGGGTACGTTTCTTTGAGTATTGAAGAAGTGTTAAGGCTGTCCACATTTGGCAAAAAAGTCCGCTGGAAAGCAAAATTTACAGATTTCAGGAGTGTACGAGCCGATGGACATTCGTTAGTGTAAACGTATACACACGTGGATATTCTGGAGGACACCATGGTTTACCAGGCAAGCCCAACGCGTTATGAAAACATGACGTATCAACGCTGCGGCAACAGCGGCCTCAAGCTTCCTGCCGTTTCGCTAGGGCTTTGGCACAATTTTGGCGACGAGACGCACGTCGAAAATAGCCGTCAACTGCTGCGTCATGCATTCGATCTCGGTATCACTCATTTTGATCTGGCGAATAACTATGGTCCGCCTCCAGGATCGGCGGAAAGCAACTTCGGCCGTATTCTGCGGGAAGATTTTCTGCCCTATCGCGACGAGTTGATTATCTCCAGCAAAGCTGGCTATACCATGTGGGATGGCCCATACGGTGATTGGGGATCTCGTAAATACCTGATTTCAAGCCTCGATCAAAGCCTGAAGCGTATGGGATTAGAGTACGTTGATATTTTTTATCATCATCGTCCGGACCCGGAAACTCCGCTGCTGGAAACCATGCGCGCACTGGACCATATCGTCCGCCAGGGTAAAGCACTGTACGTTGGGCTTTCCAACTATCCGGCAGAACTCGCCCGGCAGGCCATCGGCATTCTTAACGATCTCGGAACGCCCTGCCTCATCCACCAGCCAAAATACTCCATGCTCGAGCGTAGCGCTGAAAACGGTCTGCTGGATGTCCTACAGCAGGAAGGCGTGGGCTGCATTGCCTTTTCACCGCTAGCGGGCGGCCAGTTGACGGACCGTTACCTGCACGGAATTCCGGCAGACTCCCGCGCGGCCAGCAATAGCATTTTCCTGAAACCAGAGCAGTTGACCGATGGCAGAATTAACGCTGTTCGCCAACTCAATGCCCTGGCAGAAAATCGTGGACAGAAGCTGTCGCAAATGGCGTTGGCATGGGTGCTACGCCAGCAGGCGGTCACGTCGGTACTGATTGGCGCAAGTAAAGTGGCGCAGCTTGATGATGCGGTCGGTATGCTGGCAAATCGACATTTCAGCCCGCAGGAATGCGCTGAAATTGATGATATTTTAGCCTGCACAAAATAACAGCGACTTTGACAAAAAATGCTCTCTCCTGGCGGTTTAAGAGTTAACCCAATAATCCGGCCTTTTACCGAATTGTAATATTGCGTTAACAGGTCTTACTGACCACGATCGTATAGGAGAGAAGTATGTTCAGGTCACTGATTCTGGCGGCGGTGTTGTTGGCATCGGCCCCGATGTTCGCGAATGCTGGTGAAATCACCCTGTTGCCATCCGTAAAACTACAAATTGGCGATCGCGATAATTACGGCAATTACTGGGACGGCGGCCGCTGGCGCGACCGTGATTACTGGCACAAACACTGGTACCGCCACGATAATGGCTGGCACCGTGGCTGGGATAAGCATAACGCTTATGAACGCGGCTACCGTGATGGCTGGGGCGATCGTCGAGATCACCGAGGTCCTGGACGTGGGCCAGGACGAGGCCACGGCCACGGGCATGGACATCACTAAAAAAAGAGCCTACGGGCTCTTTTTTTAGTGCCAAATCCTGCCGGGATCTTATCGTTCAGAGATCTCGACTCAAGGTTACGGCCTTCGGCCATGGGTTGATCACATTTAATTCATCGATGTTCGCAGACGGATTAAATTCGGCGAACATCAACGCAAAAACATAAGAGTTACCGTGACACGCTGCAAGCCACGGCTAATCTGCTATAAATCCAGCAGCGTGCCCACCAGCAGCCAGCCATTTAACGCCACCACAATGGCCACGATGGCCCAGCCGATGCGTTTAACCCATAACGAATTCACCAGCTCACCCATCAGTTTGCTGTCGCTGGTAAAAATCAGCAGCGGCACCAGCGCCAATGCGATACCAAAGCTCAGCAGCACCTGGCTCATTACCAGAATTCGCGTCGGGTCGAGTCCCATCAAAATGACCACAAACGACGGCAGCATTGTCACCACGCGGCGGAACCACAGTGGAATATGGAAGCGGATAAAACCCTGCATCACCACCTGGCCGGCCAGCGTACCCACCACCGTTGAAGAAAGTCCCGCGGCAATCAGACTGAGCCCAAAGATGGTAGCCGCAGCATGGCTGAGCAGCGGTTCCAGAGTCAAATACGCCTGATCCAGATCGGCAATCCCAGTATGACCGTGCGCGTGGAATGCCGCAGCGGCGGTGGCCATCATCGCCAGGTTAACAAAACCGGCAATGGTCATGGCAATCGCCACATCCCAGCGGGTCGCGTTATAGCGTTCTTTCGCACTGCCACCGTGCAAATGCTGGGTCAGCGACGAGTGCAGATAAATAACGTGCGGCATGATGGTTGCCCCCAGCACGCCAGCAGCAAGGAACACCGCTTCAGAGTTGGGCAGTGACGGTAAGATCATGCCTTTTGCCAGCGGTGCCAGAGCGGGCTGGGAAAAAATCAGCTCCACAATATAGGCTGCCGCCACGAACAACAGCAGACCACCAATCACTTTCTCCAGCGGTTTTTGCCCCCGACGCTGCAGCATCAAGATCAGGAAAGTCGCAATCCCGGTCAGTACCGCTCCTTGCAGCAACGAAACGCCAAGGATGAGCTTAAAACCTATGGCAGCGCCGATAAACTCGGCCAGATCGGTCGCCATGGCGATGATTTCGGCCTGCACCCAATAAAACCAAACCAGCGGGCGCGGATAGTGATCGCGAATCTGTTCCGCCAGGTTTTTGCCCGTCGCAATACCGAGCTTGGCCGATAGCACCTGAATCAGCATTGCCATCAGGTTCGCCCAAACCACCACCCATAAAAGTTGGTAGCCAAAGCTGGCCCCGGCCTGAATATTGGTCGCAAAATTACCGGGGTCGATATAGCCTATCGCCGCAATAAATGCAGGTCCCATCAACGCTAGCCGCATACGGCGCGCTGAGCGACTGGTGTTATTTTCAACGCGACTGTTAGTCATTCTGTGCCTCAAAAACATAGCCTTTGCTATGTTTCATGCTACCAAAATGAGAATGATTATCAAGTTCATTTATGAGGGATGATAATGATTGCTCTGATAGCCGGAACCGATAGCCAGACTGGAGGTTAGGAAGGTTTGGTATACGCTTAATGACAGAGTAGTACAACGTGGAAACTTTTCATACATTTACTTAACATCACAAAAATGTATCGAAGATCACTATTTTAGAGTTTGCTCACAGGTTCTAAATATAGTGAGAGACAGATCTCGTTTTATTTGACCATGTTACATAGAATGTGCACGAAAACTTAACCCGCCTCATGTTTGGAGCAAATATGGACCGCGTCTTCCATTTTATTCTCGCGCTCGTTGTGGTTGCGATCCTGGCCTTGCTGGTCAGTTCCAACCGTAAACAAATTCGCATTCGTTATGTTATTCAGCTACTTGTCATCGAAGTATTGCTGGCATGGTTCTTCCTGAACTCCGATGTTGGTCTGGGTTTCGTAAGAGGCTTCTCCGAGATGTTCGAAAAACTGCTCGGTTTTGCCAACGAAGGGACCAACTTCGTCTTCGGTAGTATGAACGATAAAGGCCTGGCGTTCTTCTTCCTGAAAGTCCTGTGCCCAATCGTCTTCATCTCCGCGCTGATTGGTATTCTGCAGCATATCCGTATCCTGCCAATTATCATTCGTGCCATTGGTACCGTGCTGTCTAAAATCAACGGCATGGGTAAACTGGAGTCTTTCAACGCCGTCAGCTCGCTGATTCTCGGCCAGTCTGAAAACTTCATCGCCTATAAAGATATCCTCGGTAAAATGTCCCGCAACCGCATGTACACCATGGCGGCCACGGCGATGTCTACCGTTTCCATGTCTATCGTTGGCGCGTACATGACCATGCTGGAACCAAAATACGTCGTTGCGGCGCTGGTTCTGAACATGTTCAGCACCTTTATCGTTCTGTCGCTGATCAACCCTTATCGCGTTGATGAGAGCGAAGAAAACATCCAGATGTCTAACCTGCACGAAGGACAGAGCTTCTTTGAAATGCTGGGTGAATACATTCTGGCAGGCTTTAAAGTAGCGATTATCGTTGCTGCGATGCTGATCGGCTTCATCGCCCTGATCGCTGCGCTGAACGCCCTGTTCGCTACCGTAACCGGCTGGTTCGGCTACAGCATCTCCTTCCAGGGTATTCTGGGCTACATCTTCTACCCAGTTGCGTGGATCATGGGTGTACCGGCTAACGAAGCTCTGCAAGTGGGTAGCATCATGGCAACCAAGCTGGTTTCTAACGAATTCGTCGCCATGATGGATCTGCAGAAAGTGGCTGCTGAGCTCTCTCCACGCGCTGTGGGCATCATCTCCGTATTCCTGGTTTCCTTCGCTAACTTCTCTTCTATCGGTATTATCGCCGGTGCGATTAAAGGTCTGAACGAAGAGCAAGGTAACGTGGTTTCCCGCTTCGGTCTGAAGCTGGTTTACGGTTCTACGCTGGTGAGCGTGCTGTCTGCCTCTATCGCCGCGCTGGTTCTGTAATACGCCTGATAGTCAAAAAGGGCCTGTAACGTCAGTTACAGGCCCTTTTCTTTATGCTTCAGTATGGTAGCCAATCTCGCAAAGCGGTCGGGGTTTATCAATCAAATAGCCCTGCATGTAATGCACACCCAGCTCCACTAGCAGCGCCTGCTGCGCTTCGGTTTCTACAAACTCAGCCACCACTTCAAGATTCTGCACCTTAGCCAGTTCACAGATTGAGCGAATAATCATGGCATCCATGGGGTCAGTCAGCACATCGCGCACGAAGCTACCGTCTATCTTAATTATATCGGCCTCAACGCGCTTTAAGCGCTCGTAGTTGGCATAGCCGGTACCAAAGTCATCAATCGCAATCTGGCAGCCAAATTCACGTAGCCGATTAAGGTTTTTAATACTGACATCGGAATTGGAAAATGCCTGTTCTTCAGTGATTTCCACCACAATGCGTTTAACATTGACCCGATAGCGGCGAAACAGCGCAATGATTTCAGCGGCGCTTTCCTTTTGCATCAGCGTATAAGGCATCAGGTTGACGGAAAAACGTTGGCCAGGGAAAGCCTCAAGCGAGCCGAACAGCTTTTCCAGAACCTGCATATCGAAGCGCTTGCTGAGGTTAAACTGGGTCAATACAGGGATGAATTTATCCGGTGTGACCATGCCGTTAGCATCCACCAGTCGACTGAGAATTTCATAATACCCCTCACCAGAGGGTTTTCTAATCGGCTGAGCGTAAAGTACAAAACCATCGCCATCGAGCGCATTTTTAATGCGATTGAGCAATACCACCTGTTCGCTGGTCTGATCAAATGCCTCTACCTGTCCATTATCGAGTTTGAGGATTTGCCCACCTTCTCCGGCCTGTTCAGCAAGCCAGCTTAGCTGGCCCAGCGTATGGTAAAGGTTGCCATCCTGAGCACGCACTCGTCCCCATGAAATACCGTATTCCAGATTCAGTAGCGAATTATTCCAGCGAATCTCCTGACTACGCAGGAATGCAATCAAATGGTGCAGACGCGCAGCAGTATCTGGCCCGTAAAGCACCAGAAGCAGCTCATTGCCAGGCAGTTGGAACATTTTCTCATCCGGCCCCAGTACCGGTTGTAGAACCTGCGTGATACTCCGCTTGCACTGGATACGCATCATCATGCCGTAGTGGCGGCTAAGAAAATCCAGGTTCTCGATATGCAGGCAGCATACGTTCGCAAGGCCCGGTTTTTCGAGGTAATCCTCTAACGCACGCAGATTCGGTAGTCCCGTTAACGGATCGATCATCGCCTGCTCCTGCCACTTCTGCCTGACCCGCTTGCTGCGGTGATAAATCTGCAACATATACAGCAGACAGACCGTGAACGAGATAAGCGAAGACAAAACAAAGGACAGCGAGTACTGCGTCTGGATCCCATGTAAGAAATTGGTGTTATTCATCACTAGCATAAACGCTGAAATCGTCCACGCCATGATGACAACCGGATAGGTTAACTGACTGATCCCAAAAGAGAAGAAAATGAATATCATAGGGACAAGGTAGCCCGCGAAATAGTCCTCATCAAATGGCATGCAGAGGAAAAACAGCAAAACGGCCAGTCCTAGGAACCAGGCGCACACGTTCAAACGGCATCTCAGATCACGATAGATACCAAAATTACGACGCCAGAAAGCCCTGGCATAATTGGGATTCAGGCACATCCTAAACGGATAATAAAACAACTTTGTAAAAATCAGCGAAGCGCAAACTAATCCCTGGATATCTACAATAGTGTAAATCTTCGTTGTTATATTAAAATAACTGAACATTGATGGAGGAATAACTGTTAACTCTCCCACCATATACATCATGATCTTTGCCAAAATAGGTGCAGCAAAACCCAACCAAAAAACATGTAAGCCTAGGTTATTAATCGCTAAACCATGTCGCCAGCGGCGTCCTAATATAGAACGTAAAATAAGGCTGGAGATACAAACAGCCGTTAGCTGACAAAAAAGTAATATTAATGAATTAAATGGTGAAAGGTTTAGCTGCCAGTAGTTTGTCGCTGTAAAACCGACAATCAGCGGCAGCACCGCATGCCGCCCAAACAGCATCACCAGCGCAATCATCACCCCAAGCGGAAGCCAGGCTAAATATACAGAGTGGCCTTCATAGAAAGTCGTTGGGGATATATAACGAGAAAAAGGAATAGCGACCAGGCTCATTATCAGAACGAGGAAGAATTTTCTTACAGAGGTACTCCATTTAACAGTCATGCGTAGCAGCCGATATCCTTTATCGTACGTAGAGTGACTGTCCAAATATTATTGTCACTAATAATTCGAAGCAAGCGCCGCCTATAAAATACTGAACTATGGCCGCATTTTATATTATATTCGCTGTTATTTCACGTAGTTAGCAAATGCAAAAAACCCCCGCCTTACGGCGAGGGTTTCATAATTTGGTGGAGCTAAGCGGGATCGAACCGCTGACCTCTTGCATGCCATGCAAGCGCTCTCCCAGCTGAGCTATAGCCCCACAGTACTTTTACGTTCCAAACCTGATGGGAGCAGGATTTGGTGGAGCTAAGCGGGATCGAACCGCTGACCTCTTGCATGCCATGCAAGCGCTCTCCCAGCTGAGCTATAGCCCCAACGTAAAGCTGTCGTGTTGACGGGCGGCATAATATGAATTCCCTTGCACAGTGTCAACGGCAAAATACGTCAAAGGAAGTTAATCGCTGAAAAAGCAGGCAAACGCGCAACAATACGCCGCCGCTCGCAAACAGGAGTTATGCATGTCACGTTTTCCAGTAAAACGATGCTATAACATGAACCTGTAATTCCCACACTGCGACTCAGGAAATTGTATGCTCAAGGAACGAATGACGCCGGAGGAGATCGCCCATCTTACGGGGTATAGCCGACAAACCATCAATAAATGGGTGCGTAAAGAGGGTTGGACAACGTCGCCACGTCCCGGAGTTCAGGGCGGTAAAGCTCGGTTAGTGCATGTTAATGAGCAGGTCGTGGCGTTTATCCATAGCGCTCAGCGCGTTTGTGAGGCCACTGCCCCCTACGCCACAAGCAGCACCGAGACCCCTTTCCATACGCTGTTGTTAACGCTGGTCGATGAAATGACCGAAGTCGAACAAAAGCAGCTCACCACACTGCTGCTGCGGGAAGGCATCAGCGGTTTATTGCAACGTTTAGGGATCCGTAGTTAAGCATTCGTTATGAAAAAACTCCCCGCAAAGATGTCCACTGAAGAACTGGCCAACCGTCTGGGTATGACCCGTCAGACAATCAATCGCTGGATCCGCGAACAAGGCTGGCAAACAGAACCCCTGCCCGGCATTAAAGGTGGGCGGGCCCGACTTATTGCAATGACCCCGGCAGTACTCGATTATCTTGCCAATATGCCCGCGCTGCGTAACCTGAAAGATGAGAATCAGATGCACGAACCCGTTCGTAGCTACAGTGCAAAAGAGTCTGAGGTGGTTTGGCGGCAGATAACCGACGTGCTGCAAAATCTAACGCCCGTTGAACAGCAGCGGCTGCAGCTTTTACTTTCCCGGGAAGGAATTAGCGGATTCTTAACGCGGCTCGGGCTTAGCCACGGCGACGAGGCATAAAAAAAGCGGGTTTCCCCGCTTTTTTCTTTCATCAGCAAATTACTGCTGGCTTTCGCGCTCCGCAATAAAGCCCAGGGCTTTATTGATACGTTCAACGCTGCGGGATTTACCGATAGCATGTACGGTAACATCCAGCGCTGGCGACTGCCCCGCCCCGGTAACCGCTACGCGCAGTGGCATACCGACTTTACCCATGCCCACTTCTAATTCATCAGCGGTAGACTGAATAGCGTGATGCACGTTTTCGGCGGTCCATTCGGGGATGGCAGCAATTTTATCACGCACGACTTCCAGCGGCTGACGCGCAACCGGACGCAGGTGTTTTTTCGCCGCGTCGGCGTCGAACTCAGCGAAGTCTTCATAGAAGTAGCGGCAGGTTTGCGCCATCTCTTTAAGCGTTTTGCAGCGTTCACCCAGCAGTTTGACCAGTTCGGACAGCTGTGGCCCTACACGAGTATCAATATTTTCCTGCTCAATATGCCACTGCAGATGGGTTGCTACGTACTCTGCTGGCAGGTTGTTAATGTAGTGATGGTTCAACCACTGCAGTTTTTCGGTATTGAACGCGCTCGCAGATTTGCTCACGGCATTCAGCGCGAAGAATTTGATCATCTCTTCACGAGTGAAGATTTCCTGATCGCCATGGGACCAGCCCAGACGTACCAGATAGTTCAGCAGCGCTTCCGGCAGGTAGCCATCGTCACGATACTGCATCACGCTGACCGCACCATGGCGCTTGGACAGTTTTTTACCGTCGTCTCCGTTGATCATGGAAACGTGCGCGTAAACCGGCACCGGCGCATTCAACGCTTTCAGGATGTTGATCTGACGCGGCGTGTTGTTGATGTGGTCTTCACCGCGAATCACGTGGGTGATTTCCATATCCCAGTCGTCAACCACAACACAGAAGTTATACGTTGGAGAACCATCGGTACGACGGATAATCAGATCGTCCAGCTCCTGGTTGCTGAATTCAATCGGCCCACGGATTTGGTCATCAAAGATGACGGAGCCTTCCTGTGGGTTAGCGAAACGAACAACGCAAGGCTCATCAGCAGCATGTTCACTGTGGTCGTGGCGGCAGCGGCCGTCGTAGCGAGGCTTCTCGCCGTTCGCCATTTGCTCTTCACGCAGCGCTTCCAGACGCTCTTTAGAGCAGTAGCACTTATAGGCGGTACCGGCTTCCAGCATTTCATCAATGACCGCATTGTAGCGATCGAAACGCTTCGTCTGATAGTACGGGCCTTCATCCCACTCCAGATTCAGCCAGTTCATCCCATCCATGATGGCTTCAATGGCTTCCGGTGTTGAGCGCTCGAGATCGGTGTCTTCAATACGCAGCACAAACTCACCGTCGTGGTTACGTGCAAAAAGCCAGGAATAAAGAGCAGTACGAGCACCGCCGACGTGCAGATAGCCGGTCGGGCTAGGCGCGAAGCGAGTTTTGATTTTCATGAAATGGCCTTACGTTTATAAAGATGCCGACAACCGGCAAATACTGGAAATAAAAGTGGGCAATATTCTATCACTCCCACTCCGTCGTTCCCACCGCCAGCGCATGCTTTACTGTTTTTGCTTAGATTTCATACATAATAGAGCGTTTTGCGATCGCTTTGCTTAATTTTACGACGAACGAACAATTTCTTTAGAAAATGCGTTGACTCATTTTCAACTCTCCCTATAATGCGACTCCACACAGCGGGGGTGATTAGCTCAGCT
>NZ_LGHZ01000054.1 GCF_001266615.1 Kluyvera genomosp. 1 | reverse complement strand
CTCGTGGGCTCGGAGATGTGTATAAGAGACAGAATACCAAGTCTCAACGAGTGAACATACGTAATTCATTACGAAGTTTAATTCATTGAGCATCAAACACTTTTAAATTGAAGAGTTTGATCATGGCTCAGATTGAACGCTGGCGGCAGGCCTAACACATGCAAGTCGAACGGTAGCACAGAGAGCTTGCTCTTGGGTGACGAGTGGCGGACGGGTGAGTAATGTCTGGGAAACTGCCCGATGGAGGGGGATAACTACTGGAAACGGTAGCTAATACCGCATAACGTCGCAAGACCAAAGTGGGGGACCTTCGGGCCTCACACCATCGGATGTGCCCAGATGGGATTAGCTAGTAGGTGGGGTAATGGCTCACCTAGGCGACGATCCCTAGCTGGTCTGAGAGGATGACCAGCCACACTGGAACTGAGACACGGTCCAGACTCCTACGGGAGGCAGCAGTGGGGAATATTGCACAATGGGCGCAAGCCTGATGCAGCCATGCCGCGTGTATGAAGAAGGCCTTCGGGTTGTAAAGTACTTTCAGCGAGGAGGAAGGTGTTGTAGTTAATAGCTGCAGCAATTGACGTTACTCGCAGAAGAAGCACCGGCTAACTCCGTGCCAGCAGCCGCGGTAATACGGAGGGTGCAAGCGTTAATCGGAATTACTGGGCGTAAAGCGCACGCAGGCGGTCTGTCAAGTCGGATGTGAAATCCCCGGGCTCAACCTGGGAACTGCATTCGAAACTGGCAGGCTAGAGTCTTGTAGAGGGGGGTAGAATTCCAGGTGTAGCGGTGAAATGCGTAGAGATCTGGAGGAATACCGGTGGCGAAGGCGGCCCCCTGGACAAAGACTGACGCTCAGGTGCGAAAGCGTGGGGAGCAAACAGGATTAGATACCCTGGTAGTCCACGCCGTAAACGATGTCGACTTGGAGGTTGTGCCCTTGAGGCGTGGCTTCCGGAGCTAACGCGTTAAGTCGACCGCCTGGGGAGTACGGCCGCAAGGTTAAAACTCAAATGAATTGACGGGGGCCCGCACAAGCGGTGGAGCATGTGGTTTAATTCGATGCAACGCGAAGAACCTTACCTACTCTTGACATCCAGAGAACTTAGCAGAGATGCTTTGGTGCCTTCGGGAACTCTGAGACAGGTGCTGCATGGCTGTCGTCAGCTCGTGTTGTGAAATGTTGGGTTAAGTCCCGCAACGAGCGCAACCCTTATCCTTTGTTGCCAGCGGTTCGGCCGGGAACTCAAAGGAGACTGCCAGTGATAAACTGGAGGAAGGTGGGGATGACGTCAAGTCATCATGGCCCTTACGAGTAGGGCTACACACGTGCTACAATGGCATATACAAAGAGAAGCGACCTCGCGAGAGCAAGCGGACCTCATAAAGTATGTCGTAGTCCGGATTGGAGTCTGCAACTCGACTCCATGAAGTCGGAATCGCTAGTAATCGTAGATCAGAATGCTACGGTGAATACGTTCCCGGGCCTTGTACACACCGCCCGTCACACCATGGGAGTGGGTTGCAAAAGAAGTAGGTAGCTTAACCTTCGGGAGGGCGCTTACCACTTTGTGATTCATGACTGGGGTGAAGTCGTAACAAGGTAACCGTAGGGGAACCTGCGGTTGGATCACCTCCTTACCTTAAAGAACCTGCCTTTGTAGTG
>NZ_LGHZ01000053.1 GCF_001266615.1 Kluyvera genomosp. 1 | reverse complement strand
AGAGACAGGATCTCCACCGTGTGGCCCTTGTGCACGCCCACATCGGCAATATCAATCCACGCGTCTTCTGACACCACGATATACGCCTTATCAAAATAGGCCGCCAGATGCGGTTTGATTTGCGGGCAGCGTCCTTTGATATCGAACAGCGAGATTTTCACGAAGTCATGTGCAACCTCGGCAAAACTCTCTACCTGCACCACGTTGGCATAGGACATCTTCACTTTGGCCAGCATTTCCGGCGCTAACGACGTTTTGACATAGGCCCCGTACGGCGTACAGGCAATGACCACCGGCTCACTGTTCACCGCTTCAAGCGTGGCAATGATTTCGCGACCGAGGGCGTTTTTGATAAGCGACTGATAAACGTATTCCCCCGCATGTTTAATCCGCGTGGCGCTGTCGCCGAGGATCCAAAAGTCATGGACCTGTTCGCCAAAAAGCTCTTCGACACGTTCGCACTGTTTGCCGGTACACAGCGCAAACGCTACGCCTTTCTGCTGCATCAGATTTTTGATATGCGGAAATAGCACACGGTTATAGTCGCCGTGCCGGTTTAAAAAGGTGCCGTCGAGATCGGTTATTATCAGCTTAATCATAGGTTTTCCCCTTATTACATCGATAGCGCTTCTCTTTTGTTGATTATCCGGAGGCGGCCGCGATACCGCCTCCGGCGAAACAACTGTTACCACCACACCTCGGCCTGTACGCCGGCCATAAACTCGTTTTTGCTGTCGTCATTAAACTTAAACTGCGACAGCTCGTTGTCGAGGATGTTGATGTAGGTGCCGTAAAAACGAATTTCAGGACGCGAACCCAGCAGGCTCGGCCCCACTTTTAACGCGTGGTAAAGCGTGGTTTTGTACGCCGACTCTTTCAGATCCTGCCCCTGTTGCGTGGTGTTCTTCTGTGCAAACCATGCCAGCTCGACGCCGGTCTGGTTCCAGGTATCCCAAATCCACGCCGGGCGAATCACCGCGCGGAAGCTGTTAAAGTCGCTGTGCGCACCGCTTTCATAGCTATACACATCCTCGCCATGCGACCACACCAGCGCATTGGCCATAATGATGCGATCCGCCAAATACATTTCGCCCTGAGAAATTAATCGCCAACCGATACCGTTCGAATGATCGCCATAGTAATAGCGCCCCTGGGCCATCGAGTTGCTGGCGCCAGAGAAGTTGGAGAAGCTGCTGGCATAGGAGTTATTCGCCACCTGCAGGGTAAACTCGTTAAATCCGTCGCGATCCAGCTCCTGACGGACGATCCCGGTCGCCATCCAGGTATCTTTCAGCTCGAAGTAACTGTTGTTGCTCTCATTCTTTTTCTGCTCGTCGGTCTTGTTGGCAAAGGCGTATTTACCCATTAGCGACAAAGAGCCATCCTGCCACAGCGGAATATTGCGATAGCGCAGGTCGACGGAATTGGTATTCATCTGGGTGGTGTTGTTGAAATCACGGGAATAAACGTCAACATCGTTACGGCTAAGCGAGGCATCCAACTGCCCTACGCCCAGGTTCCAGTTCTGAATCCCGACCGCGGCGGCCACATCGGTGGTGAGCGATTTCCAGTCCAGCATCTGAATTTCATACTCCGGCAGCTTATGCTTACCGACCCAGAAATCGGCCTCGCGAGCAAACGGCAGGAAGCCTTTCGTGGTCAGGAAGATATCGCTGAACTGAAGAATATTTTCGTTATCACTGTCACCAAACCAGGCGTCGTTATACTGCTCCCCCACGTTACCATCGTAGGTGACAACGGCATTGGCGGTTTTACCATCCTGATTGTAGACCCGCTGATTCATGGTCAAGTCGAACCAGCCGCTCATTTCGTTACCAAAACGGCCCAGTGAACCCGCAGCGTAAGTTTGCGTTGAGCCATGGTTGGATGTCCCCCAGCCGGAACGGAAATAGCCTTCGTAACTGAAGCCAATATCTTCCTTCACAAACTTGCTGATATCCTTCATGGTCACGCTTTCAACTTTCGGTTTATTCCCGTCGGTATTAATCACCGCGACCTGCTGTGTGGCTTTGACTTCCGGTTTGGCCACCGCATTAGTTTTTTCATTATTCTCATTTTCGATATTATCTGCCACCGGGGACTGCTGAGCTATATTTGTTGCCGTTTGGTTTTTCTTTTCATTGTCTTTAATATTCTGCTGAAGCTCGGCCACTTTATTTTTATAACTTGATAATTCCGCCTCCAGCAATTCTAAACGTTGCTCTACTGTTAATTTAGCTGCTATTACATTTAATGGCGATAATGCGGCAAGGACTGAAAAAGCCAATAAGCTAACCTTCAATTTACTTGAATTCATGAGAAACCCTTTAAATTTAATTATAATATGCCCTCAGCCATTGCTGGCTGAGGGTTAAATACTAACGAGAAATAAATATCTGAAGATATCGTCAATCCCTGACGAAAATGTCCTGATTGGTATTAACTGTTCTGCTCAGCGGCAGCTGACACATTAACTTTGTTAGCCGCAATGACAAACGGCAGATAGATCAGAGTAGCAACGGCAAGACACAGAACTCCGACAAACAGCGCCATCCAGTTTCCTCCGGTACCAAAGAAAGCAATCAAGGGTCCAGGGGTCGTCCACGGCACGGCATAAGCAATCGGTGGAATAATCTCCAGGGTAATAAAGAAGTAGCCGATCAGCGAGTTGACGAATGGCACCAGAATAAATGGAATCACCAGGATGGGGTTCAACACGATTGGCAGGCCAAACATCACGGGCTCGTTGATATTAAACAGGCCAGGCACAAAGGCCATCTTGGCCAGATCGCGGTAATCTTTACGGCGTGATGCAATGAAAATGGCCAGCAGCAGACCTAAAGTCATCCCGGAACCGCCGCAGTTAGCAAAGGCATCATTGATACCGGTCCAGGTGATCGGATACGGCGCGCCCCAGGTTGAACCATGGGATGCCGCATAGGAGAGGTTTTCCAGGTTCGCTTCCGAGAAGATGGTTTCGCGGATCGCCGCTACCGTGTTTGGCCCATGAATACCCAGAATCCACAAGAAGTTAGCGACCAGCCCCAGAATCAGCACGGTAAAGATGTTGGTGCCCATATCTTTCAGCGGTGCCTGAATCAAGGTATAGATCAGGTCGTTCAAGCCGTTAGGGGAGATTTTGGACAGCAGGTAGTTGAGGATCGAGAAGAAAATCATCACGAAGAAGATTGGCAACAGCACCTTGAAGGAACGCGCCACCGCTGGCGGAACGGCGTCCGGCATGGTGATGGTTACTTTCGGGTTGCGCGCCAATCGGCAGAAAATCTCGCTGGAAAGCAGTGCTACGATCACCGCGACAAACAAACCCTGCGGCCCAAGATATTTGGTGGTCAGATAGGCCTGACCATCAATAATAACGTAAGGGGTATACACCACGAAAAAGGCACCAATCGCCGTCAGGCCACACAGCAGGTCATCCTGCTGGTAACTAATCGCCATGTTGCGCGCAACGAGGAAGGTTATCAGTACCGCCATAATATTGACCGAACCGTTCATCACCGGAGTAAAGATTTGCTGCGCATCAGCAAGGTTCGGGAACAACGTCCCCAAATGCAGAATGCTGGCAATAAAGCCATCCGGTGACAGAATCGCAAAGTTGATCAAAATAATCAGTGAACTGGCCATGACAATCGGGAATGACAGAATGAATGCATCGCGAATGGCCGAAACGTGTATCTGAGAGTTTAATTTAATAGCGACAGGAACGAGGATCTTTTCCATTCCCCGTTCAAATGAATTCATAAATCCCATAGCTAACCCTTAATTTTGGAATTATTTATTTAATAGCTGATAAGCTTGTTCAAATACCGCTTTACCATCCATTTGGCCGTAACTTTTCATGTCAATCACAGCAACCGGAATCTTCCCCTGGGAAATCGCTTCAATTTCGTTTTTTTGAAAACGAACCTGTGGCCCTAATAGCACCACGCTGACTTCATTTTTCTTAATTTTTTCTTTGGCTTCAGAAATAGCTAATGCATTAATATTCGCTGGATTATTAACCGCCTCTGCGTGTTCACGCATTCGTTTTACCAACATACTCGTCGACATCCCTGCGGCGCACACCAACAATATATTTTCCATACCCTGTTCCCTTTCTCATAAAATATGTCACGAATTGACGTACACTTTAATAATTGTTAATTTTCGTAACTCGTCTTCCGATCACAGTTAACAGCTGCCAAGTTGTTCAAAAACGGACTAAAAGATGAACGTATCGACCATAAATTGCATGAATGGATTTGCAACCTTTTGTTTAAAAAGGATTTAAGGAGGTTCAAAAGTGGTTTACCAGAACGTCATCAATCTGCTTAAAAACAGATTAAACAGCGCGATCTACAATATTGGCGATCTTCTACCGTCAGAAAAAGAATTGGCAGAGCTTTATGATGTTTCGCGTAATACATTACGCAAAGCGTTAAAGACGCTAGAAGAAGAGGGAATGATTGAGCGGCGGCATGGTTCTGGCACCTATTTGCGGAACAAACATTTTCAGGCTTCGGTAACCCACCTCGACAGTTTTACCGAAATCGCGAAGAACGAGGGCAAAACGCCCACCAGCCAAATACTCAAATTTGAGCTGCAGACAGCCTCTGACGAAATCGCTAATAGCCTAAAGCTCACGCTGGGTGACCCCGTCTACTATGCAAAACGACTGCGACTTATCGATAATATTGCCATGCAGGTGGAAGAAACCTGGCTTTCCGCCAGCCGCTTCCCTGACCTGACGATTGCCCATATGAAGAAGTCGAAATTCTCCTACATTGAAAATGAGTGCGGCGTGAAAATTATGGGCTGCTACGAATCTATTCAGCCCATACTACCCTCTCCAGAAGTAGCGAAACTGCTGCATATTAGCGCATTAGATCCCATCATTCGTATGCAAACGCAGGCCGTGGATGAACAATCAACGCCAATTGATTACTCTATTCTCTACACCAACATGTACGAATTTCAGGTGAAGTATTTCTTACCACGAAAAGCAGCAGCCGGCCCTACCGTGCGTAGAGCCGGAGCTTAAACGTTACTTACGAAACGCCCACAGCGTCAGCATAATGCCCAACACGGCGGAAATCGCCCCACCGAGGAATACCGATGGGTAGCCAAACGAGGTGGCGAGCATTCCCGCCAGCGGGCCGGAAACGCCAAGGGCAATATCCTGAAACGCCGCATAGCCGCCCAGCGCCGTACCACGAACCTGCTGCGGCACCCGCTTAACAACTTCAACACCCAGCGCTGGAAAGATCAGCGAACAGCCAGCTCCGGTCAACGCGGCACCGGTTAAAGCAATCCATGCGTCAGGAGCCTGCCACAACAGCAACAGGCCGACGGTTTCGACTAATAGCGAAACCACCGCAACTTTGACGCCACCGAAGCGGTCCGGCATCCATCCAAACAGAATACGCACCAGCACAAAAGTGCCGCCGAACGCGGTTAAGGTGAAGCCCGCCATCGTCCAGCCTTTACTCACAAAGTACAGCGAAACGAAGGTGCCTATCACCGCAAAGCCCACGCCCTGGAGCGCTAGCCCCATTCCTGGTTTCCAGATGAGCCCAATGACGCTAAACAGCGATGGTCGTTCTCCGGCCATTGCTGCCACCTTGCGCACCGAGCCGTTAAAAGCCCAGGCCAGCAGCGGCAGCATCATGGTGACCCCAGCCAGCACGGCAAAACCATAACGGGCATTGATGAATAATCCCAGCGGCGCACCGACAGCCAGTGCACCAAAAATTGCCATGCCGTTCCACGACATCACTTTGCCAGATTGCTTCGGCCCGACCAGCCCCATTCCCCAGGTCAGCGTCCCGGTCAGTAGCTGACTTTCGCCAAACCCAAGGATCAATCGCCCAACGATTAACAGCCCAAATTTGACCATCGCATCCACGGGTAACAACGCGGCGCCAAGCCAGGCAGCGCCGGCAAAGGCACAGGCGAACATCCCCTGTAGGGCGGAACGCTTACCGCCGTACTGATCCGCTAATCGCCCGGCATAGCCACGGGTTAAGACGGTAGCAAAAAACTGAACGCCCACGGCAACGCCCACCATGGTGTTGCCGTAGCCCAGCTCCTGGTGCACAAATAGCGGGATCACCGGCAGCGGAATACCGACGGTTAAATAGGTCAGGAACACCGCGAACGCGATGCGAAAAAGAGAAACGTTTGATGAAGACGAACGTTCAGTTTGAATAACTGCGGTCATGCTTTACTCCAGAATACTGAGTAAGGCGAGGATCTATAGCCACGCCCCCTCTACCCGATTATCAGGATTAAGGTGCGTTGGTTGACGTTAAACGCTTACGCATTATCAGAACGATAATGTTGAGCCGGGAGTTTGCCTGTTCTTTGGACTGATTGTCAATGCATAAAAAAGGAGCCCTTAGGCTCCTTTTTCACGTCAACGTTCAGTCTTAGGCTTTCAGCTTACGCATTACCAGCGTCGCGTTAGTGCCGCCGAAACCGAAGCTGTTAGACATCACGGTAGTCAACTCGCGGTCGGTTGCTTTAGTGACGATATTCAGGCCCTGAGCTTTCTCATCCATCTCGTCGATGTTGATGCTAGGGGCAACAAAGCCGTGTTCCAGCATCAGCAGAGAGTAGATAGCTTCCTGAACACCGGCGGCGCCCAGAGAGTGGCCAGTCATCGCTTTGGTTGCGGAGATGGCCGGGCTGTTGTCACCGAACACTTCCTGAATCGCACCCAGTTCTTTCACGTCACCTACCGGAGTAGAAGTCCCGTGGGAGTTCAGATAATCGATTGGCGTATCAACACCGTGCATCGCCATCTGCATGCAGCGCACTGCACCTTCGCCGGATGGAGCAACCATATCTGCACCATCGGAAGTTGCGCCGTAGCCAACGATTTCTGCATAAATATGCGCGCCGCGAGCCAGAGCGTGTTCCAGCTCTTCAACCACGACCATACCGCCGCCGCCTGCAATAACGAAACCATCGCGGTGTGCATCATAGGTACGGGACGCTTTATCTGGGGTTTCGTTGTACTTGGTGGACAGTGCGCCCATCGCGTCGAATTCACAGGCCATTTCCCAGCCCAGCTCTTCGCCGCCGCCAGCAAACACGATGTCCTGTTTGCCCAGTTGGATCTGCTCTACCGCGTTACCGATGCAGTGTGCGGAAGTGGCGCAAGCAGAGCTAATGGAGTAGTTTACGCCGTGAATTTTGAACGGCGTGGCGAGGCAGGCGGAAACCGCTGAGCCCATCGCTTTGGTCACGACGTAAGGACCCACTGCTTTCAGGCCGCGCGGGCTGCGCATTGCATCTGCACCAAATACCTGTGCTTTTGAAGAACCACCGGAACCGGCAATCAGGCCGACGCGTGGGTTGTTCTGATATTCTTCTTCCTTCAAGCCAGCATCTGCAACAGCCTGCTGCATAGAAAGGTAAGCGTAGATAGAGGCATCGTTCATGAAACGGACCACTTTGCGGTCGATAAGACCGGTGGTGTCCAGTTTGACGTTACCCCATACGTGGCTACGCATACCAGAATCTTTGAATTCTTGAGAGAAAGTGATCCCCGAGCGTCCTTCACGCAGGGATGCCAGGACTTCCTGCTGGTTGCTGCCGATGCTGGAAACGATACCCAGGCCAGTAATCACTGCACGTTTCATTCAATACCTCTGTAAGTCATCACTATTTTAAGTTTCGAGTGGCAAGATAGCGTACACTTGTACGCCGAACAAGTCCGATCAGCAATTTTATGCAGAAATTTGCACCTGCGGGCACGCATCGTTAAGATCGGCTGACTCCTTGCCGTGCGAGTAACTTACGTGAAACAAAACGCCATACAATCCGCCAACCTCGAATTCAACAGTGAGGGTACACCTGTTTCCCGAGATTTCGACGACGTCTACTTCTCTAACGATAACGGGTTAGAAGAGACCCGTTACGTTTTCCTTGGCGGTAATCAGATAGAGGTACGTTTTCCCCAGCATCCGCATCCACTTTTCGTGGTAGCCGAAAGTGGTTTTGGTACCGGCCTCAACTTCCTGACGCTGTGGCAGGCTTTTGACGCCTTTCGCCACCAGCATCCTGACGCTACGCTACAAAGATTACATTTCGTCAGTTTTGAAAAATTTCCACTGAAAGCTGATGATCTGCGTCTGGCACATCAACATTGGCCAGAGCTGGCCAAGTGGGCTAAACAATTACAGGCTCAGTGGCCGCTCCCGCTCGCAGGTTGTCATCGCCTGCTGCTGGACGACGGTAGAGTGACGCTTGACCTGTGGTTTGGCGACATCAATGAACTGACCGATAAACTTGACGATTCGTTCAACCAACAGGTTGACGCGTGGTTCCTCGACGGTTTTGCCCCGGCAAAAAATCCAGACATGTGGACCCCGGCGCTGTTCTCCGCGATGGCTCGCACCGCCCGGCCTGGTGGCACGCTAGCGACCTTCACCTCGGCGGGTTTTGTTCGTCGTGGCCTGCAGGAAGCGGGGTTCACGATGCACAAACACAAAGGCTTTGGCCGTAAACGCGAAATGTTGATTGGCGAGATGACTCAACCTCAGCCCGACGCAACGCGTACACCATGGTTTGCCCGTACCGGCAGTGCAGTGCGAGAAACGACCATCATCGGCGGCGGCATCGCTAGCGCCCTGCTCTCTCTGGCTCTGCTGCGCCGTGGCTGGGCGGTCACACTGTACTGTGCCGACGATGCTCCGGCGCAAGGGGCATCCGGTAATCGCCAGGGGGCACTTTATCCGCTGCTGACGGCTCACGACCCGGCGTTATCACAGTTCTTTCCGGCGGCATTTCTTTTTGCCCGCCGCCTGTATGATGCTTTACCTATCCAGTTTGATCATCAATGGTGTGGCGTCACCCAGCTAGGTTGGGATGAAAAAAGCGCGCAAAAAATTGTGCAGATGCTGTCGCTGGCCCTCCCGAAAGAAATCGCCCACGCCGTTTCCGAGGCAGAGGTGGCCGCAACCATTGGTCTTGAAACGGGCTGCGGCGGTATTCAGTATCCGTTCGGCGGCTGGTTGTGTCCTGCCGAACTGACCGCTGGCGTGTTTGCGCTGGCGGGCCAGCAAGGGTTACAGGTGCACTGGCAAAAAACGCTGACGGCACTTGAGCCATCTGAAGACGGCTGGCAGCTGCAATTTGCCGATGGTGAAACCGCGAGCGCCCCGAGCGTCGTGCTGGCGAATGGCCACAACCTCAGCCAATTCACGCAAACCGAACATCTGCCGGTATACGCCGTGGGCGGTCAGGTTAGCCATATCCCCACTTCGGAAAGTCTGTCGAAACTTGGCCAGGTATTGTGCTATGACGGCTATCTCACGCCGCAAAACCCGCGTAACCAGCAGCATTGTATTGGTGCCAGCTACCATCGAGGTGAGCGTGAAATGGCCTTCAATGAAGAAGACCAGCGAAACAACCGTCAACGTTTAATTGACTGCTTCCCGGATGAAGCGTGGACGCAGGAAGTGGATGTCAGCGCCAATGAAGCACGCTGCGGCGTGCGCTGCGCGACTCGCGATCACCTGCCGATAGTGGGTAACGTACCGGATTACCAGGCAACGCTCACGCAGTATGCATCGCTTCACGAAAACCTACAGGCAGCCGAACCGGCTCCGGTTTACTCAAACCTGTTTGTTCTGGGCGCGCTGGGCTCACGCGGGCTTTGTTCAGCGCCACTGGCGGCAGAAGTGCTGGCAGCGCAGATGAGTCAGGAGCCGCTACCGCTGGATGCGGTGACGCTCGCGGGGCTTAATCCAAATCGACTGTGGATAAGAAAACTGCTGAAGGGAAAAGCGGTGAAATGAGCTACGTCAATTGCCCGGCAGCGATTCCGGGCAATCGGCAAACTTAGCGAGAAGCCTGCTGGTACAGGTTATCCCACATGTCTTTGACTAACGCCTGGTCACGCGGCGACAGTTCACCTGCACTGATTGCCGTTTCCAGGCTACGGGTCACGTTGCGATACAGCGCGTCAGCGCTATGGGCTTCACCCTCTTCCAGATCGGCAACCGCCAGCGTCAGGTGACCACGCAGATAACCGCTTGCAAACAGCTCATCATCACTGGCATGCTCCACCATATCGTCAATTAACGCCAGAATGCGCTCTTCAAACTCCGCGATCATCTTATTTCCTCTTTGGGTAACATGGCCTTAGAGATCTTCCGGCCATGGGAATTGTTCCGCCGTTAGGGCCGGCGTATGGTAATAATCTTGTAATGCCTTGATAAGTTTGGCCGGGCGCGGTGGAATACCTTCTTTAAGATAGGTCATCACCTGCGCATGAACACGTCGCTGAAACACAATACGGTCTGGCTCAAAATCACCTTCAAGGTTGTCGCAGCTGACGTTAAACGGGAATCCCGCCGCCACGCAGAACAGCCAGTCAAAAGCCTGCGGCTTCACTTCGACATCTTCAAACTGCCCCTGAGTTTTAGCATCGCGGCCATCCGGGCAGTACCAGTAGCCAAAATCAACCTGCTCGCGGCGCGCTTTCCCAGCAATGCACCAGTGGGAAATTTCATGCAGCCCGCTGGCATAAAAACCATGGGCGAAAACAATGCGGTTGTACGGCACGTCGGCATCAGCGGGAAGATAGATCGGTTCGTCATCGCCTTTAATCAGACGAGTATTAAACTCTTCGGCAAAGCAGCCGTCGAAAATCGTAATCAGTTGCTGATAATCGTGGGTCGTTGTCATCAGTTCATCCCTAACCATTGAAGTATTTCCTGTCCATGGCTGTCATAAAGCAGTTTGGCACTCATGACGGCAGAAACCACCACGATCATCGGGCGAATCAACGCCTGCCCTTTGCTTAGCACTAAGCGTGACCCCATACGTGCGCCGAAAAACTGCCCTACCATCATGACAAAACCCGTCGCCCAAATCACTTTTCCGCCGATGATAAACAGCAGCAGACCACCAACGTTGGAGGTAGCATTCAACACTTTGGCATGCGCTGTCGATTTAGCGAGGTTAAAACCCATCAGCGTGACAAATGCCAGCGCATAGAAAGAACCCGCCCCTGGGCCGAAGAAGCCATCGTAGAAGCCCACACAGCCACCGGCCACCAGCGCAAACGGCAGTCCATACAGACGCTGTTGACGGTCGGATTCACCGAGTTTTGGCATCAGGAGAAAATAGAGGCCGATACCAATAATCAGAATCGGCAGGATTTGGCGCAAAATATCCGACTTCACGTACTGCACCAGCAACGCACCGCTCATTGAGCCAATGAAGGTCATCAGAATATTGAGCTTTTGATCCGCCAGATTCACGACCTTACGGCGAATAAAGTAGAGTGAAGCGGAAAGCGAACCACCGCAGGCCTGCAGCTTATTGGTCGCCAGCGCCTGGGCGGGTGGCATCCCCGCCGCCATTAGCGCAGGAACGGTGAGTAAACCACCGCCGCCGGCCAGCGAATCAATAAATCCCGCCAGGATGGCGATGAAGAAAAGCGCCACCAGCATCAGCGGCTCAACCATGAATAACGTGGAGAAACTGTCCATTAGAGTACGTGCTCATCCAGTAGCGCCTGGCAGGAAGGCGGCAACGGTGGAGGCGTCTTCTTCACAGGTTTAGTGGTGCCAGGTTTTGGCGGTTCGAACCAGCTTTGCAGCTCAGCGCCGCAGCCGTCTCCAGCAGGCGGAGCGGCCTGCTCTTCACACTCAAGGCTATTCGCCGGGCATTTCAATCGCACGTGCATGTGCGCGCGGTGTTGGAACCACGGGCGCACTTTACGCAGCCAGTCGCGGTCATTGCCCGCTTCCAGGCACAGCTGCTGCTTGATTGCCGGATTGACGAAAATGCGCGTCACTTCCTTATCTTCGGCCGCCAGTTTAATCAGTTGGCCGATTTCCGGTTTCCACAGCGTCGGCACTACGCGCTTTCCGTCGGCTGCAACTAAATCCAGCGCCTGCGGTTTAAGCAACTGCGCAGAGCTCCATCGTGCTTTCGGTAACTGCAAGAAAATATCAACATCCAGCCCGCTTTGGTGGCTGGCGTGTCCGCCGTTAAAGCGCCCACCGGCAGGCATACCCATGTCACCAATCAGCAGGGTACCCATACCGTGCTGCTGCACCTCGTTGCCCAGACGCTGGATAAACTGCACCAGATCCGGGTGGCCAAAATAGCGGCGCTGATCGGTGCGCATCACTTGATAGGTATCAGCCTGCAGCGGCAACGGCTGTGCGCCAACGATGCAACCGTTGGCAAACGCCCCGATAGACTGAGGGCTACCGCTTATCGGCTGAGTAATTTTTTGCCAGGGCGTTGCCGCCAGCGCGGTACTGCTGGCCACCAGAGCCAGCAGCGCAATAACGGTTTTTTTCATGATTACCAGCGTGGAATAGACGTCATCACATCGGCATTTTGCGCGCGTTGACGCATAAAGTGATCCATCAGAACGATTGCCATCATCGCTTCCGCAATAGGCACCGCACGAATTCCAACACAAGGATCGTGACGACCTTTAGTGATCATCTCAACCTCTTCACCAAAGCGGTCAATCGTACGACCCGGAACGGTGATGCTGGACGTCGGCTTCAGCGCCATATTGGCGACGATCTGCTGACCGCTGCTAATCCCACCCAAAATGCCGCCGGCGTGGTTGCTCTGGAAGCCCTCTTTGGTGATTTCATCACGGTTTTGGCTACCGCGCAATTTCACCACCTCAAAGCCATCGCCGATTTCCACGCCCTTAACGGCGTTGATGCTCATCAGCGCATGGGCAATGTCGGCATCCAGACGGTCAAAGACCGGTTCGCCGAGGCCCGCCGGGACGCCATCAGCCACGACGGTGACTTTTGCACCAATGGAGTCGCCCTCTTTTTTCAGGCCACGCATCAGCTCATCCAGTGCGTCAATTTTATCCGGATCCGGGCAGAAGAACGGGTTTTGTTCAACCTGATCCCAGTCTTTGATTTCCAGAGGAATATCACCCATCTGGGTCAGACAGCCGCGGATGACGATGCCAAATTTAGCGGCAAGGAATTTCTTCGCAATCGCCCCTGCCGCCACACGCATCGCAGTTTCACGAGCGGATGAACGACCACCGCCGCGATAGTCGCGCAGACCGTACTTCTGCTCGTAGGTATAGTCAGCGTGTCCCGGACGGAAGACATCTTTAATCGCGCCGTAGTCCTGTGAGCGCTGATCGGTGTTTTCGATCAGCAGACCAATGCTGGTACCGGTGGTCACACCGTCAAAGACGCCGGAAAGGATTTTCACCTGATCCGGTTCGCGACGCTGGGTGGTATAACGCGAGGTGCCTGGACGACGACGGTCAAGGTCGTGCTGCAGGTCAGCTTCAGTTAACGGGATGCCCGGAGGCACGCCGTCAACGATGCAGCCCAGCGCAAGGCCATGTGACTCACCGAAGGTGGTTACGCGAAAAAGTTGTCCAATAGTATTTCCTGCCATCACGACTCCGTTATCGTTGTTCTGTTGTTGTGTGCTGGAGCAATCAGTCTTTGTACTGGCCAAAGTGGTTCTGCGCGGCCACCAGCTGCGCTTTGGTCAGCATAAAGACGCCGTCACCGCCGTTATCGAACTCAAGCCAGGTGAACGGCACATCCGGATATTGATCCATCAGATGTACCATGCTGTTACCCACTTCACAAATCAGAACGCCATCATCGGTCAGGTAATCCGGCGCGCAGCCAAGAATACGACGGGTCAGATGCAGACCATCGCTACCGGAAGCCAGACCCAACTCCGGCTCATGACGGTATTCAGATGGAAGATCGTCCATATCTTCTTCATCCACATACGGCGGATTGGTGACAATCAGATCGTACTGCAGGGTTGGCAGATCGCGGAACAGGTCGGAACGGATCGGTGTAACGTTGTGAATCATGCCGTGTTCTTCGATGTTGTATTCAGTGACCGCTAGCGCATCCGGGGAAACATCAATGGCATCGACTTCGGCTTCCGGGAAGGCGTAAGCACAGGCAATCGCGATGCAGCCGCTACCGGTACACATATCCAGAATATGTTCAGGCTGATGGTTGATTAAACCCGCAAAACGGTTGTTAATCAGCTCACCAATTGGCGAACGCGGGACCAGCACGCGATCGTCGACATAAAATTCGTGTCCGCAGAACCAGGCTTTATTGGTCAGATAGGCGACCGGAATACGTTCGTTAACGCGGCGAATGACGCGCTCTACGATCAGCTGCTTTTCGCTGGTTGTCAGGCGGGCAATTCGCATATCTTCAGGGATATCCAGCGGCAGATACAGCGTTGGCAGCACCAGCTGTACGGCTTCATCCCACGGATTGTCGGTGCCATGACCGTACCAGATATTGGCCGCGCTAAAGCGGCTTACCGCCCAGCGTAACATGTCCTGTATGGTGTGCAGCTCATTGACTGCTTCTTCAACAAATATCTTATCCACGTTGTCCTCCAGGGCATGCGTCGGGGTAAATTCGGCGGCTAGTTTGCCATGAAGACGGCGATAAATCAGCATTCTTGCGTAGGCTGCGGGGAAAAAAGCGTTTTCGCTGCAGGGAGCGGCGTGAAAAGGTAAACTAGTGGAAAAAATGACTGAGAAGAATCAATGAAAAAGACACCCTCACTGAGCGAGGAGGATCAGGCGCTCTTTCAGCAGTTGATGACCGGGACGCGTAAAATTAAACAGGACACGATTGTCCATCGTCCACCGCGCAAGAAAATCAGTGAAGTCCCACCCAAACGTCTGCTGCAAGAGCAGGCGGATAACAGCCACTATTTTTCTGATGAATTCCAGCCGCTGCTCAACACCAACGGCCCGGTGAAATATGTGCGTGAAGACGTCAGCCATTTCGAGCTTAAAAAACTGCGCCGCGGGGATTATTCTCCGGAGCTGTTCCTCGACCTGCATGGCCTGACGCAGATGGAGGCGAAACAGGAACTCGGCGCGCTGATAGCCGCCTGTCGCCGGGAGCATGTTTTTTGCGCCTGCGTGATGCACGGCCATGGTAAACATATTCTGAAGCAGCAAACACCGCTATGGCTGGCGCAGCACCCACACGTCATGGCATTTCATCAGGCGTCGAAAGAGTACGGCGGAGATGCCGCGCTGCTGGTATTGATTGAAGTCGAAGAGTGGCTACCGCCGGAATTACCCTGATATGATTCCCGGAGTTGGCATTATTGCTTTATCCGGGTTATCGCTACAGCGCCTTCATACAGACCGGATAAAGTAAAGCGCCTATTCTGGCTCTCTGTTTCGGGCAGTCTGATGGCGTCTGGATTTATTGCGGCCACTGGCAATATCCAGCGGCCTGCGTCGGCATTCGTTAGATGGCTTTCGCCATTTTGAGATTGCACGGACTCATTTGCCAGTTAAGGCTACCCTGTCCGTCAGCGTCAAGCGTGACGCTCGCGATAGCGGATGTTGTGAACATCGGCGGGACTTCGCCTGGGCAAAGTTCAGCGACTAAATATCCCACCAGAGGCAAGTGAGAAATCACCAGCACCGATGGCGTGCCTTCGTTCGCTAACGCATGGAGGTAGGCGCTGACCAGCCCAATATCGCCGCACGGCGTTAGCTCCTGCAAAACATCGACCTCTTTTGGCAGGTTCATGCACTCCCCTACCACTTCCAGCGTCTGCTCTGCACGCAAATAGGGACTAACCAGAATACGTGAGATATCTACTTTTTGGCCTTTCAGCCAGGTTGCCATCTGACGAGATTCATCACAACCACAACCGGTGAGAGGACGAACCGAATCACTCGCTGCATCGAGAGCAGCGTCGCCGTGACGCATAATAAAAACTTGCATATTGCACCGCTTTTGTTAACCAGAAGCACCAGCGTCACCGTTAAGGTGACGCGGTAGCCGGGCATTGTGCCTTATCCATTCACTGAATGAAACGCTGATTTTTACCTTACTGGCGTAAGTATAGTCAACATCTGTTTACAAAATAGTCAAAAACCATGTATTCAATCAGGGTTCTCCTACTTTGACCTCAATTCAGCGGATCTGTTTCATGACCTGGCCAAAAGGTTTGTTCACGCTCTGCCCGCTGCAAAAGTGCCTCACAAGGGGTGAAACGAGAACCGTACTGGGTAGCCAACCGTTGCAATCGGGCAACCACTTCACCCGCCCCCAGCGTATCCATATAACGGAGCGGGCCACCGAGAAACGGTGGGAATCCAATGCCAAATACTGCGCCGATATCACCATCACGAGCGCTACGAACGATGTCCTCATCGACGCAGCGAGCGGCTTCATTGAGCATTAACATCACGCAACGCTCAGCGATTTGCTGCGCTGAGCACTGGCTGTGACGAGCCGCCATTCCCGGAAGAGAATAGACGGCGTTGTCGACCTGTTTCTTGCTTTTACGCCCTTTCACACCATAAAGATAGAAACCACGGCCATTTTTTCTACCTTTGCGATCGTCATTCAAAATTGCCTGAATCAGGCTTGCAGGTGCGCTGAAACGCTCGCCGTAAGCCGCTTCAAGAATAGGTAAAATTTTGGTGCCCGTGTCGATACCCACTTCATCCAGCAGCTGGATTGGCCCTACTGGAAAACCAAACTTAACCAACGCGTTATCAATATCGTCAACGTTCTCCCCCTCTACCAGCAACCGCATTGCTTCAGCGATATATGGGGCCAGGATACGGTTAACATAGAAACCGGCTTTGTCGGCCACCACAATCGGCGTTTTACCCTGTTTTTTCGCCAGTTTTACGGTGGTCGCTATAGTCTGCTCTGAGGTGCCCGTATGCGGGATCACTTCGACTAATGGCATTTTCTCTACCGGGCTGAAAAAATGCAGTCCAATAACCTGCTCAGGCCGCTGAGCAAGGGCTGCAATATCACCAATCGGTAAAGATGAGGTGTTTGATGCAAAAACAGTGTGAGGTGCACAATTTTGTTCAACTTCCGCCACCATTTTCTGCTTCAGCGCCAGATCTTCAAACACCGCTTCGATAATCACATCACGATGCGCAAAGCCGCGATAATCAGTACCGCCGGAAATCAGCGCCAACTGGCTATCCCGCTCAGCGGCCTTCATATGGCGACGACGGACTTTTTGCTCCAGCTGATCCCAGCTGTACTTCAGCGCATGGTTAATCCCATTGGCATTGATATCTTTGATACGTACCGGCAGTTTCCCCTTAACCGCCGTGACATAGGCAATACCCCCGCCCATCAGACCGCCACCCAGGATCCCTACCGATCGCAGCGGGCCCGCCTCAACGTTAGCGCCAGGATCTTTTTTCAGATCGGTACTGGCAAAGAAAATATTACGCAGCGCCAGTGATTGAGGTGTCATCGCCAGTTCACCAAATGCGCGAGCTTCCGCTTCGTAACCGCTACTGGTTCCGTGCGCCAGGCCTGTTTCAATCACCCGCAAAATCTTATCGGTTGCCGGATAGTTCCCCTGGGTCTTTTGCGCTGTTTTTTTACTCGCCATGCTGAACAACAGATTTCTACCCAGTGGTCCGGCGAGAATACGCTCGCGAATCGGTAAGCGACGCTGTTCATGACGCGGTTTACGCGCATATTCAGCGGCCGCCTCAAGCAATATGGAATGCGGGACTACTTCATCAACCAGCCCGGCTTTCAACGCCTGGCGCGCGCGCAGTTGTTTACCGGTAAGAATCATATCCAGCGCAGTGCTCACGCCAACCAGGCGCGGTAAGCGTTGGGTCCCACCCGAACCAGGCAACAGACCCAGTTGAACTTCCGGCAGCCCCAGCACCGTTCGACCATCATCGGTACAGATACGCGCATGACAGGCCAGCGCCAGCTCTAAACCGCCACCAAGACACGCGCCGTGAATTGCCGCGACAACAGGAATCGATAAGCTGGAGAGTTCAGCCATCACCTGTTGGCCCTGACGAGCCAATGCTTCAGCCTCCTGAGCACTTTTACAGCGGCCAATCATGTTGATATCGGCCCCAGCAATAAAGTTATCGGGCTTCGCGGAGATGATCACCACACCCTGTAGGGCTTTATTTTCCCTGATTTGCTTGAGGATCGCCCTCACCTGCCCGCCAAACTCAGCCTTCAGGGTATTCATTTTTTCATCGGGAACATCGATCGCCACTACGGCAACGTTGTCAGGGCGAACGGTAAGTGTGAATGCAGATTTCATTTCCATTATTCAGCCTCCAGTACCATCGCCGCACCCAGTCCACCCGCCGCGCAGGCGGTAACCAGACCAAAGCCGCCGCCGCGACGACGCAGTTCGTTGAGCGTCTGAGTGATCATGCGCGCGCCGGTCGCCGCAAACGGGTGACCGTAGGCGATAGAACCGCCGAGCACGTTAAATTTGCTTTCATCCACCTCTCCGGTAGCGTGGCTGCGCCCCAGCACTTCACGGGCAAATTTCTCACTCGCCAAACACTGAATATTGGCCAGCGTCTGCGCCGCAAAGGCTTCATGCATATCGATAAGGGTAAGGTCTGCAAAGCTTAAACCTGCACGCTCCAGCGCCAACGGCGTAGACCAGGCCGGACCCAGCAGCATGTCTTGCCAAACATCAATGGCGGTAAACGCATAGCTACGCAGATAGCCCAGTGGCGTAAGTCCCAGCTCTTTAGCCCGGGATTCGGTCATCAGGATCACTGCCGCCGCGCCGTCGGTTAACGGAGTACTGTTTGCCGCCGTCACCGTACCGTGCTGACGGTCAAACGCCGGGCGTAACTTGGCATAGTCAGCAAGCGTCGAATTAGCGCGAATATTATTATCTTGCTCCAGCGGGTTACGATATGGCGGCGCATAGGCCGTCATCACTTCATCGTTGAGTTTACCCGCCGCCCAAGCCTGAGCAGCCAGCTGGTGTGACCGGTTAGCCAGCGCATCTTGTTGCTCTCGGGTAATCCCGTAAGTTTTTGCCATCTGCTCTGCGGTATCGCCCATCCGCAGACCGGTTGAGTATTCGGCTACCGCCGGAGGGACCGGCATCAGGTCGCGCAGCCGCAGGCGGGAAAAGAGTTTGAGCTTTTGCCCCAGCGAACGGGCTTTGTTGGCATCCACCAGCGTACGCGCTAGTTTTTTGCTCACGCCAATCGGCAAAACGGAAGAGGAATCTGCGCCACCGGCAATACCCGCACGGATAGTACCTGCCATTAAGCTTTCGGCAACGTTTGCCACCGCCTGGAAGCTCGTCGCGCAGGCGCGGCTCACACTGTAGGCGTCGGTATGCACGTTCATACCGGTACCGAGGACAATTTCACGGGCAATATTAGGAGCCGCCGGCATTTGAACCACCTGGCCAAAGACCAGTTGTTCAATCACGTCCGGGGATATTTCGCTGCGCGCCATCATTTCGCCCACCACCATCTTCCCCAGATCCACGGCGGGGACGCCATGGAAAGCGGTCGCCTGACGGGCAAACGGGGTGCGTAACCCACTGACAATAGCAATGCGATCGCCCTGACGGGTGATTAGCGGTAGCGCCTGACTCATAATTCTCCCCTGTTATCGGAAATCGACCAAGTGGTCTGACCTGATAACATTCTTAACTAATTTTTTACACTTAGCCAATCGAAGAGAGGAAAAAATGGGAGCTAAAACACATTGAGCACAAAAGAAAACGCCCCTGCAGCATTAGCTACAGGGGCGCTATTCAGAACGGTTCGCCGAAATGCGATTAACGCAGACCCAGCTGGAAGATCAGGGTTTCAGCTTCACAGGCGAAGACGAAGTCGATATCCATCTGCACGCCGCCTTCTACTTCTTTAAAAGTCGAGGTGATTTGGCACGGTTCGGACTCGACGCCGCGTGCTTTTGCCGTCAGTGCAGCAAGCGTTTCTTCCGCTTCAGCGCGGTTTGCGAATACGCGGCTGTATGATGCGGTGCAGTCGGTGTTGTCCATAATGGTACCAACATCCATGCAGCAGCAAACTGGGGTTTCATCAGCACTACATTTACTCATTGCAGATTTCCTCTGTTTTGTGCACTCAAGGTGCCAGATAAACTATGTGCCTATTTTACGCCCGCCTGCGGTCCCTCTCCAGTCGTTAATGAGATGAAATCGGATAAGTGACCGAAATCACAATTAAAAATGATCTAAAACAAATTCAGCGTTTGGATACCCATGACCAGACCCGCAATTTTGCCAACCAGATCTCGTTTCAAACAACATCTTTGAAAATATTAATAAACAATATTGCAACATCCCATCTGGTCAGACCTATACTCTCGTCACTGGTCTGATTTCTAAGTTGTAGTCCAGCCCCTACACTTCGCGCTTCTGTTACTACATGTAACATTGTTTGTATAAAAATAACTCAATGAGGTTATGGTCATGAGCCAAAAAACCCGTTTCACGAAGTCTGCTCTTGCTGTTGCAGTGGCACTTGTTTCTACCCAAGCCTGGTCAGCAGGTTTCCAGCTAAATGAATTCTCATCCTCTGGTCTGGGCCGCGCCTATTCAGGTGAAGGCGCTATCGCAGATGATGCGGGTAATGCCAGCCGTAACCCGGCGCTGATTATGATGTTCGACCGCCCTGAGTTTTCTATCGGTGCGGTATTTATTGACCCAGATGTGAATATTACCGGTAAATCTCCGGCTACCGGAAAAAGTACCGATGCCGACAATATCGCGCCAACTGCATGGGTCCCTAACATGCACTTCGTGATGCCAATTAATGAACAGTTTGGCTGGGGTGCATCGGTTACCTCCAACTACGGTCTGGCAACCGAGTTTAATAATAGCTATGCAGCTGGCATGTACGGCGGCAAAACAGACCTGCAAACCGCCAACCTGAACCTGAGCGGTGCATATCGTCTGACCAACAACTGGAGCTTCGGCCTCGGTTTTGATGCTGTGTACGCGAAAGCGAAGATTGAACGTTATGCGGGTGATGCAAGTCTGAATTTCCCAGGTGCCGCCGGTAACTTAGTTGGGATCACTGGCCCTGATTCACAAATTGCACACCTGAAAGGTGATGAGTGGGGCTATGGCTGGAACGCAGGTATCCTGTATGAACTGGACAAAAATAACCGCTGGGGTCTGACCTATCGCTCAGAAGTAAAAATTGATTTCGACGGCGATTATAAAAGCTCTATCACTAGCCGCGGCAACCAACTGCTCGCAGCTCGCGGGATAACAGGCCTGCCATACGGCACTGACGGTCGCACCGTTCCGGGTTCTCTGACCCTGAACCTGCCTGAAATGTGGGAAATCTCCGGTTATAACAAGGTCGATCCGCAGTGGGCAATCCACTACAGCATCGCCTATACCAGCTGGAGCCAGTTCCAGGAGCTGAAAGCAACCGGTTCAAACGGTCAGGAGCTGTTCTATAAAGACGAAAGCTTTAAAGACGCTTACCGTATCGCGTTGGGTACCACCTATTACTACGACAAAAACTGGACCTTCCGTACCGGTATTGCGTTCGATGATAGCCCGGTTCCAGCGAACCATCGCTCAATCTCCATCCCGGACCAGGACCGTTTCTGGCTGAGCGCCGGTACCACCTATGCGTTTAACGAAGATGCCTCTATCGATGTCGGCGCTTCTTATATGCACGGGCAAACCGTTACCGTTCAGGAAGGCAATTACACCTTCAAATCTGAAGGTAAGGCTTGGCTGTTCGGGACCAACTTCAACTATCGCTTCTGATAGTCTGCCGACATAAAAAAAGGGTGAACATGATGTTCACCCTTTTTTATTGCCGCTGATGGCTTATTCCGAATCGATATCCTTCAGGTCACCCTCGATCGCCTGAGCATTCGGGTTGGCTTCTGGTTTCAGCTTGCCGCCGTTAGCAATAAAGTCATGCTGCTGGAAATATGCTTCACGGACCATAATGTACGGATCGGAGGACTGACGTAGCAGGCCATCGGAGTCGAGCAACTGAGCACGCGTTTCCACCCCTTCAACCATCCATTTACCAATCGACATCGGCCAGGTCAGCCAGGAGAGGACTGGGTAGGTGGTATCAGCCATATCGCCGACGTCTTCACGTAAAGTGAAGCTGCCGTAGAACGGTAGCTGCACGTACGGACCATACCCTACGCCATAATGCCCAAGCGTACTGCCAAAACGGTGCGGCTGAACACGCTGCAGTTTTGGGTTCGCCATACCGGCAACATCAATAAAGCCGCCCATCCCGAGAACGGTGTTCAGGAAGAAACGCGTAAAGTGAACCATCCCCTGGTACGGATCCCCCTGCAGGAAGGAGTTCACCATAATGGCCGGCTCTTCCAGGTTACTGGTAAAGTTGCCAAGACCATTACGTGCAGGCTGCGGAACATAGTCGCGCCAGGCGACGGCCACGGGACGAACAACGTACGGATCCAACACATTAAAGTTGAAGCTGTACATGGTTCGGTTAAATCCTTCAAACGGGTCGGATCGCCCCTGCTGTTCTGTACCGGAACTCGCACAGCCCACGAGCAGTGTGGTCCCCAGCGCAAGCGCCGACAGGCGAAGCTTCATAAATGTCTCCCTGTTGATAATGGCTATCGCTGATTGCCATCCATGACGGAACGCTCGCGTATCCGCCTATTTAGATGTGAGCGATTGTAACAGCCCATCGACCGATGTCTAGATAACTGGTTTCGTTGGTTTGATCATAGCCTGGTAATCCCAGCATCGGGGGCTTGTGCACCGACAGACATAATAAAGTCTGAAAAACGGATTCTAACATTTTCAGAATACATCTGACCGTACATCTGACGTAAGCCGCTACGCTTAGGCTATCTGTGCTTTTTTCAGGAATACTGAGATGAATGACATCAAACAAGAAAAAATTGATAGCCATAGCGACGAGATAGAAGTCGAAAGCGAAGAGAAACAAAGTGGGCAAAAGATAGAGGTTGATGAGGATAGACTTCCTTCTCGCGCGATGGCCATTCATGAGCACATTCGCCAGGAGGGCGAAAAGGAGATGGAGCGCGATGCCATGGCGCTGCTATGGTCTGCCATTGCCGCGGGGTTATCCATGGGCGCATCGCTGCTAGCAAAGGGGATTTTTCACGTTCAGCTTGAAGGCGTGCCCGGCGGGTTCTTACTGGAGAACCTCGGCTATACCTTCGGCTTTATTATCGTCATTATGGCCCGCCAGCAGCTGTTTACCGAAAATACCGTCACCGCCGTGCTGCCCGTGATGCAAAAACCCACCCTCGGCAACTTTAGTTTGCTAATGAGGCTTTGGGGCGTGGTTCTTTTGGGGAACATCATCGGTACCGGGATTGCCGCATGGGCATTTGAACATATGCCCATATTTGATGAGCAGACGCGCGATGCTTTCGTCAAAATAGGAATGGACGTCATGAAAAATAGCCCAACCGAGATGTTCGCCAATGCCATCATCTCCGGCTGGCTGATTGCGACAATGGTCTGGATGTTTCCCGCTGCCGGGGCCGCAAAAATCGTCGTGATTATTCTAATGACCTGGCTTATTGCGCTGGGAGATACCACGCACATTGTGGTCGGTTCAGTAGAAATTCTCTATCTGGTCTTTAACGGTACGCTGCACTGGAGCGATTTTATTTGGCCATTTGCTATACCGACTCTGGCCGGAAATATTTGTGGCGGTACCTTTATATTCGCGTTAATGAGCCACGCGCAAATCCGCAATGATATGAGTAACGCACGTAAGGAAAAGCGGCGCTTACAGGCTAAAGAGAAGACGAAACAGGATTGAAGGTGGGATCGGCGGTCAAAATGGCGATGGTTTGAGCAGTCAGGCGGTGATGGACTTACCCCTGCGAACAAAAAACGCTATACTCGTGCCGCTTCGTCCCCTTAGTTAAATGGATATAACGAGCCCCTCCTAAGGGCTAGTTGCAGGTTCGATTCCTGCAGGGGACACCACATCAGCGTTACCCAACACTTCCCGACGTTACCAAACACCCTTTCCCACTCGCTTCCAACTCAATTGCTAATTACCTGACGTTACCCAACATGAATTGACTACGCCAAACTTTTGCGGGCATATTGTGGGCATTATCGAAAATGACCACGGATTTATGCCCACATGCTTACGGTAAAGCAGATCGAAGCAGCTAAGCCTGCTGACAAACCATATCGCCTTGCGGATTCAGGCGGCCTTTTCCTGTTCGTTCCTCCGTCAGGGAAAAAGGTGTGGCGCATGCGTTACCGGTTCGACGGAAAAGAAAAGACGCTGGTCATTGGCCCATATCCTGAAATCCCACTCACTGAAGCCAGAGCAAGACAATCTGACGCTAAGATGAAATTGCTGGCAGGTGTTGATCCGGCAGAACAGAAGCAGTCCATAAAAAAGAAAGAGAAAGAGGAAGCGGCTGATTCGTTCGGTGATATTTTCCGGGAGTGGCACACGCACAAATCAAAGGTATGGTCGAAAGGATATGCTGATGAGATGTTGAGTATGTTTAGCGATGACATACTCCCCATCATAGGCCACATGAAGATGGATGAAGTTGAGCCCATGGTTCTGCTGAAAGTGATTCTGCTATTCGAGGATAGGGGGGCAATGGAGCGTGCAGATAAAGCAAGGCGTCGATGTGGGGAAGTATTCAGTTATGCGATCGTAACTGGAAGGGCTAAATTCAATCCATCACGAGACCTTGCTGGCGCTATGCGAGGATACAGGAAGAAGAACTACCCTTTCCTTCCTATGCATCGCATACACGAATTCCAGAGGGCCTTGAATGGATATGGCGGATGGGTTGTTTCTAAGGTTGCGGCGCAGATTCTTCACTATACAGCCATGCGTACAGTGGAATTGCGTTCGCTGGCATGGACAGGAATAGATTACGAAACCAGGCTAATAAGCATTGATCCTGAAGTCATGAAAGGTAGGAAGTTACATGTCGTTCCAATGTCAGACCAGGTTCTAGAGCTATTAAAATTCCTGCAACAGATTACCGGCCAGTACGAACTGTGCTTCCCAGGGCGAAATGACAGGAAGAAACCTATCAGCGAAAACGCTGTACTTGGCGTTATACGAAGCCTCGGGTATGAAGGCCAGACTTCCGGGCATGGAATGCGCCACCAGTTCAGCACCGTGCTAAATGAAAAGCACTGGAACGGTGACGCTATAGAAATGCAGCTGGCCCATGTAAGCGGTGGAACGCGATCTGTATACAACCACGCCGCCTATCTGGATACTCGCCGGGAGATGATGCAGTGGTGGGCTGACTGGCTTGATGAGAAGGTATGAAGCATTAGCGCAAGACGAATCACCACCTTCACCGGTTTTGAGTTGTTTTGCGCTAATTTTTTGCCCCATGGATGCCCCATGCAATCAAGTCATAAGCAGAGCAGAGTTCCTTTCATGAACGGCCTAACCCTCGCTGACTGGTTTCCATCAGTCCACTTGTCGTGAAGGATGTCATCAGATTTGTGCATTTCAACCTGCAGTCGGATTTGGTAGATCTCATCGTACCCATGGGTTGTCAGGAATAGCTTATTATCACTGAACGCTATAGGCTTAAGTTTGCTTTCTGAATTGTTTATGTAATTGAAAAATCCTTCAGACACAGCCGGACTAACTGAAGAGAACATATCATCTACGGCAATGATCCCACCAGGTGCCAGAACTGACTCCACAAGCTCGAGGTCATTGTAAACACCCTCACTGCTGTGATCCCCATCGATGCTAGCAAATGTCAATCGCTCAATACCCGCACTGGAGAGAATGGATGTTAATGATTTTTTGTCTAGAATTCTGGTATTAGCCCTAATGAGTTTTGAAGTATTTTCCTTTCCTAATATTTCACAAACATAAGCAACGTTTTTTTCCGCCTCTTCCTTTTGGTCGAAGATAAAAACATCTATACCCACAGTAGGAGATTGAGACTCGGATGACAGAAATGATAAGTATTTACCTTTGTAAACACCTATTTCTAACACCCCGCTATTGGTGCCAAGGGATTTTTGAGCCGATAGAAGGTGCTGCGTCATAAAGGCAGCACCTTCATATAACCAACCTTCAATATCTTTTGAAATTTCCAAAAATTCACGAGCGCTCATGCTTAAGCCTTTAATTTATGTGTCCATAATTCATTAAATCTATGCATGAACAGTGATTATTTCAAGATATTTATACCCCAATCCAGTTCCACGATGGGGTTGTGCTATAAGTCACGGTTATTTTCTCACCAGGCTCCAGGAATAACATTGCACCAGTAGTAAACCCTGAGGAAACGCCATTAATCGCTATCAATGAAACGGCACCACCATTGATGAAGATCCTCACCGGAACGCCGTAGATATTGGTTACCTCTACTCCACTAACAGGAATAGGCGGGGTAGATACTACGGTGCTTCCTCTGAAGCCTTGCAGGTCTTTAACTGATATACCCTCCTGATGTATATCACCTACTATCGGATGGTTGACATTAGACCTGACGTCACCGCCATTTATAACAGTTCCTTTGCAGTTGCCAACAAACGCAATGCCCTGATCGCATCCGTCAACTATAACGTTGTTAAGAGTGTTATTTGTAGCATCTGATATCAGCACACCTGTTCCTGTGAGTCCGTAATATCCAGATATTAACAAGTTATTTAGAGTATTGTTTATAGCAAACTCACCATTTAAAACAATAGCTTTTGCAGTAACAGAAATATCTGAGCTTGTAATTGCACCGCCAAAGAACTGATTAGCCCTACCAGCTTCAATAACGATTGCACTTTGTTCAAACTGGTCAAAGTCAAGGTTTTGCGTAATGCAAACAATTGGTGATTTATCTATTCCGCTGCCTTTTCTAAGCAACATCCCGGTGCCAACACCAACAATTACGCCACCATTGAACAAAACGCCCTGGCAATCATTTTCTAATACAATACAAATCCCATCAAAGCTGTTGTCGTTGACAATTAAATTATTAAATTTAACCCCCACGGCGCGCCTCAGGAAGACTGCGCCATCTACACTATCACCCTCAACTCTATAATTATCTACTGTTGTAAATACTGCACCATATTTATCATCATCAGAGCTCCACAACAGCAACCTTCCTGCTTTATTGCCATCTGTAGTTGTCGCGCTCAATACATTGCTAATGACATGGTTCCCACCACGATCAAACTCAATATTTTTTTCACATCCAAAAAAATTTGTGTTTAGGATATTAATTCGATTCCCATTAATTGACCTAACTCCGGTGATGCCGGTAAAAGCCTTGCAATCAATAGAAATATTAGAAATTGAGCATATCATCCCATGCGTTTCATCAGGCTTATCTGAATCATCAAACATTACTATGTTGTTGTTTAATGGTATCCATGAAATACCTTCCTTGCTATCACCGTTGATACTAACGCCTGTTTTGAGTTTTACCCCAGATGCACTATAAACTCCCCTTGGTATAAATACTGTGCCACCACCTTCAGCAAAGAGGTCATCTATGGCCAATTGAAGAGTTTTGCCATAGTCGCCATCGCTGGGTACGCCATAATCCAGTAGGCTGATGAAATCATTATTTTTTGAGTGCTGACTTCTGGCTACGCCATGTTCAGCCTGAAGAACCTTCACCCTTGAGTCATCAACAAGAAGCTCTGACCCTTCTTCAGCGAGCTCCGTCCGCAACTGATCTGGGTCGTACTTCAGTACGTTTGCGATGTAATCGACCTGAGTGCCATAAGCATCGTAAATAGCCATGCTATGGCCAGTAACAGTGACAATCTTTACCAGTTGCCCTGAATACACGATCTTCCCTGCAGAGTTAATAGTTAACGGCTGAGCTATCTGTACGTGTGAACCATCCTCGTTCTCAATATAAACAGGGATTTGGTTAGCCGGGTTAACTGGATCGGTATCTATCAAACCGATATATACCCTACCGTTGGCTACCGCTCTGAATGTTCGCGAGTCAGTGAATATTGGGCGTGGGTTTGATACCACTACATTGGCGGTAATATCTGACATTGACTGTGCTCCAGACACGGCAACACCGAGCAAGTTTTATCTTGTGCGGAATTGCATTAAGTTCGGTTATAATTGGTTAAAATAGTGGAGGCTTTATGAATAGAGACTTACTGAACTTTGCTTTCTTAATCTTCGGCATCTGTGTGGGATTTGCTTTATTCGCTTAATGCTTCGGATTTCGCACCCTGCGTAATCGAATTTATAGCTTTTTCGGCTTCAGATAATGCCTTCTCAAAAGATGTAGAGCCTCTAGGTGTATTGGCAAGACGTAGCATTGCATTACGCGCAGGATCACTTTCATACATCCTTGCAAGTAACCCATAACCACCACCTACGCCAACGACAGCGGGGTTGGTAACAGAGCCAATCCCCATAATGAATGGGATTGCCTGCTGACCTGTAGGAGTGGTTACTCCTGCCTGACCGGCGCGCTTTGTTGACTCAAGGTAATTTTTCAAACCTTTCAGATATGCAGCATCACGTCCTTTGAAGGTTATCCCGGTCTGATTAGACATCATATTAACCTGGCGCAAAAACTGGTCAGGAGACCCTCCTGATTTTTCCATTGCCTTACCTATGATTCCGTTCCGCATCTGTGCTCGACCGGTTTGGCCAACTGATCGATAAAGGTTCTGCACTTCTGATTTGTTCTTGCTGAACAGCATGTTGTTAACCACTTCAGGGGTTAAATCACCTTTCATGATCACATTCTTCAATCGTGTATTCTGGATCTTGCTGGCCTCATCTGCGTACACAGCATTAGCCTGCTTGTAACGCCGCAACGTGTCATTACCCAAACTCTGACCTATTGAATTATCAATGTCGCCAGTCATGGCCCTGTAAACTCGCTGAATAGCAGCATCGGAACGGTTAGGCATGACAACTCGCTCTCCTTTCACATCCTGCCTGAACTGACTGCGTAAATTGCTCAACTGCTGAAGGTCTACATTACCGCCAGCCAATTCATCACGATAAGCCTGAAGCTTGCTGATAGTGTCATTGTCGGAAACCTTTCCTAACTTTTGAAGGCTCGTTATCTCGTCATCAATTTGTTGAATCGCACGAGTCGGCTGAATATTCACTCCAGTCATCGCACTCTGAACTTGCTCCAGCCGGTTTCCTGCAGCTTGCTTAATGCCCGCGGTTTTTGCCTTCAGGCTACCAATAACAATAGACGGGTCATATTCACCAAATCGAGATGCAAATTCATCAACTAATTGGCTGCGGGCTTCTTGTTGACCAGCTCGCATTGAGCTTGTTCCGGCGAAAGGAATGTTCTCAGCGGTGGTTTGCGCCATTCTTCCTACCCGGGAGTTTGGCTGAAGTAAGTCAGTTGTATGCAATGGAACATCGGCAGAATTAGCGAATTGAATGGCTTGCTGGGCTTCCGGTGCGATACTTCCCCGCGCTCCTCGATACACAGCCCCAGCAGCACGACCAAGCTGATTCACCGCGCCGCCAACACCAACCCCCAATCCGAGATCTGTTGCTAGCGCACCGGCGTCATCTTTTTCACTGTTCGCGGCTAATGAGCCAACTGTGTTTTCAGCAATTAAGCGTGACGCTCCCTGTGCGACTCTGCCTGGAACTCCAGCGGCTGATGATGATGCCATCCTAGCGCCAGCACCTAGAACCTGAGGAGCCAAACGCTCAGCCAATGCTGCAGCCTTAGAAGCCCCACCTCCAACTCCTATTGGGGTTAGATATGGCAGAGCCTCAGAGAATACCTTCCCTGCAGTAGTTTGCGGTGTCAGATCGCCTTGTTGGAGCCCAAGACCTTGCTCAAGACCTTGAGTCGTCACACGTGGAGCTGGCTGATATGTCCCATCACCAATACCTAGCTTCTGCCAGGCCCATGCCCCAGCGCTCGTTACTGCGTCAGCTACAGATGCTGGTATGTTTGCCAGATTAACGCCAGCCTGAAGCAGACCTCGGCCCGTTTCTGCCGCTGCGTTGCCAAGGTCAGACAGGAATCCACCCTGCTGCTGTGGCGCTGCCTGTGCATTCTGTTGTACAGGCTGTTGTGGAGATTGATTATTCCTTGGGAGGTATTCATCAGCTTGCTGGTTGTGCAGGCTCTCAGCATATGTGGTGGCATCGTCGGGATTGTCAAACATACCAAGATGCTTTCCAGTCCTCATGAAGTTATCAATAGCTTCATCATCAGACATGATACGACCATCATCACTAACGGTAGGAATCAGCACCTCTCTACCATCTATGTTAGTAGACATGCTACGCACAGTGCTAATGCTGCCATCAGAGTTTTTAACAACAGGCCGATTGTGGATGTCGATATTGCCTTTTTCTAAAAGTCCTTTTGGATAAGCAGAGTAGAAAGCCTGTTTTGCCTGCTCTGCATTATCTCCGGCTTGAGGGGAAACAACTTCATTGAAGTATTGCTCCTGAGCCTGAGCTTTCTGCTCTGGTGCCAATTCCTGATACTGCTGAGAGGCAATAACGTCTTTCCATGCCTTAGCCATTAGTCACCCCATAGTGAAGAGAAGCCGCCGTTACTTGCTGGTTGCTGAGATTGCTGAGATTGCTGGTTTTGTCGAGGTTGATTCTGACCTGACTTTCCAATATCAACACTATATTGCTGGTTGAAATTCTGGGTGTATTCATCGATATCACGAATGGATTGCTGCATTGCTTCCGGACTGGAGTAATCAACCTGAGGCATGCCCTGAAAATACATTTTGGCTTCTGCCACTGTGTTGATGCCACTAGCGCCCATATCTCGAGCAGCTGCTACGCCTTGGTTTTGCATGCGACCTTGAATGCGCTGAGCGGCGTTGTAGAGTTGTCTCTGATCTTTCCCGCTTACCCGGCTGCGTACGTCTGCACCAAATGCTGGGCTCCCAGAGCCTCCTGTCATTCCGGTCATGAAATCAAGGTCAGATGCATCAGCATTAGCAATAGCGTCAATATCTTTCTTCATAGCGTAGTTAGTGGCGCTTGCAGAAGATGATGGCGGAGCGGCGATGGCGCTTGCTGGAACCCTGACCATATTCCCCTGGTTGTCGATGCCCTCATAGAAAGCATTAGCCCCTGCGCCATGTAATTTGCCGCCGACATTAACTGTTCGTCCATCCGATAATTGAACAGTTCTAGAGCTTGTTGTTCCGGCAGATTTCTCTGCTGCTCTTTGATTTGCCATATCCTGGCCACGACGAGCGGTGGCTGCCGAGATATCCTGGCCGCGCATAGTAATGTCCTGTCCGCGTCGAGTGTTAGCCTCTCCTGCCTGGTTGCTCCGGATAGTTTCACTAAGCTTGTCCCTGTTTAGTGCTTGTCCGACAATCTTGTCCTGGGCATTGAAGTAATCAACTGGCCCAAGTGCCGCCATTCCCAGGTGATCCACAAACTGACCAAACTCCTGTGGGTTCTGCTGGTACATCTGCGCCACATCCTGAGAACTTAAACCAACGCGCTCAAGTTCCTTTGCATTGTTCTGCAGCCATGACCCCATAGCTTCAGGTGATGAAGATGCGAGACGCGCACCGGCAGCAAGAGAGCCAACGGTAGCTCGCTGGTCATCATCGACGAACTTCATTCCGTTGCGGACTGCTTCAATCTGGTCTGGATACTGCGAGGCAAGCTGACGCATGGCATTGCGATCGCCGGTAGCGTAGGCGTCACCATATGCCTTCTGGAATTCTCCTTGTCGCTCCTGCTGTTTACTAGCTTGGTAAATCTGAGCTACACCGCCTAACCCCTGAAGGGCTTGAAGCCCAAAATTATTTTGGCCTGATCGCTGCCTGTCATTGTTATCTCTAATAAACGCGAGCGCTGTGTTAGCGTCACTTGCCTGCGGAGCGTTGCTATTCTGCGTACCAATACCAGCCAAAAAACCACCAGAGTTTATTCCTTGATTCCAGGTTGCCATTGTTGACTCCTCTTTAAAACAGCGAACCAAGGCCGCCAATAATTCCGCCGCCAATCGCACCTGCTGCGGTACCAATACCAGGAACCACAGAACCGAGAGCAGCGCCAGACATTGCGCCAGCACCAGCGCCACTAATAAACGAGCCGAACCCAGATTGTTTATTAGCATTAGCAGCTGCCGCACTAGCCTGCTGTTGATACAACTGGCTCATGTTGTTGGCATAGCTCTGCCCGGCGTTAGCCTGACCGGTTAGGGCTCCAAGACCGATGTTTGCCAGGTTCTGGTAATTGCTCATCTGCCCGGATAGCCAGTTCTGCCCTAGCGTTGGCGCAATTGATGCCAATTGATTTCCGGTTGCCGTCGAGCCAAGACCACCTGTTGCTTCGGCAGATGCCAGGCTTTGATATCGAGCCTGGTCAGCCAAGCCTTTGTATTGATCTGAGTTGTAGTAACTATTAAGCGCGCTATTCTGCCCTTCAAGACTTGAAAGGTTCTGGAGTTGAGATACGTATTGCTGAGCAAGTGGCGTGAATGGCGCCAGATTGTTCATGTTTGTTTGCCACATCTCACGCTGCAGGTCTATTCCCTGTTGTGTGGCTTGAGCTTGCGCTTTGGCACCGCCATCACTGCCCTTCATGTAGCCATTCATGGGAAGTAGCTTGTTTCTGAATTGTTCAGTGAGTACCAGCATTTGCTATTTCCTCATATTTCGAGCGATGAAGTTGATATAGAGTGACACCAACAGGTGCCCCGTTACTGACATAGGCATCATCAAGATGACCAACCCGAGTAGCTCCAAGCAGTCTGATGATTGCGCGGCCGTATTTGGTAGTGTCAGGAACCATGGTGATGCTGTTGAGGAATGGGGAGTTTTCGAGAAGCCATTTGCAGAATAAGCGGTGACCATTGAGAGCATAATCACCACGGAATCCAGGGTTGTAAATCGCATGACATTCCACGACGCTGTGCCAGAAATTACGCACTTCGTGAACACCAGCCAGCAGAACGCCTTCATAGATACCGAGGTAAACCGCATCATGCTTGATGAGGTATTTATCTCCGCGGTCTACGATATTGCCGGTGTTTTCTGGATTATTGAGGAATTCTGCAAGCTTCACCGGGTTATCGATGAGCTTTATTTGCATTAGCTTATTTGTCCATGAGTCCGTAAGGCGTCATCGAGGGCCTTTACTCTTTGCCTTGTTTGCTGCAAAAGAGCAAAAAGCGTCGTTATTTGCGCAGAGTTGTAAGTTGACGAACCGGTTTCAGAATAGTTGGCGTCAAACGCTCCATAGAAAGGGGTTCCCGTTATGGCTGTAAACCCTGATATCCTTTGGCCTATAACTTTAACCCCATTAACCGAGTAGGATGTTGAAACACCCAACGAAGATGATAGGGATTGCGGTGACGTTGCGGATTTTGAAATATAGTCGGCCTGGATGTTTACAATATCTGCCTGAATATCGATTACTTCATCAAGCAAATAATCAACATCACTCCGCAGAACAACTATTTTACCTTCTGCCGTTGTAATCCTGACTTCAAGAATATTTATCGCATTGGTGTTGGCGGTAATTCTAGAGTCATGATCGGCAAGCGTTACATCCTGCTCATCGTTCTTAACCTGAGCGTCGTATGCACCTTGCCCAGCTTCGTTAGCTTTACCTGCCACGTTGGTAAAGTCGATTGCCTGTGACAGAATGTACTGTGAGTATGCCGGGCTATATCCTGCTGGGATTGATGATGCATTCAGGCTAACGGCACGAACGATGACTGGCTCGTTAAGGTTCTGATCAGCCATCACTCAATCCTTATCTGTGCGCCTGATAATGTGACAGGTGACTTGGTTATAACCCGGATTTTAAAGCCAATATTTTTGCGAATGCGCCCAATTCTCTTCCAGATAACTCGCTTGTCGTATACGAAAGGTTCGTTCTGCTCAATCATCTGTTCGCGGCCATAGTTGATGCCGTCAGGAGTGGCAGAAAGAAACAATCGGTCAGCGTATTGAGCGACACCAGTTGAGGATTCAACTTCAAAGTCGAACACCCTGGCGTTATCAGCTTTGAATAGCGGAGTGAACAACAAATGTTCCTGCTGCTCTTCGTACTGGCTGGATATGTTGAATTGAAAAGCCCCCTTCACTGCTTCCAGTTTGTCACCGCAAGTGATCGCATTACCTTCGTACATGAAGTCGATAGCGCGGTACACGTCGTCATACAGACCCGTTTTCAGAATGCACCATTGCGGTCCATTCTGAGATGCTGTTCCGTCATATACCAGAACATGCCTCGGTAAGTGAATAATCAACAATTCGTGAGAGTCGAAGCGCAGAGGTTCCATGACCGCTGTCGCCAGTTCGTCAGCTGTGTATTCTCGCAGAATCTTCTCAATACTTGCTGTGGCAACAGGAGTTGCGCGTCCAGAGTCAATGATATACACCGATGGAGCACCATTTGCCGGGTTACTAACGATGGCGTAAGAATCCATGAACCCACATTTACAGAACGTACCAGCAATCCCTTTTGGCACCATATACGCAGGGTTGGCGACATACAGAGCCGCGCCCACTGTTGAAGTTCCTGTTAGAGTGAAATACTCAATCGTTGATGAGCCAAAGCACAATATGAAGTCTCGCCATGTCCCGATTCCGATGATTCCGTCAGGTTGTGATTCGGCGCGATACTCAGCTGCGTACCTGTCAGGATGTGACTCATCCTCAAGGTCAGATATAAACCATGAGTCTGAATTATCCTTTGACCATACGTAGCGACCCCTTAGCCGTGTTAGGTCACGAGCTATTCCAAGGTCATACTGTGTAAACCCAGAGGTTTCCGGCCAGTTCTCGATGGTTTTTTTATCACCTTCGTAACGATACTCGACTATTGAACCACCGGTACATACTGCCTGTGATGTTCTTCCGAATGCCATTGAAACGCGTGATGAGCCAACGGTATCACCAACAACAGCTTCACCTTTGTAGAGTTTTTGGCCCATTACTCTGTATACGGCATTTTGGGCTGTATTGAATATAACTCCGCGTGACGCGCCATTTACATCTGCGACTTTAGTCAGGCCAGGAAAGGACCGGAAATATCCGCTGCTGTTTAACACCTCTTTCGGCGTGGCCAGCATGTTAACCGGGAGGAAGTCGATATAGTCGGCGTTGCGGAAGTCTTTACCGACCCCTTTCATCAATGGAAGCTGCTGAACTGGCATTATTCGCTCCCGTTATCGCATGGCCCTTTGCGATGGAAAAAGTTCCATCCGTTATATGTGGCAAGCCGGTTACCGCTGCCAATAGGCATGCGATTTGGATATCCGGACTTACATTTTGCGTGTCTTGCTCTTGATGCGGCTGACAGTTTGATAAGCCTTTCCTTGCCATATCGAGCAGTGGTGACAACTTTTGCTGCAGGCTCTACCGCATAATCAGGGGCAATTCTGAGTGCCAGGTTATGGAATACCGCGCTTAACTTGCCGGTCGTCATTCCGTGTAGATCGCCAGGGTCAGGCGCTACATCATCAGCGGAGAATAGATAACCGGCATCGATGCCAGGGGTTTCATCGTCACCTTCCAGCCACTCAGCCATCATCATTTCTAAATCGTTGATGCCGTCTTCCATCGACTGTGGTTCGACGTCGGTTAGCGTGGCATTGGATGCGACACCGAGTTTGCGTAATGCAGCTAGAACAAGATCGCCTTTCGTTGTGAGGTTCATTTGCTACCCCTTAGGTTTTGGCCCCGGCTTCTTACGCTCTTTAACTTCTGGCTCTGGCTCTGGCTCTGGCTCTGGCTCTGGCTCTGGCTCTGGCTCTGCAACATCTTTCAGCAGGTCGTCAGGATGCGCAAACCAACCAGCGTCGAGATATTCCTGCAGGTCATCTTCGCTGATGATTTCGAAGTCATAGCCAACGCCTTTCCATTTCTTCGTGTTGCCGTGGCGAAATACCATCTGTGTCATGTTTTGCTCCAGGCATATTCACGGTTTATCACCTCAAGGATTTCCCCTCGGTCATTGACCAACCATGCATTCATCTGTTTGGTAATGGTCCTTCGCTCGTTGTTGAACGAAACCTCAGCAAATGTGTTGCTATCTTCGAATTCTTTGTCAGTGATTGTGCATATTGTTACAACAGATTGGATGTGCCAATATTCAGCTGTAATCCATCCCTTCGAGTTTATTTTCAAAAACATATATCACCAAAAGAAAAGGGGCCGAAGCCCCAACATATTTACGGCGCAGTCTGATTTGGCAGGCCGACACCGATCGCTTCCGGACGAACTGCGCAAGCTGAATACCAAACAGCAATACGTGCTTTACCTGCCAGGGTTGCAATGCTGCCTTGGGTGGCAAAGATGCCGTTAACACCTACACCAGGGATGCTGAATGAGGTGGTTTTCATTCCAGCAAACAGGTCGTGAGTTACCGGGATAGGCTGAGACAGCAGTCGAATGGAGTCATCGGCCCAGAACACGTTCGCCGTAGTGGTTGCGATGTTCAGCAGATTGATTGGCATTGCCGCGGCCAGTGAAGTGTTCACGTTTGCGTATGCCTTCTCTTCTGGTAGAAGCGTGGTGTCATCCAGCGCAACCGGCTTAGGGGTGATCTCGATGTGAGTGCCGTCAATAACGCGTGTGATGGAGAATGTCGCGTCGTCGGTCAGCACGTTCTTAGCCATCTGAGACAGGTACTTCATGCCGGTGAAGCTAATTTTATCGCCTCGTTTCAGGCCGGTGGAGGACGATACGACAACTGTGGCTACGCGGTTATCAACGTTCTCCTTATTGCCGTCGGTATCAGTAGTATAAGCCTGTGGCTTGAACTTCTGGGCTCCGGAAACCGTGATGCCAGTTGCCGTAGAAGCTACAACCGTTGGCAGTTTCGGGGAGCGTAGAACATCATCAAACCCCGCGACCTGCTTCTGAATTGTTCCGTTGTGATAAGCCTCCTCTGGAATGCGACCAAACATGTCTTTATTGACCAGGTCACGGCCAGATTTACGGTAATCATCACCATTGAAGAAGAAGCTCAGGCCCTGGCTTCGATTTAGTTCGCGATCGAACATTAGGCGTTCCGCATCTGACACAAAATCCCACCCGTTCAGACCGGTCGATGGTCCAATTGCCCGTGCATCGTGAACAACTAACGAAGCCATCTCGGTTGCCTGTTTAGAGATGGCGGTTTCGATGTTGTTTGCCAGTTTCATGGCTGATGCGTTGATACGACGGCGATAAGATCGTTCATCACGCAGGTCGTCAGCTCGCAACTGGAAGAAATCGTTATCCGGATCGCCCATGTTACATTTTACTGACAGCTCAAGAACGCCAGTTTCTTTACCGGTTAAATCCCAACCAGTTTGCGTCGGTGCTTCCTGCTCTACAGGCATCCATACAGTATTTCCTGAGCGCTGCATTGACTCGGCTGGGGGGGTGTACTTTGTTACTTTTGACGCCATAGGCGTCATGTTTTCGACGGTATTGATGATTTCGTCGAGTGCGTATGTGACCAATTGGCCTTCAGCTAATGCCATTATCGAGATCCTTTATTCAGTAGCGCCTTCAGCTTGCGGTATGTCTCTACGTCGCCCTTCACGGCCGCTGCATTCATCTGCTTTTCAAGTGCAGACATATTTGCTGCGGCAGCCTGACCTTGAATCGGCTCGTCAGGATTAGGGGCTTCTGATAGTTGCTTGCTACGAGGCTTGAGAGTTAAACGTTCTGATAGTCGAGTGATTTCAATCAGCGCCTGCTGCCCATCCATCGCCAGTAACTGACGGGCTTTCTCTGGGTTTGCGCCCAGGTGATACATGAGCGCTGCGGATTTCTCAGGGAAGAGGCGCATGATGTCAGTCGCTACCTGTGCTGGCACGACTTGCATAAAGGCATCTTCTTTCTCCTGGTAGTCAGGGATGTTGAGTTTCTCCGCAGCGTCATAGTGTTTGCGAGCTGCATCGACGTATTGCGCTGATTGCTGGGTGTACTCCTGAGTCTTGCGCCCCTGCTCTGCTACAGCGTTGCTGCGAGCGTCCTGAGCCTTAATGAGCCACTCATTGTTCGCTTGCTGGAATGCTGCCTGAGCTCGGCCGCTGTCCCACCCGTATTTCTCCATTGCTTCGTCAGAGAAGAAGTCATTGGCGTTTGGCTGGGCTGGTAACTCAGGGGTCACCCGAATGTGCTCCGGCAATTCTCCGCGCTGAACTGCTGCCGACTGTTGCTCAAGCTCGCGTTGACGCTTGCGCTCTAATCGACGCTGTGCAAATTGCGCGTTGGTTGCCGGGTCTTGTTTTTGTTTGTTCTCATCGTCTTTCAGGACAATCTCAAAGCCGTCTTCCTGACCTGTTGCGCCATTGGCATTAAGCGCTGGATCGACTGCGGATGCCGCCGCGTTATCGACGGGCAGGAGTTGGCCTTCAGGGACCTGAATTTCGGTGGTATCGGACATGATTAACTCTCTCTTATTGAGGATTCTCGGCTACGCCGCCGGAGGGAATGTTTTGTCTCTGCGATTGCAGGATGTTGGCGAAATCCATGCGCTGTGAGTGCTGCTGGCTGTCGCCTTTTAAGATCAACTCCGCGTTAGCTCTCGCGTCGTCGCTGTTTTGTTGCTGGAAAGACTGCATAAGCTTGAGGAATTCTCTGAACTCCGCCTGCTTATCGGTTTCCATGTTGTTGAATATTTCCGCAACCTTAGCTGCATAAAGTTGGTTCTGACCTTCTACCTTGGCTGCATCTACCTGAATCTGCGCTTGTTTTGATTGCGCATTAAGCAGATCTGCCTGACCGGTAAGAAGAACGCCTTGAGCCTGGATGGCTTCAGGAGATGGTTCTTTCGGCTGCTGCTGAGCTTCCTGTACCATTTGCATTTCTTCAGGCGTTTCAGGTTTCTTGAGGCCCATCATGACGAGCTGCTTATTGGCATACTCACGCATCATCTCGACGCCTTTACCGTCAAGCAACGTGAAGTATTGCAGCAGCAACATCTGCCACTCTGGAGTGCCCTGAGGAACCTTAGTGAGTAACTCCTGAATCTCTGCCCGGTTCTGCTCCTTCATGCTCTGGAATGATGGGCCGGTGTCGGTGTAGCACTCGTAACGACCGCGAATGTCGTTGAGCGTTACGACGTCACCAGACTGCAAATCAACCATCTGAGTCATCACCTGAACATCTTTCTCGGTACCGTCCTCAAGCGTCACAGTGACATTGCGCGGCACGTCGTAGATATCGTTGACCATCGACTGATAAATCTCACCATCGCGACGAAACGCAGTGGCCAGGTTGTCCTGAAACACATAGGTTTCAAGGTCAGCCCGCATGTTCAATTGGTTGACGGTATCGAAAGCCACCTGACCATTAGCGGCAGCTGCATCAACGCCAAGACTTGCCACCTCCTTCACTGCGGCTGTAGCAGCTTCTAGCATGTATGCGTTAGCCTGAGGAACCTGAGGCTCCTCCATGTATCCAACTGGTGTTGGTGGTAGGTCGCTACCACTCTCGTCGGTACGATTAATCAAATAGTACGGATAGGCATCTGTGCCTCCGTACATATACTCATAACCTTCAATTTGCTCAGGGTAGAAGAATGGCTTTTTCTGCGGGTTACGGGCCACGATATCGGCGTTGAACGACATGATCATGTTGCGCAGCCGCTGACCGTCTTTCGTCAGGCGTACAACACCCTCGTATACCTCTTTGTCGCCAGCGAATCCCCACTCCCCATATGCAGGGACAATCGGAATATGCTCACCCGCGATGAGTTCTCGGTTCTTCAGGATTTCAGTGCAGGTGATGAGTGACTTATACACCCGGCGGCGCTTTACCTTTTTCTCCGCAACTTTCACGAAGCCTTTGTCGGCAAGCTCATCGATAACGTCTTTGATATCGCGCTGGTAATAGCTGACCGGTTCACGAGTAATCGGATCGAGATATATAAATACCTTCTCGTTTTTCTCCTCAACCTCGTAGTACTCACCGATGTAAACGACATCCTTGGAAATCCACGGGAAAATCCAGTCCATGTCTGGGCTCTGGAATGATGGGATGATTTCCGGGTCGATGTCGTTTTCTTCAGCAAATACCTTCCACCCTTCTGTGCTGAAAGGCTGAATTACCGTGCAGTGTTTGGCGTCGCTCTTGTCCTGTTCCTTACTGTTGCAGTCCCAGACTACATGGTTGCATGACTCATGAAGCGGGCGACGACGAATTACCTGGTTGCGGCTGAGGAGGTTGTTGTCTTCATATTCTGTGACAAGTCGCCAGTGACCAACGCCACATTCAATCTGCTCACGAACAGCAACGTTAACCGCTGAGCGAGCTGCGTTGTGTCGCATGTCAGTACGATACATACCCATCAGTGTGTCTGCTGAGTCTGGGTTAGCGCCATCTTTAGGCCGGTAAAGTACATCAATAGGATTGCGGCGCATCTCTGCGACTAGCTTGCGAACTACCGGGCGAACCACATCGAATTGCCCGCGGTACTGGAGGGTTGTGTAATCGCTCAGCCAGTCATCCCATTGGCTCACCCGACTGAAGTACAAATCGTTTGTCGCCTCGGTTCTGGCTTCATCTCCTGACGACCAGTCTATGTCGAACTGGCACAGAATGGAGTTGAGACGTTCGTTGTCTGCCATCATCTTCTCCGTGCGACAGGTTTAATAGGTGCAGGTATTTTCTTTTCTTTGACTACGCCGATATCGCCATACCGTTTAGCAAAGCGACGCATCATGTATGCATATCTGGTAGCGTCTAACAGGTCGTCTCGCGTCTTTACGATGCGCCCACGCTCATCTCGATGATAGAAATTGAACTCTTCGAACCAATCTCTCAGGCCGGAAAAGACTTTGAAGCGACCTGTATTCATCAGATCGTGCAACTCGAATAATCCAGGCTCTACAGAGCGAGACCCATCAGGCCATTGAGCTGCGTCGGGGAGCATCTGAAACCCTGCGTCTTTGTAATACTCACGCTGTTGCAGACCGCTACCCTTCTCAGTCTGCAATCCATCCTGAGGCCATGCCGTAGGAACCTTATTAGCCCACGCCTTTGTCGCGCCCCACGCTTCTGCTGGTGATGTCTTGCTGGCCTTCCACGCCTTAGTGACGTAGAAAGTTTCAGTATCCATATCGATTGCCAGTTGAATACGGCTTTGCGGGTGATCCCAACCAAAGTCCATGCCATCGATAACCATATAATGCTTCGGTATCGGGAATGGCTCGCAAGTGATCGTCTCTTCGCTAAAATCGAATATGCGACCGTGACCAAGCATTGGAATACCTTTTGTGCGCATGTCGCGCTGATGCGGAGGATATGATTCGAGAAGTGATTTCTTGGTTTCTTCCGTAAGATGCGGCGCATCATCCCAGCCAACATTCATGCAGAACTGAGAGTCAGCCGGTGTATCTAGCAACTTAATAACTAACTCGGTGCGGCCGTTCTCTGGGGTGAATGTCAGGATGCCTCGACCACCGCGCCCCTGATCGCCTGTTGCGGTACGGGTAAGAACCTGAGGATAAATAGTCTGGTCTTCCGGTTCCTCATCGATGTGGAACCAATCAATATCATCACCCATCAGAGCGTGCTGACCCTGCGTGTAAGACCAGAATTGAACCTTGCTCAGGTCACCACTGGAATGCCTGATGTAAGCAGATCGAACGGCATTCGGCGTACCTGTCATTGGCTCTGTTGTGACGATTCGATCTGGAGGTATCAGACCGCCAGTGAGCTCACCATTCACCTTTTTACCGATAATTGCAGCTTGCAGCAGGTCGCGGCACTTCTCGCCAGAGTAACCTAGGCACCACATAAGGGGGGCGTGGTTAAAACGGTGCCCTTTCCACCCATCCGGGTACTCACCAAGAAGGTGGATGGCGTCGATATAGGTTGCAGTATCTGTCTTGCCAACACGGTTTGCAGCAATTAGTGCGCACTGACGATATTCAGCGGTTGCGGCGATAAACTTACGTTGCCATGCATAACGAGTGTCGTAGTACTTGCGATATCGATAAACACTTTCCCTTCGCTTCTTCTCCTCAAGAATATTTAGGAGTTCAAGCTTCTCCTCCCGGCTCAGACTGTGCATTGGTCAACTCCATAAGACGCTTGTCCAGTTCCTCGTCGGTGAGGTCGGTGATGGTAATTTTCTGATCGTGCTGAACTCTGTCGCCATACCGCTTTGGAGCAAGCTTAGATGCGTACCACTTGCGGGCGTCAACACGAAGACGCGAGCGGGCTACGCGCTCATGATTGGTCTGTTCTCGACCTTCATCATCGACAATGACATCACCTGAACTGTCGTCGGCGATCTCGATGATTTCTTCGGCGAGAAGTTCGGCCTGAATTTCACGCGCGCGTGCGTACTGTTGCATAAAGTCTTCATGCCTCTGCAACCAATACATCACCGTTCTGATTGCTGGCATTCCTGGCCTTTTGCAAACAGAACGCAGGCTTTCACCCAACATGAGAAGATTGCAAATATCCTCTGCTACCTCTGTCATGTAATCAGTCGGGCGACCCATTCTTGTTTCAGTCGCCATATCTATTCCTTACGGTGTTGGAGTGACGGTGAGAACCATCGACGTTGACACGATGACGAGGCCGATGCTGTCAGTTACTGTCACCACGTAGGTACCAGCATCTGCTACATCAGCTGTGAAGTGAATCGTTGCCTCAACCACGGAGAGTTGCTGGCCGTTTTTGGTCCATGAGTATGTGTACTGTGGATTGCCACCTTCCACCGCTACAGTGACGTTTTCAGGCGCCCCTTCAGTGATAGATTTCGTTGCTGGAAGGTCGGTGGAGAAGGCCAGTTTCACTCCGTCTTTATACGGCATGATGAAGCCTGCTTTGTTGGCTGCAGATCCCATGTCAACCTTACCCAGTTCATCAGGGAAAGGAATTGCCGTACCTGTTGGGTCTGTGTCGAGGTAAATTGCGTTATCGATAGCCGAGTCTGCGCGGTAAAGTAAGACGCGCTGGTTTAGCGGGTCATCGACAACTGTGAAGAAACTTCCCATTGTTAGCTCCCTGGGTTAGCTGACGACAACTTTGATTGTTGAACTGGCTACACCGCCTAATGAGCGAAGCCATACGACGCTTGGTGGCGTGACCGTCATGAAGTCGTTAATCACATGTCCGGTTGCATCATCATCAGGCTTTGTATCTGACTCATACAGAAAGCACCATTCGCTATCCATAATCTGAATTGTTCTGGTTGATGCTCCGTCTGATACCTGAACCCACTCGGGGCCAACCGTGTAGTTTTGGGTTGTGCTCACTGGCTGCTCCTTATGTCAGGTAAGTAACTGTGGCGCTTTGAACCGTTGCCGTGCCAGCAAGAGTTCTACGCACAGCAAAGTAATAACCTGCTGGTACCATGGCTCTTACACATCCTCTCGCCCTCATCCCGGCGCCAACTAATGTCAGTATTCCAGTGAGAGATGCTCCCCATGACTCAACTAGCGATCCGCCAGTTGTACCAACCGTGCTTGCGGCGCCAACCCACAATTCACATGTATCTCCTACCGTACCGGCCACTGAAATGCTGTACGTTGCTTCAATCGTGATTGATACGAGATATGGTTTAGTTGTGTCTGTGGGGCGCGTACCTGTTCCGAATGCCACACTTATGGCTGAGGGAGTTCCTGGCGATAGCCCTACGCCTGTTGCACCTTGAGCGCCGGGCGCTCCTGTAGCGCCAGGGGAGCCAGTTGCCCCCGTATCACCCTTAGGACCCGTTGCGCCGGTCGGGCCAGTCGCACCTTGTGGACCAGAATCACCAGTATCGCCCTTTGCACCTTGCGGTCCGGTGTTGCCAATTGGTCCTTGAGAACCAGTTGCTCCGGCATTACCAGTATCGCCTTTTAATCCTTGAGGACCGGTGTCCCCTTGTGGGCCAGTCAATCCCTGCGCACCCTGAACGCCCTGGATACCTTGAATCCCCTGATCGCCTTTATCGCCCTTCTCACCTTGAATGCCTTGCGGCCCCTGCGGGCCAGTAGCTCCCTGTGATGCGAGAAGCGCCCAATTGGTATCAGTAGGAGATCCGGTCGGAGATGTGTTGGTGTTTGGATTGATGCAGAAATAGGAAGCACCATTGTAGGCAACAGCATCATCATTGACGTATGCAGTGGCTGAGCTCCACACCCCTTTCCACTCAAGACCCTCAGCACCTACAGGTCCAGGAGGACCCTGCGGACCCACAGGGCCCTGAGATCCAGTTGAACCAGGAACGCCATAAACACGACCTTTGTATACTGGCATCACCAACCCCTCATGATTTCACAGCGGTTACTTACCTTTCTTAGGCTTCTTCATAACCTTGTTAGCCTTGGCGTCAATCTTTGCTTTGGCTGATGGAGATAGTTTTCCTTCATTCTCCATCTGAGTTGCGCGAGCCTTTGCATTGGCCGCGTGAGCTTTATCAGGCATCGGGTAGCTTCGAGTGCCCGGCATGCCGAATTCAGACTTGGGCATCTTCTTACGTTTTGCTGCGGTTAGCTTTGCCATGATTGGCTCCGGTTATAGGTAATTCGATGACCAAATAAACGACACGATAAGCAATCCGATAAACACCACCCACGGAACGATAAAAGCTGCGTAGTGGATGGCGGTGATTATCTTGTCTTTTGTGGTTTGCTTTGGTGGGTATGGGTGCTTGAGGATGTCGTCTCTAATACTTGTCAGGCCGTGGAGTGCGGTTATTTCACGCTCTCGTTTCTTCATCGGCTACCTCAGGCACTGTGTTTTGATGTAGTCCTGCAGATAACTTACCTGCTTCGTTACTGTGACGATTCGCTCTCTGAGAGTGAAATAATCCCGTTGAGCGGGGTCTGTAAGTCGGGGGCTGGAAGCATCGCCCAGGCTGCCGGAGCCGGTCGCTCCGTTCGCGGGACATTTTGCGTTGATGCGCAGCCCACACTTGCCATCACGAACGCAACGATGCAAATCATCAAGCTGCTTTTTCGCATCAGCTAATTCCTGAGTGTATTTGGCATCCAGTGCAGCAACATCGCGCTGACGGGTCTGCATGTCTTTTATGGTGGCATTCGCCAGGCTGAGCTTTTCAGTGGCTTTATCGCGCTGTTCTTTGTAGGTGATAGCGTTATCGCGGTAGTGATTAACAGCCCATCCAAGCGACACGATGATGCAGACGACAACGGCAATGATGATTTCGGTTAACCGGCTCATGATTTTGGCTCGTTTACCGTACCGCCAGCCTCTTTGAATTTGGCGATTAAGTTGTCGGCCTTGTGTTCAAACTGACCATAACCAGCGCCAGGTAGAGATGCCCAGATATTACTGCAGCGATCGATGGCCTGCCGGATGTCGCCATTGTCGATTAATGGCAGCGCTCCACGTTCTTTAATCTGCTGCAGGGCTACTGCATCCTGACTGGAAGGTGAGAAATCTTTCAGACCTAACTGCTGTCGGTATGCATCCCACCACCTTGAAAGCAGCTGGTAACGACCAGCGGCCGTCGATTTTAGTTTTGGGTTAAGGGTAATCAGCTTGCGCGGGTGATCTGAATAATCACTGAATAACGAACCTCCGACGATCACGTCATATCCGCGATTATTTGACGGTTGCCCTTTCTTATCCGTTCCCTCTGACCACGCCAGCATATCCAGGAATGCTTTACGCTGCTTATTGGTTTCCACCATCATCTACTCCGGCTTTTTTTGCTGCGAAGCGTTTGATAAGCGATCCAATCGAGTCAGTGCCGAGATAGCCGATAAACACGCTAGCGATATAAGCGAGGTTGCTACTCAGGCCGGTGAAGTCGAGGAGGTCACGAACGAACCAGGCGATAATGGCGCACATCATTGCGTCGATTACAGTCTTAGTAAACGCACCGCCATTATATCTGCCGCGAAGGTACGCCATTGCAAACGCAAGGATTGCCCCTATACCTTGTTCCTTTGCCGCCATGATGGCGGATAACAGGTCATGTTTTTCGGGCATCTTCATGTCTTACCCCCAAGAAGGGGATCTGTTCAAATTAGGAATTATGGTGATGGTCGCTTGAACAAATCCGGGTTACGTTTAACTCGTAATTCAGGTTTGTTCGTGACCTCCTATTCATGAGCAAACCGGCGTGGATTGCGTCAACAATCACATGCCACCCATGTCACGAAGCCCAGCCATTGCGCTGGGTTTTCTTTTTTGAAGCGCACTAACTCCGTAGCCACAGCGAATAAGGGAGTAGTCATGTCTGTCTGGTAATTGGAGAAAATGCGCTTTAAAAAATGCCCGAGGGTACGGGCGAGGGAGTGAGGCATATTTGGCTCTAGTGGCCACGGTTCCCAGGTAGCAGGGATTTGGTGTGTGGTGGCGGTTAAGGCGCCGCGACCTTCATGTGTTATCCTGGGTCCAGGCATGACGCTCTACTGCTCTGAGCTACACCACAACGGAAAGAGCACTCACGTCTCGCATCGCGGGAAAAAGCCCACGGCAGAGAGTCGAACTCTGCAAATGCTCTTACCTGTTGTGCGCTCCGTTTCGTGGAGCAAACGGCATAACTTAATCGCGATTCAGTTATGCACCATTCCGCAGATAACACCGCCACTATGACGATGTGTTTGCATTCTGGCTCAGGGCTCTCGCGTATGAGCTTCAACGTGTCGTGCAGCACGCATTCACTCAAAAGCCCTGACCGGATTGCGGATACAAAAAAGCCCCGAGCTATTAACTCAGGGCCATCGAATGAATGCACTACTCCATCATTGAGTTCAGACTAAACAAATATCGCCACTTTGTAAAGTGTGATTTTCTAGATTTATCCTATTTCGTAGAAAATACTTATCATTTGGTTACTTTGTTCAACATCTGGTTTGCGTACTCTTCCTGTTTAATGCACTCGCCTACCAAACTTTCGAAGAAGTCCTTATAAGACCGGCGCCACGTTGTTTCAGGGATATCGAAAATCGTAGCGCTAACGTATTGACGTACGCTATCCGGCAGTAATCTGGCGTAACCGCGACCACTGCAACGTGAGCATGTTTTGTATGCCGGCACACCACCCTGGAGAATTGTTTTCTCTTTGTCTAAAACAACACCTTTTCCGCTGCACTGGCATGCATTGGTTAACACGCCCTTCCCTTTGCATTTGTGGCAAAGAACATTAACGGTTTCTTTTCGCTCTTCCAGGTGCGGTCGTCCAATGTTCTTCATCGTCATTACTTCAGCTTCGACAAACTTATTCCCATTGCAGCAATCGCAGGTTCTGGTGCTGGCTGCGCTACGGGAGTAATCAGCAAAGGCGAATGTTGCGAGAGCTTGCATCACCTTTGGCTTAACATCAGATTCAAGCTTGCGGATAGCGGCGATCTTGTCGCAGTGAGACAGGGCATATTGGGTTAGCAGTTCAATGGCGCGGGTGCGATCGTAATCACTTATCCCCATCTTCCCGAGGAATGCGCTGAATCCTAGAGAAGCACGACTCTGCGTCATCCCTATAGCTGCCATGATGTCGGTACCGGTTAATGAGTCTGACGCCGTTGCTCGTGGGGCATCGCTGATCATGGTTGTCTTAGCAAAGTGGTATTTCACTGTGTTTTCGAGATTCATGCTGGCTGCCCCTTGTTGATGTTTGCACGGTTAATGAGTTCACGGCGTAATTCGTTGTTGCGATCGATGTGACGCTGATGCTCTGCGTTCTCTGCATCCAGTCTGGCGATCTCACTTCTGGCGTAAGGAGTGAGTCGGCCTGCACGCTCTACTGATAAGCGCTGATAGTTGTCGATATCGGTGCGGGTCATGCTGCCATCTCCTGCTTCAGTTCTTTGAGCTTTGCGCGGTAGTGAGCTGCCAGCGCATCGAGTTCTTCACGCGTCCATTTCTTAGTTTCGTGCGGGCCCATCAGGCGGTCATAGGCTGCCTGACCAATCTTTGCGATCAGCCGTGGGCGGTATTCACCGATATTCCCTGACAGGTAGGAGTTACAGGCCTCGCACTGGATATGGCAGTTGGTTTCGTCGTAGCGGGTTTCTGGTGATGCGCCGACGGTGCGGAAATGGCCGGCGTTCATCTTGGCTCCGGAGTTACGACCGCAGCTGATGCATGGCTGTCCTGCGTCGCGCTGGCGAATAAACGCGTTAAACGCTGTCTGAGCGCGTTTGTGATACTGGCTGAGTGGTTGCAGAGCCTTCTTGCGAAATTTCAACTCTCGGCGTTCCTGTTGCGCCTCCTGCTTGCGTTTGCGTTCAGATGCCATCTTCTTCTTCGCCAACAGGAGTTGGCTGTACTCGAAGCCATGCTCTGGACAACACCACCAGACGTTGTCGTAGGTGGCTATGAATTTGGTCTTGCAGATTTTGCAGCTGCGGCGGGATGGTTTACGCATTGCGATCACCCCACTGCTTGGCCCATTCGATTTCTATGCGGGACTTCTCGCTGAATTTGACGTTCTGCTGTGTGCCGAACCAGTAGATAGCCTCGATGACTTCAACCATCTGCTTGACGGTCATCTTGCTGGTACGCTGCCCGAACATCACAATGCCGCCATCCAATCCGGGAGCCATGCGCTGCTCTTGCTTCTTGGACTTGGCGACCATTGCGGTTATCAAATCTTTCCAATCATCTGAGTCGTATTTATTGCCGAACCAAAGAACCTGGTCAGAGAGGTCTTTCAGAAGCGGCCATAATTTCCGGTTCTGAGAAAGCGTACGGGTCATCTCTTTGATGTCGAGCACCAGAGGGCGCTTGTCGTCCACCGGCAATTCCCGGATGAACTGGATGGCGTTCTGTTTAACGGATTCGTTAACGAGGTGGAATTGTTGCTTCATACGCCACATCCGAGAGGTAACGCAGAATGCAGAAAACCCTCAGCATTGAATAACGCTGACGGCAGAGAAAGGTATTCAAATTGTGGTCGCATTTAAGTCCCCTTAAATGCGCGAGAGACCGCCGGGCGTTCACTCCGACGGCAATATAATTATGGCTAAAAGTAGGCTAAAAATCAATCCAATCAGATGACTGGCAACTCATCAACTTCTGCTCGTCGGATGACATTAATCTCATATGTCATCACGCCGGACACCGTAACATCATCAAGCACATCACCTTCCAGTGCTTCGCCCTCATCCGTGATGAGCGCCGCTCCCATCAGTTTTGCAAACTGGGTCCGGCCGCAATGAGTGATAAGCATGATGTTGCCCTGCTCTGCTCTCAGAGACCGATTAATGACCGCATAGCCGGTTGTCGTTTGAATGACTGTGCAGTTAGCATCCATCTGACAAATTGAGTCCACTGTCAGACGTGTTTCCACGTAGTCGTTTGCTGGGGATGGGAAACCCATGCGCACACCTCATCAATAAAATAACTGTATATATAAACAGTATTCTTTTATCAATAAAGCGTCAAGCTGCTTACTTCTTCTCGTTCTGCGATGCCATGTCGAGGTAGCGCGGGTCAGACGCTCTCGGCAAACTAATGCTCTTTTCGCGGTAATATTTAACGCGCTCCATGAAGTATTCGCGCAAGTGCTCTGGCTGCTCACGCGCTACCTGTTCGGCAATAACTGGCATGTTTAAGCGTTCTTTGTAAGCAACACCAGAAGCAGCTAGATCAACGTTAACCTTGTCCTGCTCGTCTTTAGTTTTTGCTGCAATATTCCAGTCTGACATAAGAATCCCCTCGATGACTTGAGGGGATTATAGTTATTGCTCAGAGATATCAAAAATCTTTATGGAGTGAAATGCTCCTCCATGGTGAGTATTCAGATCGTAATGCTTTGCGGCTTCCTTCGTCATTGCGCGGAATATTTTTCCCAGCACCTCATTTTCTGTATCACTATCTGAGACATTAATTACCGTTTTAATAAGGTGGTGATTATCTGCTACATCAAATTCTATCTGATATGTTTTTTCCATCTCACCTCCCATGAGTTACATAGGAAATATAGAACAAGTTAATCGTACTTCACCTCCTGCGGCGCTGCAGGTAGTGGCTGCCAATGGGTTACGCGTCCAGTAAGTGCGGCATCAGAAAATGCATCGCCATTCCATGAGCAATTCCATTGGTAGTGAGATTTACCCAAGCTGTTCTGCTCCTCTACATAGCACCAGTAGCGTCCTCCATCCTCTGGTAACCGCTCGCTTACCGTAATCCATCCGCCTGCAATTACTGGCGGTGAGGTGTAGAGCAGCGTCCCGTCGGGGAATGCCTTATCAATCGTCGATGTGTCATTCCCAACACGACTGGAAAGAACCTGCGCCACCGGCACCGCCTCACGACTCACCAGCAGCTCTTCCAGCCCCTTAATCGCATCAGCGATGACGTATGCCATGTCGCCGCCGTTCTGGTAGTCGAGTGAGCGACGCAACTCTGCAATTAGCCGGGTGATTCGCTCAACGGTAAGCGGTCCGTTTGCCGGGTGGTTAGCTGGGTCTGTTAAGTTGATTGTCATGCTGCACGCTCCTGTTTGCTGGCAGAGAATGTCGGCTCCATCTCCATCACAACTTCAAACACTCCAATGCTGCCACCATCGACGAATAGCTCAATATTCAAAGGCCAGTGGCTTTCCCACCCGTCATGATTTTCCCAATAGTCCTCAGCGGCTTCCTGAGCCAATTGCTCATATTCCCATTGATCTTCAAATTCATCAGCAGGCTTCGGATCAAGGTAGTTGGCGTGTTTAATGCTCGCGCCATTAACGCTGTACTGGATAACGCTCATTGTCCTTCTCCTTCGATAACCTGGATGCCAGCGGCGTCACCGGATAGCCCGATGAATGTTTGATGCCAGTTTTTCGTGAGTGTTACCCACTGCCCGGCGGTAAGCGGCGCGTATTCGGCAGCGTCCCTCAGCACATCAGCAAGCCCTTCGGCTTTCAGTGCATTACAGACTTCAGGGGTAAGCGACTTCACGGTGGCGGTGCGGGACTCCAGTGCCGGAGATGCAGCGTACAAAGCAACAGGCCGTGCTAATTCCGGTTTGTTCTTGACGTATACAGCGCCAACTCCGCGAGAAAGAGCCTCTAAATTGCTATGCTCGATGAACGCCACCGGCTCGGAAGCGGCCTTCTCCAGCTCGGAGATTCGCTGCTGCGTCTTCTCCAGCGCCTCTACCAGCGCCAGAACGTTGGCAGGGACAACCTGACGGAAGTACTCTTCTGCAAGACCGTGATGCTCTCCGATGCCGTAAAACTGAACTCCAAGCGCTACGTTGTCGATGTTGCAGTAATCACGCTCAGCATCAACATAGCCTTCTCCACCACAAGCTGGGCACTCAATGCACCCATCTTCATCTCTAATTTCCTGTGCAGTATCGAGATTCAGAGTTGTTGCTTTCTCTGCTGCCGCTTTCATGGTCGCCATCAGTGCGGTGATATCGTTCATTGGGCTGACTCCTGATAATCAACATACGGCTCGTCCTGAACATCAATTGGCGCATCGCAATGAACGCAATAGCCGTCTGCATTCTGGAATTCGTTATTGGACATCCACTCTTTGCATGACCAGCAACGCACTTCTCCGGGCTTCAGATACTCACTCATAGTCGACTCCTTGGCGTAACTGGGCGGCGAACAGCAACGCTTGCTTGCCTGCATAAACGATATCTTCGTCCTCCTCTTCTTCACCAATCGCAATGGTTGCTTCGGCGTACATCTCCACACCCCGAGCCCGAACTTCAGCCAGGTATGCGTCATAGGCCGGAATCTTGAGCACAGCAAGCGCACCTATAATCTTTTGCACCGCTGGCTGGCACTGTTCGTAATGCTCGTCGGTGATAAATACCGCGTCGTTGTGGATAGCTTCGATCGCACTAAGTTCAGCGGCTAACTCTGCTTTGTTCAGCTCCAGATTGTGAATAGTCGCGTTTGCTGCTGCGAACTCGCGACGGGATTCGGTTAGTTGCTGATCTAGCTTCTGAATGCCGTCTTTGGCTAAATCACTGGCACTCTCTATGACGTCCATCATCATGTTAATTGCGTCGAGCTTTTCCTGTTGAAGTTGGCATTTTGCTTCAAGTTCTTCGTATGTTGGTTTCATGCTCTCACCCCATAAAAGTTCAGAATTCGTTTCATCGCGTCGCTCTGACGACACTCCTGGAAAATTGTGTTCACGCCGTCTCGGCTAACCTGGCGACCTTCTTCGTCCTCTGCCCATGCGTAAACACCGATACGCCAGCGACGCTCGAGTAGGGTTATCTCTCCGCTTCTTCGCATCTTGAATGAGGCTGCCATTATCTGTTGGCGAGATACTCCGGATGCAGTGCTGACTTCGTCTGCAGTGAAATATCCATGCTCATCAAGAAACCATTCGATTGCTTCACGTCCCGTCATACGTCTGCCCCTTTTGAATATCGTTTGCCAGGAGGTGGTGGCGTCGATGCTTTACGCGCCTCTTCCTGATCGCATTCCATGAAGTGACCGTTAGCGAACCGTTGATATACGGTGCCTAATGAGCCGAAACGGTTTTTGGTCACAATGATTTCTGCGTACTTGGCTGCCGGGCTGTTCTCGTCATACACCGCCTCGCGGTAAAGCATGATGATGCAGTCTGCGTCCTGCTCAACGCTGCCGGAGTCGCGCAAATCTGCGTTAACCGGGCGTTTGTTTGGGCGTTTTTCTACATCGCGAGATAGCTGGCTGAGAGAGATAACTGGCGTTTTGAGGTCTTTCGCCATCGCCTTGAGGCTGCCAGAGATATGCGCAACCGCCAGGTCATTACGTTCTGCCTTTGGCTTTTCAATCAGGCCAAGGTAGTCAACCAGGATTAGCGACAGCGCAGGATGCTCCTGCTTATGCCGTTCGGCTACACTGCGGATTTCCTCAACCTTGAGCTTTGAGGCGTCAACCATCCAGACTTCAAGGTCACTCAGATGCCCTATTCCATCCGATACTCGAGCCCACCCCTCATCATCCATTCTTGCTGGGTTGCGCAGAACGTTTACCGACATATTCCCGCGGCCGGCAATGCTTCGTTCGGCAATCTGGAGGTTGCTCATTTCCATGCTGAAAATCAGCACACCGCGGCGAGCGCCTGAACCAGGAATTATGCTGCTGGCCACGCCCTCTGAAATCTTGAGCGCTAACTCTGTCTTTCCCATGCCAGGACGTGCCGCGATGATTACCAGGTCTTCCGCGTTCATTCCGCCGGTGATGGTGTCCAGTTCGTGAATTCCTGTCTTCAGCGTGTTGGACTCTTCGCCGTTGGTCAGGCGTTTATCCAGTACGTCGTAGTAGTCATTCAGAACGTCACCAAGACGGATTGGTTTGACTTCGGTCTTTGGCTTGCGGATTAGCGAAAGTCTCCGCATAAGCTCATCCATCGCGTTTGCTGCAGCATCCAGCGTTCCGTCGCTGACATCCATGCGCAGTTCGTCAATGGCCTGCAGGAATAACCGTCTCTGATACTGGTCGGTTAGCATTCCGGCATAGCCAAGAAGGTTTGCAGCACTTGGGCATGACCGGGAAGTCATCATGATTGCCGTTGCGTATTCGTCGCCACATTCCTCGGCAACCATCAGGCCGTCAATCAGATTTCGGTTTCGGGCTTGCTTTCGGATCACCTCAAAGGCTTTCCGGTAGATTGGGATGGTGAACGCTTCGGGCTCAATCTTCGCCAGTACGTCAGTTGCTGCCGGTGTTAAACCTCCAAGCAACAGACCGCCGATAACGCTGGCCTCGATATCCTGTCTCATGCCATCCCCCGGCCTGCGAACTTAGCTTCACGAACGCCAAGCAACGTGCTTTCGCGCAGCAGGTAATCAAAATCCGCTGTCCACCCAGTGTTGTTATCACCGAAGTAAAACGGCTTGGCCTGATTAACGAACGCCCGGACAAACGCTCTGAACCCTTCGACGTTTGGAGTCTTGAGCTTTGGAATGATTTTCTTCAGGGCGCGTTTGCGTTTGTCGTTGACGGCAACAGCGTGTGGGAGCTTTTCGCCTACCTCGTCGTTGTAGGCATTCAGGAAGGATTCGTAGTCGATTCGTTCTGCCTTTCGACGTTCAGGTTTACCCATCCCTTCGCCACCCCCTTCTGGGGGTAAGGGGGTTTCTTTTCTTTCTTTCTTTTGAATAGTTTCTTTTGTGTTTAGCTGAGTTGGCTTATACCCGTTAGCTAAGTTGGCTAATGTTTTATTAGCTGTTTTAGCTAATGATTCGCTAACATGGCTAATCTCAAAATTCCACTCAGAAATCACCTTGTTAATCCCTATTGCCTGACCGTTGGTAACGATGATGTTCATAGCAATCATCTCGTTCTTGGCCTTGCATACGTGGGTGTGGTGAATGCCAGTCATCATGGCTATCTGAGTGTTTGTGATCCGGTCAAACTTCTTGCCGAATCCGTAAGTTTTGCGAATCAACGCCAGAACAACCTTCAGCTGGCGAGCTGTCAAATCGGCAGCCATAACCGCTTCCAGCAGCTCATTAGCGATGCGGGTATACCCATCATCGAGTTCTGCCACCTGACGCTCCACGACCGCCAGAGACGGCCTGATTGGTGTTACTGTTGCTGGGCTACTCATGACCGTTCTCCTTTCGCTTGATGTCTTCGAGGATGGCTCGCAGCTTTAAGCCGATAGCCGGGTTGCAGGATTTGATAAACCGGTCACGAGCAATATTTTTGTGTACTGACGCCTGGTAAAAACGAGTTTTCTTAGGCATAATTACTCCTGTGAATTGATCCAGTTATTCGGCTAGAATTTCATGGTGATTTGATCTGAACGCTCCGCTCCAACGGGGCGTTTTTTCTTTCCTAATCCCCTCTCCTCCAGTAAGTCAGCAAGACCAACCACAACACGTGAAATGTCGTCGTCAGTAATCGCGTAACCAATGAATTCAAGAAGAGCAGCCATGCGCGGGATGTAGTGTTTCTTCCACTGCGTAACCGATGATTTGTTTACGCCAAGATGATCAGCTACCTGAGTGGTTCCGAGAATGGCGATGCGGTTTAGAATCCAGCTCTCAATTTTTCGAGCGCTGGCCTTGTTGCGTGTTGTTAAGTCTTCCATTAGGTAGAATTCCTTTGTGTTGAAATAGTTAAAAGGCCATGCGCAGACACGCATAGCCATAAAGACTTGGTTTTGTTTGGAGTTAGCTTTTCAGCTACGTAGGCCGGGAGGCCATTGTGAAGGGTGTTGCTTACGCTGATTCGTGCTTTCCGCTAGGGAATGGTCTTACTTCTTCGGCTTCTACCTTCCCTGTTGGGGAGGTGATCACATAGATGTTTCGACTTACCCGCAGTGCTTTGCTAATTGCAGTTTGATGAACACCAATGACATTCGCTGCCTTTGCCTGCCCATTTACCTTAACGAACTCAGCTAGAGTTACTTTTTCCATCGCTGGACTCCAGTTGACTGCCAATGCAATAACAATACTACAAGTATTAAAAATAGCAATACCTTTAGTATTTTGATTTTAATAACCTGGGTATTAGAATTAACATCATGGAAAAGAAAAAATCACTTTCTACTGAACAATTGAATGATGCTAAGCGCCTTAAGGCTATCTATGAAGCCAAGAAAAAGGAGCTTAGGATCAGCCAGCAAGATATAGCGGACTCTCTCGGCATAAGTCAGGGAGCTGTAGGCCATTATCTAAATGGAAGAAACCCTCTAAATCTAAAAGTCGCGGGTGTTTTTGCCAAGATTCTTGGTGTAAGCATTGAGGAATTCAGCCCGACCCTGGCTAAGCAAGTGTCGGTGTTGTGGTTTAACCCATTAACATGGGGGACCGGCATGGGCTCCGCTCCTGCTGAGCCTGAAGGAACGAACTCACCACCTGGTAACGTTCAATTAATATTTGATAGAAAATCACTTTCAGAGCCAAACGTAGACTTCTCCTCATATCATAAATCTAGTCCATCCTACCCTCTAATTAGTTGGGTTAGCGCTGGTGAGTGGCAAGAGGCATGCGAGCCTTATGAGATGCATGAAATAGATGAGTGGTATGAAAGCAATGCTCATGTAGAAGGCCCTGCATTTTGGCTTAAGGTTAAAGGGGACTCTATGACTTCGCCTGTGGGATTAAGCATCCCTGAAGGAATGATGATCCTAGTTGATACAGGCAAATCCCCTGAGAACGGCAATCTTGTTGTTGCCAAGCTTGTTGATGCGAATGAAGCCACTTTTAAAAAGTACGTCATCGATGAGGGGATGGGGAACAAGTATCTTCAGCCACTAAACCCAATGCATAGCCGAGTTAAAATTAACGGAAATTGCAAAATTATTGGCGTCGCAGTCCAAATGATGATGAATCTGTAACCCTCAAACTCCCCCTTATTTAAAAATAAATACTATGCGTATTCATATGCTTAGTATTTTCACTTCCATTATTAATACTTTTAGTATTGACCACTGACAATACCGGTAGTATTGTTAATTCCATCAACAGGACGCACCACTCACCAGGACGGTGAACATACAACGATTCAGTGATGAATCTACGCGGCTGAAAAGCCGAACCAACCAAACAATGTGCTTTGGGGTGTGGTGAGTCAGAAATGACTACTGCGGTATATGGGTTGCAGCGGACTCGAAAGGTTGACTGCATGACACGTTCGATTCGTGTAGCCGTAGGAGTGCACACACCACACCACCAAAGTTCATTAGGAGGTCACTATGTCCCGCAGAACATCTTTCAATGGTTCAGCTTCAGGTCGTCGCCGTGAGCGCCGTGCAGCTCTCCAGAGCGAATTAACAAAGAGCACCGACACATTGCATCGCCCTACTCTTAGCCGCGCTCAGAAACAGGCTCAGGGAAAGCACAGCACGCCTTCAAGCATCGAAGAGGCGACAGTTATCAAGTTCGTTGCTCAGGATGCTGTGTGGCAGCAGCAGGAATACAAGCGCCAGATTGAGCGAATGGCTGTTGTTTGTGCTCATGAGTTTGGTCATGCCCCGATGGAGTCCGGGATGTGTCTGCCAGATGTTGCGATTTACGCTGCCGGTCACCGCCGGAGCAAACAGGTAACTGCGAGATAAGTGAGGTGAGATGTGGAAGATGAATTTGACGAGCATCCAGACGACGACATGAGTCGTTATCAGGATTATCCGTATGACCATTGATACCAACCAATGGTGCAGCCAGTTCATTAGGTGCAAGGGATGCAAACTGGATGCTGAATGCATGGTTAAGCCGGAAGAAATGTCTCTTGTCATCGAAAATGGCAAATACGTTGACCGGTGGGCAATCAGACCACGGCAATGATTGCCAGAGAGCTCGAGGCTCAGAAACAACAGGCTGCCAACTAGGCGGCCTTTTTATTGGTAACTACAGAGGGTAAGAGGATGAAAACTGAGCTTGGAATCAAAGTCGATATCGACGTTAAGCGCATTAAAACATGCATCAAAGTATGCGACAGATTCACAGCGGACGTTATCGATGCTGATGGGGTAAAGATACGCAGCATTGAGGATGAATATGTTCCTGATTGCTTTCCCGGGCAGCACTACGGCGATTATCTGGAATTGGATATCGACATCGAAACCGGGCAAATCCTCAACTGGGAAAAGCCAACTCAGGCTGAGCTAAGCCAGCTTATTGGTGAAGGTGAAGAAGACTGACCCGCTCTGGCGGGTTTTTTATTACCTCATACCTGGAAGTGTTCACTGAGCGCTTCGAGTTATGACACACGGCGGCTATCCACCGCTAATGAAACAATGTGCGCACTAGATGCGCGAGAGTTCACGTTCAGCGGCGCGGCTTAAGCGCGGAGATGATTATGAGCAACAAAGAATACGAACATGCTTTTCCTACTATCGATGATAACTACGACCCAAAATACTCCGGCCCTGGAATGACGCTGCGTGACTACTTTGCAGCCAAAGCAATGCAGGGAGTTTTTGCTTCTGGTGCGGAAATTTCTTTAGGGCCATCACGTGTAGAAGAAATGGAAGGAATGGCGAAAACATTCTATCTCATGGCAGACGCAATGCTCCGCACCCGGGAGGCTTCATGATTAATCACAACATGCTTCGCGCAGCTCAGAACAAAGCTCTTATCGCCAGGTTTATAGGGGATTCTGCGATGTGGATGGAAGCCAACGAAGAGATGAAGAAAGCGGCTGGTATGCCGTGGTATCGCGGGAATGTGGCGGGAGGTGCTCAGTATGGAATGGATTAAGTGTAGTGAGAGAGTTCCTGATAATGAAAGTGATGTTCTGTGTTTCGGTCAATATGGAGATAACGACATTGATGATGAGCGTTATCAATTTATGGGATGGTTTTCAAATAGGGGCATTTGGAGAGTTAGTGACGGCGATAGTCAAAACAGAAGATCCAGAGTAACCCACTGGCAACCACTCCCCGAACCACCAACAGAATAACCAATCTCCCCTATTCACTTTCTCTGGCAGTCATTCAGATGCCGGGCAGCGCTTACACACAATTCAGGAGAACTCATGAGCGAGTTGACCGTTATCGAAATCCAACCAGGCCAGGCTCCAGCACTCTACGTTCCAAACGGACTTGATGCTTATCTCGAACAAATCCGCGATGCCGTGAATGAGGTTCCAGACCTCAGCACAAAGAAAGGCCGTGACCGAGTCGCATCTCTGGCGGCTTCTGTATCACGCAGCAAGACAGCGATTGAAAAACCTGGCCGTGAGTATCTCAAGCGGCTGAAAGAGGCTGTGCGCCCTGCTGAGGCTGAGATTAAGCGCTTCGTTGATGCATGCGATGCTCTGCGCGATGCAACTCGCTTACCACTCACAGAATGGGAAGCCGAGCAGGAACGCATTGCAGCAGAGAAAGCCGCAGAAGAAGAGCGTCTACGTATTGAAGCTGAGGAAAAGGCAGCAGCAGAAGCCCTGAAAAAGCAGCGTGAGTTAGACCATGAAATGGCTCTGCTGATGAATGACGCATTCGATAGGGAAGCGAAAGCAAAAGCTGAAGAAGCCGAACGCCAGCGCATTGCTCACGAAGAAGAGCTGAAGCGTCAGGCAGCGGAGAAAGCCAGACGCGAAGCGGAAGATAAAGCAGCGGCTGAACTGGCGGCAGCGAAGAAGCGAGAAGAAGATGCGATCGCTGCAAAGGCACAGGCCGAATTGCTGGCTAAGCAAGCACAGGAACAAGCAGAGCAGGAAGCTAAAGAAGCGCAGGAACGTACCGCAAAACTGGCGCAGGAAGCCCGTGAACAAGCTGAGCGTGAAAAACAGGAAGCTATTGCAGCAGAGCAGCGCAAAGCTCAGGAAAAGGAAGCGGCACGGCTTGCGGAGGAACAGCGCATCGCTGATGAAAAGGCAAAGCGTGAAGCTGACGTTAAGCACCGTAAAGCAATCGGCACCGACATTGTGAACGCGCTAATCGCAAATACCAGCATCTCACGCGAACAGGCTATCGAAGTGTTAACCGCGATGATGAATGGCCTGGTACCACATACCAATATTAATTACTGAGGTGTCTATGTCGCTCGCCACAACAGTGGAAGAAAGCAAAAAACAACGTCGTCACTTCACTCTATCCGCTCTTGCAGCGCGAGCTATTGGCAACCGCAAACTGATGAATGCAGAGCTTAACCTGGCGCGGATTGAGGTGATGAATCAACGATATTTCCTCGGGTCATGCCCGTTCTGAGGTGAAGCATGGAACAGAAAAAGGTTTATGCGGCAATCAGCGCCGTGGCCAAGGAGATGGCGGCAACTGGCATCAGTAAAGACCGCCGTAACCAACAACAAGGATTTAACTTCCGCGGCATTGACCAGGTTTATAACGCATTGGCTCCAGCCTTGGTTAATCATGGGCTACTGATTCTTCCACGTATGACAGAGCGAACTGCTACCGAACGAATCAACAAGAACGGTACGGCGCTTTTCTATGTCGTCGTTAAGGCTGAGTTCGATTTCGTCAGCACTGAAGACGGAAGCGTACACACCGTCACTAATTATGGCGAAGCGATGGACAGCGGCGACAAGGCAACAAACAAAGCCATGTCGATCGCCTACAAGTACGCAGCTTTCCAGGCCTTCTGCATTCCGACGGAAGAGACAGCGATTGACGCAGATGCTGAGGTTCACCAGGTATTGCCACAGGTTGCAGAGGATGCGCTCAAAGAGTTCGCAGATAAGGCAGCGCTTAGTGAGTCGATTGATGAACTGAAAACAGCATACAAAGAAGTATGGCCTAAGTTGAGCGGTTCAAAAACCCACGAAGAGCGCTGCACCGAAACCTACCGTACCCGCGGCAAAGAACTTCAAACACAACAGGCGGCATGATGGCAATTAACGTAATAACAGTATCTGGCAATGTTGGGAAAGACGCGGTTCTCCGCGTCACTCCGAACGGCAAGCATATTAGCTCATTCTCTATCCCAGCAAAGACTGGGTTTGGCGAGAACGAGAAAACATCCTGGCTTAACTGCAAGATGTTTGGAGCAATGGCTGAAAAGCTATCCACGGCGATCGTGAAAGGCGCGAAGGTAACAGTCTCAGGTGAGTTTGTTATTGAAGAATGGACGCGAAAGGATGGCTCTCAGGCGCAGACGCCTACCATTCTGGTGCGGGACATTGACTTGCCTCCTCGTGGAGTTTCTGGAAGCGACCAACCACGACAGCCTCAATCGCGACCACAAGGCCAGTCAGCGTCATCCAAGCACAGCGAACCGCCGATGGACTTTGATGACGATATTCCGTTTGCACCGGTAACACTTCCCTTCCCTCGTCACTCTATTCACGCAATTTAAGGAATCACATGAACCACCTAATGGTTGACCTTGAAACAATGGGCAACGGGCCTTACGCACCTGTCATTTCAATTGGCGCTGTTTTCTTCGACCCAAAAACTGGAGAGGTTGGTGAGGGGTTTTCGGCTAACGTATCGCTTGAATCGTCCATGCGGTACCGCGCACGACCTGACGCTTCAACAATCATTTGGTGGATGCAGCAAGGGGAAGATGCTCGCAAGTCACTTCTTACTGAAACGTTCGCCCTGAATGATGCGCTGGATAATTTCTCTGAATTCATCGCAGAAAATACCAATCAGAAATACGTGCAGGTGTGGGGAAATGGCGCTTCATTCGATTGCGTCATCCTTCGAAATAGCTATGCCCTTACCGGTCAGGACGCTCCATGGCAGTGGTGGAATGACCGCGATGTGCGAACCGTGGTTGAGCTAGGTAAAGCGATCGGCTTCGACCCTAAGCGCGACATGCCATTCGAAGGAACCCGCCACAACGCGCTTGATGATGCCATTCATCAGGCCAAGTACGTTTCAGCCATCTGGCAAAAACTAACCAAATAACAACCTCTGGAGCTTGTCATGATTTCACCTGAGCAGTTACTCGCTGCTTTACGGCGGGATAGTCGCACGCATATCACCGCGATGTGGCGCTGGCTGGATGATACCTCAGGTGCCATTTCAGGCTCCGGGGTATTGAATTGCACGCTGAATGAGTTCGTACCCTACTACGCTGGCTGGGCCCCTTCTCTTGAGTACTCCGAATCAATTATCCCCCTCACCACGGTGAAACTCATTGAGAATTCCCTGACGCGTGAGGATTGGGGGGATCAGCATCTTGGCGGGTGCATTTACCGGTTGAAGGACGTCGCATGACCAAACTATCGCAAATCATCAGGGAGCTTAGGGCTCCTTTTTTATTGCTTACGTTAACTATCAATCAGCAGTTAAGGGAGTGAGATATGGAAGAGAAACGTTTTACGCCGGGTCCGTGGGAGGTTATCGATGATGACCATCATGAGCTCGGAACTGATTCAAGCGTACTGATTGAATCCACATCTCGCGGGATAACCCTGGCGATTGTTGGCCCAGACGATTCGACGACATACACAGAAGACATGATTAATGCTCGACTTATTGCCGCGGCTCCTGAATTGCTGGAAGCCCTGCAATTATCGCTGGTAGCCATGAATGAAATGGGCGACATCCTTAATTTTCACGACATGGCAGATTCAGAAACGGTAGAAAAACTCACCCCAGCATTTGAAATGGCCCGCGCCGCCATCGCCAAAGCACTCGGTAAGGAATAGCTATGGACATCATTGATTCAGCATCAGAAGTAGAAGAGTTACAGCGTAATGCTGCACTGGCTGCGCACAGGATTAACCGGCTTGCAGTATCGGCTATGCGCTGTAGTGATTGTGATGAAGAGTTGCCACAAGCGCGCCGGATTGCTTACCCAGGCTGCACGATGTGTGTTAGTTGCCAGGCGGATGCAGAACGTAGGAATCGGAGGATGTGATGAAATGTGCTTCATGTGGTGATCCAGTCGTTTGGGTGGGGCCGTGGTCGAATCTGACTCATACCGAATGCCAGCAGTGCGGTGCAGTGAATAATCAGGTCGCAGACGATGTGCAATGTGATGAAGAGGAGGATGAGTGATGGATTACAGCAAGATGAGTGACTTTGAGATCAATAAGCGTGTATTTACGGCGCTAAGAGGCACGAAACCTCTGGGTTATCCACATAACGCAGATGGCAGGTCAGTCGGCAATGAATCTAATGGCAATTACACATGGTATGACTACTGCAATCTGCCGGCAGACTCATGGGCGATAATCCAAGAGAACGGAATCTCCATTAACCACTACAACGGCGTGTGGGAGGCATCATTCGAGTGGGATGCACCGGTAGGCGCTTTTGGCACTGACGAAACGGTTACGACATCCACCGAGCACAAGAACCCGTTACGCGCTGCAATGGTGGCGTATTTGATGATGAGAGAGGTGAGCGATGTTCAGGGTAATCCTGCCTAACACCTATTACGTTGACCATCATAATTCTCTCTGCAAAATCCTCCGCACCACCTCCACCACAGTCCACTACCAGAGAAACGGTCATAACTGCATAGCCAGCATGATGCGTTTTCAGCTTGATTTTGAATACGTGGATGGCGCGGAGTTAAAGCAGATATGGGCAGACATCGAAACAACAGAGCATCTTAAGAAGCTACGCGCTATGCGTCATAAGGAGGCCTCATGCGCATAACCATTAACGTTAACTCAACTCTGGATATTGAGAGCGCCATCGCCGCACTGCGTTATTTCATCAAAGAGAAGAAGCCTGATGATGGAACGAGCGATGTGTGGGGTGTTGGCATTACTGGTGGCACCTACTTTGCAGTGGGCGTTAAGCCGAACGGCAATTACACAGTTAAGCAGCAAGAGTAGCGCAACTGATAGCTGATTCACTGAGTCGGCTATTGGGTGCGAAAGCCCACCTCGTGATTCCCTTTGCCGGCCAATGTGCCGGCTTCTTTTTTGCCTGATTGCCAGGTTCGATTCCCAAACCGGAGATGAAACCCATGCGAGAACTACGAGAAGACTCACTCATTGACATGAAGTTCATGATCGAAGATGCTGGTTACACCTCGAAGTATTTCTATTCTCAGATTAACGCAGGAAAACTTCCCAAGCCGATTAAACTCGGACGCACATCACGATGGATGTACGGCGACTACCAGAACTGGAAACGCAGTTACCAATCCCCTCTTAAAAATGCATCATGAATTGCCTTTGTGGGCATATCTGTGGGCATAAATTTCCTCGATTCTATAAATCCTCTTATTTCCCCTGTGGTTATATCTAATTTGTGATGTCTGCAGGGGACACCATTTTCCGGCTTATCCACCTCCATATCTCTTTAAATACACAATACGATCAATTGATCCCCTCGGATTTATCGGTTCTTCTCATCCTTTCCAGAAGACATCAGTGAACCGTACTGAAGAACGCCAGCAATCTCATTACACACGAAGCCCCGTCACCATGGCTTTCACACATGCATCATCAATGATTCCTGTTGTATTAATTAGATAGCGAATAGTCAACGCGGTATCGCAAATAGAAAAAGCAGTCGAATATTATTATATGTCATCCTTATCACTTAAGAATAAGTCATCATTATTTTCTTTACCGATTCTTAAAATGATTATAAGTTATGGCTAATTGCACCCGCAAAATCAAATTCAGGAATTGCTGTAGTTGAATGCTACAACTGGGGATACGATGGAAAATAGCTTTGATAAATTAAAGTTAATTATTGATAGTTTAAACAACGCCATCCTCAGCCATCATGAATGGACCGGCAATATTATAGCCATCAGCCTGTTAAATGACGAATCAATAAAGTTAATTATTGATGCTGACGCCCATAAAAAATGCAAATCCTATGATTTACTGACAAATATAGAGAATGAGAAATTCTTCTCCGAAACAACGCTGTTGAAGCAGATCCAAAGTGCGCATAAAGATATGCATGATAGAGCACGCGATCTTATATTATCGTATCAGAATGAAGAAATAACTAATGAAGTATTAGCTTTATATATACACTCCCAGCAGGAGTTTGTCAGTCGCGTAGAGTCATTAAAGAGTCGGTTATCTACGCTCATCAATACCGCAGATCCCCTGACTGGCCTGCCAACCAGGCCGTCACTGCAGTTACAGATTCGCGATATGACAGAATCTAAAGCGGATAACTTATTTATTGTCATTATAGACTTAGATCACTTTAAAAAAGTCAATGACACCTACGGCCATAATGCGGGTGATGAAGTATTGCGAACCTTTTCATTATCTTTGCAGTCAAAAATAAGATCGACAGAAAAATTATATCGTTACGGCGGCGAGGAATTTGTTATGTTAATCTACGCAGATAACAATGCTTCTGCCGGAAATGCAGGTTCACGCCTTTGTAAAAATATTCGAGATACAAAATATCGTCATAATGACACAATTATAGAAGTCACAGCGACAATTGGCATAGCCAAATACAAGTATGATTTGTCCTTTGAAGATAATCTTGAAATCGCAGACCAGGCTCTTTACTACGGGAAATCAGCAGGCCGAGATCGCTGCATTATTGACGATGGACAGGGTCATTTCATTGACTACTCCACTATCTGCGATCATTAAATGTCACGACGAAAATGTTGCATCTGTAATACGTTCATACCCTAACGACATGTCTAACCTATAAGTACATCTAAAGATTATTTGAAGCGATTAGAGGGATTTTTATGCTCGGGAAAGATAATCCAGGCAGTGGACTCCTGCCAGAAGAAATGGGAACACTTATTCGAAAAGACAGATCTCGTGATGATGTTCTTAGAATGTTCTTACAGTTAACCACCTCCCTGTTCAATATGCCATCGGGTTACATATCGATAGTTGACGACAAAACCCATAATGTCATCGTTTCACATCAAATCTCCATGACCCCCAAGCCGAGGCAGTTTTCGTTCTGCCAGTATGTGGTTGACTCATGCCAACCCGTAATTGTTCCCGATACTCGCCAGGACATGCGTTTTGCTGAGCATCCCATGGTTGTTGGGGTTGCCGGCATTCGGTTTTATGCGGGCATTCCATTAACCTTCAAAAACGGTTCAACAATTGGCTCTTACTGCGTTATTGATACCATTCCTCGCCGACTCACGGATGAGGACCTCGCCTCACTGAATTTTATTGGCAATCTCGTCACCCGATTTATTGAATCCTGGCTTGATGTGGCACAAACGGACCTGAATAGTGGGTTGCCCAACATGCACCAACTCATTGGCGATCTGCAAAATGAGGCCAGTAGTGATGATGCGAGCTACCGTTCATTAATATTAATTGAATGCATTGGCGTAAACCAATCCGATGATATTGCCCGGACGATGGGGATAAATAATCTCAACCGCGTAATTAAAGATATCAGCCTGACACTCGAGAGAAAATTACAGCTAAAGCCATGTGAGAAACTTTACATGCTCTGCGCTGGCCGATTTGCCCTCTACTCTAAAGGTTTGTCGATCATTGAGCGCTGCCATCGCGAGCAGCAGCTGAGAAATCTTCAGGCTCATCTGGCAGATGAGGTCACCATTGATCTCAATATTTGCGTTGGCGAAACGGCAATAGAATGGCCATTTTCCTCAGGGCAGGAAATTCTCAGGCAAGCAGAGAGCGCGCTTTACGCCGCACGCCACAGTCATACTCATCGATGGGGAGTTTATAACCAGGATGATGATGATAAACGTAACAATGATTTTTACCTCCTTTACGACTTAACTGACGCCATCCGCAAAGGTGTCGGCCTATTTTTGGTTTGGCAGCCTAAAGTGACATTACCGGAAGGACGAATTGTTGGGCTGGAAGCCTTAATTCGCTGGCAACACCCAGAGAGAGGAATATTATCCCCAGGTGTATTCTTACCGCTTATTGCAAATACCAGCCTGATGGTTGAACTGACTGACTGGGTTATCGACCATGTCATTGAACAGCAGACTCAATGGACTAAACAGGGGCTCAGATTGCCGGCCTCGGTGAATATTAGCATCCTTGATTTAACGCGCGGGGATTTCACCTATCATCTGGTTGATAAAATAGAGACAGCCGGTATAGAAAGAGACCTGCTGGGAATTGAGTGCCTCGAAACCGAAAAACTACTCGCCAACGGCTGCGTGATTGAAGAGTTAAGGCTACTGCGTCAGGAGGGCATTTCAGTATCTATTGATGATTTCGGTACGGGATACAGTAATCTTAATTATCTATTAAGAATTCCTGCAGATATCGTCAAACTCGATAAGTCACTTGTCGATGATGTGCAATCAGAAGTCTCTCAGCAAATCATCGTGCGCAATGTCATCCGTATCTTAAAAGAGTTGGGATATACCGTTATTGCTGAAGGCATTGAAGATAAAAACACGGCAGAGATTCTGAGTGAATTCGGTTGCGATCAGGCACAGGGATACTTTTTTGCCAAACCGATGACAACCGACAAGCTCGAAGTATGGATTAACACGCATCAGAGGCTGTTTTAACCGTGCGGCCGGCTATTGTGGCCTGAGAAATCGGGTCACAATAGCGAACCTATTGACCGTATTTGTTTAAACAAGTGTGTAAGTCAGCCCTATTAATGGACTACCGCGGTTTCTATCAAGTGCACGCCCTCCATAGATTACAGCCGCGAAGCCGCTTCCCACCACGCCCGCAATCTGGCACAGCCTTCATAGATAAGGTTATAATCTCTGACATTCTTTTATTGGATTTAGACACGATCATGACAAAATTAACCTTACAAGAGCAGATGCTTAAGGCTGGGCTCGTCTCCAGTAAAAAAATGGCGAAAGTACAGCGAACCGCAAAAAAATCACGCGTTCAGGCCCGTGAGGCCAGAGAGGCTGTCGAAGAAAATAAGAAGGCGCAGACGGAACGTGACAAGCTGTTAAGCGAGCAGCAAAAGCAAGCAACCTTGTCAAAAGAGTATAAAGCGCAGATAAAACAGCTTATTGAGATGAACAAAATCATCATTTCCAGAGGCGATATTGGTTTTAACTTTACCGATAATAACGTCATCAAAAAGATCTATGTCGATAAAACCGTTCAGGCTCAATTGATCAGCGGGCGCCTAACCATTGCTCGCTTAACCGCCGAACCAATCGCCGAAAGTGAATATGCAATCATTCCAACGGTCGTTGCCGACAAGATCACTCAGCGCGACGCCAGCTACATTGTGTTAAGTAATGAAATTAGCAAAGAAACGCTGGATGAAGAAGATCCGTACGCCGCGTTCGTCGTTCCTGATGATCTGATGTGGTAAGAAAACCATCCCAAAGGGGCCCGCAAATTTAGCGGGCTTCATATCGATAGACAGGAATAAGCCTTGTTGTCTCGGTGAGATTATCAAAAACGAGGGTTTCCGCCGTCGCAATAATCATTCCTGATTTTCGCAAGCGCTGCACGTCGGCAGCAATTCGTTGAATCCCGAACCAGAATAAGCCATCCAGCGCGGTAACGTGCAGGCCACTTTCCAGCGCAAGTTTTAATCGCTCACGCGGCGCTTTGACCTCTTTCGCTATTTTCTGAAAGGGCGCAGCGGTTATCCCCTCAGGAGCGACACGTTGAATACGGGTTGCGAGGCTGTATTGAAAGGTATCGGGAATCGCACCTAAATCCTCTTTCAGACTATAAACGCAGCCAAATCGCTTACCATTAAAGATAACGCTTTTCTGGTTAAGATGAAGCTCATCACGAATACCCGCAATAAGCTGAGGTGCGCGAGTCAGCATCAACCGAAAGGGCAACTCAAAACTGGTGACATAATCGACATTCAATAACGCAATTCGCAGCCGTTCTTCTGCTCCAGCTTTTGTCTGACGGCATTCGTCGAGTACTTCACGCCATTGGTGGGTAATACGCTCTGACTGAGCAGCTTCTGTAAAACTGTACTTCTCAATTTGATAGTCAATTTTTTCCGCCACCCTAAGCGTCCTTTTTATCATTGTTTCGCGACTGCTGGTTACTTTACCAGCACGCGGGAATAACAGAAAGCGAACGGCTATTACAAATCCATGACGCCTTATCCCTTAATCAACTTTGAAACCAGGTGCCCAAACATAAAAAAGCCCCGCTCATCACGACGGGGCAAAAAGGACCAGGGAACATTTGCTAATGGCAAAGCGTTAGCGAAGGCCTAATACTTCTTTATTCCTTTGCATAATGTATTCTTCGACTGTTGCCAGGCCGTTAATTCGCCCAAAAGCCGCCAGCAAAAATAGCATCGCGGAGCGCTGCAATACCGCTTTATCGTCCGGGTCTGTGAGATTTTGTGCAACACTCCAGGAACTCATAGCCTGAGTGCACAGCGTCTTAACGGAATCGGGAAAATAGTCTGCTTCAACCTCCGTTAACAATGCGCAAAATACGGCGCTTCGTCGATTTTCATCACCGCCATCAAAAATAACGTTCATGATGGCATCCATAATAGCTGTCTCTTATACACATCTGACGCTCCTGTCTCTTATACACATCTGACGCTGCCGACGA
>NZ_LGHZ01000052.1 GCF_001266615.1 Kluyvera genomosp. 1 | reverse complement strand
TCGTCGGCAGCGTCAGATGTGTATAAGAGACAGGAGCGTCAGATGTGTATAAGAGACAGGTCGTAGTGTTTGCGATAGAGAACGGAGCGTTCGCCATCAAGAAGGGCTGGAATGCTGGTGTCGGCGTCCCAGGCGTCAAGCTGCATACATAAATCAGGATCGGACTTACAAGGGATACTTAACGTTCGCTCGCCGTGTTGCTCGGCGTGCAGTACGGCATCATCAATTTCAAATGCGCCGATGCGTACGCTGGTTTTACTCATAATGCTCTCCGTTAATCTGCTGACCTGTTGTGGTACGACCAGTTAGTCGTACCTCTTTCAGCGTAGACAACGCAGAGATTTACGCCAGTAAAAAGATGCGCTTTTTTTATTCGCTACTCCGACCTGTTGCCAAACAGCTTACCGTCGCGGACCAGCTCACGTGGATAGCTGTTCTTCAAGCGTGAATTAATACGTTTTGCCAGCCCAAGCGGAAAGCCCTGGAAGGTGACAATGACATCATCATGCGCAGGTATCTGCTGTGGATAGACATCACGACCCCGATACCACTCCTGGGCCTCGTCCTGGGTCAATTCGTGTCCCAGACTTTCTGTTTTGCCGAGCGCAATCACCGCTTCATGCTGCCAGCGGAATCCTTTGTTGTGCGTCTCCGCAAGCTTAAGCCCGATACGGGAAAAGCGCACTTTACCGAGCAGAGGTTCGATTTCTGTCGGGAACAACCATATCTCTTTATCACGCTGCCACAGCGCGAGCGATTCATCCCATTCGATACCCACTTTGCGCGCCGCGCTGGCCACCTCGGCGGATTCGCGGGTCTTCATTGGGAAAAATGGGAACTTGCCCACTTTGTAGCCCGGAGCAGGCAGCGGTTCAATGGCTGACGTTTTACGCAGACGAGCGACAAAGAAACCTTCGCAGTCGTAGATTTGCGGGAAGACGTGGAGAAAACCTTCCGGCGTCAGCGCCTGAGAGGCCGATGGGAATAATTCGCCAAGCGGCATAATCTCGGCCGCCTCCGGATAGCGAGCTAACAGCCAGGCGACGACGGATTCATTTTCATCGCGGTTCAGCGTACAGGTGGAATATACCAACGTTCCGCCGGGACGCAGCGCGTGGAAAGCGCTGTCGATAAGTTCGCGCTGAGTCGCGGCAATGTCGAGATTACTGGCGTACGACCAGTTTTTCAGCGCGTCGGGATCTTTGCGGACGACGCCTTCGCCGGAGCAGGGCGCATCGAGCAAAATGGCATCGAAGCATTCCGGCAGTGCGGCACCGAAGACGCGGCCATCAAAATGTGTTAACGCCGTATTAGCGATCCCACAGCGGCTAATATTGGCATGCAGAACTTTCACGCGGCTGGCCGAAAACTCGTTAGCCAGCAGCATGCCGCGGTTGTTCATCCGGGCAGCGATTTGGGTGGTTTTGGAACCAGGGGCGGCTGCCACGTCCATCACGCGATCTGGCTGCATGCCATCGGCAAACAGTGCGGCAACCGGCAGCATGGAGCTGGCTTCCTGAATATAAAACAGGCCGCTGAGGTGTTCTGCGGTACTGCCGAGCGGCAACGCCTCGTCGTCGTCTCGTTCAATCCAAAATCCTTCGGCGCACCAGGGCACCGGTGTGAGCTGCCAGCCGTAAGGCGCGACCAGTGTCAAAAAATCGTCCACGGTTATTTTGAGCGTATTAACGCGAAGGCTACGGCGCAGCGGGCGCTGGCAGGCATCGAGAAAATCATCAAAGGAAAGATGAGCTGGCATGGCCTCACGCATCTGCGTCAGGAATTCATCGGGAAAGAAGACAGAGTTTTGAGCCACTGGCGAATACCACAAGGAGATAAAGAGCGCGCAGTCTACCATAAAACGCGCCGGTGGCGGGCACCGGCGCGGAGGGATTTAACGTGGCAGGGCGGTGCCCCATTCACGCCATTCTTTCGGTTCAGACTCCAGCAGCAAGAAGTGTTTCCCTTCCTGCGCCTTCGGCGCCAACGGTGTCCCTGGCGGCGTCGCAAACGCAATACCGCCGCGAATGAACTGATTGAAGGTGCCGGTTTTCACCACGCCGCCAATCAGGCCAAAGTCGAGACTGTAACCTGAAGCGAGCCAGAAGACCGAGTTATTACGGACCAAATGCTGATAGCGCTGACCGATACGCATTTCAATCATCACGCGGTCGGACAGGCTGCCTAAATGCAGGCCGGTAACGGTACCGACTTCCAGACCGCGGAACAGAACCGGCGTACCGATGTTCATTGAACCGGCTTCCGGTGCTTCCACCACGATATTCAGCCCGTTGAGATAGCGGGAATCCGAAATTGTGGCTTCCTGCAGCTCGAAATCACGACGCATTTCGCCATGACCCGGCTCCACGTTGACGTACGGCTGGAGTAGGGTGTCGAGATGTTCCACGCCTGCCGCCGAGATTTGCGGGGTGATTACCGAGAAACGCGTGCCGCGACGGGCAAAGGTACTCACGTACTCCGGATAAAGCACCGCACTTGCCTGCACTTCATTACGAGATGCGTTGAGCTCCAGGTTTTGTACCTGACCGATATCGATGCCTAAATAACGGATAGGCATACCCGCTGAAAGTTTATCCGCATCGAAGGCGTGCAGCGTTATCTGCCCGCCGATGGCACGAGCGGCGGTTTCTGATGGGAATAGCACCCGCTTGTCGCCCTTACGGCTGCCGTTGCTGGCCTGGTTGATATTATCGAAACTCACCGCACCTTTCAGCGCGCGAGATAGCGGTGACGCCTGAACCGTTAGCCCGCTGCCGTTAAGCTGCACCTTCGCACCGCCTTCTGCCCAGAAGACGCTGTTGGATGTGAGCAGTGAACGGTATTCCGGCTTAATATGTACAGCAATATCAAAAGCGTTGGCGCGCGGCTGGACTGAGGTAATCTCACCGACTTCAAACTTACGGTATAGCACCACAGAACCCGTCTGGATATCCGGCAGCGTTTCCGCCGTGAGCATCAGCGTTGTCGTTGGATAATCGCTTAAGTTGTTTTCCTGGGCTTTTTCCAGGTTTGAGTACAGTGGATAGCTGGACTTCATTGGCCCTTTTTCGCCCGGAAGAATGCGGATCCCGCCGCTCAGCCACTCATTTGCGCTGGCACCCAGGAACTCGACGCCGTCAATGCCGACTTTCACGTCCATCTTGCTATTGACGACAAATTTGCTGTCGCCGTGCACCAGGTCGCGATACTGCGGGTCAATGGCTATGGCAAACTCAATACCTTTCGCACTGAGCGTACGTTGGAGTACCTGACCAATTTTGACGCCGTGCAGCATGATAGGCTGTCCACCGTCGATACCATAACTCTCTGGCGCGGTCAGCGTCAGTGTCATCACGCCAGGTTGTTGAAGCAGCGTTTTATCGGCAGCCAACACGGCAAAGCGATCTCTAGGCTCACCTTCGCCGGGGACCAGCTCAAAAGTGCTGCCGGTCAGTAGCGAGCTCAGATTCGGGTTATCGAGCGTCAGTTTAGGTTGCTGAAGTTCGATACGGGTTTTTTCACGCAGTAATGACACTACGCTCGGATCAACGGTCATTTCCCCGGTGACGGAACCATCTGGGTTAAGCGTGAGCTTGGTCAATTGGCCAACCTCAAGCCCTTGATAGAGCATTGGCGTTGAGCCTGCTTTTAACCCATCACCGCTTGGCAACTGGAGCTGGATAATCACGCCGCGCTGGCTGTGCGCTAGATCTTCATACAGACCGTATTCATCATTTTGTTCAGCCGCTTTTGAATCCGGCGGCGAGTCAAAGGCTATTGCGCCGTTCACCAGCGCCGATAGGCTTTCCAGCTGGACTTTTGCACCACTTAAACCGACATCGGCCTTCACACCGGATACATTCCAGAAACGGCTGCCTTTTTTCACCAGATTGGTGAAACGGCGTTCGATCAGGACATCAATAGTCACGCCCTGATTATTCGGGTTTATCGCATAGTCATAGACGCGCCCAACCGGAATTTTACGGAAGTAAACCAGCGAGCCGCTACTCAACGAACCTAAGTCCGGGGCATGCAGATGAATCATCAGTTCGCCGTTATTCAGTCGATACTTGGGCTGGGTGTCGAGCGCGGTGAAACGATCGCGCGGTTCGCCTTTACCGGGCATCATGCCGATATAGTTGCCGCCCACCAGTGCATCGAGACCCGATACGCCGGCAAGGGAGGCTTTAGGCGTTACCAGCCAGAATTGGGTGTCGTCACGCAGGGCATCTTCCATGTCGCTTTTAATGCTGGCACGCACCTCAATCTTGCTGCGGTCCTGCGCCAGGCGAATATCCTGCACTGTACCGACCTCAACCCCCTGGAAACGCACAGGCGTACGCCCAGGGACAATACCGTCCGCCGACATAAAGTCGATGGTAATGGTCGTGCCCCGGTCTTCGTAGCTATTCCAGATAAGCCAACCCGCGATCAACAGCGCGATGACTGGCAGTAGCCAAAACGGAGAAATGCGACGTTTTGTTTTAATTCGCGCTTCAGTCTGTGAAGCGGGCGTTTCCTGACTCATGTGCGTCCCAAAGTAAGCGGCTGTCCAGCCATTCAACAGCAAGAATAGTTAATATTACCGCAGCGCCAAAATAAAACGCAGCGGGACCCATCGTGAAAGCGAGAAGCTGATCGCGATTGATGAGCGACATGGTTAATGAAATCACAAACAGATCGAGCATTGACCAGCGGCCAATCCAGGTCACAAAACGCAACAACAGGATACGCGTACGCAGCCCTTGCTGGCACTTAAAATGCACGCTGGTCAGCAGCGTCAGCATGACGATGATTTTGGTAAATGGCACTAAAATACTGGCGATAAATACCACCGCCGCAACGGCCACATTACTGCTGGCCAGCGACATTATCCCGGACAAGATAGTATCTTCCTGTCGACCTCCGTTTACATAAATAATTGAGATTGGCAGCAGGTTGGCTGGGAAAATAAAGACAATGGAGGCGACCAGCGCCGCCCAGCTTTTTTGCAGACTCTGGCGACGACGATAGCGCAGCGGCGTGTGGCAGCGTCGGCAACGGCCGCGGGCATCGGCAAATCCGGTGTAATGGCATTCAAGGCATACGCGAAGATTGGCGTCTGGGCGCGTAGCGGGGCGCTGGGGATAAAAACGCTCCCACAGTTGCTCCACGTTGAGGTGGATAAGCGTCAGGATGCTGAGCACCACTAAAACGATAAACGCTAGCAGGCCGATCCCCGGCTGTAAAAATGCGTAGTCCTGTACTTTTATTGAGGCTACAGCGATACCAACCAGGTAGATGTCGAGCATCACCCACTCTTTAAGTTTATCAAGCATCAGCAGGACGGGGCGGAGATTCATGCCTAGAATATTACCCAGCCATAAATAGGCGATGGCCAGCACCAGCACCGCAGGGGCGGCAACCGTGCAGAAAAACACCATCGCGGCAGTTACCGGATCGCCCTGATCAGTCATTTGCCAGATGCCAGCCAATAGGCTGGCATCAATGCGTACGCCCAGCAGGTGAAGCCGCAGTAGCGGTTCACTCCATGCAAAAGGCATGAGCAGCAGCATGGTGATGGCCATTGCACCCAGACGAGTCAGCGACCAGTCACGCCCTTCGCGAACTTTTGCATTACAGCGGGGGCAGTAGGCGCGTTGCGATGATTTTACGACCGGTAACCGAAAAAGCGTATCGCACTGCGGGCAACGTTGGTAATGTGCCCACGGTAACGGTTCGCTAACGGCATGAATGCGTATTTTTTTCGTCGGCTTTATCAGTGAAGTTGTCAGTGCCATTTATTACATTGATAAATGAATGTATAACTCTATCTTAACCTAAGTATGGATTCATCTTGAGCCTAAGCGCACTTAATGCGTATTTTATAAGGCCGTAGACTGGGTAACGAATCAGTAACATCGTAAACAATAGTGATTGAATAATGAGCAAAACAGAATTTTACGCGGATCTTAACCGTGATTTTCAGGCGTTGATGGCAGGTGAAACAAGTTTTTTAGCCGTAATCTCCAATACTAGCGCGCTGCTGTATGAGCGTCTTTCGGATGTTAACTGGGCAGGTTTTTATCTGCTGGAAGGCGACACGCTGGTTCTGGGGCCGTTCCAGGGCAAAATTGCCTGCGTACGTATTCCGGTCGGTCGCGGTGTCTGCGGGACTGCCGTTGTACAAAATCGTGTGCAGCGCGTCGAAGATGTTCATGCTTTCGATGGACATATTGCCTGCGATGCGTCCAGCAATGCGGAAATTGTGCTGCCCCTTCAGGTGAATAATCAGGTCATCGGCGTACTGGATATCGACAGCACCGTATTCTCTCGGTTTACCGAAGAGGATGACGCGGGCCTGACAGAACTGGTCGGCCACCTTCAAAAAGTGCTTGAAGCCACCGATTATCAAAAATTCTTTGCACCCGTCGCAGGATAATCAACGGATAACGTAGCATTTACGGATGACGTCATTATAATGTCGCCTGTTCATGCCTGCGGCTTGTTGGCTACGTCCGTTGTAATCAGGAAATTTCATGGAAAATCAACCTAAGTTGAATAGCAGTAAAGAAGTTATCGCATTTTTAGCCGAACGTTTCCCGCAGTGCTTTAGCGCGGAAGGTGAAGCTCGCCCCCTGAAGGTCGGCATTTTTCAGGATCTCGTCGAGCGTGTTGAAGGGGAAATGAACCTCAGCAAAACTCAACTGCGTTCCGCATTACGTCTTTATACTTCAAGCTGGCGTTACCTCTACGGTATCAAAGCCGGTGCCGTTCGCGTCGATCTCGACGGTAACCCATGTGGGGAACTGGATGAGCAACACGTGGCGCATGCTCGTCAGCAGCTTGAAGAAGCCAAAGCTCGTGTTCAGGCTCAGCGCGCTGAACAGCAGGCGAAAAAACGCGAAGCCGCCGCTGCGGCAGGTGAGCAAGGTGACGCGCCACGTCGTGAGCGTAAACCACGCCCGCCAGTGCGTCGCAAAGAAGGGGCAGAGCGTAAGCCGCGCGCAGCCGCTGCGAAACCTGCTGCTAAAGCCGTTCGCGAAGTCCGCGAAGAGAAGCTGACACCCGTATCCGATTTGACTGCGTTGACCGTTGGGCAAGCCCTGAAAGTGAAAGCAGGCAACAGCGCAATGGACGCCACGATTCTGGAAATCACCAAAGACGGCGTTCGCGTGCAGCTTACTTCGGGTCTGTCAATGATTGTACGCGCAGAACACCTGGTGTTCTGAAACGGAGGCCGAGCCAGGCATGAACAAATTCTTTAGGCTCTCCGCGCTTACTGGCCTGTTATTATTAACAGGCCAGGCCGTAGCGGTTGAAGATATTACCCGCGTTGATCAACTTCCTGTTCTTAAGGAAGAGACCCAACACGCCACGGTGAGTGAGCGCGTGACATCGCGCTTTACCCGTTCTCATTATCGCCAGTTCGATCTCGATCAAGCTTTTTCAGCCAAAATTTTCAATCGCTATCTGAACCTGCTGGATTACAGCCACAATGTGCTGCTGGCCAGCGACGTTGAGCAATTCTCAGCGAAAAAAGGGCAGATTGGCGACGAGCTTCGTTCAGGCAAACTTGATGTCTTTTACGATCTGTATAATCTGGCGCAAAAGCGCCGCTTTGAGCGCTATGAGTATGCACTCAAAGTGCTCGAGCGTCCGATGGACTTCACCGGCAACGATACGTTTAACCTCGATCGCTCTAAAGCGCCGTGGCCAAAAGATCAGGCCGAGCTGAACGCACTGTGGGACGGTAAGGTTAAATACGATCAGCTGAGCCTGAAATTGGCTGGCAAAGACGACAAAGAAATTCATGATACGCTGGCGCGCCGCTATAAATTTGCGATTCGTCGTCTGGCGCAAACCAACAGTGAAGACGTCTTCTCGCTGGCAATGACTTCATTTGCCCGTGAAATCGATCCGCACACAAACTACCTTTCTCCGCGTAATACCGAGCAATTTAATACCGAAATGAGTCTGTCTCTGGAAGGTATTGGTGCGGTGCTGCAGATGGATGATGACTACACCGTCATCAACTCCATGGTCGCGGGCGGCCCGGCGGCCAAAAGCAAGGCGATTAGCGTTGGCGATCGTATTGTTGGCGTCGGTCAAACCGGTAAAGCGATGGTGGATGTGATCGGCTGGCGTCTTGATGACGTTGTTGCGCTGATCAAAGGGCCGAAGGGCAGCAAAGTGCGCCTGGAAGTTCTGCCGGCGGGTAAAGGTTCAAAAACCCGGATCGTGACTTTGACTCGCGAGCGTATTCGTCTTGAAGACCGCGCGGTGAAAATGTCGGTGAAAAACGTCGGTAAAGACAAAGTCGGCGTGCTGGATATTCCGGGCTTCTATGTCGGTCTGACCGAAGACGTGAAAGTGCAGTTGCAGAAGTTGGAAAAACAGAACGTCAGCAGTGTGATTATCGACTTGCGCAGCAACGGCGGTGGTGCACTGACTGAAGCGGTATCGCTTTCGGGTCTGTTCATTCCATCCGGTCCGGTCGTGCAGGTACGTGATAACAACGGTAAGGTCCGCGAAGATAGCGATACCGACGGCGTGGTTTATTACAAAGGCCCGCTGGTGGTGTTAGTTGACCGCTTTAGCGCCTCGGCATCGGAAATCTTTGCTGCCGCCATGCAGGACTACGGTCGCGCGCTTATCGTCGGTGAACCGACCTTCGGCAAAGGCACTGTGCAGCAGTACCGTTCGCTCAACCGCATTTATGATCAGATGCTCCGTCCTGAGTGGCCAGCGCTGGGCTCCGTCCAGTACACCATTCAGAAATTCTACCGAATCAACGGCGGCAGCACGCAGCGTAAAGGTGTCACGCCGGATATTCTGATGCCAACAGGCAAAGAAGAGACTGAAACCGGTGAGAAATTCGAGGACAACGCACTGCCGTGGGATAGCGTCAATGCCGCTACTTACGTCACATCGGGCGATATGAAGCCGTTCGAACCGCAGCTGTTGAAGCTGCACGATGAACGTATCGCTAAAGATCCTGAGTTCCAGTACATCGCCAAAGATATTGCTCACTTCAATTCACTGAAGGATAAACGCAATATTGCTTCTTTGAACTACGCTCAGCGTGAGAAAGAGAATAATGAAGACGATGCAACGCGTCTGGCGCGGATTAACGATCGCTATAAGCGTGAAGGTAAACCACCGCTGAAGAAACTCGACGATCTGCCAAAAGACTACAAAGAGCCGGATCCGTATCTCGACGAGACGGTCAACATTGCCGTCGACCTGGCGAAGATAGAAAAAGCCAGCCCCGCAGAACAACCCGCGGCGAGCAAATAACCCTCAACAGGCACAAGAAATTGTGCCTGTTTTTTTAGCACTCTCATCTTCACGTCAACAACTATGCTACAAAATGTAAAGTTGTGTCTTTCTGGTGACTTAGCCTCACGTAATCGTTGAAAATTAGCGTATTGCCCCTACGATATGGGTAATCGCATAGTGCGTTTTGTTAAGAAGAGGTTAAAAGTAAATTATGATGCGAATCGCGCTTTTCCTGATGACCAACCTGGCAGTCATGGTTGTGTTTGGGCTGGTGCTAAGCCTGACAGGAATTCAGTCGAGCAGCATGACGGGTCTGTTGATTATGGCGCTGCTGTTTGGTTTTGGCGGCTCTATTGTTTCATTGATGATGTCGAAATGGATGGCGCTGAAATCAGTCGGCGGTGAGGTGATTGAACAACCGCGTAACGAGCAAGAACGCTGGTTGCTGCAAACCGTGGCTCGTCAGTCTGAGCAGGTGGGTATTGCGATGCCGCAGGTCGCACTGTATCACGCGCCGGATATAAACGCGTTTGCCACCGGTGCGCGTCGTGACGCCTCGCTGGTCGCCGTCAGCACCGGTCTGTTGCAGAACATGAGCCGTGACGAAGCCGAGGCGGTTATCGCCCATGAAATCAGCCACATCGCCAACGGTGACATGGTGACCATGACGCTGATTCAGGGCATCGTGAACACCTTCGTTATCTTTATCTCTCGCGTTATCGCGCAGATTGCCGCCGGTTTCCTTGGCGGCAACCGTGATGAAGGTGAAGAGGGCGGTAACGGCAACCCGCTGATCTACTTCGCGGTTTCCATGGTGCTTGAGCTGGTGTTCGGTATTCTGGCAAGCATTATCACCATGTGGTTCTCCCGCTATCGCGAATTCCATGCGGATGCCGGCTCGGCGAAATTGGTCGGCCGTGAGAAGATGATTGCGGCGTTGCAGCGCCTGAAAACCAGCTATGAACCGCAGGAAGCCAGCAGCATGATGGCGTTCTGCATTAACGGTAAATCAAAGTCGCTGAGCGAAATGTTCATGACTCACCCGCCGTTAGACAAACGCATCGAAGCGCTGCGCAGCGGCGAATACATGAAATAAAAAAAGCGCCTCATTCGAGGCGCTTTTCTTTTGTCGGCGATGTGCGGTTTAGCTTTGCGCCCGCGGTTGGGTAACACGTAGCCCACTAAAGAGCATTGCGACGACCGCAAGCGTGCCTGCCAGCAGCAGCGAAATATGTGTACCACCATTGCCGAAAACGTTGAACATTAATGCGACCAGCGCAGCGCCGGTACTTTGTCCCAGTAGTCGCGCAGTTCCCAGCATTCCACTGGCGCCGCCGCTGCGGTTGCGCGGGGCTGAAGAGATGATGGTGTGATTATTTGGCGACTGGAACAAACCAAAACCAGCACCGCATAGCAGCATCCGCCAGATAATATCGATATCATTCGGCGATGACGGCAGCATGGCCATGCCAAAAAGTCCGCAGGCCATAATGGCCATTCCTAGTGCACCGAGCAACCCAGCGTGTACCCGCTCAATCAAATACCCCGCCAGCGGTGCCATGACCATAGTCGCCAGCGGCCACGGTGTTAATAGCAGACCGGTCTCAACTTCCGTTCGCCCGACAATGCTTTGCAAAAAGAAAGGCAGCGACACCATTGCCAGCATCTGTGCGCAAAAGGAGCAGATAGAGGTGCAAATCGATAGGGAAAATAGCGGGATGCGCAACAGGTCAACCGGCAGCAACGGTACAGGGAGACGCAGCTGGCGGCGAACAAAGAAGAATCCTACCACCAACAGCGCCACCAGTTCGGTACACACCAGCACCAGCGATTGCCCCTGCGCAAAGCCGCTCAGTGCGGTAATAAGCAGGCCAAATGTTAATGCGTTCATCACCGCACTCGGCAGATCAAAGCGCTGCGTCTGGTTACGGGTCCCGTTTGATGGCAGAAATCGCACGGCCAATAGCCAGGCGACAATGCCCAATGGAACATTAATGAGGAACAGCCATTGCCAGGATGCGAGTGACAAAATGGCGGCGGCAATCGTTGGGCCCGCAGCAGAAGAGACGGCAACGACGAAGGAGTTGATCCCCATTCCGCGCCCAAGTTGACGCTGCGGATAAATCAGGCGAATCAGCGCCGTGTTCACGCTCATGAGCGCCGCGCCGCCAAACCCTTGCGCGATACGGGCAAGGGTCAGCATTTCTAGCGAGTGCGACAATGCGCAAAGCAGTGAGGTGAGGGTAAAGACAACCAGCCCGGCTTTATAGATACGGTGATAGCCAATCATATCGCCGAGGAAGGAAAGTGAGAGCAGGGAGATAACAATGGCAATCTGATAGGCATTCACTATCCAGATAGAAGCCGCAGGCGAGGCATTAAGGTCGCTGGCAATGGTGGGTAGGGCTACATTCGCAATCGCGCCGTCGAGAACGGCCATTGTTATGCCAATCACAATCGTAAGAATGGCTCCATAGCGCTGGGGTAGCGGTAAGCCATCAATCAAGGGTTTAGTCATGTGGAGAAACTTGTTTTTGTGGAAATTATTAACCAGGAAATGATTCTAGCATTGATTAATCAATTGGATGTCGCAGATTTGTAACCAGGTCACAGAAGTTTCATTGCTACAACGGGATTGCGAAATTATAATAAAAACCGGTTCTAATATTTATAAAACAGTTGCGATGAGGTGATAAATGTCAGCAGCGGATTTGGACAAACAGCCAGATTCTGTCTCTTCGGTACTAAAGGTTTTTGGTATCCTGCAGGCACTTGGCGAAGAACGCGAAATTGGTATTACTGAACTTTCGCAGCGCGTCATGATGTCGAAAAGCACCGTTTATCGCTTTTTGCAGACCATGAAATCATTGGGGTACGTTGCCCAGGAAGGGGAATCCGAAAAGTATTCGCTCACGCTGAAGCTGTTTGAGTTGGGTGCTCGCGCATTACAGAACGTTGATTTGATCCGCAGTGCGGATATTCAGATGCGTGAACTCTCTCGTCTGACGAAGGAAACGGTTCACCTGGGTGCGCTGGATGAAGACAGTATCGTCTACATTCATAAGATTGATTCCATGTATAACCTGCGCATGTATTCCCGTGTGGGGCGTCGTAACCCGCTGTACAGTACGGCAATTGGTAAAGTGCTGCTCGCCTGGCGCGAAACTGACGAAGTGCGTCAGATTCTTGAAGGCGTAGAGTATAAGTGCAGCACCGAGCGTACCATTGCCAATACTGATGAGCTGATCACCGTGCTTGAGCAGGTGCGTAAGCAGGGGTATGGCGAAGACAACGAAGAGCAGGAAGAAGGTCTGCGCTGTATCGGCGTGCCGGTATTCGACCGTTTTGGCGTGGTGATTGCGGGATTAAGTATTTCTTTCCCAACGCTGCGTTTCTCGGAAGAACGTCTGCATGAGTATGTGGAGATGCTGCATACGGCAGCGCGTAAAATTTCAGAGCAGATGGGTTATAACGATTATCCATTCTGAATCTGACACAAAAAGCCCGGCGATGACCGGGCTTTTTTTTAATCTGTTTTAGCCCTCATCGACCACGCTGGCACTTTTACGCAACAGTGGGCAGCTTGACCGACCGACTATACCGTTGTCCCCACGCAGATAGAATGCAGTACTGAATCCCTGTGCCGTCAGGTACTTGCATTGCAAACCTAACCCTCCCGCCGTCTGCTGGCTTCCCGCTAGTACGCCGTACCCGCTCAGGAGAACGCCAATGGCGACAATAACCAAAAAGATGACGGTTCTGATAAACAGGCGCATAAGAATTCCTCTTCTATTATATGTTTCATGTATACCACGTTACTTCGATAACCGATTGACACAAGTCTATGATTCCTAAAAGTGCCAGATGCTATTACAGTTAGCCGCGGTTTAAGGTTAGCATGCTAACTTGGTTACATCTGAATAAGAATTCATGCGGAGAGTGGAGTGAAAAAGTTTCGATGGGTATTACTGATACTCGTTATTGCTGCCTGTGTGCTGTTGTGGACGCAAATGATCAACGTGATGTGCGATCAGGACGTTCAATTTTTCAGCGGCATATGCAGTATCAACAGGTTTATACCCTGGTAAAACATTTTTGCTGGCAGCGATTTCCTTCCGTAGTGTGAGTGGTAGAATGGATCGTTCCTTTTGAGGTGGTAAAATGAGTGATCTTGTAAGTTCTGGGGCATTAAATCTAGCCTCGTTGGCATTCTCCTTTCTTCTGCTGTTAGTCGGTCTGGTGCTGTGGTTTTTTGTGAATCGCACCAGTTCACGTGCTAATGAGCAAATCGAACTCCTTGAATCGTTACTCGATCAGCAAAAGCGTCAGAATGCGCTGTTGCGTCGCCTGTGCGAGATTCACGAGCCAGAGAAAAAAGAAGAAGATGCGCCAAAAACGCAGGCAGCAGTAGAAGATAATGACGAAGACGATTTTATCCGCTTGGTTGCTGAGCGATAAACTCTTTGTTCGAGGACTCCGCGCAGCCTGTCAGGGCTGCCGGACGAATTCCTGATGCGCTTTCCTGGTGCATTGCGTACTTTCTCCCGAACCTTCTTTCCCGTTTGCGCCAACGCATTGAGATTTTGCGCATCGATTGATGCAATTTTAAGCCCCTTCGAACAATCGCATCAATCTGATGACCTATAACGGTATGTTATTGTTGGTAATGAACATCCGATGGGTTTAATTTTACGAAGGATATATTATTGCTCGAATTAGCATAGTATCGCTGCTTAATTAATAGCCGCATAATCTGCATTTAATTAGCGAAACGTTTTTATTGCATCGTAATGAAGCGGTGTCACAAAATTTTCATTAACTTAGTGCAATATGATTGCGTTATTAACCCGATTGGTCGTGCAGGAACTCGGCACAAATGTGAAGTACTTATAACTTTGAGCAAAATGGTATCTGAAAAAGTTATAGTGAAAATATATCTAACGATATAAATAAAAATGATGCATTTGTGATGAATCTTAACGCAGATCAAATGTAGGGCCATGTTAAAAAAGTCTTACGTTACCGTAGGCTAGGTCACGTTGGCAGCTTGCTAAGGCTCGGTGTTTAGGGGCCGTGAGATCGTATGAATGCGCAAGCGGACAAATGATTTGTTAGGATTTGTGCGGCCGATCGAGACACGTTTAAAAATGGCTTGCCATTAATTACGTTGTATGTGATAACACGTTTTGGGTTAAACGAGGTACAGTTCTGTTTATGTATGGCATTTTCAGTAAAGAAGTTCTGAGTAAACACGTTGACGTTGAATACCGCTTCTCTGCCGAACCTTATATTAGTGCCGCATGCAGTCATGTCTCAGTTTTATCTATATGAAAACGCCTGCGGGCGCAGAAAACACTCTAAGGAATTTTGCAAATGGCAAAGATTAAAGGTCAAGTTAAGTGGTTCAACGAGTCTAAAGGTTTTGGCTTCATTACTCCTGCTGACGGCAGCAAAGATGTATTCGTACATTTCTCTGCAATCCAGGGTAACGGCTTCAAAACTCTGGCTGAAGGCCAGAACGTTGAGTTCGAAATTCAGGACGGCCAGAAAGGCCCAGCGGCTGTTAACGTAACCGCTATCTGATTCGACTATCACTGATCTTGCGGCGCGGTAGCGCATCATTATCAGACATAAAGCCTCGCTAATGCGGGGCTTTATCATTTTCAGCCCGCCTATTTTTACCTCCGCTTCATCTTTCTCCCTTGCCTGAATAGCGGTACACTTTCGCCCTTTATGATTATACCGGAGTCGTTATGTCCTACAGTTGTCCGCTCTGCCACGCGCCTCTTACGCGCAGCGGCAATAGTTACCTTTGCCCACAGCGTCATCAGTTTGACCAGGCGAAAGAGGGCTACGTTAATCTCCTGCCGGTACAGCATAAACGTTCACGCGATCCGGGAGACAGTGCGGAAATGATGCAGGCGCGCCGTGCTTTTCTGGATGCAGGGCATTACCAGCCTTTGCGTGATGCCGTCAGCGCGAAACTGAGGGCGATAAATCCTGAACATCTGCTGGATATTGGCTGTGGGGAAGGGTACTACACTCATGCCTTTGCCGCCGTTGCAAAAGAAACCTGGGGGCTGGATGTCTCAAAGACGGCTGTGCGCTACGGGGCGAAGCGCTACCCGCAGGTGGATTTCTGCGTGGCATCCAGCCAGCGTTTACCGTTCGATGATGCGAGCATGGATGCGGTAGTGCGCATTTACGCGCCCTGTAATCCGGCGGAGCTCAAACGCGTCGTTAAACCCGGGGGCTGGGTTATCACAGTGACCCCAGGACCGCGCCATCTGTTGGAAATGAAGGGGTTGATTTACAGTGACGTGCAACTGCATGCCCCACACTCAGAAGTGATTGACGGTTTTACGCTACAAAGCCACGACGCTTTAGCTTATCCGATGCAGTTAAGCGGTGAGGAAGCGGTAACGCTTTTGCAGATGACACCATTTGCATGGCGGGCGAAACCGGAAGTGTGGGAGACGCTGAAGCAGAGTGCGCAATTTGCTTGCCAGACGGATTTCGCGATTCACGCCTGGCAAAGAGATATCGATTAGCCCATATAGTGCGCGTAGAGGATCTGCGCGCCAATAGCGATGAGCACAATCCCGCCCAAAATTTCTGCTCTTTTACCGAGTAGCGGGCCAATAAAGCGGCCAACCATCATTCCCAACGTAGACATAATGAAGGTGGCACAGCCAATCGCGAAAGCGGTAGCCAGAATATTCACCTGCAGGAACGCCAGACCTACGCCGACGGCCATTGCATCAAGGCTGGTGGCGATGGCGGTAGTCACCAGCAGCCAGAAGCCGTGACGACGCGGTGCCTCAGTATCTTCTTCAGCATCATCACCGCGAAAACCTTCGATAACCATTCGTCCACCCAGGAATACCAGCAGAGCAAAAGCAACCCAGTGGCTCCATGCCATCACAAACTGGCTGGCGAGCATGCCTAAACCCCAACCGATCAACGGTGTGAGCATTTCGATGACACCAAAAATCAGGCCGGTGCGCAGGGCTTCAGAGAATTTAGGTTTGTGTAGCGTCGCGCCTTTACCGATTGATGCAGCGAACGCATCCATCGACATACCAAAGGCAAGGAGAATCGTAGCGGTTAAATTCATGAAGATGTCCAGACCGGGAAGTTTCCATATGACACATTACTGCCCCCAGTAATCAGCAGTGAATGCGTCTATGGTCTCGCTTGACTACGATGTGTAATCCGTACGCACCACGTTTTGCAACGAGTATGTTGACACGTACATTTCCATGGGATGGAAATCAGCTACTCCCCAACGACGGGCGCAACCTTAACATATTTTTAGAATATAAAACAACAATTGCTATTGCTTATTTTATTGTTTGATGATAACGATTTTCATTTAGATTTATTGCGTAATCAATACGTTAATAAATATCGGGAGGTTTTGCGGAATAAACATAGCCAGCGCTATAACTTATCTGCTGTGAAATAGAACAGATATAGCGATGGCTATATTTTAACTTATTGAGAATTAACAAGAAGGTTGTAGATCTTCTCCAGGTCATCAATATTCTTAACCCGAATAAGAAGACGGCGTTTTTCTAATTGCATCACCAGCACACCATCTTCGGATAAATTCATTTTTTGAATACGGCTATATTTTATCCACACATTTCCAAAGAAGAAGCCTTCCGTTTTAAAGATGATTTTCGGGCTGCGGATCCAAAAGAGGTAAAATCCCATTAACGCCAGTGCACATAATAACCATGTGGTAATTAGCGCACCGTGGCTGGTGACATTGTTGTACACAAGGATAACGATCAGCACGACGAAGATAACGCTGTCTACGCGACCAGGGCGTAGAAGAGGGACGGCGAGAAGGGTGGCGCCATGACGGCGGGGCATGATGAACTGATCGTAAATGGCGAAAGCCAGCAGTGCGATGATGAAAAGGACCAGTACCAAATCCGTAATGGACATTAAGCCTCCAAATAAAAAAACCGGGGGCAGGGCCCCCGGTGTACATCAGATATTACAGACCCAGCAGGCCGATTGCGTAACCCACGATACCGATGACGAAGAAGCCAACGATAATCCACAGGGCGTTCACTTTCTTACGCAGCAGCCACATACAGGCGAAGGTCAGCAGCAGAGGAACCAGGCCCGGCATCAGCTGGTCAAGGATTGTCTGCACGGTAGTCACACGGGTTTGGCCATCCTGACCGGTGATAGTTGAAACCACCAGCGGGATGTTTACGTGCGTCCACTTGTTAACCAGGGCCCCCATGACAAACAGGCCGAGGATAGACGCCCCCTCAGTCAGTTTCTGCAGGAAGCCACCACCCATATCAGAAACGATATCGATCCCTTTACGGTAACCGTAAGCCACGCCGTAGTAACGGGTTGCCAGACGTACCAGGTTGAACAGGATGAAGAACAGCAGTGGCCCAAGCAGGCTACCACTCATCGCGATACCGGCACCCAGCGCCGCGAAGACCGGACGTACGGTACCCCAGAAGATTGGGTCACCTACGCCTGCCAGCGGGCCCATCAGACCAACTTTGATACCGTTGATAGCACCATCGTCAATCTCTGCGCCGTTAGCACGTTGTTCTTCCATCGCCAGCGTAACGCCCAGTACAGGGGCCGCTACGTAAGGATGGGTGTTAAAGAATTCCAGGTGACGCTTGATAGCCTGTTTACGCGCATCGTTGTTCTCTGGATACAGACGACGAATCGCCGGCACCATAGAGAAGCAGAAGCCCAGCGCCTGCATACGTTCGAAGTTCCATGAACCCTGGAACAGGTTTGAACGAAGGAACACGCCACGGATGTCGCCCGGAGTGAGTTTTTTCTCGGTGGTAGTTTTAGTCACATCAACCATTTCGCTCACCTGTTAGTCCAATTCGTTATCAAGATCGTTAGAACCAGCCGCTTGAGCAGGTGCACCTGCAACGCGGTTGTATTTCGGGCTCAGCTGGATGTAGAGGATAGCCATTACTGCGCCAATCACGCCCAGAGCAACCAGGTTGAAGTTAGTGAATGCTGCAGTCACGAAGCCGAGGTAGAAGAACGGCATCAGATAGCCTGCGCGCATCATGTTGATGACCATCGCGTAACCTACTACCACGATCATGCCACCGGCGATGTTCAGACCGCTGGTCACAACTTCCGGAATGGCGTTCAGCATGCTCTGAACTTCGCTGGTACCCACGGAGACCGCAACGATTACTGCTGGGATTGCAATACGCATCGCCTGCAGGAACAGAGAGGAAACGTGAATCCAGGACAGCGCCGTGAGGTTTCCGCTTTCAGCTGCTTTATCAGCTGCGTGCTGGAATGCCACGGTGATGGTACGAACGATGATGGTCAGAACCTGGCCTGCGGCTGCCAGAGGGATAGCCAGCGCGATACCTGCGCCGATACCCTGATGGCCTGCAATGACCAGAATGGTAGAAATAATTGATGCCAGCGCAGCATCAGGCGCAACGGCTGCACCGATGTTCATCCAGCCCAGAGCGATCATTTCCAGGGTACCACCGATGATAATACCGGTTTTCATATCCCCGAGAACGATACCGATCAGCGTACAAGCGACCAGCGGACGGTGGAACTGAAATTCATCGAGTATTGATTCCATACCTGCAATACATGCGACGATGAACACCAGCACAATCTGAAGAGTGGTAATCTCCATTGTACTTCTCCTATTGCTTATTCAGACTTAAGTGTGAAGGCTAAAACGTTGCCAAAGCCTTATTTCGGCACTTTGGCAATCAGATCCATCATTTTCAGTTTCTGGTCGGTGGAAACTTTACGGACTTCCAGCTCGATACCACGTGCGTTCAGTTTGTTAAAGGCCTCAATATCCTTCTCGTCAACGGATACCGCGTTGTTTACCTGGGTTTTGCCCTGGCGGAACGCCATACCACCAACGTTTACTGAGGTCACTTTCACGCCGCCTTCCACGATACGTTCAACGTCGGTCGGGTTAGTGAACAGCAGCATCACACGCTCACCCGCATATTTCGGGTTGTTGTAGACGCGGATCATTTTAGCGACATCGACAACGTGCGCCGTGACGCCAGGAGGTGCAACCTGAGTCAGCAACGTTTTACGCACGGTATCAGCGGCAACTTCATCGCTGACCACAATAATGCGCGTAACGTTGGTTTCTTTAGTCCAGCGGGTAGCAACCTGACCGTGAATTAAACGGTCATCGATACGCGCCAGGCCAATGTGCATATAATCGTTCGGGCCCATTGGTTTAGCAGGTGCTGCAGCTTTAGGCTTAACCGGTGCAGGAGCCGCTTTTTCAACGGGTTTTGCTTTCAGCGCTTTCACGCCTTCGCTACCGGTCTCAACAGCCAACGCCACCAGCTCATCAAAGCTTGGGTTATCATCACGAGCCATAAAGGTCTCGACCAGCATCGGTACGTTGACGCCAGCGATCACTTCGTAGTTTTCTTTATCAACCACAATGCGGCTAGCCGCGTTGAATGGGCTACCGCCCCACGTGTCGACAAGGAACAATACACCTTTACTGGTATCAAGCTTTGCCAGCTCAGCGGTGTATTTTTCGATTAACGTTTCTGCATTCTCGCCAGGCACGAAATCGATCCAGCCAACATTTTCCTGCTCGCCCAACAGCATTTCTGCCGTTTTCAGCAGTTGCTCTGCTGCCCAACCATGTGTGCCTATTACAATAGCAATCGTCACTTGCTACCTCCTTTTATTATCGTGAGTATCAGTAGGGCTGATACCATTTGAGCCGATGCCGTTACCGAATCGATTCAGACAAGGGTTAGAGAGATAAACCAATAGTTACCGAGAATTATTTTAGACAGTGAAAGAATAATTAATGTGATGAAGATCCGTAATTTAGTTAAAGGGTTGCAATTATTTTGCGGTGTAAAAAATAGCCTTACATTTTGCAAAGACTGGTAAATCTTTGGCAAAATATCTTTTTAATTTGCTATGTTAATGCTTCGTTTAACTAGACAGGAGTATAGGGCATCAGCCCGTAGTATGGATCCTCACCGACGCCTTTTCGTTTTCGCTCGCTTATGCGGCACATCTTTCGGCCATACGCGCCAACTTTTTCTATCGCCAGGTATCGTCTCGCTTAAACATGACATAGCGATGACCCGTCTTGTCTCTCGTTGGAGTGCTTTATGGAACTGTTAATGGACCCGTCAATTTGGGCGGGATTGTTGACGCTTGTCGTGCTGGAAATTGTTCTGGGTATTGATAACCTGGTGTTTATCGCCATTCTTGCCGATAAACTGCCGCCAAAACAACGTGATAAGGCTCGTCTTATCGGCCTCTCGCTGGCGCTTATCATGCGACTGGGACTGCTGTCCGTTATCTCGTGGATGGTGACGCTCACCGCGCCGCTGTTTACCGTATGGGGGCAGACCTTCTCAGGACGTGACATGATCATGCTGGTCGGTGGTCTATTCCTGTTGTTTAAGGCGACGACTGAGCTCCATGAGCGATTAGAGAACCGTCAGCACGACTCCGGTCATGGCAAAGGCTATTCCAGCTTCTGGGTGGTCGTTGCGCAGATTGTGGTGCTGGATGCTGTCTTCTCGCTGGACGCAGTGATTACTGCGGTCGGTATGGTGGAGCATCTGTGGGTAATGATGGCCGCTGTGGTTATCGCGATGGGCGTGATGCTGCTGGCGTCTAAGCCGCTGACCAGCTTCGTCAACCAGCATCCGACCGTGGTGGTGCTGTGTTTAAGTTTCCTGCTGATGATTGGTTTAAGCCTCGTCGCAGAAGGTTTTGGTTTCCATATTCCGAAAGGCTACCTGTACGCCGCGATTGGCTTCTCGGTACTTATCGAACTGTTTAACCAGATCGCGCGCCGAAACTTTATTCGCCATCAATCCACGCAGCCGCTGCGTGCTCGTACCGCAGACGCTATTTTGCGCCTGATGGGTAACCGTAAACCGGTTGCCGTGGTCAATGATGAAAGCAATAAAGCGACCGTGCCGGTGCCAGAAGGAGCGTTCGTGGAAGAAGAACGCTACATGATTAACGGCGTACTGACCCTGGCTTCGCGTTCGTTGCGCAGTATCATGACGCCGCGGGGTGAAATCAGCTGGGTTGATGCCAACCTGAGTCGCGATGAGATCCGCGAGCAGCTGCTCTCCTCACCGCATAGCCTGTTCCCGGTATGTCGCGGTGAGTTGGATGAGATTGTCGGGATTGTGCGGGCTAAAGAGCTGCTGGTGGCACTGGAGGCTGGTGAAGACGTGCTGGCTATCGCTTCTGCCTCACCGGCGATTATTGTGCCGGATACCCTCGACCCCATCAATCTGCTGGGCGTGCTGCGACGGGCGCGTGGGAGCTTCGTCATGGTCACCAACGAATTCGGGATGGTGCAGGGGCTGGTAACGCCGCTGGACGTACTGGAAGCGATTGCCGGGGAGTTCCCGGACGCCGACGAAACGCCAGAAATTGTTGCTGATGGCGATGGTTGGTTGGTAAAGGGCTCCACCGACCTGCATGCGCTACAGCAAACGTTGGGGCTCGATAATCTGGTTGACGAAGATAATGATTATGCAACGGTTGCCGGTTTGGTGATCGCGGTCAACGGGCAGATCCCGCGTGCGGGCGAGAGAGTTGAACTCCCGTCGGTACAAATCACCGTGACGGAAGCCAACAATTATCGTGTTGATCAGGTACGTGTGGTGAAGTTGAACTCACACCATGACGAAGAAGAGTAACGTCTCTCAGAAGCCCGACTAAGGCTCAAACCTGCCAAATCCGGGCATTGACGGGAAGCACAAATCCTACCGCGTTTGTGCTTCCTGTTCCGCCATCCAGCGCGGGAAATCCTCAAGGGGTATCGGTTGTGAGAACAGATACCCCTGCAGCAAATGAACGCCGTGGCGCTGGAGATAGCTCGCCTGTTCATCGGTCTCCACGCCTTCCGCAACCAGTTCAATATTCAGACGCTGAGCAAGCGCGATAATCATATCGGTCACCGTTGAATTCACCGCATCCGTTCCTATAGCTCCGGTAAATGATTTATCGATTTTGAGGACGTCCGGGTGCAGCATTTCCAGCCACGAGAGTGAACTGTTACCCGTCCCGAAATCATCGATAGCCAGTTTTATCTGGCGATTGCCCAGATCGCTGCGTACCTGGTAATCCACATCATGTAGTGCATCACGTTCAGTAAGTTCGATGGTCAACTGCTGTACCGGCTTAACGCTAAACCAGCTTTGCTGTAAATCCTTCAGCAGTTGCCCGTGCTTGAAGTGCGGTGCTGCCACGTTAATACCTATCTGAAAATCGGGATCCTGCGGGAAAAGATGAAGCTTTTTCGCGGTCTCGCCAATGACATAGCGGGTGAGAGGGATTATCAGATTTTGCGTTTCGGCAATTGGCACAAAAACGTCTGGGTCAACCCAACCGACGCGCGGGTTGTTCCATCTCAGCAGAATCTCAACGCCGGTGCAGCGCTGCACGCGCGCGTCCATCTGCGGCTGACAGTAGAGGCTAAATTCTTTGCCTGCAATCCCCATATTAATTTCCCGCGAGAAGCTCAAGCGACCGGCGGTAGCCAGCCAGGCAATCCACGTAAACAGCACGCTCATGATGATGGCCAGGGGGAGCTCGGAATAGAGATTGCTCAATGCCAGCCGTTCAGGGCCGGGGCTTAATGCATTAATGCTGAAAGGGAAACGTGAGGATTGTAGGGTGTAGGAACTGTTGTCGGAATTGACCAACTGCGGGGTAATTCCGGTTTCATGTTGATAATACCGATCGCCTACGTTCAGGCTCATGTGGCTAATTAGCGGCGGCGAGGCTTCCAGAATAATGCTGCTGACCAAATCTATATTAATAGAAGCCAACACGCCGTCCTGGCCATCCGCCGAAGCGGGAAACCACTGGATGAGTATCGGCGTGCCTTTAATCAAGGAGTGATCGATGGTTAATTGCAGCAGAGGTTGGGGGTTAGGTAGCTGCGCTTGCAGTGAGTGAATCGGGACATTGCGCGCGCCAAGGGTGCTAGAACAATAAAGATGGCCTGATTTGATGAGCGCAATGGAACGCACCGTCTGCAGTTCTACGGCCAGTTTTCGCAGTTGTAGATGAATGGCTTCACAGGGCTGCCCAACCAACGCCAGCATCTCGCTGCGCTGGGTTTCCAGCGGCAGCAGTATTTTATTCAGTCGCTCTACCGAGTGGTTGGTGAGCATCTCTATCTGCTTGTGATTTACGCTACGCTGCGAAATAAATCGTATTCCTAGAGTGAGCGCGAAAGCACAAATGGCGACGGTCACGCACACGGCGATTCGCTTACGCAGATATTTTCTGATAATCCATTGTGCGGTTTGCATGTCCGGGACTCGGTGCGAATGTATTGATACTGAAAATACCAGTGACGATAGTGCAAGTGTAGAGGGAAGCTAAAAAAGTGAGAGAAAAGAGGGAAATAAATCACCCACCCGTATTAGGGGTGGGTGAGAGAGGTATTAGTCGCACTGAACCTTAATAGCCAGGCCGCCGCGTGACGTTTCGCGGTATTTGGCGTTCATGTCTTTACCGGTTTCATACATGGTCTCAATAACCTTATCCAACGACACGCGCGGCTCGCTGGTGCGGCGCATTGCCATGCGGGAGGCGTTAATCGCTTTCACTGAGGCAATGGCGTTACGTTCGATGCACGGAACCTGAACCTGCCCGGCGACCGGGTCACAGGTTAGACCCAGGTTATGCTCCATACCGATTTCGGCGGCGACGCAAACCTGCTCAGGGCTTGCGCCCAGCAGTTCGGCCAGACCGGCTGCGGCCATTGAACAGGCTACACCCACTTCACCCTGACAGCCGACTTCGGCGCCGGAAATCGAGGCGTTCATCTTATACAGCGCGCCAATTGCACCCGCCGCAAGGAAGTAGCGGATATAGATTTCTGGCGTGACCGGTTCAATAAAGTGGTCGTAGTAGGCGAGCACTGCAGGCACAATCCCGCAGGCGCCGTTGGTCGGTGCCGTCACCACGCGGCCACCGGCTGCGTTTTCTTCGTTCACCGCCAGCGCAAACATATTGACCCAATCAACCACGTTCATCGGATCGTGGGACAGCTTATCGCTGGCGACCAGCAGACGACGCAGCGCTGAAGCACGGCGCGGCACGCGCAGCGGCCCTGGCAGAATACCTTCGGTATTCATCCCACGATCGATACACGCTTGCATGGTCTGCCACACGTTAGCGAAATAATCTTCAATCTCTTGTTTGCTATGCAGTGCCAGTTCGTTTTGCATCACCATGCCGGAGACGGAGAGGCCCGTCTCGTGGCAATAGCCAAGCAGTTCGGCGGCAGAAGCAAACGGATAAGGCACCTGTACTGCATTGCTGGCTTCTTTGCCAAAATGCTCTTCGTCGACGATAAAACCGCCGCCGATGGAGTAGTAGGTTTTGCTATAGACCAGCGTCTCGCCGGCCCAGGCGTGGATCTGCATAGCGTTTTCGTGCAGCGACAGGTTCTCACTGCGAAAACGCATGCCGTCGTTCGCCGGGAAATCAACTTCGACGCGGCCTTTTGCCAGCAGCAGACGGCCGCGGGTTTCAACGTCACGAATAAACGCCGGGATAGCATCAATATCAACGGTATCCGGCTGGTTGCCCGCCAGACCCATAATGATCGCGATATCGGTATGGTGGCCTTTACCGGTGAGGGACAGTGAACCATAGACGTCGACGGCAACGCGCGTCACGTCATCAATCAGTCCCTTTTCGACCAGGTCATCGACGAACTGTTTGCCTGCCTTCATCGGCCCTACAGTATGGGAAGATGAGGGGCCAATCCCCACCTTAAACATGTCGAATATACTAATCACTTTAACACTCCTGACAGGGTTGCCGCGTTGTTGCGGCAACGATGTAATAACTGCGCATAGTGTATGAGGGAACCCGGAACTCAGCTGAACTATTCACATGAATTTAACTAATGAATAGCCTTGGTTTTACTAATGCTGAGTGCCGCTGTTTAGGATAAGTATAGTCAGGGTTTAAGGCCCACTTGTAGCGCCAGCTCACGAATGATGCCTGCGGTCATACCCCAGACAAAATAGTGCTGATACCACGACAGCCAAACGCGGTGAGAATCGCCGCGACGGTGAATGTCGAGCGGATGATAGCGGCCAAGGCGCAGCGCTTCGGCAAGCGGCATCTCAAACACTGACGCCACTTCGTCTTCGCTGGCGTGATAGTGCAGATCCGGTGGGATGACGCCCAGTACGGGAGTTACCTGAAAGCCGGTTACGCTGTCGACCGGCGGCAGCACGCCAATAATATCGACGCATTCCGGCGGTATGGCCACTTCTTCCTGGGCTTCCCGTAGCGCGGCGGCAATCAGCGAGGCATCGCTACTGTCTACTGCACCGCCGGGGAATGCTACCTGGCCGGGATGTTTGCGCAAACGTGCGGAGCGCTGCGTCAGCAGCAGACCGGGCTGAGGACGGCGCACAATCGGCACCAACACCGCAGCCTGACGAGCATTGAGCGCCGCGCGGCTGGTTTGCGGGCGCAGCAGCTGAAAGCGGGAGAGAAAGTCATCCAGATTCAGCGCGTTGACATCCATGGTTATGACTCCAGTTGCGATAAGATACGATTAACTTTATCAAATGTTTCCTGATATTCCGCGGCTTCTTCGCTGTCAGCCACCAGACCGCCGCCAGCTGAACAGTACAGCGTGCCTTGCGTTGCGGTGACAGTGCGGATGGTAATGCTGGTGTCCATATTGCCGCAGGCGCTGAGATAGCCAATGCTGCCGCACCATGCGTTGCGACGATGAGGCTCGAGTTCGTCGATGATCTCCATCGCGCGCACTTTGGGCGCACCGGTAATCGAGCCGCCGGGAAACGCTGCGCGCAGCAGGTCGGTCGCATGCAGAGAAGCAGGTAAGGTGGCAGTGATGGTGCTTACCAGATGATGGACCGCCGGGAATGGTTCGACCACGAACAACTCCGGTACGCGTACGCTGCCCGGCACGGCCACCCGGCCAATGTCGTTGCGCATCAGATCGACAATCATCAGATTTTCTGCACGATCCTTCGCTGAGTTCGCCAGCCGATTGGCCTGTTCGGCATCGGCCAGCGGGTCGTCTAAACGCGGCAAGGTACCTTTGATGGGGCGGGTCTGGATCTGCCCCTGTTCAAGCTGAATAAAGCGCTCGGGTGACAGACTTAAGATAGCGCTGTCGTCAAAACGCAAAAATGCGCTGAACGGCGCACGATTGCAGTGATTAAGACGAACAAATGCCTGCCATTCATCGCCCCGGTAGCTTGCCTGAAAACGCTGGGCAAGGTTGACCTGGTAGCAGTCGCCGCTTTGTAAATAGTCCTGCACCTGACGGAATTTTTCGCCGTATTGTTCACGGCTCATATTGGATTGCCAGCCTGAAGTCAGGGCAAATGGCTGGGCAACGGTTGCTTGCTGTTGTGCAAGCCAGTCCAAACGCGCGTTGACATCACCATGGCACAGCAACGTCACGCGTTGACGATGGTGGTCAACGATCAGCGCCCAGTCATAAATCCCCACCGCCATATCTGGCACGGTAATATCAGCCTGTGCCAGCTGTGGCAGATTTTCAAAACGCCGTCCGAGATCGTAGCCGAACAGCCCAACTGCGCCGCCGATAAACGGTAAATCTGGAAATGACGTGTCGTTAAACCCACAGCTTGCCAGCGCGTCGTGCAGCAGGGCCAGCGGATCGTCATGTGATGAGATGACGGGGCCGTCGACACGGCTGATTTCGGTGGTTTCGCCGCGAGTGACGAGCGTGATACGCGGCTCGGCAACCACGATATCGTAACGGCTGTGCGGATGGTTGGCGTAGCCTGAGTGCAACATCATGGCCCATGGCGAGGCGCTTAACGGGGCAAAATAGTATTCTGCTGCGTCCTGTCGCCAGGGAAGCGTCATGGTTGAAGGGTGTAACATCGTTATTCTGTCCAGCCTGGTCTGCGCTGCCTATGGCGAATGTTCGGGCAGCATGAAATAATAAGCGCCCACAATGTAGCAGGAGTCAATGATGTTTGCAGGATTACCTTCATTAAGCCATGAACAGCAGCAGAAAGCCGTTGAGCGTATTCAGGAGCTGATGTCTCAGGGCATGGCGAGCGGTCAGGCTATTGCGCTGGTGGCTGAAGAGCTGCGCGCAACCCACACCGGCGAGCGAATCGTTGCCCGTTTTGAGGACGAAGACGAGGACGAATAAGCCAATGGCGTTCCTCCTAAAACCGCTGTTGCTGGTACTGGCGACTACGCCGTTACTGGCGGCAGCCGGTCCTTCCTGTCAGTTGACCGACCCGGGCCTTACGCTGCAAAGCTATCAAGCCGATCCCCAACGTGAACGTATCGCCATGTACTGGCAGCAGCCTAACGGTAAAGACTATGGTTCGCTGCGCGCGCTGCTTGGTGCTATCAACGGTGATGGCCGCGTGCGGATGGCGATGAACGGCGGCATTTACGATAAAGCTTACGCGCCGCTCGGACTCTATATTGAGAACGGTCAGCAAAAAGTGGCGGTCAACCGCGCATCAGGTGGCGGCAACTTCTTTATAAAACCCGGTGGCGTATTTTATCTTCGCGGTCATCAGGCGGGGATCGTCAGTCTTGATAAGCTGAAATCGACCGCAGGGATGGACTACGCGGTGCAGTCTGGCCCCATGTTGATTGAAAACGGGACCATCAACTGGCGGCTTAAACCTTCCGCTAGCTCGCGTAAACTGCGCAACGGTGTCGGCATCACTAAGCAGGGAAAGGTTGTGTTTATGCTAAGCGATCGCGAAACCAATTTTTATGATTTCGCCTGCTATGCCAAAACGCGGCTGAACGTGCGGCAGATGCTCTATCTCGACGGTACCATCTCGAAGATGTACCAGCAGGGGGGCAGTATTCCCTGGCAGTATCATCCCTTCGTCTCGATGATCACCGTTGAAAAACGTTAAATACGCCTTCCGTTGCCGGAAGGCGTGGTTCTAGTTGATCACATCAGGCAGCAATTCCGGGTCATCGTAGAGTGTCACATGAGTGACATGTTCCCCGCGCCAGAACGAAAGCTGAGTGCCAATGGGCGTATGATGAACGCTCACCTCCGTCAGCGGCGCTGACTTTGCCAGATCCCACAGACAGACAAAACGCGCCTGCGGCAAATGGTTGCGCAACACCAGATAGCTGAGGTTGCTTATTGCCGGGTTATCCGGTGCCAGCCCTTGCCACAGTTCGCCATCACCCGCCAGCCAGAGCGCCACGGTATTTTCACCGCGCGTGAAGTGGCGCGGCTGACAGCCATGGAGCGGCGTCATGGTAGAGTCTTCCATATGCCGCAGCGGCCCGCTGAGTGAAAAGGGCTGCGGTGTACCGGTTTGGTCTAGCGCCTGCGCGGCCAGATGCAGGGTCCAGTCGAGCTGTTGGCGATGTGGGTTTTCAACGGATGACAGGTCGATAAGCACATCATCAATCCATAGCAGCCGGCGGCGGAAGCGAATTTCCTGCCAGGACAGGACGTCCCATTCGACACGCGTATGGCTATTCAGCTCCGGCGGTGGCTTGCCCCAGTCCACTTGCGTATCCAGCCACAGATAGTCGTTGCCCATATGCCAGCCCAGCACATCAGGATTGGCCGGCGGCTGGTTGCTTTGATTCACGGTTAGCGTGTTATGGGTGGCGCTATTTTTGTAGTAGTCATAGTGCATTTTGGCACCGTACCCGGTGGTGCCAAGATCCGGCAGCAGCCAGCCGTCCTGCTGCCATAGCATCAGCCCTAATCGATCGTAATGATCGTGCTCGCCCCCCCACGGGCTGTGCTTAATCAGCAGCGCCTGCTGTTGCTGCTGATTACGCCACAAGGTGATGCCTGCGCCCGGCGCAAACAGCGACTGTTGAGGGATCAGTGTCGCCGTACTTTCTGGCAGCGGCTGGTCGCGCCACAGCAGCGTTTCACGTTCGTCAGGTTCTGACTCGGTAAACTGCAGCACGGCGGCGTACAGCGGGTCGCGCCAGATAAACCAGGCAAACTCATACACATCCCGGTGGTGCAGTTTTTCCTGCCCCGCGAGGCAGTCGTTAAGACGCGGGAAGGTGCCGTCCGGCAGCAGCAAAGCGAGTGGGAAACTTAGCATCGGCTGATACCACGGGCCGTCGATCAGGCTCCAGCGGGTGCCGCGGGCCAGTTTTTCAAAGGCAAAGAAACCTTGCAGCGCATAATAGTGGTAGTGCACCGAACCTTCGAACCACAACCCCTCCGCCAGCAGGCCATTCTCCAGCTGCCATCGCAGGCCGTACGGCTGATTGACGGCAAACTCCAGCAGATCCTCATCTTCCAGGACAAACCCGAGCACCCCGAGCGCTGCGCCGATTTTTACCTCGTGGTTGTGGATCTGCGGGCTGCGATGCTCACGCAAAAAATTCGCAGCGCAGCGCAGCAGATTTTCGCTGATATGCAGCTGCTCGCTCGGGGTTAACGTTTCACGAATAAAGTCATAGCCCAGCGCCATATCCAGAATACAGTTGGCCTCACACAGGGTTTGGGCGTTCATCTTGCCCGGACCGTTATGCGGAATATCACCATGAACTTCATACCCAGGATAGACATCGGCGTAGCCCATCAGCAGCGTACGCACTTTATCGCGATAGGCCGTCACGCCGGTCAACTGCCACAACAGGCCCAGCTGCTGGCAGGCGCTGGCGTTACGGCCATTCATCTCCCGCCACCATGCACCATCCCATGGTTCGCCGCGAAATATCTCGCCGTCCACCGGACAGGCGTGCTGGTGGGGAGAGTCGGCCTGCCAGGTTAACCGCACGCCGTGGTGCGGGCAAAAATAGTAGAGATTCCAACTGGCAATGCCGGTCTGCGGAATGCGCACCTCGGCATCCAGCATTGGCTGTGCATTCTTCACGAGCTGTGTCATCAGGCCGTTATTGCCGGCTGCACGTCTGGCAATCTCGGGCCATAGCCCAGAAAATTGTTTCATCAGTGGTTATCCTTGACCTCTGCTGATGCGGAAAGTGGGGCGATGAGCGTGGTGATATCGTCGGGATATTTTGCGCGTAACCACTGGGCTTTTTCGCGGAACAGCGGGTCTTCCGGCCAGGCGTGAGCAGCGGTGGCAATATTGCGTAACGCTTTTTTGTCGTCCATTTTGTCGAGATCTTTCCACGGCCACGGCGTGTCGCTGTTGATAAATCCGGCAATGTAGTGATAGCCCTTGCGCAGGCTATGGTCGTCGAGGGTGAAGTTCCAGATGTCGACCCCGGCTTTTTCACCCAGGCGCCCCAGGCGGTTGTAGGCTTCAAGGTTGAAGTTGCTGTAGTGCCACGGACGGGTTCGCTCCAGCTCCGCCATCTGGCGGCCTTCGATATCAAACTGTCCGGCGATGCGCCGCAGCTGGGTGACGTACAACCGTTTTTTCGCGTCCTCGGTTTTACCGCTGAACAGTGCGAAGGTCGTTGCCTGCATATCAAAATAGGTGCCGTGGTTGTTGTGCCAGTTCTCCTCTTCAAAGCCGTTCTGGCTGGTGGTCATCCAGTGATAAAACTCACCGAACCACTGCTTAAGATCGGTCACTTCTTTATCACTCAGGGTTCCGGAATCTTGCAACAGGGCAATGGCATCCACCACATCGACCAGCGCGCGGCTGTCGATGATGCCAATGCCGCGCCCAGTGTTTATGCCGGGTATTGCCTGCGCGTGCTGCAAATTTGGCGTCATGCGGGTTTCTGAATTGAGGAACCAGCTTTTCAACTGCTCAGTGGCCTTTTGCGCGTAGCGTTTGTCCTGTGAGAAGTACCAGGCAAGGGCTAGCGTCGAGACATCATTACTCATCTTCACCAGCCGATTTTTATCGGTGGCATCGCTATTGGCATCCGGGTTGGTTTGCCCATCTTTGCGGATATACGGCAGCCCATCTTTGGTATCGGGATTTGGCCACCAGTAAGGCGGGAAGCTGTAATAGTCATGTTTGTTGCCGCTGGCGGCGACCAGCGTTTTATCCATCACTGAGAACAGCGGGTGCTTTAATGCGAGGTCGGCTTTCTTCAGCAGCGCACTTTGCGCCTGAACGAACAGTGGATCTTTGGCCGCAATCTGCTGGCGGCTAAAGGCCAGGTCCTTACCATCAAGCGTGTAAGGCTCGGCGGCATACAGGGAAGTGCTGAGGCCAGAACACAGCAGCGCAAGGCCTAATAATCCTCGGCGAGGTATTGAGTTCATAGTGATAACCCTTCTGCAAATATGAGAAAAGATAACAACAGAATTATACCTGTCGCGTATTTAAGATACGTGAAAGGCAGGCGTTTTAATTAAAAATAAAGCGTTTTTAAATACGATGGCGTGCAGTGTAAAAGACAAAGTGATTTTTTTTGTGATGCTCATCATATTTAACGATATGGTTAAAAAATAACGCTTTTAGTGCAATGCGAATCACAGAATTCGGTGTTTTTCTATTTTTGTTTAGTTTATCAACAAAATAAGAAAAAACTTAATGTATTGATATTTAATGATTTTATTTTTATGTCACTTTTTATGTCACTTTTTGGTGTGATCTGATTCAACCTTTTTGTTTTTGAAATGGGATTTCTTTTTTGTGTGGTTGTATTGAAAAATATAATTCTATTTAATGTTGGGAAATAGATTTTTACGCATCTTGCATTAATACCCAAATGCTTATTTCTTTCATTGAATATGCATTTGTTGCGAATTTAATTACCTTTGTGCCCTACAATAAAGGATATGCAATCATGTCTGCGAATAAATTACGTTCAATATTACTTCTCTCTGCGCTGGGACTGGGTATCGGGCAAAGCTACGCCGCCACGACGCTCAACGTTTGGATCCGCGCAAGTAACGACTCCAAAAATATTTACAAGCAAGAGGCGGAGAAGTTCGAAGAGAAAACCGGGATCAAAATTGAGTATTTCAACGCGACCACCGATTTTGAGCAGCGCCTGGCTCGCGCCACGGCGGGGAATGCTTTACCGGATCTGATCTTTAACGACGCGGCATCGCTGGGGCAGTTTATCCAATTAGGCATTGCCGAAGAGATTGATCCAAAAGCGATTGCTGGCGGAGATGACCTGTATCAGACCGCCTGGAACAGTACTCGTTATATCGATGGCAAATATTACGGTGTCCCGACCTCTGCGCAAACCTTCGCGTTATTCGTGCGTAAAGACTGGCGTGAAAAGCTCGGCCTGCCGCAGCCAAAAAGCTGGGACGATATCCAGACACTGGCCAAAGCGTTTACCACCCTGGATCCGGACGGTAACGGCAAAAATGACACCTATGGGTTTATTGTTCCCGCTTCAACCACTCGTGGCTACGCCAGCTGGTTTATGAGCAGCTTTATTTGGCAGGCCGGCGGCGACTTCGTGAAAGAGAATAACGGCAAATTCAGCGCCTCTCTCAATACGCCAGAAGTGACCCAGGCAATGACCTTTCTGCGCACCATGATGTGCGAAAAAGTGACCCAACCCGGGGCCATCAACGCGACTACCGCCGACGTTATCCCATCCTTCCGTTCCGGTCAGAGCGGCATGTTCTTCAGCGGCCCATATCATATTGCGCTGTTTGATAAAGACCCCGGCAAAGACAATTTTGAAGTGGTGCCCGTCGTCGGGCCGAAAGGGGAAGCCACGCTCGCTGAAGGGACCACGGTCTTTATGATGAAGAGCAGCAAGCAGAAAGAAGAGGCGCGTAAGTTCATCGAATTCATGATTTCGCAAGAAGGCCAGGAAATTGGTATGGGTAAAGGCAGCCAGCATATTCCAGTGGTTCGTCTACCGGTTAACAAGAATGTCGATGTCAAAGCCGTGTATCAGGATGCGCGTTGGGAAACGTTCGCCCGTCTGTATAACGAAGAGGGGCGCTATGTGCCGCAGATCCCTAACTGGACGCCGGTACGTCAGGTGGCCGCCGATGGCTTTAACCGTATTTTTGCCGACTGCAACAGCGACATTGGCGCTGAGCTGAAGGCGATTGATGGCAAGGTGAACGCCGAGCTGGAAAAACAAAATGTGCTGGCTAAGTGAGGGAGTGAGTTATGACGCTGCATGAGACGAAGTCCGCGCCGCTAAAGCAAGCCGCTTCGCCTGACGCTACCGGATGGCTGACGTCAAAACGTAAACGAGCGCTGATCCCGTGGCTGTTTTTAGCCCCGGCGCTGATTATTTTTAGCTGGTTTAAGTTCATCCCGATGATTCAAGGTCTGGTGATGAGCTTCTACAAGGTCAACTTTAATCAGCCGGATGAGTGGGTGGGGTTTGCCAACTTTACCCGCGCATTTGCCGATGTTGAGCTGCATGCGGCGGTGGTGAACACCCTGCTGTATGTGCTGGTCACCATGTTTGCTGCCGCTATCCTGGCGTTCTTCCTGGCCATGCTGCTGGAAGGCCCGGCGCGCCATCTGCGCTTTATCCGTACCGCCATCTTTTTACCGGCGGTGACCAGTGCGGCAATCGTCGCGGAAATGTGGCGCATCCTGTTCAACCCAACGCCGAACGGGGTCATGAACCACATTCTGAGCTGGTTTGGCGTGGCTGATCAGGGTTTCCTTGCCAGTTCCGATCAGGCGCTATGGGTCATCATGCTGCTGCATATCTGGAAGGCGGTGCCGTACAACATGGTGATATTCATTGCTGGTTTGGCGGGGATCAGCCGGGATCTGTACGACGCTTCAAACGTTGATGGTGCGAACTGGTGGAACCGCCTGCGCTACGTGACGCTGCCAGGGATGATCCCGGCGCTGTCGGTGGTGCTGATGCTCTCCTTTATTCGTGGTTTCCGCGTGTTTGCGGAAGTGTATGCCACCACCGGCGGGGGGCCATCTAACTCTACCGAAATGGTCATGACCCACATCTATAAACTTGGTTTTGAGCAGTTTGACTATGGCTACGCATCGGCGGTGTCGTTCCTGCTGTTCACCTTCACGGTGATCTTAACCATCTGTCATCTGACGCTGAAAAAACGTATCGCACGTTACTAAGGAGCCGTGATGTTGAGTAAACGTTGGGATACCGCAGGACGCTGGTGCATCTACGCGCTGCTGCTGATTGTCTTTGTGGGACCGTTCTGGGGCATCGTCGCCACCGCCTTTAGCGGCGCACCGGTTAAACCGGGGGAGCTGCTGGCCTGGCCTAATCAGTTCTCGTTTGAAAACTTTATCTTTGCGTGGATGGATATCGGCGTCTGGCAGTACCTGCTGAACTCGATTCTGGTGGTGTTCTTCGGCACCGTGCTGCAGGTGTCGGTCAGCGCGCTGGCGGCCTACGCACTGGCACGCAAAAAGTTCCGTGGCGTGGCGCTGGTCAGCCTGGTGATTCTCTCCACCATGATGCTGCCGGAAGAAGTTATCGCCATCCCGTTGTACATGATTATCAATTGGCGACTGCCATTTATCGACGCATCGCTATACAACAGCTACCTCGGGATGATTCTGCCGGTGGTGGGCTGGGCGTTCTCTATCTTCGTGTTGACCGAATTTATGTCGGCTATCCCGAAAGAGCTGGAAGAGGCGGCACGTATCGACGGTGCGAATGAATGGCAGATTTTCTTCCACGTCATCCTACCGCTGGTGAAACCGGCGCTCGGTACGGTGGTGACGTTTGGCTTCATTATGATTTGGGACCAGTACCTGCTGCCGCTGATTGTGGTCAACCAGGACAGCCTCAACACCATTCCGGTGATCCTCGGCACGCTGCGTACCGATGAAAGTATCACCCCGAACATTTTTATCGCCATTACGCTACTGGCGATGCTGCCAAGCATCATCGTCTATCTGGGTCTGCAAAAACATTTCAATCGCGGGATTATGTCCGGCGCGGTCAAAGGATAAGGAGTTACCGATGGGATCTGTTGTATTGAATAGCGTGCGTAAGTCTTATGGTGATGCGCACGTCATTAAAGATGTGTCGCTGACTATCCCGGACGGTGAGTTCTGCGTCCTTGTAGGCCCAAGCGGCTGCGGCAAATCCACGCTACTGCGAATGATTGCCGGGCTGGAAGAGATCTCCGGCGGCGAAGTGCACATTAATGAGCGCAATGTCACCGAAGTCGAACCCAAGCTGCGTGACATTGCGATGGTGTTCCAGAGCTACGCGCTCTACCCGCAGATGACGGTGCGAGAAAACATGGGGTTTGCACTGAAGATGGCGCGTCTGCCAAAAGCGGATATCCAGCAAAAAGTTAATGAGGCGGCGGCGCTGCTCGGTCTGGAACCGCTGCTGGAACGTCTGCCTAAGGATCTTTCCGGCGGTCAGCGTCAGCGTGTGGCGATGGGCCGTGCCATCGTACGTAAACCGCAGGTGTTCCTGTTCGACGAACCACTATCGAACCTCGATGCCAAGCTGCGTACCCAAGTGCGTGGTGAAATCCGCGAACTGCACCGCCGGTTAAAAACTACCTCGGTGTACGTCACCCACGATCAGATTGAAGCAATGACCATGGGACAGATGATCGTGGTTTTGCGTGACGGACGCATCGAGCAGGCGGGCACGCCGCTGGAGCTGTACGACCAGCCTGCAAATCTGTTTGTGGCAGGGTTCATCGGTTCGCCGGAAATCAACCAACTGCCAGGCGAAGTGGTGTTAAACGGTAACGTCACCAGCCTGCGCCTGAAAGACGGTTCGCTGCTGGCGCTGCCGGCAGGCATGCAGGTTACAAATGGCCAGCAGGTGGTTTACGCCATTCGTCCTGAGCAGGTGAACGTAGTGCATGAAGCGCGCGATGATGCGTTAGCCGCGAAAGTCACGGCGGTGGAGAATACCGGTTCGGATATGCAGCTGTTTTGCGATACCGGCGGCGGGGCGTTTACCTCGGTGTTTAAACAGCGCCTACCGGTGAAAGAAGGCGACCATATCTGGCTGCAGCCGAAACTCTCCGGCGTGCACCTGTTTGATGCGCAAAGCGGTGTGCGAATCGCGTGCGTGGAGGGAAATTAAGGTGGCGATGAAGCTGTACACCCTTGATGAAAATTGTCTGGAAAACGCCCGTGCGGGCTTGAAGCAGCCATTCTCACCGCTGCAGCTCGCGTTGAGTAAGCTAGTCTCGGAAGCCGATGTTTTAAGGCGTGAAGCGCCGGAAAGCGTGGTACATAAAAAGCTGCGTCCAGCGAGCGGCGACGCACACGACTATTACAGCCTGGGCACCTACTGGTGGCCAAATCCCCGGCGGCCCAACGGGCTGCCGTATATTCGCCGCGACGGGCACATTAATCCGCAGTGTGAGAACAACGATACCGATACATCGCGCATTATTCGCATGTGCGAACGCTGCCTGACGCTGGGGCTGGCGTGGTACTTTACTGGCCAGCGGCAGTACGCGCAGGCCGCGGCGCAGCAAATTCGCTGCTGGTTCCTTGATGCAGATACGCGGATGAATCCGCACCTGAATTACGGCCAGGCGATCCCCGGGATCGTCTCCGGGCGCGGCACCGGGCTTATCGATACGCGTTTGCTGTGGATGGTGGTCGACACCATCGGTCTGATTAACACCGCCAGCGTGCTGGATACCGACGATATTATCGGCCTGCATCAGTGGTTCCGCGACTTTAACCACTGGATGTACTACAGCGAAATCGGTCATTCGGAATACGTTTGGCACAATAACCACGGCACCTGGTACGATGCTCAGCGTACGGTCAATGCGTTGTTCTACGGTGATAAGGGGCTGGCGGCGCGCATTATTGAGCAGGGGATCACCCAGCGGATGGCGGCGCAAATCGACCAGGATGGCAAGCAGACGATGGAGCTGGAGCGCACCATTCCGTTCCACTATTCGCTGTTTAACCTCGAAGCGCACCTGTTGCTGAACCGCTACGCGGAGCACGTTGAGTTTGACCGCTGGAATACCATCCGCGATGGGCGAGGGGTGAAGCAGGGGATTGACTACCTGGTGCCGTTTGTCCGTGAACCGGACCTCTGGCCGTACAGCGACCTGCAGGGGATCGTCTGGGACAGCGCGCTGCGGGTGCTGTTGCAGTCGGTGCGCGGTTACGCCAAGCAGGCGGCAAACTATCGCGAAGTGTTGAAATGTCTGCCGCAGGAAACCTTACAGCTAAAAGAACAGCTGATGTGGTGCCCGGGCTGATGTGAGCGGCTTCCCCGCCGTTAGTCGGGGAAGCCCTACGCTATCAAACGGCAGCGATAATCTTAATTTCGACTTTATAACGCGGGTTCATCAGCTTTGCCTGCACCGTGCAGCGCACCGGCGCATGGCCCGCAACCACCCACGCATCCCACGCTTTATTCATCGCGGCGAAATCCTCAGCGTTAGGCAGGAAAATGGTGGCGTCTAAAATACGTGACTTGTTGCTACCCTGTTTTTCCAGCACCGCATCAATTTGCGCCAGCGTGTTTGCCGTTTGCTCGAAGGCATCGGCATCCAGATTTTCGGGCACACCGGTGTAGTACAGCGTCTGGTTATGGATTACGACGTCAGACCAACGCGCTTCGGCATCAATACGTACAATTGTCATTTCAATTTCCTTTTAACATCACGGGTACATAAATCTGTTCAGCCACTTCGTGGAGGCGAATGAACCCCATTAACGGCGAAGTGACTTAAAAGAGGATGTATCTAAACGCGCTAAGACTGCCATATTGTCGCCGCCGCGTCACGACTTCGACTGGCATAAGCGGGGATGGCCTGACATAATCACTGGGAATTTTTCCAGGGGGTAACGTGACGGACGATTTTGCAGCAGACGGCCAGCTTGCGCAGGCGATAACCGGCTTTAAACCGCGTGAACCGCAGCGCCAGATGGCGCACGCCGTCATGAAGGCGATTGACGATGGTCAACCGCTGGTGGTTGAAGCCGGTACGGGTACCGGTAAAACCTATGCCTATCTGGCGCCCGCTTTGCGTGCCAATAAAAAGGTCATTATCTCCACCGGTTCTAAGGCACTGCAGGATCAGCTCTTCAGTCGCGACCTGCCCACGGTGTCAAAGGCTCTCAGCTATAGCGGTAAACTGGCGCTGCTGAAAGGCCGCTCCAACTACCTGTGTCTTGAGCGTCTCGAACAACAGGCGCTGGCGGGCGGCGATCTGCCGGTGCAGATCCTAAGCGATGTAATTTTGCTGCGTAGCTGGTCCAATCAAACCCTGGATGGCGATATCAGTACCTGCGTTAGCGTGGCTGAAGATTCGCAGGCGTGGCCGCTGGTCACCAGTACCAACGACAACTGTCTGGGCAGCGACTGTCCTCAGTATCAGGAGTGCTTTGTAGTTAAGGCGCGTAAAAAAGCGATGGATGCTGACGTGGTGGTCGTTAACCATCACCTGTTCCTCGCCGATATGGTGGTGAAAGAGAGCGGTTTCGGTGAGTTGATCCCGGAGGCCGAAGTGATGATCTTCGATGAGGCCCATCAGCTCCCGGATATTGCCAGTCAGTATTTTGGCCAGTCGCTTTCCAGCCGCCAACTGCTGGATCTGGCGAAAGACGTCACCATTGCCTACCGTACCGAACTTAAAGATACCCAGCAACTGCAAAAATGCGCCGACCGTCTGGCGCAGGCGACGCAGGATTTCCGTCTGCAGGTGGGCGATCCCGGCTACCGCGGTAATCTGCGCGAACTGCTGACCGATAACAATGTTCAGCGTGCTCTGTTGCTGCTTGATGACGCGCTGGAGCTTTGCTACGACGTAGCCAAGCTGTCGCTCGGTCGCTCTGCGCTGCTCGACGTAGCGTTTGAACGTGCCACGCTCTATCGCGCGCGCCTGAAACGGTTAAAAGAGATCAACACCCCGGGCTTTAGCTACTGGTATGAATGTAATTCACGCCACTTCACGCTGGCGCTCACTCCGCTGACGGTGGCGGATAAATTTAAAGAAGTGATGGCGGCGAAACCGGGGAGTTGGATCTTCACCTCCGCCACGTTGTCGGTAAACGACGACCTGCACCACTTTACCGAGCGGCTGGGTATTGAAAAGGCTGAATCGATGTTACTGCCAAGCCCGTTTGACTACGCCACTCAGGCGCTGCTGTGCGTGCCGCGTAATCTGCCGCTACCGAATCAACCGGGCGCCGCGCGTCATTTAGCGGCGATGCTGCGTCCGCTGATTGAAGCCAACAATGGCCGCTGCTTTATGCTGTGCACCTCGCACGCCATGATGCGTGACCTGGCCGAACAGTTCCGCGCTACCATGACGCTGCCGGTGCTGTTGCAGGGGGAAACCAGTAAGGGACAGCTACTCCAGCAGTTTGTTAGTGCCGGTAATGCGCTGCTGGTGGCGACCAGCAGCTTCTGGGAAGGGGTGGACGTGCGCGGCGATGCACTTTCGCTGGTCATTATCGACAAGCTGCCGTTTACCTCACCGGACGATCCGCTGCTTAAAGCGCGAATGGAAGATTGTCGCCTGCGCGGCGGCGATCCCTTTGATGATGTGCAGCTCCCCGATGCGGTCATTACGCTTAAACAGGGCGTGGGGCGGTTGATTCGTGATGTCACCGATCGCGGGGTGCTGGTTATCTGCGATAACCGACTGGTCATGCGTCCCTATGGGGCAACCTTCCTTGCCAGCCTGCCACCTGCACCGCGTACCCGCGACATTCGCCGGGCGGTGCGCTTTTTGGCGCTGTCATCGACGCGGTAATGCGCGCTAAAGTGTGATAAGATGCGCGCCATTTTGTTGATCTCTACGTCGAATCGACCAGACTGACTGGAAGATAAGGCGTATATAACTGCGAGAGCGCGACTAATCCATGCGAATTCTGGCTATCGATACCGCCACGGAAGCCTGTTCGGCTGCCCTGTGGAATGATGGTAATACCTGTGCCCACTTCGAACTTTGTCCTCGGGAACACACCCAACGTATTCTGCCTATCGTGCAGGATATTCTCACCCAAAGCGGCGTAAGCCTGACTGACCTTGACGCGCTGGCGTTTGGCCGCGGGCCGGGCAGCTTCACCGGCGTGCGCATTGGTATTGGTATCGCACAAGGGCTGGCGCTGGGCGCTGAGCTGCCGATGATCGGCGTTTCCACACTGGCGACCATGGCGCAGGGCGCATGGCGTAAGCAGGGGGCATCCCGCGTGCTGGCTGCTATTGATGCGCGCATGGGTGAAGTCTACTGGGCGGAATATCAGCGTGATGCGCAAGGCGTGTGGCACGGTGAAAATACCGAAGCGGTGCTGAAGCCGGAAGCGGTCCAGCAGCGTTTGGCCGAGCTGGAAGGCGAATGGGCGACCGTCGGGACCGGCTGGGCGGCATGGCCGGATATGACTCATGGGGCGAACGTGACCTTAAGCGATGGCGACGTGCTGTTGCCGGAAGCTGAAGACATGTTACCTATTGCGTGTCAGTTGCTCGAGCAGGGCAAAACGGTGGCCGTCGACAAAGCCGAACCAGTTTATTTGCGTAATGAGGTTGCCTGGAAGAAACTTCCTGGCCGCGAATGAATCTCAATAGAGAGATATTGAGAATAGGAGCAGCATCATGGCAGGTAAAAAACAGGTTGTTCGGGGCGTTATCGCCGGGCTTATCGCATTAGCGTTAAGCGGTTGCGTCACCGTGCCTGATGCCATTCAGGGCAGTAGCCCAACGCCGCAGCAGGATCTGGTTCGGGTGATGTCCGCGCCGCAGCTCTATGTGGGTCAGGAGTCGCGTTTTGGCGGTACGGTTGTGGGCATTGAAAACCAACAGGGCCATACCCGACTGGAAATTGCCACGGTCCCGCTGGACAGCGGCGCGCGACCAACGTTGGGTGAAGCTTCTCGCGGGCGTATTTATGCCGATGTGAACGGTTTCCTTGATCCCGTAGACTTCCGCGGCCAGCTGGTGACGGTTGTTGGGCCTATCGTTGGGACGCTGGAAGGCAAGGTGGGGACCACCCAATATACCTTCCTGCACGTACAGGCGACGGGTTATAAACGCTGGCATGTTGCGCAACAGGTCGTTATGCCGCCGCAGCCGATGCTCGATCCCTGGGCTTTTGGTCCTCGCCCATGGCACTACGGTTACGGTGGCTGGGGCTGGTATAATCCGGGCCCCGCAGAAGTTCGGAACGTCGTAACTGAATAAGAACTGACGTCTACGTGACAAAAAAGAAACAGCGGCTAGCCCGCTGTTTCTTCGTTGTAATGGATATAAAAAAAATAAAGAGTGACGCGCTTCGCAACCTTAATTCTGATTAATTCTTAAACTGGTACGCTGAGTTAATATAATGTTAACGAAAGTTTATCATTTGGGGTTGCGATGACGACGAATACGTATTTTAGAGGTGATGCTTTGAAAAAGGTTTGGCTCAACCGTTATCCTGCCGATGTTCCGGCAGAGATCAATCCTGACCGTTATCAATCCCTGGTGGAACTGTTTGAACAGGCAACAACCCGCTTCGCGGACCAGCCTGGCTTCGTCAATATGGGCGAAGTGATGACCTTTCGTAAACTTGAAGAGCGCAGCCGCGCCTTCGCCGCTTATCTTCAGCAAGGGCTGGGGCTAAAGCAGGGCGATCGCGTCGCGCTGATGATGCCTAACCTGTTGCAGTATCCGGTTGCGTTGTTTGGTATTTTGCGCGCCGGGATGATTGTGGTGAACGTCAACCCGCTGTACACCCCGCGTGAGCTGGAACACCAGCTTAACGATAGCGGAGCCCAGGCGATTGTTATTGTCTCAAACTTTGCCCACACCCTGGAAAAGGTGGTGGAAAAGACCTCGGTGAAGCACGTGATTCTGACCCGTATGGGCGATCAGCTGTCGACTGCCAAGGGGACGCTGGTTAACTTTGTGGTGAAGTACATTAAACGTCTGGTGCCAAAATATAATCTGCCAGATGCCATCTCTTTTCGCCGGGCGCTGCATTCGGGCTACCGTTTACAGTACGTGAAGCCGGTCGTTAAAGCCGATGATATTGCTTTCCTGCAGTACACCGGGGGGACCACGGGCGTAGCGAAAGGGGCGATGCTGACCCACCGCAATATGCTGGCCAACCTTGAACAGGTGAAGGCCACCTATGGGCCGCTGCTGCACGAAGGCAAAGAAGTGGTCATCACCGCGCTGCCGCTTTATCACATCTTCGCCCTGACGATGAACTGCCTGCTGTTTATCGAACTTGGCGGCAAAAATATTCTGATAACCAACCCACGTGATATTCCGGGGCTGGTGAAAGAGCTGGCGAAATATCCCTTCACCGCCATGACCGGGGTGAACACGTTATTTAACGCACTGCTCAATAATAAAGATTTCCAGCAGCTCGATTTCTCTACGTTGCACCTGTCGGCAGGCGGCGGGATGCCGGTTAACCATTCGGTTGCCGAACGTTGGGTGAAATTGACTGGGCAATATTTGCTGGAAGGCTATGGCCTGACCGAATGCGCGCCGCTGGTGAGCGTGAACCCTCACGATATCGATTATCACAGCGGCAGTATCGGTCTGCCGGTGCCGTCGACCGACGTGAAGCTGGTGGACGATGACGATAATGAAGTGGCCGCCGGTGAGCCGGGCGAGCTATGCGTCAAAGGGCCGCAGGTGATGGAAGGCTACTGGCAGCGTCCGGATGCCACTGATGAGATCATTAAAGACGGCTGGTTGCATACGGGTGATATTGCGGTGATGGACGAAGAGGGCTTCTTGCGCATCGTTGACCGTAAGAAAGATATGATCCTGGTCTCCGGTTTTAACGTTTACCCGAATGAAATTGAAGACGTTGTGATGCAGCACTCCGGTGTACTGGAAGTGGCGGCCGTTGGCGTGCCATCCGGCAATAGCGGCGAAGCGGTGAAGATTTTCGTGGTGAAAAAGGAGGCCAGCCTGACCGAAGAGGCGCTGATTACCTTCTGTCGCCGCCAGCTCACCGGCTATAAAGTCCCGAAACTGGTTGAATTCCGGGATGAACTGCCGAAGTCGAACGTCGGTAAAATTTTACGACGAGAATTACGTGACGAAGCCCGTGCCAAAGTGGACAATAAGGGATAAGCCACGAGTCATGATGCCTAACGCCAGCTCTGCTGGCGTTTTTTTTGGCAAAAAATAAGAGAGTACGATTTGAACTATCAGATGATCACCACCAACGACGCGCTCAGCACCTTGTGCGACGCGGTTCGTCAGACTAACGCCGTGGCGCTGGATACCGAATTTGTCCGTACCCGAACCTACTATCCGCAGCTGGGGCTGATTCAGCTCTTTGACGGTGAGCGTACGGCGCTGATTGATCCTCTGGGCATTACCGACTGGTCGCCGCTGCAGGCGATTTTACAGGATCGGAATATCACCAAATATCTGCACGCGGGGAGTGAAGATTTAGAAGTCTTCATGAATACCTTTGGCGCGATGCCGCAGCCGCTGATTGACACCCAGGTGCTAGCCGCTTTCTGCGGTCGCCCGATGTCTTGGGGCTTCGCGGCGATGGTGGCGGAATACTCCGGCGTTGAGCTGGATAAAAGCGAATCGCGCACTGATTGGCTGGCGCGCCCGCTGACCGAACGTCAGTGTGAATACGCCGCTGCCGACGTTTGGTATCTGCTGCCGATTGCGCATAAGCTGATGGCCGAAACCGAGCAGGTTGGGCGTCTGGCATGGGCATTGAATGAGTGCCAGCTTATGCAGCAGCGCCGCCAGGAGATCACCGATCCGAGCGACGCATGGCGCGATATCACCAACGCCTGGCAGCTGCGTACGCGTCAGCTCGCGTGTTTACAGCTACTGGCTGACTGGCGTCTGCGTAAAGCGCGTGAGCGCGACCTGGCAGTGAATTTCGTGGTCCGCGAAGAACACCTGTGGAGCGTCGCGCGCTATATGCCGGGCAGTCTTGGCGAACTTGATAGCCTGGGGCTGTCGGGGAGTGAAATTCGTTTCCACGGTAAAACGCTGCTGAGCCTGGTGGAGAAAGCGCAGGCGCTGCCGGAATCAGCGCTGCCAGAACCGCTGCTCAATCTGATGGATATGCCGGGCTATCGCAAAGCGTTCAAAGAGATTAAAGCGCTGGTGCAGGAAGTCGGGCAGGAGAATGGTGTGAGCGCCGAGATGCTGGCGTCACGTCGTCAGATTAACCAATTGCTGAACTGGCATTGGCAGCTGAAACCGCGCGCGACCGCACCGGAGATGATTTCCGGCTGGCGCGGTGAACTGCTGACCGGGCGTCTTGATGCGCTGCTGGCGGAATATCCGCGTTAATTAACGGCGAATGCTTTCGGGGCGGTCTATCTGTGCGGAGGCAAAAACAAAAAAGGCGCTATAATTAGCGCCTTTTTTCTACACCACCGACAGTCAGGATTTTGACTCTTCTGCTTCCGGTAGCGTGACGTTGAGTTCCAGAATCGAAATATCCCCGTCTTTTTGCTCCAGCTGCACCGTGACCATTTCCGGGTCGATCTGCACGTAGCGGCAAATCACTTCCAGAATGTCTTTGCGTAACTGCGGCAGATAGTGTGGTTCTGCATCGCTGCGGCGGCGTTCCGCGACGATGATTTGCAGACGTTCTTTAGCAATGTTAGCGGTATGCTTTTTCCGTGAGAGAAAAAAGTCGAGTAATGCCATGATTTATCCTCCGAACAGGCGTTTGAGGAAACCTTTCTTCTCTTCTTCAACGAAGCGGAAAGGACGTTCTTCTCCCAACAGACGATCTACGGTATCCGCGTAGGCTTTGCCTGCGTCAGACACTTCATCCAGAATGACCGGCTCGCCCTGGTTTGAGGCGCGCAGTACGGACTGATCTTCTGGAATCACACCGACCAGCTTAATGCGCAGGATTTCCAGCACATCTTCCATGCTCAGCATGTCGCCCTTGTTCACGCGGCCAGGGTTGTAGCGCGTTAGCAGCAGGTGTTCTTTGATTGGGTCTTCACCATTTTCCGCACGGCGTGATTTGGACGCCAGGATGCCCAGGATGCGGTCAGAGTCACGTACGGACGATACTTCTGGGTTGGTGGTGATGATGGCTTCATCGGCGAAGTACAGCGCCATCAGCGCGCCAGTTTCGATACCCGCAGGGGAATCGCAGACGACGAAGTCGAACTCCATCTTTTTCAGCTCGTCGAGCACTTTTTCAACGCCTTCACGGGTCAGTGCATCTTTGTCACGCGTCTGGGAGGCCGGGAGAATATAGAGATTTTCGGTGCGCTTATCTTTGATTAACGCCTGATTCAGCGTGGCATCGCCCTGAATAACGTTAACAAAATCATAAACTACGCGACGTTCGCAGCCCATGATCAGGTCAAGGTTACGCAGACCGATATCAAAATCGATAACGACCGTTTTCTTTCCCTTCTGCGCCAAACCAGTCGCGATGGCCGCGCTGGAGGCTGTCTCT
>NZ_LGHZ01000051.1 GCF_001266615.1 Kluyvera genomosp. 1 | reverse complement strand
TGAGGCGAACCGAGACATGACGTCGAGTTTCGCCGTGCCGCAGGCTGGAGTTCGCAGGCGAACGCAGTGCGAAGCACCGATTTCGCTGCGGGGCCGCGGGGATTGCTAAGGGGAGCGCGGTGCTCCCCTTAGCCCGTTCACGGATGCAGATGTTTCATATTCTACAAAACATAAAGTGAACGGAATATTGAGCCTATCTTAACCAATCGTCATCAGACTGGCGTTACCGCCCGCCGCCGCAGTATTCACGCTGAGCGAACGTTCGTGATACAGGCGTTCGAGCAGCAGGTTGGTTTCCCCGCGCGCAAAGCCCTGCACCGATACGATAGCGCCATCGCGCGCCGCGACCAGCTCGCACAGTTCGCGTAACTGATCGGAGTCGCCGTGGTAGATGACCGCATCGAAGAAGGCGTTCATCAGGGCGTCCGGCTTGGCGAAGTGCAGGCGCTCGGTCACCGCTTTTGGCAGCGACTTCGCGAGCTCGCGCTGCAGCGGTGCGTCGGTCCACAGTACTTCACTGCCCACTGCCAGCACGGCGGCGAGCTGCGTCAGCAGATCCATCTCGTTATCGGCAACGCACAGCACGCGTTCACGCGGTACCAGCGTCCAGGTATTGCGCTCACCGGTTGGTCCCGGCAGGACGCGCTGAGTGCCAGCTTGCGCCAGTTCGCTATATTGCTTGCTCAGTGCCAGCAGCTCCGGACGGTTTACCAGCCAGCCCTGCAGTTCGGTCAGCGGTTTCTCCAGCAGCGTCTTCAACTGCGTATCGACCACCTGACCGGCATCCTGACGCGCCAGCGTAGTTGCCAGTGCATTTTCCGGGCGGCTTGCCAGCAGGCGGTACAGATACATTGGGCCACCGGCTTTCGGACCTGTACCGGATAAGCCTTCACCACCGAACGGCTGTACGCCAACCACGGCGCCAACCATATTACGGTTGACGTACAGGTTGCCGACTTTCGCGCTGCCGGTGACCTGAGCGATGGTTTCGTCAATACGGGTGTGAACGCCCAGCGTCAGGCCGTAGCCGGAGTCATTAATCTGACCGATCAGTGCATCCAGCTGATTACGGTTGTAGCGCACCACGTGCAGAACCGGGCCAAAGACCTCTTTTTTCAGCTCGTCGAAGCTTTCCAGCTCAATCAGCGTTGGCGGAATAAAGGTTCCACTCTGCCATTCGCGGCTGTCTTCGGCATTTTCACGCGCAGCCTGGAAGACCTTACGCCCTTTGGCGCGCATCGCTTGAATGTGATTCTCAATACCAGCTTTGGCTTCGGCATCGATCACCGGCCCAATGTCGGTCGTCAGACGGCCCGGGTTGCCCATACGGCATTCGGCCATTGCCCCACGCAGCATGGTCAGCGTGTGGTCGGCAACGTCGTCCTGCAGACACAGGACACGCAGTGCGGAGCAGCGCTGTCCGGCGCTATCGAAGGCGGAAGCAACGACATCCACGACCACCTGCTCGGTGAGTGCGGAGGAATCGACAATCATGGCGTTCATGCCGCCGGTTTCGGCGATAAGCGGCGTTGGGCGGCCCTGCGCATCCAGACGGGTAGCGATATTACGCTGTAGCAGGGTAGCGACATCGGTGGAACCGGTGAACATCACGCCGCGAACGCGAGCATCTGCGGTCAATTGTGCACCGACGGTTTCACCGCGACCCGGCAGCAGCTGTACGACGCCCGGCGGTACGCCGGCTTCCAGCAGCAGCGCAATCCCTTGGGCTGCGATAAGCGGCGTCTGTTCAGCCGGTTTTGCCAGCACGCTGTTGCCAGCGGCGAGGGCGGCGGCAATCTGGCCCATGAAGATGGCCAGCGGGAAGTTCCACGGGCTGATACAAACTACCGGGCCAAGCGGACGGTGGGTTTCATTATCGAAGTCATCGCGTACCTGGCCTGCATAGTAGTGCAGGAAATCAACAGCTTCGCGCACTTCGGCGATGGCGTTGCTGAAGGTCTTCCCGGCTTCACGCACCAGAATCCCCATCAGCGGCTGCATCTGATCTTCCATCAGGATGGCGGCGCGTTCGAGGATCGCTGCGCGTTCCTGTGGCGGGGTGGCGAACCAGATTGGTGCGTTGTTAACCGCGCTGTCGAGCGCGTGTTCGACTTCGCTTTCTGTGGCTTCGCGGACATAGCCAACCACATCTTTTGGCTCTGCCGGGTTAATCACAGTGTCCATGTTGCCGTCAGCAACCGGATGCTCAAGCATCGGCTTAGCGGACCATTTCTGTAGTGCGCTGTTCAGTAGTGAAGAAGAGAGCGAGGCCAGGCGATGTTCGTTGGCCAGATCCAGGCCGGCTGAGTTCACCCGGCCATTACCGTAGAGCTCGCGCGGCAGCGGGATTTTTGGATGTGGCAGACCGGCAGCACCTTCCTGCAGGGCCATTTTTTCGACCGCCAGAACCGGGTCGGCAACCAGTTCGTCCAGCGGCAGGCTGCTGTCGGCGATGCGGTTAACGAATGAAGTGTTAGCACCGTTTTCCAACAGACGACGCACCAGGTAAGCCAGCAGGGTTTCGTGGGTACCGACCGGCGCATAGATACGGCACGGACGGTTCAGTTTACCTTCAGCAACTTTACCGACTACCTGCTCATAGAGCGGTTCGCCCATGCCGTGCAGGCACTGGAACTCATACTGTCCCGGGTAGTAGTTTTGCCCCGCCAACTGATAAATCGCCGCCAGGGTGTGGGCGTTGTGGGTGGCAAACTGTGGGTAGATAAGGCTTGGCACGCCCAGCAGCTTTTTGGCGCAGGCCAGATAGGAGACGTCGGTGTAAACCTTGCGGGTATAGACCGGGTAACCTTCAAGGCCGTCCATCTGTGCACGTTTGATTTCACTATCCCAGTACGCGCCTTTCACCAGACGGATCATCAGACGACGACGGCTGCGGGTGGCAAGATCAATCAGATAATCAATGACGAATGGGCAGCGTTTCTGGTAGGCCTGAATAACAAAGCCGATACCGTTCCAGCCGGCCAGTTCCGGTTCAAAGCACAGTTTTTCCAGCAAATCGAGGGAGATCTCCAGGCGATCGGCTTCTTCGGCGTCGATGTTAATGCCGATATCGTACTGGCGGGCCAACAGGGTCAGTGATTTCAGGCGCGGATACAGTTCTTCCATCACTCGGTCGTATTGTGCACGGCTGTAGCGCGGATGCAGGGCCGAGAGCTTGATGGAGATCCCTGGGCCTTCATAGATTCCGCGACCATTAGACGCTTTACCAATGGCGTGAATCGCCTGCTGATAAGAGACCATATAGGCCTGGGCGTCTGCGGCGGTCAGCGCGGCTTCACCCAGCATATCGTAGGAGTAGCGGAAACCTTTATCTTCGAGCTTACGGGCGTTAGCCAGCGCTTCGGCGATGGTTTCGCCGGTGACGAACTGCTCACCCATCAGGCGCATCGCCATGTCCACGCCTTTACGTACCAACGGTTCACCGCTCTTACCGATGATCCGGTTCAGCGAGCGTGACAGGCTGGTTTCATTGTGGGTGGAAACCAGCTTGCCGGTAAACAGCAGACCCCAGGTGGCCGCATTGACGAACAGCGACGGGCTGCGACCAATGTGCGACTGCCAGTTGCCGTTGCTGATTTTGTCGCGGATTAACGCATCGCGGGTGGCTTTGTCCGGAATACGCAGCAGCGCTTCCGCCAGACACATCAGCGCCACGCCTTCCTGAGAGGAGAGGGAGAACTCTTGCAGCAGGCTCTGCACCATGCCAGCGCGGCCGCTGGCGGTTTTCTGGTTACGCAGCTTTTCTGCCAGCGTCCAGGCCAACTGGTGCGCTTGTTCAGCAATTGGCTGAGGCAGACGCGCCTGCTCCATCAGCATCGGTACGGCATCGGTTTCGCTACGACGCCACGCGGCGGTGATCGCGGCGCGGGTGACGGATTGCGGCAGGATCTGTTCGGCGAACTCAAGGAATGGCTGATGATTCTCTTCGGCCGCAGGCGCAGATTCGTCGCTCTCATTGGCTGCACCCGAGAGTAGTGCAGGCAGTTCCGGCAGGGTTTCGTTGTTCTCTAACTTTTCCAGATAATTAAAAATTGCCTGCTTGATGAGCCAGTGAGGGGTGCGGTCGATTCGTGTCGCCGCGCTCTTAATGCGCTCACGGGTTGCGTCATCCAGCTTAACCCCCATGGTGGTGGTGCCCATGCCATCTACTCCTGTTGCTTGGTTATCTTATTAATTGCGTAACAGGAATATCTATCATGTTGCAACTTTGTGCAACCGTGTTAAATGTGACGTCTGTTGCAGGGTTAAAAATGAATTGAATGTTAATGGTAAAACTTATGATAAGTGCGCCTGAATACCGACCGCGAAGCGTTATTTTATGCGCTACTTAACACTTATTCATGGTGCAACCCGAAAAAGCGTGAGAGAGTGCAACCTATAGAAAAATGCTCTGATTACAGTGATGCATTCAATGTAAATGCAGTGTTAAATCATTTGTGAAAAAATTCAGCTTCCGTCAGGATACGGTCGCCTCAAATTATTGCTTCGTTCCGGCAATGATAAAAACGGCAAACTGGGATATTGCCGATAAATAAGAACCTATCGGGATAGGTTCAAGTTCTGGAGACTGTAATGACTATTAGCACACCGATGCTGGTGACCTTTCTTGTTTATATTTTTGGCATGATCCTCATTGGCTTTTTCGCCTGGCGTAACACCAAAAACTTTGATGATTATATTCTTGGCGGCCGCAGCTTAGGGCCATTCGTGACGGCGCTATCTGCCGGTGCATCCGATATGAGCGGCTGGTTGCTGATGGGCCTGCCGGGGGCGATTTTCATCGCCGGTATTTCGGAAAGCTGGATTGCTATCGGCTTAACCGTGGGGGCGTGGATTAACTGGAAACTGGTGGCCGGGCGCCTGCGCGTGCACACCGAGGCCAATAATAACGCTTTAACCCTGCCGGATTATTTTACCGGCCGTTTTGAAGATAATAGCCGCGTGCTGCGTATTATCTCGGCGCTGGTTATTTTGCTGTTCTTCACTATCTACTGTGCATCGGGCATTGTGGCAGGGGCGCGTCTGTTTGAAAGCACCTTTGGCATGAGCTACGAAACTGCGCTGTGGGCCGGTGCAGCTGCGACCATTCTGTACACCTTTATCGGCGGATTCCTCGCGGTAAGCTGGACCGATACCGTGCAGGCGAGCCTGATGATTTTCGCGTTGATCCTGACGCCGGTTATCGTTATTTTCGCCGTCGGCGGTCTGGGCGATTCGCTGGAAGTGATTAAGCAAAAGAGCATCGAAAATATCGATATGCTGAAAGGGCTGAACTTCGTCGCCATTATTTCTCTAATGGGCTGGGGCCTGGGCTATTTCGGCCAGCCGCATATTCTGGCGCGCTTTATGGCGGCGGACTCCCACCACAGCATCGTTCATGCGCGTCGTATCAGCATGACCTGGATGATTCTGTGCCTTGCGGGCGCGGTGGCGGTAGGCTTCTTCGGTATTGCCTACTTCCAGAACAACCCGTCGCTTGCTGGCCCTGTCAGCCAAAACGCCGAGCGCGTGTTTATCGAACTGGCGCAGATTCTGTTTAACCCATGGATTGCCGGTATCCTGCTGTCCGCCATTCTGGCGGCGGTGATGTCGACGTTAAGCTGCCAGTTGCTGGTATGTTCAAGTGCGATTACCGAAGATCTGTACAAAGCATTTCTGCGTAAAAATGCCAGCCAAAAAGAGCTGGTGTGGGTAGGGCGCTTTATGGTGCTGGCGGTGGCGCTGGTGGCCATTGCGCTGGCAGCAAACCCGGAAAACCGCGTACTGGGCCTGGTGAGCTACGCATGGGCCGGTTTCGGTGCGGCGTTTGGTCCGGTGGTGTTGTTCTCGGTGATGTGGTCACGTATGACCCGCAACGGTGCGCTGGCAGGGATGATTATCGGTGCGTTGACTGTGATTATCTGGAAACAGTTCGCCTGGCTTGGCCTGTATGAGATTATCCCAGGCTTTATCTTTGGCAGCATCGGTATTGTGGTGTTCAGCCTGCTGGGTAAAGCCCCCTCGGCGAGCATGCAAGAACGTTTTGCCAAAGCGGATGCGCATTATCACTCTGCACCGCCGTCGCGTTTACAGGAAGAGTAAGTTCTTCTTCTTAACTAGCCCGCTTTATGCGGGCTTTTTTATACCCGCCGTCTTAGTCTGCTAGTGATAATTAACGCAACTATTCATTCGCTATCCTTTTACATCTCGTCATTATTTCCCACACATTTCACTTGTGTTTCTTTTTGGCTTAATGATAATCACTATCACTCACATTTACCTGTCTTTGCAAAAGTTGACGGCGTTTCACATTTAAGGATGTCTGCATGTTTGTTCCTTTTCTCATCATGTTGCGAGAAGGGCTGGAGGCGGCGCTGATTGTCAGCCTGATTGCCAGCTATTTGAAACGTACCCAGCGCGGTCGCTGGATTGGCGTGATGTGGATTGGCGTGATTCTCGCTGCCGCACTGTGCTTAGGCTTGGGTATCTTCATTAACGAAACCACCGGTGAATTCCCGCAAAAAGAGCAGGAGCTGTTTGAAGGGCTGGTGGCGGTTATCGCCGTGGTCATTCTGACGTGGATGGTGTTCTGGATGCGTAAGGTGTCCCGCAACGTCAAGCAGCAGCTGGAACAGGCGGTGGATAATGCGCTGCAAAAGGGCAATAACCATGGCTGGGCGTTGATCATGATGGTCTTTTTCGCCGTGGCGCGAGAAGGGCTGGAGTCGGTGTTCTTCCTGCTGGCGGCATTCCAGCAGGATCTGGGGATCTGGCCGCCACTGGGGGCGATTCTTGGCCTTGCCACGGCAATTGTGCTGGGCTTCTTGCTGTATTGGGGCGGTATCCGCCTGAATCTCGGCGTCTTCTTCCGCTGGACCAGTCTGTTTATTCTGCTGGTGGCGGCGGGTCTTGCGGCGGGTGCGATACGTGCTTTCCACGAAGCGGGTCTTTGGAATGCCTTCCAGGACGTCGCGTTTGATCTCAGCGGTACGCTGACCACCCATTCGCTTTTTGGCACGCTGCTGGAAGGCATTTTTGGTTATCAGGAAGCGCCGAGCGTCAGCGAAGTGGCGGTCTATTTCCTGTATCTGATTCCTGCGCTGGTGCTGTTCTTCTGGCCGCCGCGGGCAACAACATCAACATCACGTATCGCCCCTTAAGGCTGATAACGGTTGCTTAGTGACAACAAACTTTATTGAAAGGGATGGAACATGACCAAGAACTTCCGCCGCAGCGCGTTACAGACGGGCATTGCCGCACTCTTCTCAACCGCGTTTATGGCCCACGCTGCGGATATTCCGCAGGTTAAAGTGACGGTAAACGACAAACAGTGCGAACCGATGTCCATCACCGTCAATGCCGGTAAAACGCAGTTCATCATCCAGAACCATAGCCAGAAAGCGCTAGAGTGGGAGATCCTCAAAGGGGTCATGGTGGTGGAAGAGCGCGAAAACATCGCGCCAGGCTTCACCCAGAAGATGACCGCTAACCTGCAGCCGGGTGAGTACGACATGACCTGTGGCCTGCTGACCAACCCGAAAGGTAAGCTGATTGTTAAAGGCAAAGCCACCGAAGATGCGGCAAAAGCGAATGCGCTGCTCGACTTGGGTACCGCCATTACTGCCTACAAAGCCTACGTGACTGCTGAAACCGCCGAACTGGTGAAAGGGACGAAAGCCTTTACCGACGCGGTGAAAGCGGGCGATATCGAGAAAGCCAAAGCGCTGTATGCACCGACGCGCCAGCACTACGAGCGCATTGAACCGATTGCAGAACTGTTCTCTGACCTTGACGGTAGTATCGATGCCCGTGAAGACGATTACGAACAGAAAGCGGCGGATCCGAAATTTACCGGCTTCCACCGTCTGGAAAAAGCGCTGTTTGGTGATAACAGCGTTAAAGGCATGGAGCACTATGCCGACCAGCTGAATACCGATGTACTGGAGCTGCAAAAGCGCATCAATGAGCTGGCTTTCCCGCCATCAAAAGTGGTTGGCGGCGCAGCGGGTCTGATTGAAGAAGTGGCAGCAAGCAAAATCAGCGGTGAAGAAGATCGTTACAGCCATACCGACCTGTGGGACTTCCAGGCGAACATCGATGGCGCGCAGAAGATTGTTGACCTGCTGCGTCCACAGCTGCAAAAAGAAAACAGCGCGCTGCTGACGAAAGTCGATGCTAACTTCAAGAAAGTCGACGCGATTCTGGCGAAATATCGTACCAAAGACGGCTATGAAACCTATGACAAACTGACCGACGCCGACCGCAATGCGCTGAAAGGGCCGATCACTACACTGGCGGAAGATCTGGCGCAGCTGCGTGGGATCCTGGGTCTGGACTAAGCACCATGGCAAAGCAGCACATTGACGACTTGAATGAACCTTCACGTCGTCGGTTATTAAAAGGGATCGGCGCGCTGGGAGGCGCGCTGGCGATTTCCGGCGGTTGTCCGGTGGCGCACGCGGCGAAAGCCGGCGATGCCCCGGCTGCGAACGCGAACAGCCGGATGGAAACCCAGCCGTTCTACGGCGTGCATCAGGCCGGTGTGCTCACACCCCAGCAAGCCTCGATGATGCTGGTGGCGTTTGACGTGCTGGCAGCGGATAAAGCAGAGCTTGAGCGTCTGTTTCGTTTGCTGACCGCGCGTATTGCGTTTCTCACCACCGGCGGCCCGGCGCCCGATACGCCAAACCCGCGTTTGCCGCCGATGGATTCTGGGATTCTTGGGGCCTATATCGCCCCGGATAACCTGACCATGACGCTGTCCGTCGGCCATTCGCTGTTTGATACGCGTTTTGGTCTGGCCGATAAAGCACCGAAAAAACTGCAAAAAATGACCCGTTTTCCGAACGATTCATTGGATGCGGCCCTGTGTCATGGCGATCTGTTGCTGCAGATTTGCGCCAACACTCAGGACACGGTGATTCACGCATTGCGCGATATCATCAAGCACACGCCGGACTTGCTTAGCGTGCGCTGGAAGCGCGAAGGGTTTATCTCTGACCATGCGGCGCGCAGTAAAGGCAAAGAAACGCCTGTTAATCTGTTGGGCTTTAAGGACGGCACCGCCAATCCTGATGGCAGCAACAAAACGCTGATGGATGAAGTGGTGTGGGTCACCGATGGGCAGGGTGAACCCGCCTGGGCGCTGGGTGGTTCCTATCAGGCGGTACGGGTTATTCAGTTCCACGTAGAGTTCTGGGATCGTACGCCGCTTAAAGAGCAGCAGACTATTTTTGGCCGCGATAAGCACAGCGGTGCGCCGCTGGGTATGAAGCTCGAGCATGATGTACCGGACTACAGTCGCGACCCGGAAGGTGACGTGATAGCGCTGGATAGCCATATTCGTCTGGCGAATCCGCGTACCAAAGAGACCGAGTCCAGCCTGATGATGCGCCGTGGCTACAGCTATTCGCTTGGCGTGACCAACTCCGGCCAGCTCGACATGGGGCTGCTGTTTGTTTGCTATCAGCATGACCTTGAGAAAGGCTTCCTGACGGTGCAAAAACGGCTCAACGGCGAGGCGCTGGAAGAGTACGTGAAGCCGATTGGCGGCGGCTATTTCTTTGTGCTACCGGGCGCGGTATCGGAGAAGGCCTATTTAGGCAGTACGCTGCTGGAAGCTTGAGTCTGTTCCCGGCGGCGCGACGCTTAGCCGGGAAAGCATCGTGTTAATTTGTCGCCCGGGCGAGCGTACGCGACCCCGGGAATGCTCGAAGCATAAGAATATCGCGAGAAATCAGCACTTTTTTTTCATTTCTCCCCGCATTGACATAAAACTGCCACACAACTGTCAGATGCTATCCCTAAGCACTATCGTTATATTTATGTAAATTTTATGTTGCACTATTTGTGTTCTATGGTGTAAATAATAAGTAGAGCGGTAGTTCCCGACAGTGATGTAGTTTCACTATGGAGATCGCGAATGGTAGCGTCCTTGATTGGACTAAGCAGTACCTCAACCCGCACCATCCAGCGCGGAGGCCCCTTCTCCGGCAGCGATTTCGTCACCCCAATTTTTTCCCCATGCAGAATTCAACTTGTAGTAAACGATGCCAAGTGCGGTGCGCGTAGCCGCGCGTTGGCGTCATTTCGACAGGCAGTTGCTATGGCTTACAAGGAAGCCAAACCTCAGACGTTCGTGCGCATAATCGCGCTGTTGTTAGCGCGTGTGATGTAAACCAACAACTCAAGGTGCTATCCATGGGAAGACAGAAAGCAGTGATCAAAGCTCGTCGCGAAGCAAAACGTGTGCTGAGACGGGATTCACGCAGTCATAAACAACGTGAAGAAGAATCGGTCACCTCGCTTGTGCAGATGAGTGGTGTGGAAGCCATTGGTATGGCGCGGGATTGCCGCGATAACTCGCCAATCGCCCCACGCAATGACGCTCAGGCCCACTACCTGAATGCTATCGAGAGTAAGCAGCTGATCTTCGCCACCGGCGAAGCGGGCTGCGGCAAAACCTGGATCAGTGCGGCGAAAGCCGCAGAGGCGCTCATTCACAAGGATGTTGAGAAGATTATTGTGACGCGCCCCGTCCTTCAGGCCGATGAAGACCTGGGGTTCCTGCCCGGAGACATCTCGGAGAAATTCGCCCCGTATTTCCGTCCCGTCTACGACGTGTTGGTGAAACGGCTGGGTTCCTCCTTTATGCAATATTGCCTGCGCCCGGAAATCGGTAAGGTAGAGATCGCGCCGTTCGCCTATATGCGCGGACGTACCTTTGAAAATGCCGTGGTCATTCTTGATGAGGCTCAGAATGTCACCGCGTCGCAAATGAAAATGTTTTTAACTCGCCTCGGGGAGAACGTCACGGTCATCGTCAATGGGGATATCACCCAGTGTGATTTGCCGCGCGGCGTTCAGTCCGGCCTAAGCGATGCGATGGCCCGCTTTGAAGAAGATGAGATGATAGGGATTGTGCGTTTCACCAAAGACGACTGCGTACGTTCGGCGCTCTGCCAGCGTACGCTGAATGCCTACTACTAAGCGTTGTCACCTCTGCAAAGCCCGGGAAACCGGGCTTTGTTATTTTTCCTTGTTGTAAATGCAACAGTCTGCTGTCACGGCTGTTGTATTTCAGACTGCTAATCCTCTGTCACCACCGCCAATCCCTTGATAAACCGCCTCCTGCAAGCTGGCATAAACATTGCTATCAACTCATATAACCTAATGGGTTAAATAAGTGATAATTCATTCCATAAATAGATATATAAAAATATCAGATGGATACCTGCAATTAATTGTACGGATAACATGAGAAGAGACGATGCTATGCCAGTAAACCAGGATGCTCCAGACTATACCCAACATGCCCCACAGGCTCATCGTATTACCCGCGATGAAGAGGCCATCAGCATTGCACATGAGATTGCTGCATTTCTGCAGCTCGGCGCGTCAGAGCGCGACCTTAGCTGTTTCGTTCCGCCAGAAGTGGTCAATATCTATTCCAATAGCGGCCTGTGGGGTATTACCGTGCCGCGCCGGTTTGGCGGTGCAGAGGTGTCAGCGGCCACGCTGGCGGCGGTGATTGCCATTATTTCGGCAGCGGACCCGGCGCTGGGGCAGATCCCGCAAAACCACTACTGCCTGCTTGAAGATATTCGCCTGCAGGGAGATGAAGAGCAGCAGCGCTATTTCTTTGACCTGGCGCTGAAAGGCTATCGCTTTGCGAATGCGCTGTCAGAGACCGGCGGCAAGACGGTGCAGGATATTCAGACGCGGATCAGCCACACCGCTGATGGGCTGCGTATCAATGGTCGGAAAGGTTATTGCACCGGTTCGCTGTATGCCCACTGGCTGGGTGTGCTGGCGCTGGATGAAGATGGGCACTCGCAGCTGGCTTTTGTCCCACGCGGTACGCCGGGGCTCACGGTGGTAAACGACTGGGCGTGCCTGGGACAGCGAACCACGTCCAGCGGCACGGTACTGGCCGAAAACCTCCGGGTTGAGCCATTTAACCTGATACCGACCTGGAAGTCCTATGATGCGCCGACGCTTGCTGGTCCCTTTGCACAACTGACCACCGCCGCTATTGATGCCGGAATTGCCCGGGCGGCGCTCAATGATACTGTCAGTTTTGTGAATCAGTTTGCCCGTCCGTGGATTGATGCTGGCGTCGAACGGGCGGGGGATGACCCGTTGACTCTTTATCAGATTGGCGCGCTCGACAGCAAACTGGCCGCCGCCGATGCGCTGCTGGAACAGGCGGGCAAAGTATTGGACCGCTACAAGTACGATCTCAACGAAGAGACGGTGGCGCTGGCCTCTGTTGCCGTGGCGCGCGCCAAAATTTTCACCACCGAAGCTGCGCTTGACGCCGCAACCCGACTGTTTGAACTGGGCGGTACACGCTCAACCCATCCTCGCTACAACTATGACCGCCACTGGCGTAACGGCCGGGTGCATACGCTGCATGACCCGGTACGCTGGAAATATCATCTGCTTGGCAACTGGGTGCTCAACGGTAAACGTCCTGCCCGTCACGACTGGAACTAAGGAGAGACGATGCTCGCTTTTCTTGCCGGTATTGACTGGGGTGATGTGGCGGAGGCGGGGGGAGATACCCTCACCATGCTGGCGTGGGCACTGGGTTTTACCGTGCTGATTGGACTACCGCTGGGGGTGATTCTGTATCTGACGGGGCAGCCACGTTTGCTGTATGCACCGCTGTTGCATCGACTGCTTTCGTTGCTGGTGAACGTGATGCGCTCGCTGCCATTCATCATTTTGTTGATTGTAATGATCCCGTTCACCACTCTGATTACCGGCACATCGCTGGGGGTTCAGGGCACGATACCACCGCTGGTGGCAGGCTGTGCGCCGTTTTTTGCTCGCCTGGTAGAGACGTCGCTGCGCGAGGTGGATCACGGGCTGGTAGAGGCCAGTTGGGCCATGGGCGGCAGCACCTGGCAGCTTATCTGGTACACCCTATTGCCGGAGTCGCGATCCGGGCTGATTGCGGCGGTGACGGTAACGGCCATTGTGCTGGTGGATTACACCTCGATGGCGGGGGTGATTGGGGGGGGAGGTCTAGGGGATTTGGCTATCCGCTTTGGCTACCAACGCTTCCAGACCGATGTGATGGCGGTGACGGTGGTTCTGCTGATTGCGCTGGTACAGGTTTTACAAATGAGCGGCGACCGTCTGGTCCGCCGCATGAGCCGTAAATAACGATATCAATAGGATAATATGATGAAAAAAACGGTGATTGCCGGGCTGCTGGCGCTGTTCTCTCTTTCCGCTGCTGCCAATGAAACGCTGGTGGTGGGGGCGACGCCAGTTCCCCATGCTGAAATCCTTGAGTTTGTGAAACCGGCGCTGGCCAAAGAGGGGGTCGATCTGAAGATTAAGGTCTTTAATGACTTTATCCAGCCTAATCAGCAGCTGGCAGAGAAGAATCTCGATGCTAACTACTACCAGTATCGTCCGTTCCTCGACGACTATAACAAGACCCGGCACACCCACCTGGTGCCGGTAGTGGGCGTGCATATTGAGCCTTTTGGCGCTTATTCGACCCGATATAAAAGCATTAAAGATCTCCCGGATGGTGCGACTATCGCGATCCCTAACGATCCGGTGAATACCGGGCGGGCGCTGGTGCTGCTTGCCGAAGCGGGACTGATCACGTTGAAAAATCCGCAAGACCCACAGTCGGCGGAAAAAGATATAACCGGCAACCCGCATCATTTCAAAATTCGCCCGCTGGAAGGGGCAATGCTGGCGCGGGCGGTGAGCCAAGTGGACCTGGCCTTTATTTTTGCTAACTATGCGCTGGAAGCGGGCATTGATACCGATAAAGCGCTGATCGTGGAAAAAGGCAAAAGCCTGTACGTCGAATACCTGGTGGCGCGTCCGGACAATATTAACGACCCAGGTGTCCAGAAGCTGGCAAAAGCGCTCAACTCTGGCGCGGTTCGCCAGTTTATCCTGACAAAATATCAGGGAAAAATTGTCCCCGGGTTTTAGGAGTCAACGTTATGAGACAGCATCCGCATATTCGGCTTAGTGGCATTACAAAAGCCTATCCCAATGGTATTCAGGCGTTGCAGGATATTAGCCTGGAGATTAATGCCGGTGAGATTTTTGGCATCATCGGCCGCAGCGGAGCGGGAAAATCGACCCTGCTACGCCTGTTTAATCGCCTGGAGCATGCCGATCGCGGGGAGATTGCGATTAATGGTGTGACGATAGGCGGCGGAGGGAAGATGCAGCTGCGCGATTTACGCCGCCGGGTCGCGATGATCTTTCAGCATTTCAACCTGATGGCGACCAAAACGGTAGCGGAGAATGTGGAACTCCCGCTGCGAATGGCGGGTATTCCTGCCACAGAACGCCGTCGCCGTGTCGACGATATCCTTCGGCTGGTGGGTCTTGAGTCGTTACGCGATAGCTGGCCTTCCCGGCTATCCGGTGGGCAAAAACAGCGTACCGGCATTGCGCGCGCCTTGGTCACTCAGCCGGAAATTTTACTTTGCGATGAGGCTACGTCGGCGCTCGACCCGGAAAATACGCTGGCGGTGCTGAGCTTGCTTAAAGAGATTAACCAACGGCTGGGGCTGACGATCATTCTCATCACCCATGAAATGGACGTGATCCGCACGCTTTGCGACAAAGTCGCGGTGCTTGAAAAAGGCCAGATTATTGAGCAGGGCGAAGTGTGGCAGGTGTTTGGTCACCCGCAGCATGAGGTTACCTGTGGGATGCTGGGCACGCTGCACCATGGACGCGCGGAGAATAATGTGCAGTTAGCAGAAGGACAGCAGCTGGTGACCCTGCACTTTAACGGCGCGAACGGTCTGGAGCCAAACCTGCAGGATATAGCCGGCGTGTTAGGGGGGAGAAGCCAACTGGTGTACAGCAGCTGTGAACCGATTCAAGGGCGAGTAGTGGGGCAGCTAAAAATTCGTATCGATGCTCCGTTGACGGCGGAACGGCTCAGATTAGCCGAACAGGTGGCAGATAGGATAGCGGTGCAGGGCGTAGCGTAAGGCAAAGCCCGTACCTGCGTACGAGCTCCTCTTAAAATTGGGGGTTGACTCGCTTCGCTCGCCCTGTGGGCAGCCAGCTAACTGCGTTCGCTGTCTGCCCAACGGGCGTTGCCC
>NZ_LGHZ01000050.1 GCF_001266615.1 Kluyvera genomosp. 1 | reverse complement strand
GAATCGCCGAAGCGTTGACTGGAGGCCGGGGCTGCCCACAGGGATGTGGGCTGAGGGCGCGGCTTTCAGGGATGGAACCTCGCGTCCGACCCGAAAGTCGGAAGGCATAAGCTGAGGGTACCGCGTAACGGCGATTCTGCCGCCAGAGCCTGGGGGTGCAGGGGGCGGCGGCGATTGGCCGCCCCCTGCGCGCTCCTTGCGCAGCACCGTTTATATGGCATGAGACAAACAAGGAGCGCAACCGGCTAGAAAGCCGAACAGAATGGTTAACTCCACTGACAGGCAGCAAGCAGGAAAATGGGGATTTACATCTAAAAGACAGCGCAAACAGAAAGAACAACCCCCTTGTCAGCACCCTCACCACCGCATTTTTATCCGCCTCCCTTTCCAGCCAATTGTCAATTCTTCGACTATGATCGTAAATCATGGCTGTCAGTCATTCGGAGCGCATGCGTATGAATATCGTGACATCTTTACAGGATTTTTTTAAATACTCTGAAAGACATTCACTATTTTCATTTGCTACAATGTGTAAATCGAGATTAAGGATGTTCTCATGGTCGAACCTCCCCTCTCTTTAGCAGTGGATAGATTGGCAGTTAACCTTAACTGTTTAATTGCCTTTGCATGGAAAAAATCAGAAATCTTTATCTGCTTCTTTTCACGCCTTGATCTTTGTCATTTAAAAAATGATTTAACCAGCGTTTTTTACTCCGCCAGGGGTCTCCCCTCGCACATGCCTAAAAATAGCTCACCGGTTAATCAAAATGGCACAAAATATAGAATAATCTTATTAAGGAATAAGATAAAAAATGCTTAGTCATCGTATCCGAATTAAGCGGCGAGGATATCCAATTGTTGCCAAACTCATTGATTTTTTATCAATGAATTTTTCATCAATATTATTTTTCTACTTATTTTCGCAACAAGATTTTTACAATGGCATAATCTTTAGCGTTTTGTTTTCAATTGTTTTCCTGCTAATTGGCGAATATACCAGCGTTTATAGCTATCGAATTAAAAGCCTGCGTCCTCAAGAGTTTACGCGCCTCGCGGGCACCTGCATTTTGTCATTCGGCTTTATGGAAGTGCTTCGAGTATCATTCAACTACTTCAATGACTTGCATCTTACCGGCCTTTGGGATTTCCCACTTTTCCCACCGCCGCTATTGCCCTACGCCGTGCCACTTTTAACGCTATTAATTATCAGACTAATATTACTCAAGCAATTTCGTCAAAAAACAATACGCGTCGCGATTGTTGGTATGACTCCTGCCGGCTTGGCCGCCGAAAATGAATTGTTAAAAGAATATAGCAGCGAGAAAATTGATCTCTCCTATTATGACGACCGCGATGAAAGTCGTTTTGGTTATCTCACTCGTGCGCCTTATCGTGGAAAAGTAGACGATCTGCTGGAACGAGCACGCAAAGGAGACCTGGACGAAATTTATATTGCATTACCGATGGCCGCCGTTCAGCGTATTCGTCATTTTATTGCGATGTTATCGGATACCACCGTTGATACCTTTATTGTTCCCGACCTTTATTCCTACAGCACCCATACCACCGAAGTTCGTATGATCGGTAATATGCAAGCCGTCAGTATCCTTAGCTCTCCCTTTGATGACGGTGGCGCAATAATTAAGCGAGCGGAAGATTTAATTCTCGGTACCATAATAACGATTCTCATTTCCCCGCTCATGTTGATTATTGCACTTGGGATTAAGCTCACCTCACGCGGCCCGGTTATTTTCAAGCAGGATCGCTACGGTTTAAGCGGTCAAAAAATAACGGTGTATAAATTCCGTTCCATGCGTGTAATGGAAAATGCGGACGTTGTCATCCAGGCGACAAAAGAAGATCCGCGCGTCACCCGCTTCGGCTCTTTCCTGCGCCGTAAATCCCTCGACGAACTGCCGCAGTTTATCAACGTCCTACAGGGCAGAATGTCCATCGTTGGGCCGCGCCCTCACGCCGTCGCCCATAACGAAGAATTTCGCCAGATTGTCGATAACTATATGATTCGCCACAAGGTCAAACCCGGTATTACCGGGCTTGCGCAGGTCAACGGCTATCGTGGTGAGGTGGATACGCTGGATAAAATGGAAAAACGCGTACAGTACGATATTGACTACATCCAGAACTGGTCGCTGTGGCTTGATATCAAAATCATTCTTAAAACCATGACCAAAGGCTTTTCCGGTGAGAACGCCTACTAGCGCGCTGCTGATAGCCGGTCTGGCGGCGGTACCTGCGGCATGGGCTCTGCCCGTGCCGAAGTCGCACATCGGCGTGGCCGGTATCGATGTTCAAAGCCAGGTCGCCGTCGATTACGGACAGGTAAGCAACGTCACCTATCAGCCGTGGGCGCAAAACGAAATCAGCTCTTCGTTTTACCACGTCAGCCCGCTGCTGCGCATGATTGGTGAGCGCTATGAAGACCGCTATCTGCTGATGTATTCCGGCGATTACAGGACGTATACGCAAGATAGCGCAGATAGCTACGCCAATCATTTCTTCCGCTTTAACGGCCAGTGGCGCTATGGCCAAATGCATGGACTAAGCCTTGATCTTCAGGACACGCTCGGTCACGAAGAGCGCGGGCGCGGTATTTCGGAAGGTTTTCTTCCGCAGCAGTTTAGTGAGTTTGGCATCAACAAACCGCTGAAAACCCGTTTTCTCAGTAATGAAGTGCGCTACAGCTACGGTGCACCGGAAGGTCGAGGCAAACTGGAAACCGCCCTGCTGTACAAGCAGCTGCGTTTTACCGACCTCGATGATGTCCGTCACGCCGACGGGGATTTCTATCAATACATCCGCGATCAGGAGTGGCATGAACCGAGCCTGGTGGTGGAACTGTTTGATATGTACAGCAAGAAAAACCGCTTTCGCTATAGTTTTATTACCAACCAGCGGCGTTATGAAACCAGCTCGCTAAAAGACAGCAATGAGTACTACCTGCTCTACGGCTATAAAGGGCAAATCACCGGTAAAACCAGCATTGATGCCAACGTATCGTGGCTTTATAAGCAGTTTATCAATGAGCCCGATGCCCATGATTTCAACGGGCTGAACTGGGATATCAAAATGGAGTGGAAGCCGCTGAAGCAGTCGGCGGTCGCCCTGCACAGCGCCCAGCGCATTAAAGATCCTTCCGAAGTGGGCGGCTACGTTCAGGTTACTGAAAATGGGCTGTCATGGACGCATCACTGGTGGGTCGACCGGTTCTCTACCACCGTCGATTACACCTACGTGATGGAGGATTACAAGAAACAGGCGAACAATCGTAAAGATCGCGACGGGGTGGTGACCCTGAGCGCGAGCTATGATTTCCGCCCCTCAATCAATTTCGAACTGAAGTACCAAATGGATACGCTGCGTTCCAACAAGAAGACCGACTCGTTCTTTATTGGGCCAAACTACGATCGGGAAGTGGACAGAACGCTGGGTTACGACAACCAATTGATTATGTTAACGGCCAGGGTACAAATCTAACGTGAAAAATATACTCGCGACGCTTCTTCTTTTATCCAGTTGCCTGCTCACGGCCTGCAGTACGCCAGTGCCGTTAATGGATCCCCCTTCCCAGGACAATCGTTACTGGCTGGGTGAAGGCGATCAAATCAATATTGCCGTTGCCGGCGAGCCGGACATGAGCATGCGCTTTTTACTCGATAGCAGCGGCACTATCAGCTATCCGTATATCGGACAGCTGCGGCTGCTCGGCAAAACGCCGGAAGACGTCAGCGCAGAGCTGACTCAGCGCCTGCGCGGCGACTATCTGCAAAACCCAATGGTGACTGTCACCGTCACGCAGTTCCGCAATATTTTTATCCTCGGCGAAGTGGAGAAACCGGATGGCTACCCGTGGCAGCCCGGTCTGACCGTCGAAAAAGCCCTGGCGCTGGGCGGTGGTTTTACCGACCGCGCAGATAAACATGACCTCAGCATTCGCCGCTCGGGCAGTAATGAACTGCTGGAAAACGTGGACGTTCGCCATTCGCTGCGCCCTGGGGACACCGTCATCGTTGGTATGAGCTTCTTCTGATATGAAACTATCCATGGTTGAGCAAGGAAAAAAGCTGGAAAACGTGGTTGAGTTCTCCAGATACACCCAGCAGATTCGCCGCAAGATCTGGCGTCTACTGATCGTGATGGTGGTGACCGCCGTCGTTGCGTTCCCGCTGATCAAGCTGATTCCGTCAAAATACGTGGCGACCTCGGCGGTGATGATCAAGGCGCTGCAGGACGATGCCACGCCGCTCCCGCAGCTGAGCCGTTACGACGCGACCCGCAGCGACTTCTATGAAACGCAGTACGCGCTGGTGCAATCCCGCGTGGTGCTGCAAAAGGCGATTACCGAACTGCAACTGGATAATGAACCGACCTTTAACGGCGGCTTTGATGCTTCGCAGAGCACGGCGGATAACGCCGCGCTGCGCATGGAAAAAGCGCTGAAAAATATGGTCAACAATCTGTCAGTGAGCGGCGTGCGGAACACGCAGCTGATTGATATCAGCTACCAGTCACCTTCCGCTGAGATGGCCGCTCGCGTTGCTAATGGGGTAGCGCAGGCTTACATCGACTACTCGGTGGAACAAAAACGTAAAGCGATCGAAGAGGCCCAGCGCTGGAACCAGCAGCAGATGGACCGCGTTCAGCAGCAAATGGTGGCGCAGAAGGCAGCGATTGATGATTACCTGAAAAAGGAAAACATGCTGACCTTCCGCGGCGTGGATGGTTACGAAACTGAAGAGCTGGGGATTATCACCAATCGCCTGGCTGACGCCACCCAGCGGCGCATTGCCGCCCAGTCGCAGTACGACGAGGTGCAAAAAGCGCTGGCCAAACACTCGCCGGAAGACATTATCTCGCTGCCGGATTTCTCCGGTCACGCGCAAATTCAGGATCTGCGCATTGCCCTCATCCAAACGCGCCGTAACCTCGCTGAACTGCGTAAACGCTACGGACCGAAGCATGACAAAATTCTGGAAGCCCAGGCCCAGGTCGGAGCGGTCAATGCCCAGATAGGCCAGGTTCTCAGCGAACTGGCGCGCGGCGCGCGTCAGCAGTATCAAGCGGCGGTAGATGACGAAAAACGCTATCAAACGATGCTGGATGGCCAAAAAGGCAACTTCCAGCAGTTGGCGAGTAAACGCGACCAGTACAACACCATGATGACGGCGTTGAATAAAACTCAGGAGCTGTATCAGACGCTTTACCAACGCGCGCACGAACAGGCGCTCTCCGTATCCCTCGATCAGCCCGACGCGGTGATCTCCGATCCGGCCGTACCGCCGGAACGTCCGGCAAAACCAAACAAACCCATGCTGTGGATTATCGTCGTCGTGCTGGTAACGCTGGCCTATCTGGTGTGGATTATCGTCGGTGCCGCGCTGAATAATGCGGTCACCCGCATGAGCCAACTGACCAAAAATCTCAACCAGACGCCGCTAGGTGAACTGCCCGCATTCCCGGCGGGCGGCACTCGCCAGCAAATGGTGCAGCGTCTGCTTAGCGATCCGCTACGCGCCGATCTGGTCCATGCGATTCGCACCCAGATTCAGCTGAGCGCGCCGTCGCCGCAGGTCATCACCATCGCATCCAGCGAAGCCGGTGAAGGCCGAACCCTTGTCGCCGAAGCGCTAGCCGCCTCCTTTAGCATCGACCAGAAAACCCTGCTTATCGATACCGACTTTATGAACAGCGGCGGTCTCTCGGCAGACAACGCGCCGGGCCTGGCCGAAGTCATCCTCGGTAGCAAAACGTTCGATGACGTTCGGATAAAACAAAGTGAGCGCCTGGATTTCTTGCCGCACGGCCAGCTTAGTGGCTCGGCGCTGCTGTTGCTTACCTCACCACAGCTCGCTTCGCTTCTCACCACACTACGCGCGCAATATCAGCGCATCATTATCGACACCTCGGCGGTTAACCAGGCTCAGGATAGCCAACTGATTGGCCGTCAGTCGGACGGCGTGGTGCTGGTGATTCAGTCCGCACGCTTGCAAACCAGCGAGCTACAGGCGGTGCTGGCGACCCTGAAGCGGGAGCAAAACGTCGTGACCGGTGCGGTACTCAATCGGGTCAGCCACGATAGCCTTGAAAGCAAAGAAGGCCAGCGCCTGCTCAACCAGCAGGTCGGTGAACTGATGACGCCGGTGAAATCACGATGAATTTACTGCGCAGTATCACCACCATTGCCAGCTCGTCGGTCATCTCACAGTTGATCGGTGCGCTGTCGATCTGGTTTATCTCTCACAAATACGGCATGGCAGAAGTGGGGATTTACTCACTGATCTACAGCATTGTTTTGGTCGGCGCGCAGGTGTGTACTTTTGCTTCACAGCTGCTGATCCCACGCCAGCCGGATGATGAACAGCTGGCGCGCAACGTGGTGTTCTGCGTGGTGCAAAGCGTGATTATCGCCGCGCCCTACGCCTTCCTGACCGCATGGCTGTTCCACCTCGACGTGCTATTCCTCTATCTGCTGACCTTAAGCTACGCGCTGGTGTTGGTGGCGGAGAACTTGTCGCTACGTACCGGCAATTACCGCTTCCTGGTGTTCCAACGCATGATGGTCTCGGTAGTGGTCATCGCCGCCCTGCTGATCACCTCGCGCACTCAGGCGTTCTATTGGCTGTGGACGGCCTCGATGCTGGTGCTGATTGTTGGCTGCATCGTGCGCACGTTTCGTCTTAGCACGCTGCGCTGGTCCCACTGGGGCGTTCGCAGCAACGTGGCGTTCTTTTGCGAGCACCGCCAGCACTTGAGCAAAGTGGGTACCGCGGAAGTGCTGGCGATGGTCAACAATAATCTGCCGATCATGCTAATTAACTTCTGGTTCTCGGCGTTGGTCGCCGGCTACTTCTCGGTGGTGATGCGCTTTTGCCTGTCGCCAGTCACCATTGTCGGCAACGCGGTTCGCAACTCGATCTTCTCAAAATGGTCGATGGATTTTCGCAACCACACCTTCAATTATCCGGAATACAAAAAAGTCCGCCGCCTGCTGCTGGCACTGGCGATCATCTGTACCCTGGGCGTACTGATCTTCTATCCGCTGGTGATGAAACTCGGCTTTAGCGCAGAGTGGATTGCCTCGGTGCCGTCGTCTCGCTACATCCTGCCGTATCTATTCCTGGCGCTGGCGATTAGCCCGTTGACCGTCATCGAACTGATTTTTGGCTCGCATTTTTACTTTCTGCGTATTCAAGTCGAGCAGCTCGCCATTACCCTACTGGCGTTTTTAGTACTGCCTTACTTCGGACAAAGCTACCCAATTGCCGTGCTGACGTTCTCACTGCTGACGCTGCTGCGCTACCTGTTTATCTGGCGACAGATGAATCGCCGCGCCTTTTCTCTTAGCCAACAGATGACGCAGCCATGAGCCTCAACAACGCACTCTGGATCCAGATCTACGCCATCCTCACCCTCTGCTTTTGCGGCGTGGTGCAGTACTTCACCGGCATTCTTGCGGTGCTGTGGCTGCCGGTGATCATGGCGTTTGTGACGACCGGAATGCTGTTGATCCAAACCCAGCGCACGCCGCTGGCGCTCGACCTGTCGGAAATGATGGTACTGGTGATTTACCTCTGTTTTCTGGTGCTGGCCCTCATCAGCACCTTTTTACAGGGTGGCGTCACCGTCACCATTATCGGGATTAAAAACGAAGTCGGCATGTCGCTGGTACTGTTCTGTCTGCTGCTGGGATTTTGCCGGGAGTCGCAGATTTATCGCATTAGCCGCGTGCTGTACTGGATTTTTTACGCGCAGTTTCCGCTGGTCATCTATCAGGTACTGATTGTGCTGCCCAAGCGCGTGGCCATGCGCGGCGAAGATGAAAAGTGGGACTCGGTGGTGGGTACCTTCGGCGGTGACCCAATGGGCGGCGGTAACACGGCGGTGATGGGGATGTTTTGCCTGCTGATTATGCTGATGAAGCTCTCTGAACTAAAACACGGCGTCACCACCTGGCGCTCCGCCGCGCTGCATATTGGCCTCGGGTTCCTGCTGTGTATCCTCGGCGAAGTGAAATTCATCATCCTGCTGTCGCCGTTTATGCTGGCGCTGGTCTGGAGTATGCCGTCATGGGTTAACGGCGTGAGCAAAGTGACGATGAAAAACCTGCTGGTCATTTTCGCGGTGATGGGAGGGCTCATCACCCTGGCGATTATGGTCCTCGCCGCCGGTTACTCGTCGGCCTTTGGCGGCGATGCGGGAAAAAGCTCGCTTAGCATCTTCCTCGACTCACTCGACTACATTTTCGATACCAATTACATCATGGCCGCCACCGGTGAACTGGGCCGTCTTACCACCATATTCTTCTGGGCACGCCACAGCGACATGTGGGGGATCTCCAGCATGCTGTTTGGCTACGGCCTGAACGCCACCAACAGCGGTAGCGCCGTCTCCGCAGGCTACCTGAACATTATCTTCCGTCTGGTGCTCGACTCCACCTCGCTGAGCATGCTGCTGTGGGAAGTGGGCATTGTCGGCACCACGTTGTTTATCAGCCTGCTGCTGTGGATTGTGCGTATCACCTGGCCACGCCCGATGCTGGCGCTCAGCCAGTTGGATAAAGAAGACGTGCAGCTACTGTGCTACGGCCCGGCGTTTACGGTGTTTATCATCGCCTGCCTGCTGAGCCTCCCCTACAGCCAGACATTAATGATTATCCCTTTATTACAGTTCCTGTTTTACCTGACGAGCGGCTCGGCACTGGTTATCCGCCGCACCGTCCATCGTTCAATCCGGAGAGAGTATGAATAACTCGCCTTTTATAACGGCCAGCATTAAGACATTTAATGAGGCAAAGGGCATTGAGAAGACAATCGACAGCATCGACCGCCAGCTGGCGGCCTATCCCCACGAAATCATCGTGGCGGACAGTCTGTCGACCGACAACACCCGCGAACTGGCCAGCGCCAAAGGCGTGACGGTGGTGTCGTTGGTGCATCCGGAAGAGCGCTGCTGCGGTGTCGGCCACCAGCTCGGCTATTTACACAGTCAGGGTGAATTTCTGCTGCTGATGGACGGCGACATGGAGCTGGAAGAGGGCTTTATTGACGCGGCGGTAGCGTTTTTACAGGCTAATCCGGAGTACGCTGGAGTGGCTGGTCGGGTAACGATGGACGAGGGCAGCAACTACGAGTTTAAGTCCCGTAATCAGCGTATCCATAAAATCTACCCGCTGGGTGACTGCGACCATCTGGGCGGCGGCGGGCTGTATCGCCGTAGCGCTATCGAAAAAATCGGCTATCTGACCCATCGCGGCCTGCACGGCTATGAAGAGGCCGAGCTGGGTCTTCGCTTGCATCACGCCGGCTACAAGCTGCATCGGCTCGATGTCCCCTATTTCAGCCATACCTCCCACGTGATGTCGACCTTCACCATGCTGCGCTACCGCTGGCGCAGTCGCTTTCTTAGCGGCCCGGGCGAACTGCTGCGCAGCGCATGGGGGAAACCGTGGTTTCGCGATGCATTGAAAATCACCCGTAACGAAGCGGTTTTTACCCTCTACTGGCTGGTCGTGCTGGTGGCGCTGCTGAGTGGGCACCTTGCGTTGTTCGGCCTATCCCTGCTGCCGCTGGTGCTGTTTGTGGTGTTAAAAACCGTTAAAAACCGCTCGCTGCTGGCAGGCCTGCACAGCGTGCTAAATCTGAGTGCCTTTTCCGCCGGGCTGATTCGCGGCCTGCTCACGCCGCTGCCGAACCCGCAAGAACCACCCGAAAATACCGTTGTTAGTCATCAGGATATCGAAAAATGAAAGTGCTCCTCGTCAATAAATTCTTTTTCATCAAAGGTGGCGCGGAGACCGTCTACTTTCAGGAGCGAGACCATTTAAAAGCGGCCGGCGTTCAGGTGATGGATTTCTCCATGCAACATGAGAAAAACATCCCTTCCGACTACGCAAAATGGTTTGTCAGCAATGTCGACTACCACGGTAATAGCGGGATGAAAGGCAAGATTAAGACCGCCATCGATTTTATTCACAATGCCGAGGCGTGCCGAAAATTCAACGATCTGCTGCTGAGTGAAAAGCCGGATATCGTGCATTTCCACAATATCTATCACCAGCTGACGCCGTCGATCATCGCCATCGCCAAACGCTTCGGCTGCAAAACTCTACTCACCGCGCACGACTATAAAATTGTCTGTCCGTCTTACACCATGCTGCGCGACGGGCACGTCTGCGATGCCTGCCTGAAAGGTTCGGTGTGGAATGCCTTCCGCTATCGCTGCCAGGAGGGCTCGGCGGGCAAAAGCCTGCTGCTGTCGCTGGAAGCCACCTGGCAGGATATTGCGCGTAATTATCACAAACTGGACGCCATTGTTTCGCCAAGCGCATTTTTGCGTGAACAGGTCATCCGCAAAATCACCGACGTTCCCGTCGACGTTATCGTCAACGGTATTGATGACACCCTGCCGATGGGCGATACCCGCGATGACGGCTACTTCCTGTTTATCGGTCGACTGAGCCGTGAAAAAGGGGTCGCCACCCTTGCCCAGGCGCATCAGCAGATGCAGCATCCGCTGCCGCTGAAAATCGCCGGCGATGGCCCGCTATATCAGGATCTGCGCACCCGCTTCCCGCAGGCAGAATTCCTCGGTTATCAGCAGCAGGGCGAAGGCCTCAACGAGCTGATTCGTCATGCTCGCGCAGTGATTGTCCCGTCTGAATACTATGAGAACTGCTCGATGTCGGTGCTGGAGGCCATGTCCTTCGGCAAGCCGGTGGTGGGCGGTAATATCGGCGGTATTCCCGAACAGGTCCGTGATGGCCAGGAAGGACGCCTGTTTGAGCCGGGTAACGTCGGCGAGCTGGCGGCAATCCTCGATGATTTATCGCAAGAGCCTGAACTCGCCCGCGAGATGGGCCTGCGCGCCCGCCAGCGGCTGGAAAACAAATACTCTCTGCGAGTGCACATGGACGCGCTGATGGCGCTGTATCAAAAATTGTTAAAGGGAAGCGCACATGACTAAGCGCATCACGGTACTCGGGACGCGCGGGATCCCCGACGTGTTAGGCGGCGTAGAGACGCACTGCCAGAATCTCTACCCGGCCATCAAAGCGCAGAACGATGTTGATATCTGCGTTATCGCCCGCTCCCCTTACGTCCCCTATCGCCGCAGCAGCTATAAAGGGGTAAAAACGCGGGCTATTTGGGCGCCGAAGAAAAAATCACTGGAAGCCATTATCCATTCGACGCTTGCCGCTATCGCCTCACGCTTTGATGGCTCTGATATCGTGCACGTGCACGCCATCGGGCCAGGGCTAGTGGTGCCGCTGCTGCGTCTGATGGGCAAAAAAGTGGTCTTCACCCATCACGGCCCGGACTACGACCGGCAAAAATGGGGCGATTTTGCCCGTAAAACGCTGATGCTTGGCGAGCGCTGGGCGGTGAAATACGCCAACGAAGTGATTGTTATCTCTGAAGTCATCAACAATTTGATCAAAGAGAAACATGGTCGCACCGACGCGCATGTCATCCCCAACGGCGCCAATCCTCCAACACCGGTTAACCCCGATATCATTGATGAGATCTTAGCGAAATACGGTTTGCGCCGCGGTGAATACGTGGTGGCGGTCAGCCGGTTTGTCGAAGAAAAAGGGCTGCACGATCTGATTGCTGGCTGGAAACAGGCCGATGTCAGCTGGCCGCTGGTGCTGGTTGGCGATGCCGATCACCCGACGCTGTACAGCGAAAAGCTCAAACATCTGGCCCAGGAAACACCGGGGGTGATTCTGACCGGGTTTGTCAGCGGCACCACGCTGCAGGCGGTGTTCTCGCAGGCGCGATTATTTGCGATGACCTCCTACCACGAAGGGCTGCCTATCGCGCTGCTGGAAGCCATGTCCTACTCGCTGCCGGCGGTGGTCAGTGATATTCCCGCCAATCTGGAGGTCGGGCTGGAAGCCGACGCCTATTTCCCAGTCGGCGATGTCGCCGCGCTGGCGCAGAAAATTGCCGAGCGTATCGACCAGCCTCGCCAGGATTACCAAAGCTACCTGACCCGTTACAACTGGGATACTATTGCTAAGCACACCATGCAGGTTTATCAACGGATTCTCAATAAATCAACAGGTTAATTTTGGACAATTCTGACAAACAGCAACGCGTTCTGGACAGCTTTTACCGTTCACTGGACCCGAAAACGCTCGACTCTTTGAGCGACGAACAGAAACGCGCGGTGGAAAATGCCGTGCTGGATATCACTCTGGTGACCCCGCACAAGGTGGATTTCCGCCGCAGTATTCCGCTGTTCACCCGACGCTACTATCTGGTGTTCTTGTTCGGTCGCGACTTCCGTCGCCGCCCGCGCGAAGAATCTACCCTGCGTCGTCTGTTCGTCTCTTTGCTGGTTGTATTGGCACTTATTCTCGGGCTGGGATCGCTGTTTATCACGCTGTATCTGATTAAATCCTGGCTCGGTATCGATATTTTCCAGAACTACCATCTGGGACTTTGGGACTGGTTGCTCAATCATCGCCAGTCTCTCTAACTTGTAAGGAGTGCACCATGCGCTGCCAGACTCTCGGTTCAGGCAGAATCATCCCGCTCATCTTCGCGCTGGCCTTTGCGTCATCATCGGCCAACGCGCAAAGCGCTGAGAACCAAACCACCGTACAGCCGAAAGCCATCAGCGGCCCGCTGACCAATCCCGGCAATGGGGTGGCAAGCTTCCACGACGGCTACGGCGAACGCCTGCCGCATTCTCTTTATCCGGATACCGGTATTGAGTATCAGCGTTATTACTGGAGCGACCTCGAACCCGTTGAGGGGCAGTACAATTTTGCGTTGATCGATAACGCCTTTGCGGTAGCGGCTCACCATAATCCCGCCATGAACGTGGGGCTGCGCTTTATGACGCTGGAAGAACCAGAGTCCGGCTCGCGCATTCCGGACTGGCTGATTAAAAAAGGCATTAAAGGCAGCTGGACCGCGGATGGTAAAACCTTCGTTCCCGACCTCGATGACCCGTTGTTCATTAGCTATGCCCAAAAGCTGTTGAATGCCTTTGGCAAACGCTATGACGGCAACCCGGAGCTTGCCTACCTCGATATTGGCATGGTGGGTTCGTGGGGCGAGTGGCATAACAGCAACTTCCCGAACGTGAAACCGCTGCTGGAACGCTACACGCCCGCGCAGCTGAACCGCTATGTGGACATGCACATTGCCGCCTTCCCGAAAACGCCGAAAATCATGCTGATCAGCGGCGGTGAAACGCTCGCCTACGCGGCGAAAAAAGGCGCTGGCTGGCGCGCAGACTGCTGGGGCGACTGGCACAACTTTACCCATGACTGGAGCCATATGCGCGATGATTATCCGCAGCGCCTTGCCGCCGCGCAGGCCTCCTTCCCGGGTTTCGACGACAGCTGGAAAAAAGCGCCGGTAAGCCTTGAGATTTGCGGCTACATGGCAGAGTGGCAGTCGGTGCAGCGCTACACGCGTGAACAGGTGCAGGCCACTTACGATTGGGCGCTGAAGCATCACGCCAGCACGCTGAATCTGAAATCCCGCGAAGTCCCTGCCCAGTATCGCGACATTGTTGATAAAGCGCTGGAAAAAATTGGCTACCGTTTCCGCGTGGCTTCCCTGACTCACGACACCCTTGCCCAAGCCGGACAATCGCTGAAGCTCACAACCCAATGGACAAACGACGGCGTTGCGCCTATTTACCTGCGCTATCGCGTAGCGTGGCGGCTGCAGGATGCCAGCGATAATACCGTTGAGCAGTCGATGACCAATGATGATATTCGCCAGTGGCTGCCCGGCCAACAGGCGACCCAGTTCACGCTACTGGTGCCAAAAGATCTTAAACCCGGCCGCTATCATCTCGACGTGGCGCTGGTCGATGAACATCAACAGGCCCGTATCAAGCTCGCCAACGAAGGGTTGCGTAGCGACGGCTGGTACCGTCTGTCGATTGTCACTATCCAATAAGGAGGCCTGAACATGGCAACCAATATGCAACGCGCCTGGCGGGAAATTGCCGGCGCGGGGGCCTTAAAATCCAAAATGGCGATCCTGCTCTATCGCATGTCTACGCTGTGGCGCAGCCGCAATCCACTGGCCAAACTGCTAGGGCTGCCGTTTGTTATCCTCAATAAGCTGATCGCCGAATGCCTGTTTAGCGTCGAAATTCCGCACCATGCGCGTATTGGCTACGGGCTGAAAATTTTCCATCCGCACGCGATAGTGATTGGTCGCGATGTGGTGATAGGTGAGAACTGCACGCTGCGCCAGGGCGTGACCATCGGCAACGTCACGCACCGCGATGGGACCGTCAGCGCCAGCCCGGTGTTGGGTAACGATGTGGAGTTTGGTGCCAACGCGATAGTGATTGGCGCGGTAACGATTGGCGACGGCGCGACGATTGGCGCAGGAACCGTAGTGACCAAAGATCTGCCAGCGGGAGCGGTTGCCGTTGGTGCAGGGTTTAGGGTGCTGACGCCGCGTGGGGATGCATAGTCTCAGCCGTTTGCGTGGCTAATATTTGGCAGTTGAGTGCACGATTCCGTTCACTTGGTGTTTTGTAGAACATGAAACCCACTGCACCCGTGAACGGGCTAAGGGGGGCGCCGCGCCCCC
>NZ_LGHZ01000005.1 GCF_001266615.1 Kluyvera genomosp. 1 | reverse complement strand
GTCATCACCCACCACTTCGGGTCGTTAGCTCAGTTGGTAGAGCAGTTGACTTTTAATCAATTGGTCGCAGGTTCGAATCCTGCACGACCCACCAATGTAAAAAGGCGCCCTAAAGGCGCCTTTTTGCTATGCGCAATTTACCTTTTTACGTCTTCCTCAAGTCCTGCCCCATCCTGCCGATATTGTTTATATTTCCCTTTAAAAGGTCGATATCATGAGCTCTATCAGCGCGTCTGCAGTTGCGACGTTACAAAACTCCGGCAGTTCCAGCATCTCAAGCAATAACGATGCAGCCTCCCAGATGGCACGAATTACCCAGCAGATCGTCAAACTCACCCAGCAGCTCAAAGAAATTGCCGACGGCAGCGGCAGTGCCGAGGAAAAACAGAAGCAGGCAGAGATGATTCAAGAGCAAATTGCGATGCTGGAAGCACAACTGGCTCAGCTTCAGAACCAGCAGGCGGAAAAAGCGCAGGAAAAACAGGAGAGCGCCGCCGCAGCCATCACAGGGGTCAACAACCCTAGTGACGCGCATCAAATTGATGTCTATATCTGATACAGCGGGTCCTGTAAGCGCTCATCCATCAGGCATTGGCCCTGCTCGCGAACCACGTCCCATAGCGCCTGCGCTGCCGTTGAAAGCGAGCGCTTTTTGCGCCGCGCCAGCATTAGCTGGCGTTCGACCCCTGGGGCCAGACGTTTCACTACCAGTGGGCTCCCCTCTGGCAGCGGCAGCGCCAGCGCTGGAATAATGCTGATACCAATGCCCGCCGTCACCATCGGAAACAGCGTCGCCGGGTGACCAATCTCCTGCACAATATTGGCGTCAATATCATGCAGACGCAGAGCCGCATCAATCAACATACGGCTACCGGAAGCATAATCCTGCAACACCAGCTTCGCTCCCTGTAGCGCCTGCCAACTCACACTCGGTAAATTAGCAAAGGGATGATCATTACGACAGAGCAAAAAGAACGGTTCCGACAGCACGGTTTCACACTGCAAATCACTAACCGCGCCGGGATCGATAACGATGCCGAAATCCACATCCCCCTGTCGAATACTCTCAAGCACCCACTGCTGAGGCCTGTCGTGCAGCACAAAACGAATGTCCGGATAACGCCGGTTGCTCTGGGCAATACACTGGGGAATCAGGTGTGCCGAAATAGTCTGGCTTGCAGCCACACGCACCGTCCCGCTGAGCTGCTGCCCAATGCGTCCCGCCTCGCGCAAGGTGCTGTGTAGCTCGTCAAGCTGACGCTCAAGCCGCTGTGCCAGCTGCTGCCCAGCTTCCGTGAGGACGACTTCACGGGTGGTACGATCCAGTAGACGTACGCCGGTTTGGCTCTCCAGTTCCTTCACGCTGTGGCTTACCGCCGACTGGCTGAGGCCGATTATCTCCCCTGCTCGGCTAAAGCTTTTCGCCTGAGCCACCGTCACAAACACTTTTAACTGTCGTAGCGAATAATTCATCTGTTTTATTCATGAATGGATGCAATAAATCAATTTTATTTCTCAAAAATAAAAAAGCAAAATGTCTGCATCGATCTTCAGGAGTTTTTATGAAACTTTTCCGCATTCTGGATCCCTTTACGCTGACCCTTATCGCTGTCGTCCTGCTTGCCACCTTCTTCCCGGCGCGCGGCGACTTTGTCCCTTTCTTTGAAAACCTGACCACCGCCGCCATCGCGCTGCTGTTCTTTATGCACGGCGCCAAGCTGTCGCGTGAGTCAATCATCGCTGGCGGTAGCCATTGGCGGCTGCATCTGTGGGTGATGTGCAGCACCTTCGTGGTATTCCCGGTGCTGGGCGTACTGTTTGCCTGGTGGGCACCAATTAATGTTGATCCGCAGCTGTATGCCGGTTTCCTGTACCTGTGTATTCTGCCAGCGACCGTACAGTCGGCCATCGCCTTCACCTCACTTGCCGGCGGTAACGTAGCCGCCGCGGTCTGTTCGGCTTCGGCCTCCAGCCTGCTGGGGATTTTCCTCTCGCCGCTGCTGGTAGGTCTGGTGATGAACGTTCACGGCGCGGGCGGTAGCCTTGAGCAGGTGGGCAAAATTATGCTGCAGCTGCTGCTGCCGTTTGTGCTCGGCCATCTCTCTCGTCCGTGGACGGCGGCATTTGTGACCAAACATAAGAAGTGGATTGCGAAAACTGACCAGACATCCATTCTGCTGGTGGTTTATTCAGCCTTTAGCGAGGCGGTGGTGAACGGTATCTGGCACAAGGTTGGCGTCGGTTCGCTGCTGTTTATCGTGGTAGTGAGCATTGTGCTGCTGGCGCTGGTGATTCTGATCAACACCGTCGTCGCTCGCCGACTGGGCTTCAATAAAGCGGATGAAATTACGATTGTCTTCTGCGGGTCGAAAAAGAGTCTGGCCAATGGTATCCCGATGGCCAATATTCTCTTCCCGACGTCGGTATTGGGGATGATGGTGCTGCCACTGATGATTTTCCATCAGATCCAACTGATGACCTGTGCGGTACTGGCGCGCCGTTACAAAGCACAGGCAGAGAAGTTGCAGGCCAAAGAACAGGCCCGCGTTGGAAGTTAACGCTTAAGGGGCTGCACCAGTTGGCTCAGCCCTTCGGTTTTGATCAACAACGTTAGCTGCATCAGTTCGCCAAGATGCCCGGCCGGAAACTCATCCTTCCGGGCAAACCACAGCAGATACTCTTCAGGCACATCAATCAAACGCCGTCCCTTATATTTGCCAAACGGCATTTCGGTGTTGGCTATCTCAATGAGCTGTTCTTTATCCACCTTAGACTCCTAACAGACGCAGCATTTCAGCCTCGTCAATCACTTCAATACCCAGTTCCTGCGCTTTTGCAAGCTTAGAGCCCGCGGCTTCACCGGCAATCACCAGATCCGTTTTTTTCGACACGCTTCCGGCAACTTTAGCGCCTAGCTCAACCAATCGCGCTTTAGCATCGTCGCGGGACATCTGGCTCAGACTACCGGTCAGCACCACGGTTTTACCCGCAAACGGACTGTCGATCTCGTCGGCATTGATAACCACCGGCGCCGGCCAGGTCACGCCTTCTTTGAGTAACTGCTGGATAACGTCACGGTTGCTCTCTTCGGCAAAGAAGTTAAACACGTGATTGGCCACCACTACACCGACATCAGGCACTTTTTGCAGTTCTTCAACCGATGCCGCTTCCAGGGCTTCTAGCGTACCGAAGAATGCTGCCAGCCCAGCGGCTGTCGCTTCACCGACTTCGCGAATACCCAATGCATAGAGGAAGCGAGCAAAGGTTGTCTGCTTGGCTTTTTCCAGCGCGCTCACCACATTCTGCGCCGATTTAGGCCCCATGCGGTCAAGCCCGGTGAGTTTGCCAGCAGTCAGGGTGAACAGATCGGCTGGCGTATGGACGTACTCTTTCTCCACCAGTTGGTCGATAATTTTGTCGCCCATACCGTCAACATCGAGCGCACGGCGGGAAACAAAGTGTTTGAGCGCCTCTTTACGCTGCGCGCCGCAGATCAAACCGCCAGTACAGCGCGCGACGGCTTCTCCCTCAACGCGCTCAACGTCAGAGTTACACACCGGGCAGTGGGTCGGGAAGACCACTTCCTGTGTTCCTTCCGGCCGCTCAGAGAGCACCACGTTCACTACCTGCGGGATAACATCACCCGCCCGGCGGATCACCACTTTATCGCCAATACGCAGCCCCAGGCGTTCGATTTCATCGGCGTTATGCAGCGTGGCATTACTGACCAGCACGCCCGCCACCTGAACCGGTTCCAGACGCGCCACTGGCGTAATGGCTCCAGTACGGCCAACCTGGAACTCGACGTCGCGGACGAAGGTCATCTGCTCCTGAGCCGGGAATTTAAACGCCACGGCCCAGCGCGGTGCTCGCGCGACAAAACCGAGCTGTTCTTGTAGGGCCAGCGAATTGACCTTAATCACCACACCGTCAATATCGAAGCCCAGCGTTGGCCGCTCATCTTCGACTTTGTGGTAGTAAGCGAGTACTTCCTCCGGCGAATCACACAGCTTCACACGGTCGCTGACCGGCAGGCCCCATTCCTTAAACTGCTGCAGACGCCCAAGGTGGGTGTCAGGCAATTCACCACCTTCCAGCACACCCCAGCCATAGCAGAAGAAAGTAAGCGGTCGCTTCGCGGTAATACGCGGGTCAAGCTGGCGCAGTGAACCCGCAGCAGCGTTACGCGGGTTAGCAAACACCTTATTCCCCGTGCGGCGTGCTTCTTCGTTGATTTTTTCAAACCCAGGCTGCGGCATAAAGACCTCGCCGCGCACTTCCAGCCTCGCCGGAATATTGTCGCCGCGCAGCTTGAGTGGAATGGCGCGGATAGTACGGACGTTGGAAGTAATATCTTCACCGGTGGTACCATCGCCGCGCGTCGCTGCGCTCACCAGCACACCGTTTTCATACAAGATGCTGACCGCCAGGCCATCAAGCTTCAGCTCGCAGCACCAGGTCAGTTTGTCCGTGCTCTTCAGACGGTCCTGAACGCGCTTGTTAAAAGCGAGGAAGCTTTCTTCATCAAAAACGTTGTCCAGAGACAGCATCGGTACTTCATGGCGGATCTGGCTGAATGCGGCCAGCGGCTGCGCCCCCACGCGCTGGGTCGGCGAATCAGAAGTGATAAGTTCTGGATGCTGCGCCTCAAGCTCGCGCAGTTCGCGCATCAGCCGGTCATACTCCGCATCCGGAAGCTCCGGGGTATCTAAGACATGATAAAGGTATTCATGATGGCGAAGGGTCGCTCGCAGTTCTGTCAGTTGTTGTTCTATTGATTGCATATCACACCATCAATGATAAAAAACCCCCGACAGGCGGGGGTTCAGGAAAGATTGGAAAAGCGTAGACCTATCAGGCGTTGGCGTCGATAACTTCGCGGATGCGATCCTGATACTCACGCATTTTTTGCGGGGTCATCATGCGACGCTGATCGTCCAGCACCACGCCACCGACTTCGTCAGCAATAAACTGTGCTGACTGGAGCATCAACTTGAAGTTTTGCAGCTCATCACCGTAGGCTGGCACCTGCATGAAGATGGTCACGCCTGGCGTTTGCATCTCGCCCATGTTTTCCGGATCAAATGTCCCTGGCTTCAACATGTTGGCAAGACTAAACAACGCTGGGCCGCTGCCGTCTGGGCTGAGATGACGATGGAAAATATTCATGTCGCCAAATTTAAACCCGGCCTGCTGAATGCTGTTCAGCAGCACTTCGCCATTAATTGACGAGCCCTGATGAGCGGAGACGTTCATCACGATGACGGTCTCTTTACGCTCTTTCACCGGCGGCACAGGTTCTGCTGCTGGCGGTTCAACCGGTGCAGGTTGAGGCTTCGGTGCAGGCTGCTGGGCTACCGGCGCTTCTGCTGGCTGAACAGGCTGCGGCGCGACGGGCTGAGGAGCCACTGGCGCATGCTGTACAGGCTGCGGTTCAACCACTGGCTGACGGACAGGTTGCTGTACCGGCTGCTGTGGAGGTGGAACCGGCGCATGCTGCACAGGCTGATACGGCTGTTGCACAGGCGGCGTCTGTACCGGCTCTTGCGGACGCACAGGCTGAGGCGCCTGACGCTCGTAAGGCGGCTGGTACTGGTGTTGAGGCGGACGAGGCGCGTCATGCTCCCCAGCAACCCCAGGGGCGTGATTGACCTTGTGGACACGTACTTCACCCACGCCTTCAACATTGTCATCAAAGTCCTCTTCCGACTCATCGTCGGCGTCACGAGACTTCATACGTTTTATTGGACGATCGCGAAACATCGAAGAACGTTCTTTACGGCTCGTCCAGAAACCATGAACCAGTAAAGCGAGTATGGCGATCGCGCCAACAATGATTAATATCAGACGCAAATCCTGCATCATTATATTCTCTGTTGTTCTAACACCTTGCCACCACGGCAAACATTTACTCACTAAGAGTATTTGCCCATCACGTCAAGTGCAAGTGTACTTAAGACATTCACTGCATAAAGATGGACTAAATCGTGCTTTTTGCTGGTTTTTCGAACATTTCCTAACTGGTCATTGTCCAACAAGTCGATAAAATACAGCTGTCTTTTAATGTAGTCAGACAAAGGAGCTCCACCTGACCATGGTTTCATCGTCCACCCCTGCTGCACGCAGCGGCGTTTACTATTTTTCTCAGGGCTGGAAACTGATCGGCTTGCCGGGCATCCGACGTTTCGTCATTTTACCGCTGTTAGTCAATATTATCCTGATGGGCGGCGCATTCTGGTGGCTGTTCAGCAAACTGGGAAGCTGGATCCCCTCTTTAATGAGCCGCATCCCCGACTGGCTGCAGTGGCTGAGCTATCTCCTGTGGCCTGTCATCGTGCTCTCCATTTTACTGGTCTTCGGTTATTTCTTTTCGACCATCGCCAACTGGATCGCCGCGCCATTTAACGGCCTGCTGGCCGAACAGCTGGAAGCGCGCTTAACCGGCGCGACACCGCCTGATACCGGCATCATTGGCATCATGAAAGATCTGCCGCGCATCATGAAGCGCGAATGGCAAAAGCTCGCCTGGTACCTTCCACGCGCCATCGTCCTGTTGCTGCTGTATTTCATTCCCGGCATTGGTCAAACAGTGGCGCCGGTGCTGTGGTTCTTGTTCAGCGCCTGGATGCTGGCCATTCAGTACTGTGACTATCCGTTCGATAACCATAAAGTGCCGTTTAAAACCATGCGCGAGGCTTTACGCACCCGTAAGGTCACCAATATGCAATTTGGCGCACTGGCCAGCCTGTTCACACTGATCCCCGTGTTAAACCTGGTCATCATCCCGGTCGCTATCTGCGGCGCAACGGCGATGTGGGTTGACTGCTACCGCGATAAACACGCGATGTGGAAGTAATCTGGCCGCACGTTAACGTGCGCTATCCAGCTCATCAGCCCCACTCTGAAAAGATGGGGCTTATACCTTGCCTTATTCCATCCGGCTTACCATTATTTCCCTTCAGTATATAGATATGCGAAATCCTTACTTCCGCAGAATCTTTAAGCAGGTATGCTGGTCCAGTACCCCAAATTTCATACAGTTAAGGACAGGCCATGAGTAAGATTTTTGAAGATAACTCCCTGACTATCGGTCATACGCCGCTGGTACGACTGAACCGCATCGGTAACGGGCGCATCCTGGCGAAGGTTGAATCACGTAACCCAAGCTTTAGCGTCAAATGCCGTATCGGTGCCAATATGATTTGGGATGCCGAAAAACGTGGCGTACTGAAACCAGGCGTTGAGCTGGTGGAACCAACCAGCGGTAACACCGGTATCGCTCTGGCCTACGTTGCCGCTGCTCGCGGTTACAAACTGACTCTGACCATGCCAGAAACCATGAGTATCGAACGCCGCAAGCTGCTGAAAGCGCTGGGCGCGAATCTGGTGCTGACCGAAGGCGCGAAAGGCATGAAAGGTGCCATCCAGAAAGCGGAAGAGATTGTCGCCAGCAATCCAGAAAAATTCCTGCTGCTGCAGCAGTTCAGCAACCCGGCTAACCCGGAAATTCACGAAAAAACCACCGGCCCAGAAATCTGGGAAGATACCGATGGCCAGGTTGACGTATTTATTGCCGGCGTAGGCACCGGCGGTACGCTGACTGGCGTCACTCGCTATATTAAAGGCACCAAAGGCAAAACCGATCTGATCGCCGTTGCCGTTGAGCCAACTGATTCTCCGGTCATCGCCCAGGCGCTGGCAGGTGAAGAAATCAAACCCGGCCCGCACAAGATCCAGGGGATCGGTGCCGGTTTCATCCCGGGTAACCTCGATCTGAAACTGATTGATAAAGTGGTTGCCATCACCAATGAAGAAGCAATTTCTACTGCCCGTCGTTTGATGGAAGAAGAAGGCATTCTGGCGGGTATCTCTTCCGGTGCGGCGGTAGCTGCGGCGCTGAAACTTCAGGAAGATGAAACCTTTACCAATAAGAATATTGTGGTTATCCTACCGTCTTCGGGTGAACGCTATTTGAGCACGGCATTGTTCGCAGATCTCTTCACTGAGAAAGAACTGCAACAGTAATGCCATCACGTTAAAATCGTGTAAAAAAGCACCCTCCTGGGTGCTTTTTTGTGGCGTACATCAAACTTTTACCCCCCCTGGCATTGCTTCACCTCCGTAGGTCTGGTATTTAACCATCATATTTATTTTGAGCCGCGAAATTATTCGTGACAGGTTTTCCAGTGCTGAATCGATTTTATGATTTGGTTCAAATCCTGCTTTCGCGGCATAATGTTTAATGATAAGCGAAACGTCAAAGGACAGAAGCGTCTGCGTCGGGTGTTTGTCTCCGATGGTAGTGCTGATTAGCGGGCGTCGCTTAATGAGTAATACAGGCTAAAGTGTGGCCACCAGGCTAGACTTTAGTTCCACAACACTAAACCTATAAGTTGGGGAAATATAATGTTCCAGCAAGAAGTTACTATTACCGCTCCGAACGGTCTGCATACCCGCCCTGCTGCTCAGTTTGTTAAAGAAGCTAAAGGCTTCACTTCAGAGATCACTGTGACTTCCAACGGCAAAAGCGCTAGCGCGAAAAGCCTGTTCAAACTGCAAACTCTGGGCCTGACTCAGGGTACCGTTGTCACCCTGTCCGCAGAAGGTGAAGACGAGCAGAAAGCAGTTGAACATCTGGTTAAACTGATGGCTGAACTCGAGTAAGTTCAAAGAGTTCTTTTAAATATCAGTCACAAGTAAGGTAGGGTTATGATTTCAGGCATTTTAGCATCCCCGGGTATCGCTTTTGGCAACGCATTGCTGCTGAAAGAAGATGAGATTGTCATCGACCGGAAGAAAATTTCTGCCGATAAGGTTGAGCAGGAAGTTGAGCGTTTTCTGAGCGGTCGTTCTAAAGCGTCCGCGCAGCTGGAAGCTATCAAGACCAAAGCTGGCGAAACTTTCGGTGAAGAAAAAGAAGCCATTTTCGAAGGGCATATCATGCTGCTCGAAGATGAGGAGCTGGAGCAGGAAATCATAGCCCTGATTAAAGATAAGCACATGACGGCTGACGCAGCTGCGCATGAAATTATCGAAGGTCAGGCAACTGCCCTGGAAGAACTGGATGACGAATATCTGAAAGAACGTGCGGCTGACGTACGTGATATCGGTAAGCGCCTGCTGCGCAACATCCTGGGTCTGGCCATCATCGACCTTAGCGCCATTCAGGACGAAGTTATCCTGGTTGCCGCTGACCTGACGCCATCCGAAACAGCACAGCTGAACCTGAAGAAGGTGCTGGGCTTTATTACTGACGCAGGCGGACGTACTTCCCACACCTCTATCATGGCGCGTTCTCTCGAACTGCCAGCGATCGTAGGTACTGGTAGCGTCACCTCTCAGGTGAAAAATGGCGACTATCTGATTCTGGATGCCGTGAACAATCTGGTTTACGTCAATCCAACCAATGAGCAAATCGAAGAGCTGCGTGCCGTACAAGAGCAGGTCGCTTCTGAGAAAGCTGAACTGGCAAAACTGAAAGATCTGCCGGCAATCACCCTTGATGGCCACCAGGTTGAAGTTTGCGCCAACATCGGTACCGTACGTGATATCGACGGTGCTGAGCGTAACGGTGCGGAAGGCGTTGGCCTGTACCGTACAGAATTCCTGTTCATGGACCGCGATGCACTGCCAACTGAAGAAGAGCAGTTTGCTGCATACAAAGCCGTTGCTGAAGCCTGTGGCTCGCAAGCGGTTATCGTCCGTACCATGGACATCGGTGGCGACAAAGAGCTGCCGTACATGAACTTCCCGAAAGAAGAGAACCCGTTCCTGGGCTGGCGTGCCGTGCGTATCGCAATGGATCGTAAAGAGATCCTGCGTGACCAGGTTCGCGCCATCCTGCGTGCTTCCGCTTTCGGTAAACTGCGCATCATGTTCCCAATGATCATCTCTGTTGAAGAAGTTCGCGCACTGCGCAAAGAGATTGAGATCTACAAACAGGAACTGCGTGACGAAGGTAAGGCCTTTGACGAAGCGATTGAGATTGGCGTGATGGTGGAAACACCGGCTGCGGCAACAATTGCACGTCATTTAGCCAAAGAAGTTGATTTCTTTAGTATCGGTACCAATGATTTAACGCAGTATACTCTGGCAGTTGACCGTGGTAATGATATGATCTCGCATCTTTACCAACCAATGTCACCTTCTGTTCTGACGCTGATTAAGCAAGTTATTGATGCTTCTCATGCTGAAGGCAAATGGACTGGCATGTGTGGTGAGCTTGCAGGCGACGAACGTGCTACACTTCTGTTGCTGGGGATGGGTCTGGATGAGTTCTCTATGAGCGCCATTTCTATCCCGCGCATTAAGAAGATTATCCGTAACACGAACTTCGAAGATGCGAAGGTATTAGCAGAGCAAGCTCTTGCTCAACCAACAACGGACGAGTTAATGGCGCTGGTTAACAAGTTCATTGAAGAAAAAACAATCTGCTAATCCACGAGATGCGGCCCAAATTACTGCTTAGGAGAAGATCATGGGTTTGTTCGATAAACTGAAATCTCTGGTTTCTGATGACAAGAAAGACACAGGAACAATTGAGATTATTGCACCGCTCTCTGGCGAAATCGTCAACATCGAAGACGTGCCGGATGTAGTGTTTGCTGAGAAAATCGTTGGTGATGGCATTGCTATCAAACCGACTGGCAACAAAATGGTTGCGCCGGTTGACGGCACCATCGGTAAAATCTTTGAAACCAACCATGCTTTCTCTATCGAATCCGATAGCGGCATCGAGCTGTTCGTTCACTTCGGTATCGATACCGTTGAACTGAAAGGCGAAGGTTTTAAACGTATCGCGGAAGAAGGCCAGCGCGTTAAAGTTGGCGATACCGTGATCGAGTTCGATCTGGCCCTGCTGGAAGAGAAAGCTAAGTCTACCCTGACTCCGGTTGTTATCTCCAACATGGACGAGATCAAAGAGCTGACTAAGCTTTCCGGTAGCGTAACCGTTGGTGAAACTCCGGTTATCCGCATCAAGAAGTAATTCTTGCTGCATAGAGAAATGGCGCCGATTGGCGCCATTTTTTTTGCCTGCAGCCTTATATCGCCGACGTCACCGGACGATAGCACGGCTCGCGCATCAGGATTTTCATTCCTTCAGGCCCGCTTTCCAGCATTCTTCGCTCGCTATCAGACACCTGCAACTCACATTGATAACCGCCGGTAACACCAAAAATAGCGCGCGCCACGCAGGCATCTTCCAGCGCATCCTGACCGCTGGTATCAAAATGGCCAACCAAACGCCCGTTATGGCGAACAACCAGACGATAACTCTTCATCGCGCCTCCCCTGCCGGTGGCAGAATTAATTCATCGCAGCCGCATTTCTGCGTCCAGCTCATCACCTCAAGTACGCGCTCGGCGGCATCCCGCGCAGCGTCTGCGAGCGTTTTTTGCTGCACAATTCCGCTAATCAGTTCGGCGCAGAACAGATCGCCGGTCCCTTTGAGATCGGTTTCCAGACGTGGATGCTCAATGATATCCACCGCATCCGAGGTGACGACGGCAACCGTAATATTGTCTGCATGACGGGCCGGAGCACTGGTAATAATCACCCATTGCAGCGTCTCGGTAAGTAGTGACTGTGCCGCTGTAACCGCTTCATCTAACGTCCGGCAAGGTTTACCGCTCAACATCTCCAGTTCAAAGACATTTGGCGTCAACCCCTGCGCCAGCGGCAGCAGATGAGTACGATAGGCCTGCGGAATTTCGGCCTGCACATAGATACCGCTATCCACATCGCCAATCACCGGATCAACCAGAATCGGGATCTGCGGGTGCGACTGCTGCACCGTTTTAAGCCACTCGGCGAGCAGCGCAATCTGCTCCGCACTGCCCATATAACCGGTGGTGACGGCTTTCAGCTCACGCAGCCCGTCTCGCTCATTAAGCGCGCGCAGATAGCCGCCAAACCACTCGCTGGGAATAATGCCACCATAATAGGTGTCATAGTGCGGCGTATTGCTAAACAGCACCGTTGGCACAGCGGTGACCCGCAGGCCATGAGCCTTAATCGCCGGGACGGCAACACTGTTGCCAACACTGCCGTAAACCACCAGCGACTGCACGGCGACAATATCCGTTTGCAGTGCCCGGTGCTTGTCATTAAACAGCACCGACTGTATTTCACTCTCCTGACCCATCACCTTCTCCTCTGACTCTGGACAGCGGGCTCACGCCTCACTATTATCGTCATATGCTAAAATTCATTTTGTCATAGGTCAATAATGATCGACGGAAAAAGCGCCAACGAAATCTTTGACAGTATTCGTCAGCATATTACCAGCGGCAAATTGGCCAAGGGTGAAACGCTGCCGCCGGTCCGTGAACTGGCGATGCAGCTTGACGTTAACCGCAATACCGTCGCAGCCGCCTACAAACGGCTGGTAACGTCGGGGCTAGCGCTTAGCCTTGGGCGAAACGGTACGGTGGTCAAAGAGACGTTGCAGCCGGTAGCGCTGGAAGGCGGCGATCCACACACCCCACTGACCGACCTTTCCAGCGGTAACCCAGCCGCCGACCGCCTTCCTGACCTCAATCGCTATTTATCGCGTATCAACCGTACGCCGCGTCTGTACGGTGATGCACCGGTCACTCCTCAGCTTCACCGCTGGGCGAGCGATTGGATGCAGGAAGCAATGCCGGGTGCGGGCGAAATCGACCTGACCAGCGGGGCGATAGACGCTATTGAGCGCCTTCTCTGCGCCCACCTGCTGCCGGGCGACAGCGTGGCGGTAGAAGACCCGTGTTTTCTAAGCAGCATCAGCATGTTGCGATACAGTGGTTTTAACGCCACGCCAGTCAGCATGGATAGCCAGGGAATGCGGCCAGAAATGCTCGAGCAGGCGCTGAATAAAGGGGCTCGCGCAGTGATCTTAACGCCACGCGCCCATAATCCAACCGGCTACAGCCTGAGTCAGGCGCGCGCCGCCGCACTTGAAGAAATCCTCAGCCGCTATCCGCAGGTTTTAGTGATTGTCGACGACCACTTCGCCCCGCTCTCTTCCGCTGCCTGGTATCCGGTGATTTCCCCACAGACGCTGCATTGGGCCATTGTGCGCTCAATGTCTAAAACGCTCGGCCCCGATCTGCGGCTGGCGTTTGTCGCCAGCGACGCGGCAACATCGGCAAAGCTGCGGCTACGGCTCAATTCAGGTAGCCAGTGGGTCAGCCATTTACTTCAGGACCTGGCCTACGCCTGCTTAACCGATGAGGACTATCTGCAGTCACTCGTCAAGACTCGACTTTTCTATGCCAGCCGACAGCATCAACTGGCGCAGGCCTTACGTGAACAGGGCATTGATAACGTTAGCCCTGGCGACGGGCTTAATATTTGGCTGCCGCTGACAAATGCAAGCCAGCCCATTGCCTTTGCGTTGGCGAAATCAGGTTGGCTAGTGCGTGAAGGTGAAGCCTTCGGCGTCAACGCGGCAACGCACGGTTTACGTATCACCCTTTCCACCCTTGACGACAACAACATCACGCAACTTGCCGCCGATATTCAGCGGGCGCTTAATTCCTGACAGGAGAACCTCCGTGCGAGTCCATTTTGTTATTCATGAATCATTCGAATCTGCAGGCGCTTATCAACCCTGGGCCCAATCTCGCGGCCATCAGGTCAGTTGGACTCACGTTTACAACAACGAATCCGTCCCGGCTAATGCCGACGGTTTTGATATGCTCGTGGTCTTTGGCGGGCCGCAGTCACCACGGACAACGCTTGCCGAGTGTCCGTATTTTGATTCCCAAGCGGAACAACAACTGATTAACCAGGCCATTGACGCCGGGCGCATTGTTGTCGGTATTTGCCTCGGATCACAGTTGATTGGTGAAGCTCTAGGCGCGGAGGTACGCCAAAGTCCAAATAAGGAAATTGGCCATTACCCGATTACCCTCACCGCCGCCGGCGCAGAACATCCGTTACTCAGTGACTTTGGCTCGCCGCTCACCGTTGGCCACTGGCATAACGATATGCCGGGACTGACCGTAGAAACCGTCATCCTTGCCGAAAGTGCCGGCTGCCCGCACCAGATTGTGCAGTTTAGCGATAAGGTCTATGGTTTTCAGTGTCATATGGAGTTTACCGCCGAGGCGGTTGAAGGGCTTATTCAGCATTCGGAACAAGAACTGGCAGAGTCTAAAGGTAAACCGTTTATTCGTTCCGTTGAAGAGATGCGTAGCCACGATTACCGCGAAATGAACCAGAAACTGTGGTCGTTCCTCGATAAGCTAACTGACGCAAAGTAAGGAGTACCGATGCCAGGATCATCGTTAAAAGCCGTTATCGAAGCCTGCGACCGCGCTATCTCACAGGAAGATTACGAGTCGCTGATGGAGCACTACGCCGATGACGCCAGCCTGGTCGTCAAACCAGGCATGGTGGTGAACGGTAAAGAGAATATTCGCAAAGCGTTTATTGCCATTGCGGATTACTTTCAGCATCGGCTGGTGGTTACTCAGGGACAAATGGAGATTATCGAAGGTGGCGACAACGCGCTGGTGATTATGGAAACCCATCTGGATATTCCGTTGGCCGAAGGGGGCACCACGCAGGTCACGCGTCGCGCAACCTACGTGTTTCGCCAGCAGGCAGACCGCTGGCTATGCACCGTTGATAACTCCTACGGCACTGACCTTCTGGATAGCCAGGAGGTTTAAATCCCTGCGCCCTGGCTGAAGTGCTCTTCGCCAAATACGCCGGTGGAAAGGTAGCGATCGCCGCGATCGCAGATGATCGCCACCACCACCGAACCAGGGTTATGCTCGGCAATCCGTCGAGCGCCAGCAACTGCACCACCGGAGCTCACGCCGCAAAAGATGCCTTCATGCACAGCCAGCGCACGCATGGTATTTTCCGCATCGTTTTGGTGGATATCCAACACGCTATCGACCAGTTGAGCATTAAATATCCCCGGCATATATTCCGCAGGCCAACGACGAATCCCAGGAATGCTGCTGCCTTCTTCCGGTTGTAAACCGACGATAGTAACCGATTTGTCCTGCTCACGTAGAAAACGCGAAACGCCAGTGATGGTGCCGGTTGTGCCCATACTCGAGACAAAATGGGTAATACGGCCGCCCGTCTGCTGCCAAATTTCCGGGCCGGTAGTGGTGTAGTGCGCGTACGGGTTGTCCGGATTATTGAACTGGTCCAGCAGTTTGCCTTCCCCACGTTGCGCCATCTCCAGCGCTAAATCGCGCGCTCCTTCCATCCCCTGCTCTTTGGTCACCAGAATCAAGTCGGCACCGTAGGCACGCATCGCGGCACGACGTTCCTGGCTCATGTTGTCCGGCATCAGCAGCTTCATGCGGTAACCTTTAAGCGCGGCAATCATCGCCAGCGCAATTCCAGTGTTGCCACTGGTCGCCTCGATAAGCACGTCGCCCGGCTTAATTTCGCCGCGCTTTTCCGCTTCGACAATCATCGACAAAGCCGCCCGGTCTTTCACCGAGCCCGCGGGGTTGTTGCCTTCAAGTTTGACCCAAATTTCGCTGCCGTTATCCGGCGTCAAACGCTGCAGTTTCACTAATGGTGTATTGCCGATGGTTTGTTCTAATGTGTTCACGTCGCTACCCAGACTTTCATAGAAAAAGCGGCCACAGAGGCCGCTTGCTCAGTGTGCAGACGTTAAGCTATCAGTCTACGTAGGTCAGGTCTACCGATTCATTGGGCTGATACTCTATGCCGTATTCTCCTGAACCACAGTTTGCCGTCCATCCGGAACCTGAAGGGGAAAAATGCAGCCCTCCCGCTGTGACAATCGTTTTTGCAAACGGCAGGTTGATTGTCGCCGTCGTATTCGCAGGAATACGACACGTCAACACGATACGCCCATCCACCGCCTTCCAATTCACCGCTATTTCACCGTAAATTGACTCATAGCTCGCATCCATCCAGTTAAGCCCACCGCCGGGCAGCGGAGAAATCACGACATGTTTGAAACCGGGAGCCGTTTCATCGGCCTCAATCCCAGCAACGGTGCGGTAGAGCCACTCGCCCACTGCGCCATAGGCATAGTGGTTAAACGAGTTCATATCCGGGCTCCACATTGAACCATCGGGTTTAATGCCATCCCAATGTTCCCAAATTGTGGTCGCTCCAGCTTTCACCTGATACAGCCAGGAAGGAAAATCCTCTTTTAGCAAAAGTGCCCATGCCTCTTTATAACGTTGATTCTGACTCAGCGCCTGGCAGAAGTATGGCGTACCCAAGAAGCCGGTCACCAGATGTCCGTCATGCTCATCCAGGAGGGATATCAGGCCGTTAACGGTACGCTCACGGAAAGCCTCCGGTACAAGATTGAAGCAAAGTGCAAGAATATGTGCCGTCTGCGTTTGGGCCGTTAACTCCCCACTGGCCGTGAAAAAGCACTCCTGAAAACGCGCCACAATACGGGCTTGTAACGCTGCGTAATAACGGTAATCGTCTTCACGTCCTAGCGTTTTCGCGGCCTTTGCAAAAAGCAATGTCGACCAGGCATACCACGCCGTGCAGATAAGATCGTCTGGCGTCGCGCCAAAATAGCTGCCCTCCTGCGCATCCAAAGCAACCCAGTCACCAAACTGCAGCTTATAGCGCCAGATATCGTTATCCGCATGCGCCTGCATAAAATCAATCCAGCCTTTCATACTGGCGTACTGATTTTCCAGCACGCGCTTATCCCCGTACATAAGGTACATAGTCCACGGATTGACGACCGCTGCATCTGCCCAGCCCGTTGCCGAATGCGTGCCGCCTTCGGCAAGAAACTTGTCGTGATCGCAATGGCCCGTCAGAATATCGGGGATAACATGCGGCACGCCGCCCTCTGCGGTTTGATCGTGTTTGAGGTCGGTTAACCACTTCGCGAAGAAGGTCTGGGTTTGCATCAAATAACTGGCGGTTCGGCAAAAAATCTGTGCGTCGCCGGTCCAACCGAGCCGCTCATCGCGCTGTGGGCAATCGGTCGGGACATCGACAAAGTTGCTTTTAAGTCCCCACAAAATATTGTGATGCAGTTGGTTCAGATCGGGGTTCGAGCAAGAGAAGTGCCCGGTTGGCGCCATGGCTGAATGGAGTACGATTGCCGTGAAATTCTCAGTCTTAAGCTCTCCCGGATACGCGTCAATTTTCACGTAACGGAAACCCTGCCAGCTAAACCGTGGATGCCACACCTCACGTCCCTCCCCCTTCAGGCAATATTCTATCTTCTGTTGCGCACTGCGCAGGTTTTCCAGATAGACATTGCCGTCAGCGTCGAGCGTTTCAAAGTGCCTCAATACCACCGAATCCCCGGGCTTTCCGCTCACGCTAAACTCAACCCAGCCGCTCATGTTCTGACCAAAGTCGAGGACCCTATCCCCCTGTGGCGTAACGATCAGAGCCACAGCAGGTCGCCGCTCGATTTGTTTGACCGTCCCCGCCCCCTGCGCAACCAACGCCTGTTTATCCCAGTGGACCACCGAGACAGGTTGCCATGATGAATCATCAAAGTGAGTTTGGCTCCAGCCATCCTGGACCCAGCAAGCATCAAACCGCTCCCCGTCATAGATTTCTGCAAACAAGCGTGCGGAATCACTCCCTCGCCATGAATCATCAGAAACGATGAACTGCTGTGTGCCATCGTCATACCGGACAATAATCTGACACAGCAGCGCCGTTTGTTCACCGTAGTAGTTGCGGTGACGGCTAAAGCCCATATCCCCCTTAAACCAGCCAGCACCAAGTTCCGCACCGACTGTATTTTCATCACGGTGCAATAATCCGGTAAGATCATAGGTTTGATATAGCAAATGATGGCGATAGCTGGTCCAGCCGGGGGTTAATTCGTCATGCCCCACACGTTCACCGTTAATGAACAACTGATAGATACCCAGCGCCGTCACGTGCGCCCAGGCGGACGTCACCACCTTATTGGGGTCAAGGGAAAATGCTTTACGCAGCAGCGTCGCCTTTGAAATGCCTTTATCCTGCGCCGACTCTGCCGAGATAAATTTCCCCTGCCACGGCGTGTTAAGCATGCCAGTGACAAAGAATCCGATCGGGCTCCAGGCGCTGACTTCACCGTGGTTATCCGTAATGCATACCCGTAGGCAGTAGCGCGTGGAGGGTTGCAGCGTGACACCACTCAGCTCAATATTTTGAGATACTTCGCTAAAAACGTCGCCACTGTCGTATATCAGATGCGAGAATTCTATCGTCCTGCTGCACTGCAGCCGCCATGAACGCTGCTGCACATTTTTTCTATGGCTGTGAATTTTCCAGCCCACGGCAGGCAACCTGTCCACGCCGGTCAACGTTAGCTCGCCGTTCAATGTGAGATGACTAACTGAAAGCATGATGAAAACTCCTCAAGTAGAGATTAATTCGTTGTTGCGGAATGGGTAGACGTAGACAAAAAGTCTGGTGACTTATCACTGAGAATTTCCGCCTCGCTGGAAAATTCATTACGCTGCTTGCCGTGAAAGCACAGCCAGCCGATAAACATGCCGGAGGCCACCACGGTAGAAAGGATGCTATAGAGAACGACAGGCCCGGCATCGAGCAGCACCGGCGTGACAAAAGCCAACACACCGCAGGTGAGACGAGCGAGACCGACAATGGCCCCTTGAGCAGTGGCGCGCAGCATGGTGGGAAAAGACTCCTGCGACCAGACCTTCATCATTCCTTCGAACGCCATGCCGCTGCCGATAGCGGTAAACAGCAAACAGCAGAACCAGGAAATAGAAGAAAAATTCAGCACGACTGGCATGAAGAATCCTCCGGCAAAGAAGCAGGCACCGATGATAAACACCAGCATTCGCTTCGACGTGTCCACCAGCTTCATAAATAACAGACCGGACAGCACGCCTACGGGCATCAACAGCAGATTCCACAGCGCATTTTTCTCAACGCTAATACCGACAATATTCACCGCAACGTATGCACCAAACTGTCCACCGGTATTCGCCGCGAGATTGGTGAACATATAGAACAGACTTAATGCCATAAATGGCCACAGGTATTTGCCGCGGATTAAATCGGCATAGGAGTTCTTCTGCGCACGTACGGTTGCTTTGCCGCTTAAACGTTCCTGGTGCGCAACCAGCCACATTGGTGATTCCGGTAATGACCAACGTAGCACCAGCAAAATAGCGGCAACTAAACCAACATGCAGATATAGCGTCTGCGCCCCGGTTTTTCCCCATCCGCCAACCAGGGCAGAAATAGCCATCGTGGCGCAAATACCGGCAAACCAGAGTAAATTAGACAAACCAATAATTTTACCTCGGTTATTATCTGTTGCCGCTTCAGAGATCGTTGCCAGAGATACAGGAAGATCGGCTCCGGTCGCCAAGCCAACCAAAACCGTACCCACCAGCAGAAACATAAAATGTGCGCTAAAGGCCAATAACAACGAACCCATTAACACCATTGCCATAGTAATAATAAATACATTACGCCTACCGTAATAATCCCCCAGGCGCCCGCCAAAGAAAGCGCCTAAGGCAATGCACAACGTTAATATCCCAGAAAGAATACCAATTTCAGCGGACGTAATTCCTAACGCTTTTTGATATATCACTAATGCGGTTCCGTTTGAAACAATTGCCGCAGAATCGATATAGGACGCCATTCCTGATACCACACCAACATACCAGGGATTTGGCTGTTTTATTCCAGACATAATATACACTCCATTTATATTATCTAAATAACAAACAGGCTCCCAATCCAATAACGCATTAAAATCTATTAATAAATCCAGATATCACATATTGAACCAATGGCGGAATACACCATTGATATAATTAAGACGAGTCTATCGTTACGTATTCTTATGAATTGAAGAACTTAACTGCCGCTCCTGAGAGGGCGTGTGTTGAAAATAGCGATGGTAGGCTTCAGTCAGGCGCGACGGCGTCATAAACCCACAGAGCGTCGCGATACGCCCAACAGAAATATCGGTAGTCCGTAAAAGCTCCTGTGCTTTCAGCAAACGGTACAGTTGATGAAATTTCTCAGGCGTCTTCCCGGTCATCATCTGAAAATAGCGGTAGAGCGTGCGTATCGCGATCCCACGCTCTTCACAAACTCCTCGCCAGTTGATCTCCTGAACATAGTGCTGACGAATATAATCCAGCAACCAGGCTCGATTCCCCTCATCGTTGGACGCTGACTTTACCGTGCCAATACGTTGGCAAAGGAGTGTTAACATTTGCAAAAACGACGATTCAGTACTGGAAAAGTAGAGGGCGTCAAATGTGTCATCACGCCGTTGGCTAATATTCTCAGCCAGTTCAACAACCATCGTTAAGTGCAGTTCGGCTAATGGTTGATAAACAGAACTAAATGGGCGGGTATTTGTAGCGATCAACTCAAGAAAACATTCAATATCTTTAATATATTTAAATTGCCGCTTGCGATGAATGAGTACATTTATCAACGACAATGAATTAGTCGCCTCATAATAGTGTACATCATTCGCCGTCACAAAAAAGAAATCCCCCTGTCGAATCATTTCAGCCTGATCGTTGACAATATGAAACCCGCTACCGCTACGCACAATAACAAGCTCATCAAACTCATGGCCATGTAGATCAAACATTGATTGGTTATCGAGTAAAAAAACACAAAAGGCATGTTCATTCGAGGGAAAGAAATCCTCAGGAAATTTAATATCCGCCATAGCCCCTCGCTCATGATTTTTATATTTAACCCGCAGCACTGCGGCATACCAACATTAAACAGCAAGGGGAGTGACAAGTCATTACGTTGAAATGGCAGCCACAAGTAAATACCTGTGACGCTACCATCATTTTTATTCATTAGCCGGTTCCGATTAATAAAAACAAAAAAGGTGCACGATTGCTCGTGCACCTTTTTATGGTGAAAAAAGAACGACTCAGGCCGTTTCTGCAAATGGCATGACAGTGCTTCCTTCGATACCTTCAATACGCTCATCCCCATGATACAGACGTGCGTTCTGCAGGCCGACAAACAGACGATCGCCACGCAGCGGCGTATCGTCACCGCGCATCACTACCGTCAGTGGGTCGTGGTACCACCCCAGCGGCTGCACGACTAATTGGGTATAGTGGCCTTTCGGGCTGGCTTCCAGCACTTGTACCGGCAGCGGCGAATCGAGGCTAGTACGGCGGCTGACGTCAACTTCCCACGGGCGCAGGAACAGATCCACCGGCCCCTGATACGACGGCGTATATCCTAGCGGCCAGCGGTGGGCACCGACGTGGAACTGCCCGCCGCGAATAGTGCCCTGCAGGCGGTTAACTTCACCCATAAACTCCAGCACAAAGCGAGTTGCGGGCTCACGCCACACCTGTTCTGGTTCATCGGCCTGTTCGATATTGCCCTGACTCATCACCACCACGCGATTGGCCACTTCCATCGCCTCCTCCTGATCGTGGGTGACGAAGACGCTGGTGAATTTCAGCTCTTCATGCAGCTGACGCAGCCAACGTCTGAGTTCTTTACGTACCTGCGCATCCAGCGCGCCAAACGGCTCATCAAGCAACAGAATCTGTGGCTCTACCGCCAGCGCACGAGCCAGCGCGACGCGCTGTTTCTGCCCACCGGAAAGCTGTGCCGGATAGCGGTCTGCCAGATGCGCCAGTTGCACCATCTCCAGCAGCTTGGTGACCTTGGCCTTAATGGTCGCGGCATTTGGGCGCTCGCGACGCGGCAGCACGGTCAGACCAAAAGCGATGTTGTCGAATACCGTCATATGGCGGAACAGTGCATAGTGCTGGAACACGAAACCGACCTTACGATCACGCGCATGCAGGCGGCTAACATCAGTTCCCTGGAAACGAATATGTCCGCTGGTCTGGTGTTCCAGACCAGCGATAATACGCAGCAGCGTGGTTTTACCGGAACCGGACGGTCCAAGCAGCGCCACCATCTGGCCGGAAGGGATATCCAGAGAGATATCATTCAGCACCTGGGTGCGACCAAAAGACTTCTTAATATTGGCAATCTCAATGCTCATGATTTCCCTCCTGTTGCGCGCGTTTTTCCTGATTATGCAAACGCCACTGCAACGCACTCTTTAAAAATAAGGTCAGAATCGCCATCAGCGTCAGCAACGCCGCCGCGGTGAAGGAGCCGACGGTGTTGTAATCCTGCTCCAGCAGTTCAATCTGTAACGGTAACGAGAGAGTTTCGCCGCGAATCGAGCCGGAAACCACCGATACCGCGCCAAATTCACCAATCGCACGGGCGTTGGTCAGCACCACGCCGTACAGCAGCGCCCAGCGAATATTCGGCAGGGTCACGCGTTTAAACATCTGCCAACCGGAAGCGCCAAGCAAAATCGCCGCTTCGTCCTCCTGGCTGCCCTGGCTTAGCATCACCGGCACCAGCTCGCGCACCACAAACGGACAGGTGACGAAGATGGTGACCAGAATCATGCCCGGCCAGGCAAACATAATTTGCAGGTTGTTGGCTTCCAGCCAGCCGCCAAGTGGGCCGTTGGAGCCGTAAAACAGCAGGTAAACCAAACCCGCGACCACCGGCGAAACCGCAAACGGGATATCCAGCAGCGTCAGCAGTAGCTGACGACCTGGGAAGTTAAAGCGCGTCACCAGCCAGGCCAACAGTACGCCAAACACCAGGTTCACCGGCACCGTAATCAGCGCGATCATCACCGTCAGCCAGATGGCGTGCAGCATGTCCGGGTCGGCCAGATTTTGCAGCACCGGCATGAGCCCTTTGCTGAACGCCTGCACAAAGATGTAAATCATCGGCACCAGTAGGATAAAGGCAGAAACCAACATCCCGGTACCAATCAGAAACCATTTACCCCAGTTAAAACGGGGTGCGTCATAACGCTTCAATTGAGTCACTTCCGCCATTAATGACCTACCACACGCCGACCAAAGCGACTTTGCAAGGTATTGATAGAGAACAGCAGCAGCAGCGATGCCGCGAGGATCACCGATGCGATCGCGCTTGCCGCTGGATAGTCAAACTCCTGCAAGCGGACAAAAATCATCAGCGAGGTCACTTCCGTTTTCCAGGCGATGTTGCCGGCAATGAAGATCACCGCACCAAACTCGCCGAGGCTGCGGGTAAATGACAGCGCCACACCCGCCAGCAACGCCGGGGAAAGCTCCGGCAGTACCACTTTGCGGAAACTCTGCAAGCGGGTCGCACCCAGCGTTTCCGCCGCTTCTTCATATTCTGGGCCTAACTCTTCCAGCACCGGCTGCACAGTTCGTACTACGAACGGAATACTGGTGAAGGCCATCGCCACCGCGATACCCAGCCAGGTGTAGGTCACCTTGATATCAAACTTCGCCAGCCACTCGCCGTAGAAACCGTTGACCGAAAACAGCGAGGCGAGCGTCAGGCCAGCCACCGCCGTCGGCAGCGCAAACGGCAAATCCATCAGCGCATCCAGCAGCGTACGGCCAGGGAAACGATAGCGGGTAAGAATCCACGCCATCAGCAGGCCAAATACGCCATTAAAGATAGAAGCCACAAACGCCGACAGCAGTGTCACCTTGTAGGCGGCAACCACTTGCGGATTGGTAATGACTTCCCAGTACTGCGCCCAGCTCATTTCAGACAGCTGCATAACCAGCGCGCTCAGCGGCAGCAGCAGAATCAAACAGACAAACAGCAGACTGGTGCCGAGGCTCAGGGTAAAGCCCGGCAGCACGCGTCTGGAAGAAACTGCAAACATTACTTACGCCCCGCCGCTAACAGCTTGTCTAACTCGCCACCGCTGGCGAAATGGGTTTTCATCACGTCAGGCCAGGAGCCAAACTTATCCTCCACGCGGAACAGTTCGGTCTGCGGGAATTTATCTTTCAATTTGTCCATCACCTGCGGGTTGTTCACGCGATAGTAATAATCAGTGATAATCGTCTGCGCCTGCGGGCTGTAGAGATAATTCAGGTAAGCTTTTGCCGCCTTCTCTGTGCCGTTGGCTTTCACATTTTTATCCACCCACGCGACCGGGAATTCCGCCAGGATGTTGGTTTTTGGGATCACCACTTCAAAGCCCTGAGCTTCGTACTGTTTGCGGATGTTATTCACTTCCGACTCAAAGCTTATCAGAACATCGCCTAAGCCACGCTCAGCAAAAGTGGTGGTCGCACCGCGGCCACCGGTGTCGAAGACTTCAACGTTTTTCAGGAACTGGGTCATGAACTGCTGAGTTTTCGCTTGATCACCGCCGTCGGCTTTATCCGCCGCGCCCCACGCCGCCAGATAGGTATAACGCGCGTTGCCTGAAGTTTTCGGGTTAGGGAAAATCAGCTTCACGTCCGGACGCACAAGATCGCTCCAGTCGTGGATATTTTTCGGGTTGCCCTTACGCACCAGGAATCCCATGGTGGAATAAAACGGCGAGCTGTTGTTGGGCAAACGAGACTGCCAGTCCGCTGGGATAAGGTTGCCTTTGTCGTGCAGGATCTGCACATCGGTTACCTGGTTATAAGTTACAACGTCTGCTTTTAAGCCCTGCAGAATCGCCAGCGCTTGTTTAGATGAACCGGCGTGGGACTGTTTGATGGTCAACTTATCGCCACCGTTGTCTTTCGCCCACTGTTTTTCAAACGACGGATTCAGGGCGGCAAACAGCTCGCGGGAAACGTCATAAGAGCTGTTCAAAAGCTCTGTCGCCTGCACCTGTGCAACCAGCAGCATGGAAGCCGCGAGCGTCAGGTATCCTTTTTTCAGTAAGTTCATCGCCATTACGCACCCTATAGTGTGAGGACTTTCTAAGCCTCAGTGTATTTATAACGGGTACTAAAGGAGTAACGGTTTTATATACCGTTTGGTGATTTGGAAGTTGAAAAGAGAATAAGGGGATTAATGCTAACACCGTGAGTTCAAGATTGAGTTACCCGGGGCGAACGGTGTCAGGATTAATGCGCTTTTCTGAAGCCTGATTCCATGATGATAACGCGCTTCAGACAATCGGCACTCTCGATGACAGAGTGCCGCAATGGAAAGCAAATATGACTTCGCCCAACAGCTAAGACGCCAGCTCACGCCGCAAGAGCGCAGGTTATGGTATTTACTACGCAATCGCCGATTCGCACATTTTAAATTTCGCCGCCAACATCCGGTTGGACCTTATTTTCTGGATTTTGCCTGCTGTCGCGTTCATCTCGCAGTTGAGCTGGATGGTGGGCAGCATGATGCAAGGGCCGGGTATGATGCCCGGAGAACGGCGTGGCTGACTTTACATGGCTGGCGGGTGCTGCGATTCTGGAATAATGAGTTGATAGAGAATGAGGAGGCGGTATTGGCGAGGATTCTTGAGGCGCTTGTGTCGCAGGCACCCTCACCCCGGCCCTCTCCCTGGAAGGGAGAGGGGGAGTAGCCCGCCTAACCTCTGGTTCAGTCATGGCAGCCCACCGCCACCCAACCGACGAGAGTGGGCGAAAATGGCTAATCTCACCTTCGATTTCAATACAACAAAGTATACCGGGCGGTCCCCTCTCCCCTGTGGGGAGAGGGTTAGGGTGAGGGGGAAACCTCAGCCTTACAGCGCCACCAGCTTATCCAGCGAAGGCGCGAAGTAATAACCGCCGGTCACCGGTTTGGTAAAGCGCAGCATCGCATCGCGTTTACCGTCGGTATCGCCAAACATGCTCAGCAGCTGCTGTTCAATATTGTGCAGACGCGCGCAGTAGGCACAGAAATACAGACCGTGGGTGCCGCTTGCGGTGCCGTACGGCAGGCTCTGGCGAACAATCTTCAGCCCTTTGCCGTCTTCTTTTAGATCAACACGAGTCAGGTGCGAGGTTTCTGGGCGTTCATCGCCGTCAATCTCTTCGTTGGCTTCTTTGGTACGGCCAAACATCATTTCCTGATCCGGGACGCTCATGCGGTTCAGCTGTTTGAGATTGTGCTCCCAGCGCTGGACAAACACATAGCTGCCGCCCGCATCGACGCCGTCTTTGATGACCGCGACTTCACGACGCGTCTCTTCGCCCGCCGGATTTTCAGTACCGTCAACGAAGCCGCTCAGATCGCGTTCTTCAACCCAACGGAAACCGTGTACTTCTTCCTTCACATCCAGCGCATCGCCAAAGGCGGCCAGTGCGGCTTGCGCCACAGAGAAGTTAACGTCGTGACGCAAGGAGAGAATGTGGATCAGCACATCAAATTGCGTAGATGGCGCCAGCCCTTTGCCATACGGAGGAAAATCTTTCAGCTCTTGCGCGCCAACCCCGCCGCTCAGCTCGCGCCAGGTATTATGACCAAACGCGACAACCGCACCTAAATGGGCATCCGGGAACTTATCCTGGAACGCCGCCAGCTTTTCGGCAAAAATTTTGCTGCCGGTACGCAGGGCGTTGACGTCCCCTTTCACATTGGCTTCAATCCAAATCGCCGCGCGGCAATGTTCCGGCAAAATGCCGCTCTGAACCTGAGACATCGCTCCTCCTAAATAAAATGCCACGACATCGTGGCATATAAAAACCTCACATATTGTACCCGCTTTTCAACAGGCCGTGGCGACTACGGTCAAATTTAGCGTCGCCAGATGATTTTCGACAGCGTCCAGTTTTTCAGGGTATCGTCCGGTGGCATCAGCCCCTGCGGCCCCTGCCAGTTTCCGGAAAACTGGTAGCTGATATGCGTGCTGTCTTTCGCTTTACACTCCACCACGTTGCTTTCGTCGGCGGTGGCCGCCTGGCAATGGCCGAACGCTTTATCGTAGACATCGCTAAATTTCGTGCCCACCTTTACGCCATCGGCCGCAGCCACATTATCATCCAGCACATCAATACGACTTACCGTGCCGCCATCACCATTGATGACCATAGCCAGCTTGTCACCACGCAGTGCTTCGAAATAGTGAACCACGCCGCCGCTCTGGGCCTTCATGCCGCTGCGCAGTCGATAGTCGCCACCCAACGCATCGCCAATAGCCTGTTCACTCAGCGCCGTTGAGCCCGTCAGCCCGCCCACACCCTGCTCGCTCACAGCCGCAGAAGAGCCAAACCAGTTCCACGGATAAGCCGCAGACCAGTTAACCGCAGAGAGCGTAGAACAGCCGGTCAAAGCCAGCGGGAGGGCGCACAATAATAAACGCAGCGATTTCATTGATACTTCCTTTTATGTAAGTCAGGCCTATTGGAGTGCAATAAACGCAATAAGTGCCGTTTATTCTGCGACTTCATTGAAGCAGGCCCGCAAGCGTGGGTTGGTCAAAAGCCACCACAGCGCAAAAATATCCAGTAAAAACAACCCCAAACCAATGCCAGAAAGCGGCTCTCCGCTAAGCCACAGCCAGGGCTGCCAGCACAGCAAGATCAGCTGTGCGACGATGAGTAACGCCCGCAGCCTGTGCCAGACACGGGGATAGCTGTGACGTCGCCCGCTCAGTAAGAAGGCAAAAACAGCGGGAACACCGGGCAGCAGTCCGATCCAAAAAAGGTTGTGATCGGGGTAAAACAGATTCAGCAGCGCGTCGCCCTGATCGCGTGACGCACCGGCCATAAAAAACAGCACCCACGTTCTGGCCTGAAGCAGCAACAAGCACCAGAACAAGAAAGGCAAACGCAGACGACCGTGGGAGTCGAAATCAACGGGTGAGAAATCAGTACTCTTCATCTTCAATCAGACGCTTACCCAAGCTTTGCACATCGGCATGTTCGTAGCCCAGGCGCTCATACATTCCCAGCACCACATCGTTCTCTTCCCGCACCATAATCTGGATTTTCGGACAACCACGGGCGATGAGCTTTTTCTCCAGGCGATTCAGCAGCGCATTGGCGATACCGCGTCCGCGATATTCTGGGTGCACGCCAAGGTAATAGGCCGATCCGCGATGGCCATCGTAGCCACCCATAATCGTGCCAACCACTTCACCGTTGACCTCAGCCACCAAAAACAGGCTCACGTCATGATTGACCTTACGCTCAATATCCATTTCCGGATCATTCCATGGGCGCAGCAGATCGCATCGCTCCCACAGGGTGATGACCTCTTCAAAATCTGCCTGGCGAAAAACGCGTATCTCCATGGTATTAACCACCTTTTCAGGTTTAAAAACAGTGATTATGGCGCGAACGGCCGATTTAGCCAATATCTGACGCGGCGCAGTGAAAAAAATGGCATAATAAGGTACAGACACGTATTGAAATGAAAAGTAAAACAATTCTCATCACGAGCAGTCGTAACGGAATACGCGATACGATATAACATATAGATTCTTGTTTTTACAACTCAGGCCGGAATGAGCACTTTTAAACCTTTAAAAACACTGACTTCGCGCCGACAGGTGCTAAAAGCCGGATTGGCTGCGCTAACATTGTCCGGTATTGCCGCTCAGGCAGCGGCAAAAGAAGCCCCATTAAAAACCGCCAATAGCCACAGTAAACCTGCTAAAAAATCGTCAAACCGACGCCTGGTGATGCTCGATCCCGGCCACGGCGGTATTGATACCGGCGCGATTGGCCACGGTGGCTCTAAAGAAAAACACGTGGTTCTGGCGATTGCCAAAAACGTGCGGGCGATTTTGCAAAAAAACGGTATCGACGCCAAACTGACGCGATCCGGCGACACTTTTATTCCGCTGTATGACCGGGTTGAAATTGCCCATAAGCACGGCGCCGATCTGTTTATGTCGATTCACGCTGACGGTTTTACCAATCCGTCCGCCGCTGGAGCATCCGTTTTTGCCCTTTCGAACCGTGGTGCCAGTAGCGCCATGGCGAAATACCTGTCGGATAAAGAGAACGCCGTGGATGAACTGGCGGGTAAAAAAGCCAAGGACAAAGATCATCTGCTGCAACAGGTACTGTTCGACCTGGTGCAAACTGACACCATCAAAAACAGCCTGACGCTCGGCTCGCATGTTCTAAAGAATATTAAGCCAGTGCATAAGCTGCACAGCAAAGGCACAGAACAGGCGGCGTTTGTGGTGCTGAAATCGCCGTCCATTCCGTCAGTCCTCGTAGAGACGTCGTTTATTACCAACCCGGCCGAAGAACGCCTGCTGGGCACTGCCGCTTTCCGACAGAAAATTGCTAATGCTATTGCTTCCGGCATCATCAGCTACTTCCACTGGTTTGATAACCAGAAAGCGCACGCCAGGAAACGCTAATGACCATTGACGTTCAACAAATCAAAGCGTTCTTGCTCAAGCTCCAGGATGATATCTGTCAGCAGCTTGCCGCGGTGGACGGCGGTGCCTTTATTGAAGATAACTGGCAGCGTGAAGCAGGCGGCGGTGGTCGCAGCCGCGTGCTGCGAGACGGTGCGGTGTTTGAGCAGGCGGGAGTCAATTTCTCTCACGTTCATGGCGATGCGATGCCCGCTTCTGCTACTGCGCACCGCCCCGAGCTGGCGGGCCGTAGTTTTGAAGCCATGGGGGTTTCGCTGGTTGTGCATCCGCGTAACCCATACGTCCCGACCAGCCATGCCAACGTGCGGTTTTTCATTGCTGAAAAACCGGGAGCCGAACCGGTGTGGTGGTTTGGCGGCGGCTTTGATTTAACCCCCTACTACGGGTTTACCGAGGATGCCGTTCACTGGCATACCACCGCGCGTGGCCTGTGTCAGCCCTTCGGCGATGACGTCTATCCGCGCTATAAAAAGTGGTGCGACGACTATTTTTATCTCAAACATCGCAACGAACAACGCGGCATTGGCGGTCTGTTCTTTGACGATCTCAATACGCCGGATTTCGCTCAATGCTTTAGCTTTATGCAGGCTGTTGGCACGGGCTTTACCGAGGCCTACTTGCCTATCGTCAACCGCCGCAAAGCGATGGCGTACGGCGAGCGCGAACGAGAGTTCCAGCTTTACCGCCGCGGGCGTTACGTTGAGTTCAATCTGGTGTGGGATCGCGGGACGCTGTTCGGCCTGCAAACCGGTGGGCGCACGGAGTCGATATTAATGTCGATGCCGCCGCTGGTGCGCTGGGAGTATAACTACCAACCGGAAGACGGTAGCCCGGAAGCGGCACTGGATGAGTTTATAAAAGTCAAAGAGTGGGTCTAAGCGGAGCCGCTCACAGCAGCGAAGAAGAAAGCCCCGGATGTCCGGGGCTTTTTGTTTTACAGCGGCTGCGTCTGCGCTTCAACCACCGCCAGCGCGACCATATTGACGATACGACGAACGGAGGCAATCGGCGTCAGCACATGCACCGGCTTCGCTACGCCCATCAGTACCGGCCCAACGGTCACGCCTTCCGCACTGGAAACGCGCAGCAAGTTGTAGCTGATACGCGCCGCTTCCATATTCGGCATCACCAGAATATTAGCGGAGCCTTTCAGCGGGCTGTCCGGCATCCGGTCGTTGCGGATGCTCTCAACCAACGCGGCATCGCCGTGCATTTCACCATCAATCATCAGCTCAGGCGCACGCGCTTTCACCAGCTCTAACGCATCGCGCATTTTGCTGGCCGATGGGCAATCGGAAGAGCCAAAGTTGGAGTGTGACAGCAGCGCGACGCGCGGCTCGATACCGAAACGACGCACGGTTTCTGCCGCCATCAGAGTGATTTCAGCAATCTCATCCGGCGTCGGGTCGTTATTGACGTAGGTATCAGCAATGAAGGTGTTACCGCTTGGCAGCAGCAGCGCATTCATGGCTCCGGCGGTGTGGACACCATCACGGTAGCCGAACAGCGGCTTAATCACTTTAAAGTGCTCGTGGTAGTCACCGATGGTGCCGCAGATCATCCCATCCGCCTCACCGCGCTGAACCATGATGGCGCCGATGGCGGTAGTGTTACTGATCATCTCACGCTGCGCCTGCTCTTGCGTAATGCCGCGGCGCTTCATCAGACTGTAGTATTCCTGCCAGTACTCTTTAAAGCGTGGGTCCGACTCATTGTTGACGATTTCAAAATCGACGCCCGGCTTAATCTGCAGGCCCAATTTCTGGATACGCATCTCAATGACGCTCGGGCGACCAATCAGAATCGGTTTCGCCAGGCCCAGCGTCACCAGTTCCTGCGTCGCGTGCAGTACGCGGTTGTCTTCACCTTCTGCCAGCACGATACGTTTTGGCTCTTTACGTGCCTGAGAGAAAATCGGTTTCATGAACAGGTTGGTTTTATAAACGAACTCGCTCAGTTTCTCGATATAGGCATCAAAATCGGCAATCGGGCGATTCGCCACGCCGGAGTCCATCGCCGCTTTCGCGACCGCTGGGGCGATCTTAACGATCAGGCGTGGATCGAACGGTTTAGGAATGATGTATTCCGGGCCAAAGCTCAGATCCTGGTCACCGTATGCCGAGGCCACAACTTCGCTCTGCTCGGCATGCGCCAGTTCAGCAATCGCGTGAACGGCCGCCAGCTTCATCTCTTCGTTAATCGCCGTGGCACCAACGTCCAGCGCGCCGCGGAAGATGAACGGGAAGCACAGTACGTTGTTCACCTGGTTTGGATAGTCCGAGCGACCGGTACAGATAATGGCGTCCGGGCGCACTTCTTTCGCCAGAGGCGGCAGAATTTCCGGTTCCGGGTTAGCCAGCGCCAGAATCATCGGCGCGCGCGCCATCTTCTTAACCATCTCCTGAGTCAGCACTTTCGGGCCGGAGCAGCCGAGGAAGATATCGGCATCAGCAATGACATCGTCCAGCGTACGTTTACCGTCATCCTGCACCGCGTAGGCAGCTTTGGTTTCGGCCATGTTCGGCTCACGGCCTTCGTAGATAACGCCTTTCGAGTCGCAGACCACAATATTGTGTTTCTGCATGCCCAGCGCCACCAGCAGGTTCATACAGGCAATCGCCGCCGCCCCCGCACCGGACACCACCATCCGCACATCGGAGATGTTCTTCTCGACCACGCGCAGGCCGTTGAGGATAGCCGCAGTACTGATGATCGCCGTACCGTGCTGATCGTCGTGGAACACCGGAATATTCATGCGTTCACGCAGCTTCTGCTCAATGTAGAAACATTCCGGCGCTTTAATGTCTTCAAGGTTGATACCGCCAAACGTCGGCTCAAGCGCCGCAACGACATCAATAAATTTGTCAGGATTCAGTTCGTCCACTTCGATATCAAATACATCGATACCGGCGAATTTCTTGAACAAAACGCCCTTGCCTTCCATAACCGGTTTACCGGCCAACGCGCCGATATTACCTAAACCCAGTACGGCAGTACCGTTTGATACCACCGCCACCAGGTTTCCGCGCGCCGTATATTTATACGCCGCCAGCGGGTCTTTTTCGATTTCCAGACACGGTGCCGCAACGCCCGGCGAGTAGGCCAGCGCCAGATCGCGCTGAGTCGCTAACGGCTTGGTTGGCACTACCTGAATTTTTCCTGGAATGGGGAATTCATGAAAATCGAGGGCACTTTGTTTTAATTGGTCGTCCATTTAGGGTTCCTTTCACGTATCGAACTAAAAGGGTGAAGCGCAATGACGTTCCTGATGCACTCCCGAAGGAAGCGCCTAGTATCGCCTTTGACCGCCCGGTAAACTTTGAAGGCCGCCATACTCTTGCGAACACGCCATGTTTTGTTATTGATTTATTGTTCGTATGTTATCAATTATCGCTAGCAAGATCATGATTTCCCGATATGCTTTTTTGTTATGCCGCCCATAACTAAACTGACATGGCGTTAATCCAGTTGCCCCTCCTCTGCCGCGCGAATAAGCGTATCCACGACATAGCGTATTTTCGGCAGCGGCTGACGCGCTTTCGGCCATACGGCGCTGATGGGCATTTCACCGCCGGCATAATCCGCAAGAACCTCCACTAATTCACCGCGCTGCAAATGTTCCCCCACCAGCCAGCGAGGGAGCTGAGAGAGGCCACATCCCGCCAGCGTCGCCGCAAGCATGGCGTCACCGTCAGCAAACTCGTACGTTGCTGGTGGCGTCACGCGAACCGTCGGCCCATTCGTCTCCTTGAACAACCAGGAAACAGGCTGATGACGACGCAAGCCGACAACGCATTGATGTTCAGAGATTTCGTCAGGAATTTTGGGCCCAGCATTGCGCTGGAGATACGCGGGCGCCGCGCAAATAACCAGCTTCTGCGTCGTTAAACGCCTGGCCACCAGGCCACTGCTATCTGCCAGTTCGCCAATCCGCACCACCAGATCGATGCCTTCTTCAATGAGGTCAACAAAACGCTCACTGAAGGTAACGGTGAGGGTTAACGCCGGGAATTGGCGAACAATAGGCAGCAAAATTGGCAGGATACGCTGTCGGCCAAATGCGGAAGGCAGATCAACACGCAGGCGTCCCGCGGGCTGTACAACGTGCGAAGTCAGCTCCACTTCGGCCTGTTCAAGAATATCGATAGCCTGCTGGCAACGAGACAAAAATGTTTCACCATCCGGCGTCAGGCTTAAGCGCCGCGTTGAGCGATGAAACAGCTTAAGCCCTAAACGTATTTCAAGGCGGCTAACGCTTTTTCCTACGGCGGACTTGGTTAGCCCTAGCCGTTCAGCCGCCGCAGTAAAACTTCCCAGCTGTGCCGTCGTCACAAAGGCCGTGATCCCGCCCAGATTATCTGTTGTACGCATGATGAAGAGCCTACTGAATAAGAAATCACTAAGCTGTACCGCATTGGAGTATTTATGTCTACAAAGTTGCGACATAACCCCGGTTTATCACTCTTATTAAATCAATCATAGTATGCCGCATGATGACGCGCCCTCATCATGTGGCAAAGCGGGTACGTTAAGCCATCATCTTAAATTATTAAATTAATCATGATGTTAATACATCATTACCAACAGTGGAGTAAGCGATGACAACGGCAAACGGGTTTAAACATGTCGGCCTGCTGACGAAGAAAGAGGGGCAGAGTTTCGAGGAGTTTTTGGCGCACTGGCAGGAGGTGCACAGCAAAATCGCCCTTGAGCTACCGGGGCTGCGTGGCTATGTGTTGAATCCTATCGACAGAAGAATCTATCCAGACTCCCCTATCGATGGCTTCTCAGAACTGTGGTTTGATTCCCTCGACGCGGCGATAGCGGCTTTTGACTCCTCGGTTGGGCAGAAAGCCTTCGCCGATGTGCCCAATTTTGCCGACCACGTCGCGGTGACCTACATTACGGAAGTCAGGAAACGTTAACCAGAGACCCACTGCGTCGCCCAGGCATCCGCTCCCTGCCAGTTATCGCACTGCGGCTGTGCGGCGTAGCGCGCCAGGCGAAAACGCTGGCCGTCAAAACGCCAGCGCGTCTGGACGCCGCAATCGCCTAGCCCGCGCCCTTTCTCCAACGTAATGAGCTCGCGACTTTTTTCATTGAAGGTCAGATTCATCAGTTCGATATCTCGCCCTTCGCGCCCACCTGGAAGGAAAGGCAAACGCAGCCGTATTGGTGTGGTGACGAACGGCTTTTTACGCGATACCAGCCACGCGCGATAAATGGTGTTGTAGGCACCGGACTCGCAGCTGGTCATCATTAGCGCTTTATCGTCGGTCAGGGCAGTTATCCACACTTCGCGACGCAGGGGATCCAGCGAGCACTGGTTGTTGTTCATTCGCCAGGTGCCAAAATCAAGCAAATCGTTGTATTCATCGTGACCCAGCGGCGTGGGAACGGGGTTCATCTTCGCGACTGATTTTAACGCTGGCGCGGGCGGTACACTCAGCGGTGGCTCGTCGCCTTTACGGATCCACGCAGTTTCATTGCCGACGCGCTTTTGCTGAGCATCAATAAACAGCAGCGCGGCTTTCAGTCCCTGCAGCGACATCACCTGCACGCCTTTCACCAGCGTAATCGCGCTCGCGTCCTGAATCTGCTGTAAGAAAGCATCAATCGTGACGCTGTCGCCGGTAGTGACCAGCTTTGGCTGGATCTTCCAGTGCTCGCCATCAAGCTTAAGCGGTTTGCCATCCAGCAACAGCCGTGGCTCGATGGCAGGCACCGCCGCTACCGGATTGACCAGTCCGCCCAACTCAATTCGCAGCTGCGCGTCGGTGTGCGCACCCGCGCTACGGCTCAGCGTCATGACCAAACCGTGGTGCAGGCCTACGTTTCGGGTCACGCAGAAATTCTGGTTATTGCAGGTGACTAACCAGTCGGAAAAAAGCTGCTGCGCCGGGGCCGCCCACGTCAACGACGTCGGGAGCAACCCGATGCAGAAGAATAAAAGGAAAACGCGGTAACGCATGGACGGTACTACCCCAGAAGAAAAAAGCATCAACTTACTGAGGGTATCTTCACCAGCGAGGCGGCAATGCTCAATCGGATTTGTCGGATTGAGCGTGGTTCTCATTTACGCCATCAGCCCCGAATTTTGCAGATATTGAAGTAAAATCACCGTCTTACCATCGCAAATTTCACCATTTTGAATCATTGTTAGCGCCTGGCTAAATGGCAGTTCCAGCACGTCAATCGCCTCATCCTCAACCCCGCCCCCGGCGTTCTCACGCAAACGGTCGTCATACTCAGCGATAAAGAAGTGGACGATTTCGGTCACGCCGCCCGGCGACATATACAGCTGAAAGACTTTACGTACGTTTTTCACCTGATAGCCGGTCTCTTCAATCGCCTCTTTGCGGATGCAATCTTCCGGCTCATCATCATCTAAAAGCCCCGCGCAGGTTTCAATCAGCATGCCGTCAGCATTGCCGTTCACCCAGGTGGCAACCCGAAACTGGCGCACCAACACCACGCTCTGTTTCTGGCGGTTGAACAGCAAAACGGTGGCACCATTACCGCGATCGTAGACTTCACGCTTATGCTGAACTATCTGCCCATCTCGCTGGGTTAAATCGTAGGTAATATTGCGCAGAACGAAGTAGTTCTCAGAAAGGATTTTGTCTTTGATGACGTTGATGTTAAGGGACATTCCGGCTCCACGGCGATAATACGGATGAACCATCTTACGCCGTGGAGCCGGGGGAACGTCAATGCGCGCGGGTGATTTTAACTTCCAGCCACTCGAGGATCCCCTGCGCCGCATGGCGGCCTTCCGCCATCGCGGTCACCACTAAATCCGCGCCTCGCACCGCATCTCCCCCCGCAAATATTTTCGGATTGCTGGTCTGATAACGGAACTGCGAATTGACATTCGCGCGAATACGGCCCCAATCGTCAACGTCAACGCCCTGTGCATTGAGCCACGGCATGCTGTGTGGATGGAAACCAAAGGCCATGATCACCGCATCGGCAGGCATCACGAACTCGCTGCCGGGAATGGGCGTTGGGCGGCGACGCCCATTGCTGTCAGGCTCACCAAGCTGAGTGCGTAGGAAGCGGATACCGCTCACGCGTCCCTCGCTATCCAGCTCAAGCGTCACTGGCTGCACGTTGAATTCAAATTCAGCGCCCTCTTCCTTCGCGTTTTTAACCTCTTTTTTCGAGCCCGGCATATTGGCTTCGTCGCGACGGTAGGCGCAGGTGACTTTCAGCGCACCGTGGCGCAGTGCGGTACGCACGCAGTCCATTGCCGTATCGCCACCGCCAAGCACCACCACATTCAGACCTTTGGTGTCGATATACGGCTCATCGGGCTGCTCGCCCAGGCCCATGACATTTTTGGTGTTGGCAATCAGGAACGGCAGCGCATCGTAGACACCCGGCGCATCTTCGTTAGGCAGATCGGCTTTCATCGAACGGTAAGTACCAACGCCCACGAATACCGCGTCGTACTCTTCCAACAGCGTGCTGAGCATGATGTCTTTGCCAATCTCGCAGTTGAGCTCAAAGCGAATGCCCATGTCGCTAAAAATCTCGCGGCGGCGGGCCATCAGCGATTTATCCAGCTTGAAGGCTGGGATGCCGAAGGTCAGCAGACCACCGATTTCCGGATGGCGATCAAATACAACGGGCTCAACGCCCTGGCGCACCAGAATATCCGCGCAGGCAAGCCCTGCAGGCCCCGCACCAATAATCGCCACACGCTTACCGCTGCTGACCACATTGCCGATGGTCGGGCGCCAGCCTTTGGCCAGCGCGCGATCGGAAATATAGCGTTCAATATTGCCTATGGTGACCGCTCCGTGCTCGTCGCGGATAGTGCAGGCGCCTTCACAAAGCCTGTCCTGCGGGCACACCCGCCCGGTAATCTCCGGCAGCGGGTTGGTTTGGTGCGAAAGCTCTACCGCCCCGTCGATATCTCCGGCATTAACCCGTTCAATCCACTGAGGAATATGATTATGCAGCGGGCAGGTCCACTCACAGATGCTGTGCTCACCGCAGGTCAGGCATCGCGATGACGCCTGCTGCGCCTGCTCTTCCTGGAGTGGCAGATAAATTTCGGCAAAGCCGGTTTTTCGTGCCGCCAGATTCAGCTTATCTGCCTCACCGCGCGGAGGCGTTGCCGCCATCTGCTGGACCTTGCTACGAAGCATCTTTGGAGCAATGGCGAGGGTATCGCTGTGCCACGGCTGCGCCTCACGGCAGGCAGTTTGCAGGCGACGCGCGCTGGCGATATTCGTGAGCTGTTGGCTGGTCATTAATTGCAGCGCGTCGGCGGGACAATTTGCCACGCACGCCGGGCCCGCAGGGCGATCATGGCAAAGATCGCATTTATGGGCGCTGGCTTTGACTCGCCCATCTTTCGCTGGCGTCAGGACAATTTGCATTGTGCCAAAGGGACAGGCGACGACGCAGGACTTGCAGCCAATACACTTCGCCTGATCGACGAGAATAGCGTCATCGGCCTGACGTATCGCACCATTTGGACAGCTCCGCGCACAGGGCGCATCTTCACAATGGTGGCAGGTTGCGGCGCCACGCTGGTTGTTCATCTTGACAACCGTAATCCGCGGAACAAACTGTGATACGTTCAGGACATGCTGTTCCTGGTTATGCGACATTACGCAGGCAACTTCACATGCCTTACATCCAATACATTTTTGGCTATCTACCCGAATAAAACGGTTCATACGTTCTCAGCCTATGGTTAAAAAACCTTATATTTATAAGACCTATTTATTAGCCGAGGAGCCCCCGTGCAGGCAATGTCCAATTGCCCAGAAACAACGACTATTTGTCTGTATGATGTGGCAGATCAATAAATTTCAGCTTAAATGAAATTACGTTTCATACATCCGTCGAAGGGCTGCGTAAGGATGCGCAAATCAACACGGTAAAGCGGCACGATAATTTACATTATCTCCTTTTTTTCTCCACGTTTGCTGACAGCCATACGGCTACAGTGTTTGACGCAAATCAGTACATATAAAAATGAATAACATGAGGTCCGGATCCTGATGGCGAATTTCTTTATTGATCGCCCCATTTTTGCCTGGGTGCTGGCAATCTTATTGTGCCTGACCGGTACGCTGGCTATTTTTTCATTACCCGTTGAGCAATATCCTGACCTCGCACCGCCCAATGTGCGCGTGACCGCCAACTATCCGGGGGCATCGGCGCAGACCCTGGAAAATACCGTCACTCAGGTTATCGAGCAGAACATGACCGGCATCGATAACCTGATGTATATGTCATCGCAGAGTAGCGCCACCGGCCAGGCCAGCATTACCTTGAGCTTTGTCGCAGGTACCGATCCGGATGAAGCCGTGCAGCAGGTGCAAAACCAACTGCAAACGGCCATGAACAAACTGCCGCAGGCGGTACAGACGCAGGGCGTTACGGTGCGTAAAACCGGCGATACCAACATTCTGACCATCGCTTTCGTCTCCACCGACGGCAGTATGGATAAGCAAGATATCTCCGATTATGTCGCCAGTAACATTCAGGATCCCATCAGCCGCGTGGACGGCGTGGGTGATATCGACGCCTATGGCTCCCAGTACTCCATGCGTATCTGGCTCGATCCGGCCAAACTCAACAGTTTCCAGCTCACCGCAGCGGATGTCACTAACGCCATCAAATCCCAGAACGCGCAGATTGCAGTCGGCCAGCTAGGCGGTACACCTTCGGTTGATAATCAGGCGCTGAACGCCACCATCAATGCGCAGTCATTGCTGCAAACACCTGAGGAATTTCGTGATATTACCCTGCGCGTAAACCAGGATGGTTCACAGGTGACGCTGGGCGATGTCGCCACGGTTGAGATGGGTGCAGAAAAATACGATTACCTCAGCCGCTATAACCGCAACCCTGCGTCTGGCCTGGGTATTAAGCTGGCGTCCGGCGCGAATGAAATGGCTACCGCCGAGCGTGTTATCCAGCGTCTGGATGAACTCAAGCAGTACTTCCCGCACGGGCTGGAATACAAAGTGGCCTACGAGACTACCTCATTCGTCAAAGCATCCATCAAAGACGTAGTCAAAACGCTGCTGGAAGCGGTGCTGCTAGTGTTCCTGGTGATGTATCTGTTCTTGCAGAACTTCCGCGCTACCTTAATTCCTACGGTCGCCGTCCCGGTGGTGCTGATGGGGACATTCTCTGTCCTCTACGCCTTCGGCTACAGCATAAACACCCTGACGATGTTCGCGATGGTCCTCGCTATCGGATTATTAGTGGATGACGCCATCGTGGTCGTCGAAAACGTCGAACGCATAATGAGTAGTGAAGGGCTCACGCCAAGGCAGGCTACGCGTAAATCGATGGGGCAAATTCAGGGCGCTCTGGTGGGCATCGCTATGGTACTGTCGGCGGTGTTTATTCCGATGGCCTTCTTTGGCGGCACCACCGGGGCAATTTATCGTCAGTTCTCGATAACCATCGTATCGGCAATGGTGCTCTCGGTGCTGGTGGCAATGATTCTGACTCCGGCGCTGTGCGCCACTCTCCTGAAACCTATCCATAAAGGCGAAACGCACGGGACCAAAGGCTTCTTCGGCTGGTTTAACCGTAAGTTTGATGCCAGTTCGCATCGTTATGAATCAGGCGTGGCCAAAATTCTGCAGCGCAGCGTGCGCTGGATGTTGATTTATGTGCTGCTCTTAGGTGGCATGGTGTTTCTGTTCCTGCGCCTGCCCTCTTCTTTCTTACCGCTGGAAGATCGGGGGATGTTTACCACCTCCGTGCAGTTGCCAAGCGGCTCAACTCAGCAACAGACACTCAAGGTTGTTGAACAGGTTGAAGACTATTTCTTTAAAAACGAAAAAGACAATATCACCTCTATCTTCGCCACTATCGGTTCTGGACCCGGTGGTAATGGTCAGAACGTAGCGCGTATGTTCGTGCGTCTGAAGGACTGGGATGAACGTAACAGCACCACCGGAACGTCATTTGCCATTATTGAGCGCGCCACCAAGGCACTGAATAAAATTAAGGAAGCACGTGTTTTCGCCAGTAGCCCACCAGCGATTAGCGGTTTGGGCAGCTCTGCTGGTTTCGATATGGAATTACAGGACCACGCTGGAGCCGGGCACGACGCGCTCATGGCGGCACGCGACCAGCTGCTAGAACTGGCTAGCAAAGACCCACAGCTCACTCGTGTACGACACAACGGCCTTGATGATAGCCCGCAGCTACAGGTCGATATCGACCAGCGTAAGGCTCAGGCGCTGGGCGTTTCCATCGATGATATTAACGACACGCTGCAAACCGCATGGGGCTCAAGCTACGTAAACGACTTTATGGATCGTGGCCGCGTGAAAAAAGTGTACGTCCAGGCGGCGGCCAAATACCGCATGCTGCCGGATGACATCAATCAGTGGTATGTGCGCAATAACGCAGGCGAGATGGTGCCATTCTCTGCGTTTGCCACCTCACGCTGGGAAACCGGTTCGCCGCGTCTGGAACGCTATAACGGTTATTCTGCGGTGGAAATCATTGGTGAAGCGGCACCGGGTGTCAGTACCGGGACCGCCATGGATGTCATGCAGAACTTAGTGCAACAGCTGCCGACCGGCTTTGGCCTGGAATGGACGGCAATGTCCTACCAGGAACGCCTCTCCGGCGCGCAGGCCCCGGCGCTGTATGCCATTTCGCTGCTGGTCGTCTTCCTGTGCCTGGCCGCTCTATATGAAAGCTGGTCTGTACCGTTCTCTGTGATGTTAGTGGTTCCGCTGGGGGTTATCGGCGCGCTGCTGGCGACCTGGATGCGCGGGTTGGAAAACGATGTCTACTTCCAGGTCGGGCTGCTCACGGTTATCGGGCTATCGGCGAAGAACGCCATTCTGATCGTGGAATTTGCTAACGAGCGAAACCAACAAGGTGAAGAGTTGATGTCGGCGACGCTCGAAGCCTGTCGTCAGCGTTTACGTCCGATACTGATGACTTCGCTGGCCTTTATCTTCGGCGTTCTGCCGATGGCGCTCACCACGGGTGCCGGCTCCGGCGGACAGCATGCGGTCGGCACCGGCGTGGTAGGTGGGATGGTATCAGCCACAATCCTGGCGATATTCTTCGTCCCGCTGTTCTTCGTACTGGTACGCCGGCGCTTCCCGCTAAAAGAGAAGCCGGAGTAAAAAACAAAAAGGCGACATATGAATGTCGCCTTTTTTCTTCTTTATGTGATTCACTACTCTGTACGACAACAACACCATCATGGTTATTGAAAGGACACAGCGCTTAATTCACATTGCTGAAATTATTTACGAAGCATCACTTCGATAAAGTCTTTCCAGTTCCCTAGTTCACGTTCGATCATAACTACCTCTCTTATTATTATGCGTATTTTACGTACTAATGTATGACCTGTGAATACGGTTTATCCGATTACTTTGATTACCTCTGCCAACATATGTTTACTGCTTGTGGCCACTATGGGCCGGAAGCTGGACATTTAATGTGACGCACAGCAACATTCTGAAATAGTTATGAAGATGTGAATCATATGATAATGATTTTAAGTAAGTCAATACGAAACCACTACAACTAAAGTTGTATATAGCATGATAAACTGAACGCTTTTCAACCGCTTTGCGCGACAAAAATTAAAACCAACGACGTGTAGAATAACGTGTATATTCGAACCCCCTAAAACCTGCTGATATAAAGGTGGAACATGACCATTCTCTATGGAATAAAGAACTGCGACACAATTAAAAAAGCCCGCCGTTGGTTGGATGACCATCAGGTTGAATATCGTTTTCATGATTATCGCGTCGATGGACTTTCACCTGAGCTACTGGCAACCTTTATTGCAGAACTGGGCTGGGAAGCGCTGCTGAATACCCGCGGCACCACCTGGCGTAAACTGGATGAAAGCGTTCGCACTTCGGTAAACAATGCCGAGGCCGCCGCCGCCCTGATGCTGGAAATGCCGGCGATCATCAAACGCCCATTGCTCTGCGCGCCAGCACAGCCTATGCTGCTGGGTTTTAGCGACGTCAGCTATAGCCAGTGGCTCGCGCAGACGCGCTAACGCCGTTCCCTGTTTTACTTTTTACAGATAACGAAAAATAACGAGGTCTAGTTTATGTCATGCCCAGTCATTGAGCTGGCTCAGCAGCTTATTCGCCGCCCTTCTCTTAGCCCAGATGACGCGGGCTGTCAGGCATTAATGATCGAGCGCCTGCGTGCGGTAGGATTCACTGTTGAACCGATGGATTTTGGTGATACCCAGAACTTCTGGGCATGGCGTGGCCAAGGGGAAACTCTGGCATTTGCAGGCCACACTGACGTGGTACCTGCGGGCGATGCCGATCGCTGGATCAATCCACCGTTTGAACCTACCATTCGCGACGGCATGCTGTTTGGCCGCGGCGCCGCCGACATGAAAGGCTCGCTGGCGGCTATGGTTATCGCCGCCGAGCGTTTTGTCGCCCAGCATCCGAACCACAAAGGTCGTCTGGCATTTCTCATCACCTCCGATGAAGAGGCCAGCGCAACAAACGGTACGGTGAAAGTGGTGGAAGCGCTGATGGCGCGCAACGAGCGCCTGGACTACTGTCTGGTGGGTGAACCATCCAGCACCGAAGTGGTGGGAGACGTGGTCAAAAACGGCCGTCGCGGTTCAATGACCTGCAACCTGACCATTCACGGCGTACAGGGGCATGTCGCCTACCCGCACCTGGCAGACAACCCGGTTCACCGCGCCGCGCCGTGGATGAACGAGCTGGTCTCTATTGAATGGGATAAAGGCAACGAATTTTTCCCACCTACCAGCATGCAGATTGCCAACATTAAGGCGGGTACCGGCAGTAACAACGTGATCCCAGGCGATCTGTTTGTTCAGTTTAACTTCCGTTTTAGCACCGAGCTGACGGATGAGATGATTAAAGCCCGCGTCATTGCACTGCTGGAAAAATATGAGCTGCGCTACACCCTCGACTGGTGGATCTCCGGGCAGCCGTTCCTGACCTCGCGCGGCAAGCTGGTGGATGCAGTGGTAAATGCCATCGCGCACTATAATGAAATAGAACCGCAGCTGCTGACCACCGGCGGTACCTCCGACGGGCGCTTTATTGCCCAGATGGGTGCACAGGTGGTCGAACTGGGGCCGGTGAACGCCACCATTCATAAAATTAATGAGTGCGTCAACGCCGCCGACCTGCAGATGCTGGCACGGATGTATCAACGGATAATGGAACAACTCGTCGCTTAAGGGCGTAACGATAAGTAAGGGGTATACGCATGGACTGGCTGACAAAATACTGGTGGATTCTGGTACTGGTGTTTCTGGTAGGGGTCATCATCAACGTGATTAAAGACCTTAACCGCGTCGATCATAAGAAGTTTCTCGCCAACAAGCCGGAGCTGCCGCCTCATCGCGACTGCAACGACAAGTGGGATGACGACGACGACTGGCCGAAGAAGGATCAGCCAAAGAAATAGTACGCGGCAGATACCGACGCCCCACAATGAAAACGGGCTACCGCAGTGGTAGCCCGTCTAAACTCGATAGCATCGAATTCCTACATCATTTCAATAACATCGTCATCTTTTGGCGTTCCGCCACTCAATGCTTCATCAAAATAGTGTTTCGGCACGGTATAACGCAGGTGGTCTAGCGCAAACTGCATGCTGCGATCGTCAATGGCGTGACCTAAATCGTCAACAATATCCAGCGTCACATCGCCGCCTGCTGCCAGAATCGCTTCCTGTCCCTTCACTGCCCAAGCCAGGTCAATCACTCTATCTTCACCGCCGTGAATCAAGTGTACGGTAGTGGCAGTGCTAGCCTTCTCCGGTAATGTGGCATAGCGACCGTTAAAGGCAATGACTCGCGAGGCCAGGTCAGGATCGGCCTTAACCGCTTCCAGCGACATAATCGCGCCCTGAGAGAAACCGATAAGCGCGGTTGCCTGCGGGCCTACACCGCTTTGCTTTTGCCAGTAACGCACCGTTTCGATAAAGGTCGGCATGATTGCATCAACGCGCGCCTGACGGTTTTCTTCCGTCACACCCTGCACAGAGAACCACTGGCGGCCCGGAGCCGGTCCGCACGGCTCGGCTCCGCCGACGCTAACAACGAGCGCGTCCGGGAACAACGGCGCAAACCAGCTGCCGATTTGTCCCATTGCCACCGGATTATCGCCCACGCCATGAAACAACAGCAGCAGCTGTTGAGCGGGCTTCGCGGGGCTTTGAACAACAAAATGATCGTGTGTCATGGCTGTCTCCTTGGTTTTGTCGGTCAGTTTACGCCGCACCAGAATAATGACCATGCCATTTAACTGAATGAGTCAGTTAAAAAAATTGCAGTTGTCGAATCTGTTCCATGAGCTGATTTGTCCGTTCGCCATTCACCCTACGCATTGCCTGCTGCGCTTCATCACGCAGACGCAGCAACAGCGATTTACGCCCATTAATCCCCAGGCGCGAGCAGAGCTCAGCTTCAGAATCACCGTTCAGGCGGCCACGCAGCGCCGGGAGCGGTAGTGCTGCCAACTCGACAAGATGATTCAAATTCGCCAACACCGCCAGCAGCGGGCGATGGGCGAAGGCAAAACCAGCCAGATCCCACCAGTCATCATCATTAAGAATAGCGGTCGGGAGATCGGGCAGCGGGATTTTTTCATCAATCCAGCGTTGGAGCCAACGCCATTCGCGGCACAGGCGGGCGTGTTCCCGCTGCATCAACGCCTCTCCCGCCACCGTTATCGGTCGCAGCGCCATGGCGGCATAGCAACCGCTGCTGGCCTCACGTTGGGTGCCAATGCGCACCAGCGTAAAGCCACAGCGCTGCCAAAAACGCCAGAGTTCATCGGTAAACCCAAAGCTGACCGACAGATAGTCGCAGCTATCTGCCTCTTCCCACGCTTTCGCCACCAACTGCTGACCGATGCCTTCTCGCTGGCGAAGCGGGTGCACAGCGATACGGCTGATGCGCCGCCCGATAAGCGTGGCTGCCAGTGGGCTACCGCCGTGCGCTGCCAGCGATTGCGCCACCAGATTGCCTCTTGGGCGACGAAAACCGGCCCAGACGGCCTGGCTGAGTTCAGGCGTTAATCCACCCTCATCGACCAACCACAGAGCCCCCGCCGGACCGTTGGCGGTTTGCGCTACCAGAAAGTGTTGGCCTGGCGCATCCATCATGCGACGGAGATCCAACGGTGAAGTACGGTAGTGCGCTCCGGAGAGAAGCTGATAGAGCGCGGCGGGTTGTTCAGGCTGACTCTGCCAGCTCGACTGCTCGACGGCCTGCAACGCCAACGCACCCTCGGGGCATACGCTAAAGGCATCATCGTGAAAAATAAGCGCATCGTTAATCACCGCCTCAAGCGGGCACCCCGCAGCCCAACGAATAGGCTGCATAAGGGTAAAGGCTTCGCGCTGCGGAAATTCGGCGCAAAATTTCAGTAAGAAACCTCGGCCGGTGCCTTCATAACCCTGAACTGTGGTGGTCAACAGCGTATGGGGAAAGCGAGCAATCAGCTTTTTCAGCAATGGGGCAGGAATGGCTGCGGCTTCATCGACCACCAGCCAATCAGCCACGGCGTCGGACGCCAACAGCGCATCAGGAGCCATAAAGCAAAAGCGCTCGCCGGCAAACACGGCAATCACGTCAGTCGACGCGCGCGAAGGTGCAGTGACGATAGCATCGCCCTGAAGCTGCTGAATATGCATCCCCGCCAGCGCCGATTTGCCTCTCCCCCGTTCGGCCGTGACAACGCACACTTTCGCTGAAGTATTCGACAACACCTGCAAAATAGCCTGCTGTTCACGCTCCGGCTGGCCGTTCGCGCGCTGCCAGTCTGTCCGGAGGGTATCGGCTTGTAAAGGCAAAGGCTGGCCCTGACGCCAGACAAGCGTCTGCGCGCTCGCGGTGACCATCCGGCGAAAATGCTCGACAAAATGAGGCGTGGCGATCGGTTCTGAAGCGTCACTCCAGCGCACAGAGTCAGCATCAGTTTGCAAATGCCAGCTCTCCCACTCTGGTACCAACAGCAGCAGCCAGCTTCCGGCGCGCAGAGTACCGGCCAGGGCCGCAAACGCTGAAACGTCAAAACCGTTGCGGGCGTCAAAGACTGCATGCTGGAACTCACGTCCCAGCAGCGTGGTGAATTTTGAAGGAAGACAGAAAGGGGCGTCCATGGACGTCGGGCCGACCCACAGCACATCCGCATTAGCAGCGTGGCGGAATGCCGTAGCCTGCCGTACGCACCATGTTGCTTCCCCGCTCACCACCAGCAGGCGGCGAATTCCCGCCTGCGCCATTCGCGCAGACTGCGCGAACAACTCATCCATGACGTCCGTCATTTGATGATTAGAGTGATTTACTGAAGGTATTGCACTGGCCCGGGTCGCCGCTATCAAAGCCGCGTTTCAGCCAGGTGTAGCGCTGCTGGGAAGTCCCGTGAGTAAAGCTATCGGGAACCACGCGGCCCTGGCTTTGCTGTTGCAGACGGTCATCGCCAATCGCTTCGGCAGCGTTCAGCGCCTCTTCCAGGTCACCCGCTTCAAGAATGCCCTGTTTTTGCATGTTGTGGCCCCAAACGCCAGCAAAACAGTCAGCCTGCAATTCCAGGCGAACAGAAAGGCGATTCACTTCGGCCTCAGAGGCATTTTGCTGCATCTGACGAACTTTCGGTTCGATCCCCAACAGCTTCTGCACGTGATGGCCGACCTCGTGCGCAATCACGTAGCCCTGCGCGAAATCACCGCCCGCGCCGAGTTTATTTTTCATATCGTCATAGAAAGAGAGATCGATATAGACCGTGGTATCCGCAGGGCAGTAGAACGGCCCCATAACCGACTGGCCGGTACCGCATCCGGTGCGGGTTGCACCACGGTACATTACCAGGCGCGGCGGCTGATAGGTTTTGCCCATCTCTTTGAACTGCTGAGCCCAGGTATCTTCCGTAGTGGCAAGGATCACCGAGGTAAATTTGGCGGCTTCGTCATCTTTTGGCTGGCTGACGTGCTGGGAGGATTGCTGCTGTCCAATCGGCTCGCCGGTCATTAAACCGGTTAAATCCACGCCGTAATAGCCCGCGACCACCACGACAATCAGCAGAATAATCCCGCCTTTGCCGCTAGGAATACGAAAGCCGGGGCCGCGCCCCATTCCCTGAGAGTCGGAACTGTTCCGCCGGTCTTCCACATTGTCGCTTTCACGACGACCTTGCCAACGCATAACTACCTCGATCTTATCTTATCAATATACTGGTAGATCGTAGGCGGTTACGGGCGGGATTACCACTGGAAATGTATGATGCGTCATGCCGGCATCGCGTCACCTGTGCAGGCCTCACGATGCCGGAGAGAGGGAGTAAAACTTAGTCCAGCTTAACGCCTAAACGATGCGCGACTTCTTCGTAAGCTTCAATCAGGCCGCCCAGGCTCTGGCGGAAACGGTCTTTGTCCATTTTATCCATGGTCTTTTTGTCCCACAGACGGCTGCCATCCGGGGAAAACTCGTCGCCCAGAACCACTTCGCCTTTAAACAGACCAAATTCCAGCTTGAAATCGACCAGGATAAGCCCGGCGTCATCAAACAGTTTTTTCAGTACGTCGTTAGCCTTGAAGGTCAGCTCCTGCATACGCGCCAGATTCTCTTTGCTCACCCAGCCAAAGGTTTCGCAGTAGGATTCGTTAACCATCGGGTCGTGCATCGCGTCGTTTTTCAGGAACAGATCGAACAGCGGTGGGTTCAGCTCGATACCTTCTTCAATCCCTAAACGTTTCACCAGCGAACCGGCCGCACGGTTACGCACCACGCATTCAACCGGCACCATATCCAGCTTTTTCACCAGACATTCGGTATCGGACAGCAACGCTTCCATTTGAGTCGGGATACCGGCTTGCGCCAGTTTGCTCATAATGAAATGGTTGAACTTGTTGTTCACCATGCCTTTACGATCGAACTGTTCAATGCGGGCACCATCTCCTGCTGACGTATCGTTACGGAATTCGAGTACCAACAGATCCGGGTTTTCGGTGCTGTATACGGTTTTCGCTTTACCACGATACAACTCAGCTAGCTTTTGCATCTTTGTCACTCCAGTGATGATTAACGATACTCGTCGTCTTTCCACGTCAGGTCGTATTGATACGTTCCTGCAACCTGGAAGATATAGAGCCTAAAAATTTGTGTTTTTCAGCGTACGCACACGTTTGCGTCACTATACAGAAAAAAGGGCTGGATTGCTCCAGCCCTTTTAAATTACTTCGTAAATGCGGACTGGAATGCGGCTACCAGTGCGTCATTCTGCGACTGCGTCAGCGTGTGACCTTTTGGATCGATGAACTGCAGGCTACTACGGTTGTCCAGGTCGCCGACCTGAAGTTTGTAGTCGCCGGAGACCAGACCCGGGTCGCTTGCGCCAAGATCGCGCCAGCGGCTGTCAGACAGCGGTTTGTAGGTCACCGCTACGCTACCCTGAGAACGGGTGCTGTCGGTCACTTTCATGCCCACTTTTTCCAGTGCGCCTGGCAGACGTTGCCACACCTGATTAAACGGTGCGCGAACGACCAGCATCGGCAGACCGGTGTCATCAGAAGCGCTCTGAACATCGAAGGTTGCGCCAGCGGTACCACGAGCAGCATTCGCCGCATCGGTGGCATTCTTATCCAGACCGGCAGAAATCACGTTCAGCATTTCAGCACTGTAGCGCTGCAGCGAAGCACGATCGGCAACGGCTTTCCCTGCTTGTTCCAGGTTAATCAGTTTGACCATCACCGCTTGCTGATAGCCCTGAGGCTGCACGGAGATTTGATAACGACCGCGGTACTGCTGATCTTCATCAAGACGGTTCCAGTCAACCCAGTCAGTGGTCAGCGTTTGGCTAGCATCATCACGTTTGGTAATGGTGTAGTTTTTCGCCTGAACGATGCTAACAACCTGTGGCCACAGGGAGCCGCTACGGCTATTTTCAACCAGCAGCGTGGCCGTATCACCGGTAAACTGGGTACGAGCACCGGAAACCAGCGCCAGCGCCTGAGCCGGCGGACGGATGTCCAGCGCCTTGCCAACAGCACCGCTGCCGTTGGCGACCGGGATGTTGTAGTCGCCATTTTCAATCGGCAGGATCATCCCCGCAGGGGCATGAAGTTCACCTAACGGTGCGGCGTCCAGGTAGGATTCATCACCGCTCACCTGGCGCTTATAGCGCGAGTCAGAACTACATGCTGCAAGCAGTAGAACCAACGAAACACCCGCAACCTTCGCCAGGCGCGACTTCTGTACTGAGTAAGCCATCAAATCTCCCTAAACTTTACAGCAAACCGGCATGCTTCAATGCGGATGCCACAACATCACGACCGTGGTCGGTGATAGGTGTCATCGGCAAGCGCATGGTATCGGTCGCCACAAGTCCCAACTCCTTACATGCCCATTTCACTGGGATCGGATTGGGTTCGACAAATAATTTATTGTGTAGCGGCATCAAACGCTGGTTAATGATACGCGCCTGCTCAAACTGACCTGCTGCTGCCAGTTTGCACATTTCAGCCATATCACGTGCAGCAACGTTCGCCGTCACCGAAATGACGCCATGACCGCCCAGCTGCATGAAGTCCAGACCGGATGCATCATCACCGCTAAGCAGGATGAAATCGTCTGAAACCAGCTCTTTGATCTGGTGAACACGACTTAAGTTCCCCGTGGCTTCCTTAATCGCGATAATATTTTTTACTTTCGCAAGGCGACCTACGGTTTCCGGCAGCATATCGCAGCCAGTACGTGACGGCACATTATACAGGATTTGTGGCAGGTCAGTATGCTCGGCAATCGCTTTGAAATGCTGGAACAGGCCTTCCTGAGTCGGACGGTTGTAATACGGGGTGACCGTCAGGCAGCCGACAACACCGGTATTGTTAAAACGCTGGGTCAGGCTAATGGCCTCTGCGGTTGCATTTGCCCCCGTTCCGGCAATAACTGGAATACGGCCATCGGCCAGTTCCAGCGTGGTCATCACCACGTCGCCATGCTCGTCGTGGCTGAGCGTTGCGGATTCGCCGGTAGTCCCTACCGACACAATCGCCGAGGTTCCGTTGGCGACATGGTAATCAATCAGTTTTTTCAGGCTTGAACGGTCGACATTACCTTTTTCATCCATCGGCGTGACAAGCGCTACAATACTTCCCGTGAACATGGGCCATCCTCTGTGCTGACGTGCGGACATGAGTCTCAATGGTACGTTTGGTCTTGTAATAAAAGCAAGAGACTGAAGCCCTTCAGAATGTTGTATGCCGGTTTTTTTTATGCTTTCCTAGGGTATACCGCACCTTTTTAAAGGAAGAACAGGTTTGACAGCCTCATTACAACACTATCTGGTCATTACAGCCCTGGGCGCGGATCGCCCTGGCATCGTCAATACGATCACCCGTCACGTCAGCAGCTGCGGCTGCAACATCGAAGACAGTCGTTTGGCCATGCTGGGGGATGAGTTCACTTTTATTATGTTGCTTTCCGGCACCTGGAACGCAATTACCCTTATTGAATCGACGCTGCCGCTCAAAGGAGCAGAGCTGGATCTGCTGATTGTGATGAAGCGTACGACCGCTCGCCCGCGTCCGGCAATGCCCGCGACCGTGTGGGTTCAGGTGGAAGTTCCCGACTCCCCGCACATCATCGAGCGCTTTACCGCGTTGTTCGATAGCTGGGAAATGAACATCGCCGAACTGGTTTCACGAACTCAGCCGGGGACCGACGACGTTGCTGCCCAGTTGTTCATCCAGATTACGGCTCATAGTCCTGCTACGCAAAATGCATCAAATATTGAGCAAGCGTTCAAAGCCCTATGTACAGAATTGAAAGCACAAGGCAGTATAAACGTGATCAATTATTCACAGCATGACGAACAGGATGGAGATGAGTAATGAACCCACTGAAAGCCGGTGATATCGCACCGAAATTTAGTTTGCCCGATCAAGACGGCGAGCAAGTAAATTTGACCGACTTCCAGGGACAACGTGTTCTGGTCTACTTCTACCCGAAAGCGATGACTCCTGGCTGCACCGTGCAGGCTTGCGGCCTTCGCGACAATATGGATGAACTGAAAAAAGCGGGTGTAGAAGTTCTGGGTATCAGCACCGATAAACCAGAAAAGCTCTCCCGTTTCGCCGAAAAAGAGCTGCTGAACTTTACGCTGCTCTCCGATGAAGACCATCAGGTCTGCGAACAGTTTGGTATCTGGGGCGAAAAAACCTTCATGGGTAAAACCTATGATGGTATTCACCGCATCAGCTTCCTGGTGGATGCTGACGGCAAAGTTGAACATGTGTTTGATGACTTCAAAACCAGCAATCACCACGACATCGTGCTGGGCTGGCTGCAAGCTAACGCGTGATAAACGAATAAATCAAAAAAGCCGACGTGATGTCGGCTTTTTTATTTTCAGGATTCTTCGTCCACCACCAGCCCATCTGGCCAGGCATGAACGACTGCTTTAATCAGTGTGGCAAGCGGAATGGCAAAGAAAACACCCCAGAATCCCCACAGCCCACCGAAAATCACCACCGACAGAATAATGACCAACGGGTGTAGGTTCACCGCTTCGGAGAATAACACCGGCACCAGCAGGTTGCCGTCCAGCCCCTGAATAATCAGGTAAACCGCAAACAAGCTCCAGAACTCGGTGCCAAGACCAAACTGGAACAGCGCCACACAGACGACCGGAATCGTCACCACGAAGGCGCCGATATACGGGATGAGTACGGATAGCCCCACCAACACTGCCAGCAGCAGAGAATAATTCAGGCCAAACATCAGGAAACCAAGCCAGGTGGCAATCCCCACCACCACCATCTCCAGCACCTTACCGCGAATATAGTTGGTGATCTGCTGGTTCATTTCTTTCCACACCTGCCCTGCTAGCCCGCGGTTACGCGGCAGCACGCGGCGTACGGCATTGAGCATCTGCTCTTTGTCTTTGACGAGGAAAAAAACCATCAGCGGCACCAATACCAGATAGACCGCCAGCGTCAGCAGACCAACCAGTGAAGCAACCGAGTATTTCACCACCGAGTCGCCCATGGTCAGCATACGGCTACGCATATTCTCAGCCATCGCATCGATGATGCCAGCGTCCATCAGCGCCGGATAGCGGCGCGGCAGCGTAGCAGCGAAGTCCGACAGCTTATTGAGCATACCGGGCATATCGTGGATAAGGTTTATTCCCTGCTGCCACGCAATCGGCATCACCACGAAGGACATCAGTAGGAAAATGCCGACGAACAGCACCAGTACCACGCTGGTCGCCCAGGTTCTCGACCACCCCATACGCTCCAGACGCACCGTCGGCCACTCCAGCAGATATGCCAGTACCAATGCCACCAAAAGCGGAGCCAGCAGGCCGCTGAAGAAAAACAGAATGCAAAAACCGGCCACCAGAATAACCAGCAACGCTATCGCTTCGGGGTCGCTAAATCGGCGACGGTACCACTGCATCAACATCTCGAGCATAAATCTATTCCCTGAGGCCTGTGTTTTCATACAGAAGGTGAATTGTATCTAAGTGTCACAAAAAAGACTCCGCTTTTTATAATTATCCCACAATCATGTAATTATCATTTTCAATGCCGAAGCAGATAGATACACTCGCAGAGCGGCTTTTTACGGAACGTAACGGTACGCTATTGGTCAAAACAGGCACATCCCACATTACAGGACAGAGGTTATGTTCAGGCAGTTGAAAAAAACGCTGTTGGCATCCCTTATTGCGACGCTTGCTCTCGGTCAAATTGCCCCCGCATTTGCGGACTCCGCGGACAATCTGCCGGATATGGGCACGTCCGCAGGAAGCACGCTCTCCATCGGTCAGGAGATGCAGATGGGGGATTACTATGTTCGACAACTGCGCGGAAGCGCGCCGCTGATTAATGACCCGCTGTTAGTTCAATACATTAATTCTCTCGGTATGCGGCTGGTATCGCACGCTTACTCCGTCCGCACGCCGTTTCATTTCTACCTGATCAACAACGATGACATTAACGCCTTCGCCTTCTTTGGCGGCAACGTGGTACTGCACTCCGCGCTATTCCGCTATTCGGATACGGAAAGCCAGTTGGCATCGGTCATGGCGCACGAAATTTCACACGTGACCCAGCGCCACCTGGCGCGTGCCATGGAAGATCAGAAGCGTAACGCCCCGCTGACATGGGTTGGCGCGCTGGGCTCTATCCTGCTGGCGATGGCCAGCCCGCAGGCCGGTATGGCGGCGTTAAGCGGTACTCTGGCTGGCACCCAGCAGGGCATTATCAGCTTTACTCGTCAGAACGAAGAAGAAGCCGATCGCATTGGTATTCAGGTGCTTCAGCGTTCAGGCTTCGACCCACAGGCTATGCCGGCCTTTATGGAAAAACTACTCGATCAGTCGCGCTACTCATCGCGGCCGCCGGAAATGCTGCTCACCCACCCCCTCCCGGAAAGCCGCCTGTCGGATGCGCGTAACCGCGCCAACCAGATGCGTCCGGTCGTGGTACAGTCTTCAGCCGATTTCTACTTCGCTAAAGCACGTACGCTTGGTATGTACAATTCCGGCAAAAACCAGCTAGGAACCGACCTTCTCGATAGCTGGTCAAAAGGTAATATTCGCGAACAGCATGCCGCTCAGTACGGCCGGGCACTGCTGGCGATGGAAGCCAAGAATTATGCTGAGGCCAGCAAGCAACTGCAGCCGCTGTTAAGCGCCGAGCCGCAAAACGCCTGGTATCTCGATCTTGCCACCGATATCGATCTCGGACAGAACAAAACGGCGGAAGCGGTCAATCGTTTGAAGAATGCCCGCGAACTGCGCACCAACCCGGTGTTGCAGTTAAACCTGGCCAACGCCCTGCTTGAGGCGGGCCAGGCAGGAGAAGCCGCGACCATTTTAAATCGCTACACCTTTACGAATAAAGAAGATACCAACGGCTGGGATCTGTTGGCTCAGGCGGAGAATAAACTGGGTAACCGCGACCAGGAGTTAGCGGCCCGCGCCGAAAACATGGCGCTGGTTGGCCGGCTGGATCAGGCGATTTCGCTACTGAGCGCCGCCAGTGCGCAGGTGAAATTACGTAGCCTCCAGCAGGCGCGTTACGACGCCCGCATCGACCAGCTACGCCAGCTGCAAGAGCGCTTCCGCCCTTATCAGAAAATGTAACAGGAGAGACTATGACGGATTCGGTCACCATCTACCATAACCCGCGCTGTTCAAAGAGCCGCGAGACCTTAAGTCTGCTGAAGGACAACGGTATTGAACCAAGCGTCGTGCTTTATCTGGAGACACCGCCGGATGCCACGACGCTGCGCAAACTGCTCAAGATGCTGGGTATGACCAGTGCTCGTGAACTGATGCGCCAAAAGGAAGACCTCTATAAATCGCTGAACCTTGCCGATAGTCAGCTCAGTGAAGAGGCATTAATCCAGGCAATGGTAGAAAACCCGAAACTGATTGAGCGCCCGATTGTTGTTCATAACGGCAAGGCGCGAATTGGTCGCCCACCGGAGCAGGTGCTGGAAATCGTCGGCTAAACTTAGCTACTGCCGCAGCGCGTCTAAAAAAGCCTGCGGCGTCATATTCCCCAGCTTTTTCTGTTCTTTCCCGCTATTAAATATCAAGCACAACCTGACGACCAGCTCGTCGGGTGAACACACTCGCGCGGCGGGAATAATCTCCGCCAGCGGTAGCGTCACCTGCACCGCTAACCGCTTAGTGGTTACCGATGTTGTTCGTGCAGAAATCCCTCGATCTTCGAGATGCATTCTAAACGCATTCACCAGCCCCTCGCTCAACCCATCTTCACTTTGTATCTCAACAGATTGGATATCACCCGGAAAATTCATCAACACTTCCTCCAGCCAGTTAGCCACCAGCGGAGCCGACATCCCGGAATAAACGCGTGCATAACACCAGCCACTTACGGGTTCCTGCGCCCATAGCAAATGATGGTCGCCATCATCATCCATATGCAGCGATAAAAACCGGTAGTGCAGCGTTAGCGACTGCGCCTTAACCCCTGCCTTTAGCGCTTTTTTACCGCAGAGCCTCTCAGGTGAATCGCGATGATAGGAAGGCTTCAGATAACGGTTCAGGGTGGCGCGAGAGAGGGGGATTTCCAGCCCCTCTACCACCATAAACAGCAGGTCATCCAGCGGCGCCTTGAGGATTTCCCGCAGAGCATTAATGAGCACAACCTGCTCTTGTCTCATCGCTTTGTGTACAACCGTGGGTGTCGTACTGCGATCGGCCGTTTGTTGCCGGTTTCGCCAGCGCCGCACCGTTGTTACTGAAATACCCAGCTCACGTGCCAGCTCGCGGTCACTTTTATCCGATTCCTGTAGATATTTCCTGACCCTGGGTGTCGTTGTTGCATTAGCGTGCAGCTTTATTTCCATAAAAACCTTAATTATAACGATAACCAATCATATGAGATTTATATCTATCAAGTCGATACGATGTGACCCGTTTCACCTTTCCGCCGTTAGCTTTCTTCGATAATCCTTTCGTCGTTTTCTAATACATAACACACACAATGTCCGTTAATCTTATACGGAGTTCACAATGAACAATGTTCTGGGATTTTTAGAAGAGAAATTGATGCCGATTGCGGCGAAAACCGCACAGCAACGTCATCTCGGTGCCATTCGTGGCGCATATGTATCCTTTATGCCTTTCATCATCGTCGGTTCAATCCTGCTGGTCATTTCGTCGTTCCCGAATCAAAGCTATCAGCAATTTATGTCTCACAGCTTTGGTGACAACTGGAGTGCCATCATCGAGATCCCGTTCAATGCGGTGTTCTCCACCATGTCGCTATTTATCAGCTTCCTTGTCGCCTATCGTTTGGCTGAGCATTATGAGGGAGATCGGATCTCATGCGGCATCCTGGCACTAGTCAGCTTCCTGATCCTAACGCCATTTATCAAAGTCGCCGATAACGGCGGTATCACCGTGATGCCGGTGGAGTGGATCGGGACTAAAGGCCTGTTTGTCGCCATGATTGGTTCTCTTCTGTGGACCGAGCTGTTCTGCTGGCTGAAGCGCAAAAAACTGGTCATCAAGATGCCAGAAGGCGTGCCGCCTGCAGTGCAGGAATCATTCGCGGCGTTAATCCCGGCGCTACTGGTCATGATTCTGGTGCTGGCGATTCGTATCGGTTTTGAAAACACCCACTATCAAACCATCCATCAGTTTATTTATGAGGTGGTTGCCACGCCGGTTCGCCATTTCGGTACGTCCTATTTTGGCGCGCTGATGACCGTCTTTAGCATCACCATTTTATGGTCGGTGGGGATTAACTCCGGCTCAATGGTCAACGGCATCATTCGCCCACTGTGGATGGAAAACCAAACCGATAACATCGCCGCCATTCAGGCCGGCGTCACGCCGCCACACATTATTACCGAGCAGTTCTTCGACATGATCTGGATGGGCGGTGCCGGGGCGACGCTGTCGCTGGTCATCGCCATGCTTATCTTTGCCCGTAGTAAAAGCATGCGCGAAGTAGCACGTCTTGGCGCGGGGGCATCGGTGTTCAACATCAACGAACCGGTACTGTTTGGTCTGCCGGTTATCATGAACCCCATCATGCTGATTCCGTTCAACCTGGTGCCGCTGGTATTGGTCACCATTCAATATGTGGCAATGAAAATCGGCATGGTAGCTGTCACCACCGGGGTCTTTATCCCGTGGACGCTGCCGCCGGTCATCAGCGGATTTATCGTTACCGGGCATATTTCCGGGAGTGTGATGCAAATACTGAATCTGCTGATTGGCGCGATGCTCTATCTGCCGTTCATGCGCATTCTCGACAAGCAGTACCGTAGTGCAGAAATGAGTGAAGCTCAGGGATCCAATACGCTAGCAAAACAGGAGTAAGAGATGTGGGGAATAATTGCAACCTGGCGTATGGCGCTGGAAGGGGTTAGCGAATCAGCCACGGCGCTGGCTAGCGGAAATAAAGCAGCAACCTCGGTGGTAGACGCCGTGGTTGCCGTCGAAGATTTTCCATTCTACAAGTCGGTTGGCTACGGCGGCCTGCCGACCGAGAACGGCGAAGTCGAACTCGACGCAGCCTGGATGGACGGCGACACGCTAGCCTTCGGCGCGGTGGGTAATCTGGTCGATATCGCCAACCCGGTCAAAGTGGCCCACGCTCTGGGTCGCCAGCGTTATAACTCGCTGCTGGTCGGCCAGGGAGCGCGTGAATGGGCTCTGAGTCAGGGGTTTAGCGATAAAAAGATGCTCACCGAGCGGGCAATGCAGCACTACCGTAAGCGCTGCCGCGAAACGCTGGATAAAGGGCTTAGCCCGTATGACGGTCATGACACCGTCGGCGTTATCGCACTGGATAAGCAAGGTTCGATGAGCGTGGCCACCTCCACCAGCGGCCTGTTTATGAAAAAACGCGGGCGTATTGGCGACTCGCCGATTATCGGTTCTGGCTTCTACTGTGACAGCGAAATCGGTGCGGCGACGGCCACCGGTGTCGGTGAAGATCTGATGAAAGGCTGCACCAGCTATGAAATCGTCCGTCGTATGGAACAAGGCATGACCCCGCAGCAGGCGGCAGATTCCGTGGTGTGCGAACTGGAAGATAAGCTGATGTCACGCTTTGGCCGCGCGGGGGACCTATCCGTGGTCTGTATGAACCGTAAAGGCGAGTTCGGCGCAGCTACCAATATTAAGACCTTCTCTTTTGTCGTGGCGACCGCCACCCAGCCGCTAACGGTTTTCCGTGCGGAACGCGTAAAAGAGAAAACCCACTACCAGCCGGTGGACGATGCCTGGATGCAGGCTTATGCCGATCGCATCCGCGCCCCCATCGAGGAGTAAAAAATGATTAACTACCGTCTATGCACGTCGCTATCCAGCGACATTGCTCAGGGCCATCTTATCACCTTCCCCGGCAGCCCCCTGTTTGAGGAAAAGCGGTTACAGGACATCCCACTTGTCGCAGAAATGACGGCCCAGGCAGAACAGGGAAAACTTGCGGATACTCACTTCGGCTGCGGCCCATTTGCGCGTATCACTCTGATCCCACTGAGCGCATGGCAAGATAGCCTAACCGACTCATTGCTGACGCATCTGCGCCCACTGTTTGCTACTCCGGTTTGTGATGACGTGCTGCTGGACTGCGCCAATATTAATGACACGGTACTGGTGAAAACGCTGCGTTTTTTATTCAACCAGGCACACAACTTAGCCGACCTGGGATTAAAAAAACTGCCTGGCGACAGCGTGCGTCTTCGCCGTATCAACGCTTATTGCGCGGGCACCGACGCATCGCGTCTGGAGACCATCTTCAGCCAGCAGCAGGCCATCGCTAACGGCATGGTTGCGGCACGTCGGCTGGCGGATATCCCCTCTGAACAGTGCACACCACAGTTTGTGGTGGAGGAAGCTCAGCGGCTGTGTGCCGCCTTCCCTAGCCTGCGCTGTGAGGTGCTGGATGAACACGCCATTGTTGAACAAGGCCTTGGTCTTCTGTATGCGGTAGGTAAAGGCGCAAACCGCCCGCCTCGTCTACTGGCAATTCATTACGATGGAGCCAGCAGCGGCCCAGTACGTAGCTACGTCGGTAAAGGTGTAACCTTCGATACCGGCGGGCTGTGGCTGAAAGAAGGCGCGGGCATGTACACCATGAAGTACGACATGTGCGGCGCGGCCAACGTACTTGGGCTGATGCTGAGTATTGCCGAGCTAAGTTTGCCAGTGCGCGTCATGGGCGTGCTGGCGCTGGCGGAAAATGCTATCGGGCCTGACGCCATGCAGCCGGGTAGCGTGGCTCGCGCTTGTAACGGCATGACGGTAGAGATCAACAACACCGATGCCGAAGGTCGACTGGTGCTCTCAGACGCCATTGCCTGGGCCAGTCAGCGCCATGAGCAGACGCGCTACATCATTGATTTAGCCACCTTAACCGGTGCCGTCGTCAAAGCGCTGGGTTACGAATTGAGCGGGTTGATGACGCAGGACAACGCACTGCGAAGCGTCCTGACCGTCGCCGGAGAACAGAGCGGTGATGAAGTGTGGTCGCTGCCGCTGGATGCGCGACTGAAAAAACAAACCGAAAGCGCCATTGCCGATTTGTGCAACACGCCAACCAATAATGCGGCAATCAGCGCGTCTGCCGCGTGGCTATTGCACCACTTCTGTCCGGCCAATATTCCATGGGCACATCTTGATGTCAGCGGCACGGCGCTGTGGCGAGAAGGCGGGAAAAGCGTCGCGTCTGGCAGACCCATTCCACTGCTGATGCAGCATCTGTTAAACGATTTGGCGATGGAAGAATAAGGTATCGCGTTATGACGAAAGGCCTGATGGGGATCACGCTTATCAGGCCTTTTCGCGTACTAGAGCTTAAGGATCTCTTTCACAAATGGAATAGTCAGTTTGCGCTGAGCGGTAATGGAAGCGTGATCGAGCTGATCGAGCGTTAAGAACAGCGTACGCATTTCACGATCCAGGCGCTTAAGCAGAAAACGGCACACGTCTTCCGGCATTTCGAACCCTCGCAGGCGCGCACGTAGCTGTAACGCTTGCAGCTTATCTTCGTCCGATAGCGGCTGAAGCTTATAAATCTGTCCCCAATCGAGGCGAGAAGCCAGATCGGGCAGGCCCAGATTAAGCTGGCGCGGCGGCCGATCGCCGGTTATCAATAACCGCGTATTGCCCGATTCGAGGATCCGGTTATACAGATTGAAAATTGCCATCTCCCACAGCTCATCACCGGCGACACATTCGATATTGTCGATGCACACCAAAGAAAGCTGCTCCATCCCATCAAGTACCTCCGGCACAAACCAGGTGCGCTTATCCAGCGGTACATAGCCTACCGCATCACCGCGCTGAGACAGTTCGGCACAGGCAGCATGCAGCAGGTGGCTGCGGCCAGCGCCTTCACGCGACCAGATATAGATGTATCCGCTGTGTTCCTGTCGCAATACGTTTTGTACGGCTGCAAGTAAAGAGGGGTTATCACCCGGCCAGAAACTCGCGAAAGTTTCATCATCGGGAAGATAAAGTGGCAAAGAGAGCTGTGCCGGTGCGTTCAGAGAGACCTCAACATGGGCTTACGAAAAAACCCGGTGAGTTTAACACAGAAATAAGCGTCTAGAGAACCGGGCGGCGATCCCGCCCGGCTTTAGGATCAATGGGTAGTTTGATCGCTATCTTCAGCATCCAGCACCACTTCTTCCGGGCGCAGTACACTAATCAGCTTGAAGACCAGGCTCAAGCAGATCCCGACGATGGTCGCCAGCGCCATGCCTTTCAGCTCCGCGGCACCAATGTGCACCTTCGCCCCACTCACGCCGATAATCAAAATGACGGAGGTCAGGATCAGGTTCTGCGCTTTGCTGTAATCCACTTTCGATTCGATCAGCACACGGATACCGGATGCACCAATCACACCGTACAGCAGCAGAGAAACGCCGCCCATGACCGGCAGTGGAATAATCTGGATAGCCGCCGCCAGCTTACCGACGCAGGAGAGCAGAATCGCGATAATCGCCGCACCACCGATAACCCAGGTGCTGTACACGCGGGTAATCGCCATCACGCCGATATTCTCACCGTAGGTGGTGTTTGGCGTAGAGCCGAAGAAACCGGAAATCACGGTGGACAGGCCGTTAGCAAACATCGAACGGTGCAAGCCCGGGTCGCGAATCAGATCTTTCTTCACGATATTCGCCGTCACCACCAGGTGACCGACGTGTTCAGCAATGACCACCAGCGCTGCAGGGAGAATGGTGAAGATAGCAAACCACTCAAAGCGTGGAGTGTAGAAGGTTGGCAGCGCGAACCAGTGCGCTTCGGCGATTGGAGTGGTATCGACGACACCCATCACGAAGGAGAGCGCGTAACCAACCAGAACACCGATGAGAATCGGGATGATCGCCAGGAAGCCACGGAACAGGACGGAGCCAAAAACGGTTACGCCCAGCGTGACCAGAGAAATGATGATGGTTTTGGAATCAGCAGATTGACCATCTGGTGGCAGCAAGCCGGCCATATTCGCCGCAACGCCCGCCAGCTCCAGACCGATAACGGCAACGATTGCGCCCATCGCCGCCGGAGGGAACATCACATCCAGCCAGCCGGTACCGGCTTTTTTCACAATGAAGGAGACCAAACAGAACAGCACGCCGCACATAATAAAGCCGCCCAGCGCCACTTCGTAGCCCAACGGTAACAGCAGCAATACCGGAGAGATAAAGGCAAAACTTGAGCCCAGATAAGCCGGGATTTTACCTTTACAAATAAACAGATACAGCAGCGTACCGAGGCCGTTAAACAGCAGCACGGTAGCCGGGTTAATGTGGAAGAGAACCGGCACCAGCACGGTTGCGCCAAACATGGCAAATAAATGCTGCAAGCTAAGCGGGATAGTTTGTAAAAGCGGTGGTCTTTCACTTACCCCAATGGCACGGCGCGTCATGGTGTGTTTCCTCTGTTGTGTAGTTAGCCCAGTTGTTTTTATTCAAAAAAAAGCCGACTCTCAAAGTCGGCTCTTTTTATTTTTTCGTTTACTTAGTACCAAAGATCTTATCACCGGCATCGCCGAGTCCCGGAATAATGTATCCGTGCTCGTTGAGGCCCTGGTCAATTGACGCAGTATACAGTTCGATATCCGGATGCGCTTTCTCCAGCGCTGCGATACCTTCCGGTGCCGCAACCAGTACCAGCACTTTGATGCTGGAGCAGCCCGCTTTTTTCAGCAGGTCGATAGTGGCGATAACGGAACCGCCGGTTGCCAGCATTGGGTCAACGATCAGCGCCATGCGCTCATCAATGTTGGAAACCAGTTTCTGGAAGTAAGGTACCGGCTCCAGGGTTTCTTCGTCGCGGTACATGCCGACAACGCTGATACGCGCGCTTGGAACATTTTCCAGTACGCCGTCCATCATGCCCAGGCCTGCGCGCAGGATTGGCACAACGGTAATTTTCTTACCTTTGATCTGGTCGATTTCTACCGGGCCGTTCCAGCCTTCGATAGTCACTTTTTCGGTTTCCAGACCGGCGGTGGCTTCATAAGTCAGCAGGCTACCGACTTCGGAGGCGAGTTCACGGAAGCGTTTGGTGCTGATGTCGTTCTCGCGCATCAGGCCCAGCTTGTGTTTGACGAGTGGGTGTTTAACTTCCACAATCTTCATTCTCTTTCTCCTTTGAATGGGGCAGCCACAAAAAAAATCGCCGGATTATACCGCTTTTTTTTGATGACGCCATACCCATGATGCTTGACCAGGATCAATCAAAGCGGCGAATGGGGCTGCTGAAAGTATAAGTCAGGATAAAAATAAACCCCGACAAGCGGGGTTTTACTTTTCATATTCAGAGAGTTAAAGCTCACTGCCGTTGGTCGCAATGACCTGCTGATACCAGGCAAAAGATTTTTTGCGACTGCGGGCCAGGGTACCGTTACCTTCGTTGTCTTTATCGACATAGATAAAGCCGTAACGCTTTTTCATCTCGCCGGTACCGGCGGATACGAGATCGATACAGCCCCATGGGGTATACCCCATCAGATCCACACCGTCCTCAACAACCGCTTTCTTCATTTCAGCAATATGCGCCGCCAGATAGTCGATACGATACTGGTCATTTACCGTACCGTCTTTTTCCAGTACGTCGATGGCGCCAAAACCGTTCTCAACGATAAACAGCGGCAGTTGGTAGTGATCGTAGAACCAATTCAGCGAGTAGCGCAGGCCGACTGGGTCAATTTGCCAACCCCAATCTGATTTCTGTACGTATGGGTTAGAGACCAGACTGGTGGTTTCATCGTAGTCCAGCTGCGGGTTATCTGCCGTCGCTTTAGTCGCGAACGACATATAGTAGCTAAAGCCGATATAGTCGACGCAGCCCTGTGTCAACGCCTGGCGGTCTTCTTCCGTGATATCCAGTTCAAAACCACGACGTTCAAAGTAGTTCAGCAGATGCTGTGGATATTTGCCGCGCACGTGCACGTCGGTGAACCAGTAGCGACGATGCATGGCGTTCATCGCCATCATCATATCGTTTGGCGCACAGGTCAGCGGATAGATTGGACACATCGCAATCATGCAACCCACCTGCAGTGCAGGATTGATTTCACGTGCCGCTTTCACCGCCAAAGCGCTGGCCACCAGCTCGTAGTGGGCCGCTTGATACATCACTGGCTCACGGTCTTCACCCGGCTGATACTTCAGACCGGAGTTAGTGAATGGCGCGAAATCCTCGTGATAGTTGGCCTGGTTGTTGATTTCGTTAAACGTCATCCAGTACTTCACTTTGTGCTGATAGCGGGTAAACACCACTTTCGCAAAGCGGACGAAGAACTCAATCAGCTTACGGTTACGCCAGCCACCATACTCGGTCACCAGATGATAAGGCATTTCGAAGTGAGACAGCGTAATCACCGGCTCGATACCCAGCTTCAGGCATTCGTCGAACAGATCGTCATAAAACTGCAGACCGGCTTCGTTCGGCGTCAGCTCGTCGCCATTAGGGAAAATACGCGTCCAGGCAATAGAAGTACGGAAGCATTTATATCCCATCTCAGCGAACAGCTTCAGATCGTCTTTGTAGCGATGATAGAAATCAATGGCTTCATGGTTTGGGTAATTTTTCCCCGGCAGCACACCGTCGGTAATTTCACGCGGGACGCCGTGTGCACCGGCAGTCATCACATCCGCGACGCTTGCGCCCTTGCCGCCCTCTTTCCAGCCGCCTTCCAGTTGATGCGCAGCTACCGCGCCGCCCCAGAGAAACCCTGCTTTAAATCCAGACATATCTTTCCCTCGTTAATCAGTAAGTTATCGCTGCGAGTATTGCTGATTGAAATGATAAACCGCGCCAATCAGCCCGGCGTCATTACCGTGGCTGACCGTATCGATGTAGTCGGCGATGCCAAACCAGGCCAGATGCTCACGCATGAGTGCCAGAAAACCGGGGCGTTCAACGATGCCGCCGCCGATGAGAATGGTTTGTGGGTCAAACAGATTGACCAGGTTGTAGAGTCCGGTGCCAAGGCCGTTGAAAAACTCCGCCACCAATCGCTGGCAAACAGCATCCCCTGCATCAAAACCGTCGAAAATTTCTTCGCCAGTCACGTCGTCCAGCGGTTTGCCCAAGTGCTGCGCGTAGCGATAGCGCAAAACGCGCAGAGTACAGTTTTCGTTCATGGTGTAGCGGCGCACATCGCGACCGCCGGGGCGTGAGGTTTGCATATAGCCAAATTCACCGGCGCGAAAGCGCGCGCCGTGTACCAGTTGGTCATTACAGAAAATCGCGCCACCAATACCCGTACCGATAGTGAGTACCAGGAAGTTTGCCATTTCAGCCGCCTTGCCCTGCCAGCGTTCGGCCAGCAGCACACAGTTGGCGTCATTTTCAATGGCAACCGGTAAACCGCAGCGCGCTTCGAGCCATTCTTTAATGGCGAAGTTGTCGAAGCGGCGAATCGCCCCACCCATTTCGATAAAACCGGTGTGCGGGTTAACGTAGCCCGGAGCGCTAATGGCGACGCCGGTACATTCAGGGTGAGCGGCAATCCAGGCTTCAATGGCGGCAAGTATTTGCTCCCCATCGCTCTCGCTGATGGGCTGCTTTCCCTTTTCCAGCAGTTCGCCGTTGCTGTCCACTACACCCATTTTTAACGCCGTACCACCAATATCAAAGGCAGCGATTTTCATTCCATTCATCCCTTCTGGCCGCATGCTATTCAATGAGTTGGGCATCTGTAACAAAAAACAGAAACCGGTTTCAGTCATATGATGTGGATTCTGTGCGGTGGATGCAAGGACAAGGATGTACCCGGTTTCATTTTCGTGAGCAGTATCATATTTGACCGATTTACTGACTGAAAAGGCGTAAAAATCAGGTGTTAAAAAATGGGTGCAGAATAGGCTCGCAAACGTTTGCCTGGACTGATAGAATTGCGCCGATTTTTCTTGCTAACGCAAACGCGTGGAGACTTAGCAGTGACCGACAAAACCTCTCTCAGCTATAAAGATGCCGGTGTTGATATTGACGCAGGAAACGCTCTGGTTGACCGTATCAAAGGGGTGGTGAAGAAAACTCGCCGTCCGGAAGTGATGGGTGGATTAGGTGGATTCGGCGCCCTGTGTGCGCTGCCGCAAAAATATCGCGAACCGGTACTGGTCTCAGGCACTGATGGCGTTGGCACAAAGTTACGCTTAGCGATGGATTTAAAACGTCACGATACCATCGGTATTGATTTGGTCGCCATGTGCGTTAATGACCTGGTGGTCCAGGGCGCCGAGCCGCTGTTTTTCCTCGACTACTATGCCACCGGTAAGCTGGACGTCGATACCGCCGCTAGCGTGATCAGCGGGATTGCCGAAGGCTGTCTGCAGTCCGGCTGTGCGCTGGTGGGCGGCGAAACCGCCGAGATGCCGGGCATGTACCACGGCGAAGACTACGACGTTGCCGGCTTCTGCGTGGGCGTGGTCGAAAAATCTGAAATCATTGACGGCAGCAAAGTTGCCGACGGCGACGTGCTGATTGCCCTGGGTTCCAGCGGCCCGCACTCTAACGGCTACTCGCTGGTGCGTAAAATCGTGGAAGTCAGCGGTTGTAACCCTGACACCACGCAGCTGGAAGGCAAAACGCTGGCCGACCATCTACTGGCGCCAACCCGCATCTACGTAAAATCTATTCTCGAGTTGATTGCCAGCGTTGATGTTCACGCTATCGCGCACCTGACCGGCGGCGGTTTCTGGGAAAACATCCCACGTGTTCTGCCAGATAACACCCAGGCCGTCATCGACGAATCCTCCTGGCAGTGGCCAGCGGTCTTCAACTGGCTGCAGGATGCCGGTAACGTAAGCCGTCACGAAATGTACCGCACCTTTAACTGTGGTGTCGGTATGGTGATTGCGCTGGCCGCCGACCAGGCAGACAAAGCAATTGCGCTGATGAACGAAAAAGGTGAAAACGCGTGGAAAATCGGCTATATCAAAGCCACTGATTCCGAACAGCGTGTGGTCATCGAATAAATGAAAAACATCGTGGTGCTGATTTCCGGCAACGGCAGCAATTTACAGGCAATTATCGACGCCTGTGAGCAAAAAAGGATTAATGGCACCATTCGGGCGGTTTTCAGCAATAAGGCCGATGCGTTCGGTCTTGAGCGTGCGCGTGAAGCCGGTATCCCTCAGCATGCGCTGGCGGCTAGCCAGTTTGCCAGCCGGGAAGCCTTCGACCGCGAGTTGATGCATGAAATCGACGCTTATGCCCCCGATGTTGTGGTGCTGGCGGGTTATATGCGCATTCTTAGCGCCGATTTTGTTCAGCACTATCAGGGTAAATTGCTCAACATTCACCCTTCCCTGCTACCAAAATATCCTGGGCTGAACACCCATCGTCAGGCATTGGAAAACGGCGATACCGAACACGGTACTTCGGTGCATTTTGTCACTGAAGAACTGGACGGCGGGCCGGTGATTTTACAGGCCAAAGTGCCGGTTTTCGACGGTGACGACGAAGACGAAATCACCTCGCGAGTGCAGGTTCAGGAACATGCTATCTACCCGCTGGTGGTGGGCTGGTTCCTCGAAGGGCGGCTGAAAATGCAGGATAATCATGCATGGATGGACGGCGTCAGGCTGCCCCCAGCTGGCTACGCGGCGGACGAATAACATCGCACCGATACACGATTTCAGGAGGGCCACTATGGCCCTCTTTTTTATGCCCGTAATCTGCCCATTTAGCGTTAGTGAAATCGGTAAAAAAGACTTAGATATCAAAAAGAATAATGAATATTTTCTCATGGAAAATAGGATAACTGTCATACTTAGCTGACACAGTTGGACATCGTCCGGCAAAGCTAGCAATATAAACAGTGAGACGACTTTGCCGCGTCCCGTGAACAAACCGGAGTGTGAGTAGTAATGGGTCAGGAAAAACTGTACATCGAAAAAGAACTAAGCTGGTTGTCATTCAACGAGCGCGTCCTTCAGGAAGCGGCAGACAAAAGCAATCCGCTGATTGAGCGTATGCGTTTTCTGGGAATTTACTCCAACAACCTCGACGAGTTCTATAAGGTCCGCTTCGCTGAACTTAAGCGGCGGATTATCATTAGCGAAGAACAGGGTGTGACCACACATTCCCGCCACCTTTTGAGCCGGATTCAGGCACGCGTGCTGAAAGCCGATCAGGAGTTTGATGGCCTGTACAACGAACTGCTGCTGGAAATGGCACGCAACCAAATCTTTCTGATTAACGAACGTCAGCTTTCCGTTAACCAACAAGGCTGGCTGCGCCACTATTTCAAACAACATTTACGCCAGCATATCACCCCAATTCTGCTGAACCGGGAAACCGATTTGGTGCAGTTCCTGAAGGACGATTACACCTACCTGGCGGTGGAAATTATTCGCGGCGATGAAATTAACTATGCGCTGCTGGAAATCCCGTCGGATAAAGTACCGCGCTTTGTCAATCTGCCGCCGGAAACGCCGCGTCGCCGTAAGCCAATGATCCTGTTGGATAACATCCTGCGCTACTGTCTGGATGATATCTTTAAAGGCTTCTTCGACTACGATGCCCTGAATGCCTACTCGATGAAGATGACCCGCGACGCCGAGTACGATCTGGTGCACGAAATGGAATCGAGTCTGATGGAGCTGATGTCCTCAAGCCTCAAGCAGCGTCTGACCGCCGAGCCGGTACGCTTCGTTTATCAGCGCGATATGCCCGATGCGATGGTCGAAATGCTGCGCAAAAAACTTACTATCTCGCGCTATGACTCCATCGTGCCTGGCGGCCGCTACCACAACTTTAAAGACTTTATTGGCTTCCCGAACGTCGGCAAAGCCAACCTGGTCAACAAACCGATGCCACGACTGCGTCATGTCTGGTTTGATAAATTCCGCAACGGCTTTGATGCTATTCGCGAACGCGATGTGCTGCTCTACTATCCGTACCACACTTTTGAGCACGTACTGGAACTGCTGCGCCAGGCTTCGTTCGATCCAAACGTGCTGGCCATCAAAATCAATATCTATCGCGTCGCCAAAGATTCGCGGATTATCGATGCCATGATTCATGCCGCCCATAACGGCAAGAAAGTGACCGTGGTGGTTGAGCTGCAGGCGCGCTTTGATGAGGCGGCAAACATTCATTGGGCGAAGCGCCTCACCGAGGCTGGCGTGCACGTAATCTTCTCGGCACCAGGGCTAAAAATTCACGCTAAGCTGTTCCTGGTTTCGCGTAAAGAAGGTGACGACGTGGTGCGCTATGCCCACATCGGTACCGGTAACTTTAACGAAAAAACCGCCCGTATCTATACCGACTATTCTCTGTTAACCGCCGATGCACGCATTACCAACGAAGTGCGCCGGGTATTTAACTTTATCGAAAACCCGTACCGTCCGGTGAGCTTCGACTACCTGCTGGTGTCGCCGCAAAACTCCCGTCGTCTACTGTACAGCATGATTGACCAGGAAATTGCCAATGCCCAGAACGGGTTAGCGGCGGGGATAACCCTTAAGCTCAACAACCTGGTGGATAAAGGGCTGGTCGATCGCCTGTATGCCGCATCCAGTTCCGGCGTGCAGGTGAACCTATTGATCCGCGGAATGTGCTCTCTGATTCCCGAATTAGAAGGGATCAGCGATAATATTCGTGTGATCAGCATCGTTGACCGTTTCCTTGAGCACGACAGGATCTATATTTTTGATAACGGCGGCGATAAACGCGTGTATCTCTCCTCCGCTGACTGGATGACCCGTAATATTGATTACCGTATTGAAGTCGCAGCACCGCTACTCGACCCGCGTCTCAAACAACGGATCCTCGATATTATCGATATCCTGTTTAGCGACACGGTAAAAGCCCGTTATGTCGATAAAGAACTGAGTAATCGCTATGTACCGCGTGGTAACCGACGTAAAGTCCGCGCGCAGCAAGCGATCTACGATTATCTCAAATCACTTGAACAGCCTGACTAACCTATGCCAATAAAAAGCAAAGCACCCCGGCCGCAGGAGTTTGCGGCGGTTGATCTTGGTTCAAACAGTTTTCATATGGTCATCGCACGCGTGGTTGATGGCGCCATGCAGATTATCGGCCGTCTGAAACAGCGCGTTCATCTGGCCGATGGTCTGGATGAGAACAACATGCTGAGCGAAGATGCAATGGAACGTGGTCTAAGCTGCCTGTCGCTGTTTGCCGAGCGACTGCAAGGCTTCTCCGCCTCCAGCGTCTGTATCGTCGGCACGCACTCGTTACGTCAGGCGGTAAACGCCACCGAGTTTTTGAAGCGCGCGGAAAAAGTTATCCCCTACCCAATTGAAATCATTTCCGGGAATGAGGAAGCGCGTCTGATCTTTATGGGCGTTGAGCACACACAGCCGGAAAAAGGCCGCAAGCTGGTCATTGATATCGGCGGCGGTTCTACCGAACTGGTCATCGGCGAAGACTTCGAACCGATGTTGGTTGAAAGTCGTCGTATGGGCTGCGTGAGCTTCGGCCAGCAGTTCTTCCTCGCTGGTACCATCAACCGGGAAAACTTCCAGCGCGCACGCCTTGCAGCAGTACAGAAGCTGGAAACGCTGGCATGGCAGTACCGCATTCAGGGCTGGAATGTGGCGATGGGGGCTTCCGGCACCATTAAAGCGGCCCATGAAGTGCTGCTAGCAATGGGCGAGAAGGACGGTTTTATCACTCCTGAGCGCCTCGAAATGCTGGTTGAAGAAGTGCTGAAGAGTAAAAACTTCAACTCACTCAGTCTGCCAGGCCTTTCTGAAGAGCGTAAATACGTCTTCGTACCGGGGCTGGCTATTCTCTGCGGCGTGTTTGACGCACTAGGCATTAAAGAGCTGCGTCTTTCAGACGGCGCGCTGCGTGAAGGCGTACTGTATGAAATGGAAGGCCGCTTCCGTCATCAGGACGTCCGTAGCCGTACAGCGCAAAGCCTGGCAAACCAGTACAACATCGATCGTGAGCAGGCACAGCGAGTTCTGGAAACCACTACGCATATCTACGAGCAATGGCTGGAGCAGAATCCAAAATTGGGTAACCCACAGTTGACCGCGCTGTTGAAGTGGGCATCCATGCTGCATGAAGTGGGGCTGAACATTAACCACAGCGGGATGCACCGTCATTCGGCCTATATTCTGCAAAACAGCGACCTGCCCGGCTTTAATCAGGAGCAACAATACCTGATGGCAACGCTGGTGCGCTTCCATCGCAAAGCCATCAAGCTTGATGAACTGCCACGCTTCACGCTATTCAAGAAGAAGCAGTTCCTGCCAATGATTCAGCTCTTGCGCCTGGGCGTGCTATTGAACAATCAGCGGCAGGCGACCACAACGCCGCCAACGTTGAAGCTGACCACTGAGGCTAACCACTGGACGCTCTGTTTCCCATACGATTGGTTTTCCCAGAACGCGCTGGTACTGCTCGATCTGGAGAAAGAGCAGCAGTACTGGGAGAGCGTCACCGGCTGGCTGCTAAAAATCACTGAGGAGCGTGCGCCCGACGAAGTGGTCGCCGCTTGATACCTTAACCTCTCGTTCCGGCATCGCCAGCTCCTCCAGAGGAGCTGGCTTACCGATGGCATATCCCTGAAGGTAATCAATACCTAGCGCGATTGCCGCCGTACGAATCTCTTCATTCTCAACAAATTCCGCCACCAAACGCATTTTCTTCATCCGCGCCAAATGACAGATTGACGACACTATCTGGTAGTCGAGACTGCTGGTGGCAATATTGCGGATGAAGCTGCCGTCAATTTTGAGAATATCCGCGCTGATATGCTTCAATCGCGCATAGCTGGCGTAGCCGGTACCAAAATCATCAATCGCTACCCGACATCCCAGCTCCTGCAATTCACGTAAGGTCTGCCGCGCTTGCTCAACGTTAACCAGCGAGTGGCTTTCCGTAATTTCAAACACCAGCTGCCACGCTTCAATGCTGTATTCATTGAGCAGCAGCCCTACTTTACGCGCAAAGCCCAGCCCGCTGGCCGTCGACGGCGACAGATTCACCGCCAGACGCAATCCAGGGTGACTGTCGCGGCGGCTGGCCATAAAGCGCAGCGTATGCTCAAGCACCCACAGATCGATACGTGATGCCATGCCAAATTCGTGTGCGACGGGTAAAAACAACGCGGGCGAAATGAGCTCACCGTCATCCCCCAACATCCGCAGCAAAACTTCATGATAATCATCTCCGCGGGTGCCAACGATAGGCTGTGCCATCAGGCGGAAACCATCGGTTTCCAGCGCCTGCTGAACCCGGACCATCATCGCAATTTTTCCCTTCAGCTCCTGCTGAAGATGCTGCGCTCCACGCCGTTGCATATTTTCCGGACGATCGGTGACCAGCGACAGTTCAGCCACCGTATTGAGTTCACCTAGCATTAGCGGAAGATGTGCGATTGGTGCCTGAATGTAGCAGTAGCTCAACCCTATTTGCGGCTGTAGCGGCATTCCATTCCAGCTGTAGCGAAACATTTTTAGACGGGCATAAAGTTCATCAATCCGTTCTTTATAGGATTCGGTATGCAGCTTTACCGCCAGATCGCTACCGGTCAGTTGATAGACTCCTTCGCCAGGCCGTAAGACGTCGCGCAGATACTCCGCCAGATTTTGCTTGTAGTTAATACGCAGCATAATTCCATAGTGACGCGCGAGGATTTCAAGGTCTGGCATACGTAAAAAACACAGTACCGACCACGGCGTTTTGTTAATTGCCCGGCTCAACGCCCGCATATTCGGCAAATTGACGACTGGGTCGATAAAGGCCATACGCCGTACTCGTTCATGAATCGCACGCTGGCGGCTAGAGAGCATCGCCATATAGGCAATAATAAACGAGAAAATCAGGAAGCTGGACGATGTGATAGCCAACTGCGTACTGTAATCTGCGTTATGAGGTACGAAGTGATGATGGTAGTGAATAGCCACAATCAGCATCAACGTCCAGACGATGGAAATAAACCGATAGCCAAAACGCATTGAGCCCCACAGCATCACCGGCAGCAGCAACGAAATGGTGTAGTTGGTGCTAAAAATGGTGCTAGTGTTATTCAGCGGAACCATCAGCATGGAGAAGATTCCCAGTACCACTGCTCCCCATACCAGCATTTCTGGCCATTTCACCTTCGGGTCGAAATCGAGTCGTACCTGAGAGATGAAGCCCCGAATGTAGTAGGGGTTACGGATAAGCCGGATCAGTAAATAGCACAGCGGCACGCCTGTCAGATAGCCCATCAGCAGCGACTGGTAGTTAATCAAATTACGTTCAGTTAGCGGTGATGCCAACTGCACGTCGCTAAGACTCGGATACACACCGATATACAGCGTGAACTGTATCAGGCACATAAACAACGAGGCGGGAACAAACATCTGCCAGAGTAACCGATTCGCCATCAGACGTGTGTCGCCGTGCGAAATCATTCTCCGCCCGTCATTGAAATATTGATAACCGCCCCAGGCCACCAGCGTAGGAATAAGAAATTGCAGCGTAATGCCGATTTCTTCTGCGGTACTGAGGTCTCGAGTAAGGAAACAGCTAACGCCCGCAATGAGCCCAGGTAGTGCTTTCCAGCCAAAAAACAACATCATGCACAGCAGAAAAGGTAACGGAAGATAATAAAGGTAAGTCTTACCGCCACCCACATAGGTGTAGGTATTTGCGTTTTTAATTATGGGTAATATCAGGAGAGGCAGAACCAGGGGCAGGCCCCACCAACGATCGCGATATTGCTTATAGCATTTACAGAAATTCATAGAGACTCAATGGATACCCCAAATCCTGCTGGGTATTTTTAGACAGGCATCCACCCTGGCTAGAAAATCCGCGAGAAAAGATAATACGCGGGTCAGAGGAAATATTTTAGTTAGCGGTTACGAATGAAGTTTGATATGCGTCAAAAAAATATGCACATCTAAATAATAAATCACTATTTCGTGCAATGACGCAGGCATAATTTCATGTTTGTGAATATGATTAATACCTTATATAACATTAATTAATATTATTCCTGACGGTTTTTTACATTCCCTGCAATTGACCCTTACGCAACTCTGTGCGTTAATGTAGTAATCGCCCTTGCATGGGCATTGCTTAAGGACCCCTTTGTGAGCCAGGTTACCAGCCTACGAAAACGACACCAATTTAACGGTCGCATGATCCGAATCGTACTGCTTATCAGTTTTATCTTCTTCTTCGGCCGCTTCATCTACTCCTCTATCGGTGCGTGGCATCACCACCAGGATAAAAAAGAATCCCAGCAAACCAGCCTGTCACAGCAGACTCCTCCAGCGCAAACCGACGATCGCTGAAAATTGAGATCCGCCGTCACTTCATCTGTATCAAGATTCCTTACCGGATGGCTAACGAAGAACGATTAACCATCCGGTAAGGGATTTGAGTTCCTTTACCCTATGTCTAGTACGCTTTCGCACACGCTTCCCCCTCTTTTTCGCACAATTACTCAATCTTTAATTCCTGCTTAGCCTCACCATTCCGCAGATTTTTTCTGTTGCTATTTATTGAACATAAAAAACACCAATACGGCACTAATTGCCGCTAATTCATAACAGCTGAAAATATAAGCGGCATATAGAATATTATTTATTCATATGCGGCTTAATTTTTAATTGAATATTTATATATATTTTTTAAATATGGCAAGGTAATACCATGAGTGGTTTTGCATTATTCCCGAAAATAAGAAGCAGTATTGAGTGGGTTTTTGAGCACAGCGACACGGTCATCCAGTTCGGCTGGAGCATTGTGGCCGCTTTCATTTTATTGTTTGTCGGTAAATATATTTCTCGCCTACTCGCTCATGGGCTGGAAAAACTCCTGATAAGACGAAGCGTCGATATCACCATTGTGCAATTTTTTACCGCTCTGGTCCGCTATATCACTCTCGCATTTTTTACCGTCGCCGCGCTTGGCCGTATCGGCATTGAAACCTCATCCATCATTGCCGTGATTGGTGCAGCAGGCTTAGCGATTGGTCTGGCGTTACAAAGCTCTCTGTCTAACTTTGCCGCTGGCGTCATGCTGGTTTCCCTACGCCCTTTCCGCGCGGGTGAAATCATACAGATTGGCACCATTATCGGTACGGTTGAAAAAGTGCATATCTTCTCAACCACCTTACTGACCGGCGACAGTAAATCGGTTGTCATCCCTAATGGTAAAATTATCGCCGACAATATCATCAACTACTCTCGCCACCCAATGCGCCGCATCGATCTGGTCATCGGTGTCGGCTACCGCAGCCGGATTGCCGATGTAAAAAACGTCATTACGGACATTATTGAGCAGGACCATCGCATTGATCGAAGCCGTGGTTTCGTCGTGCGCCTGGGAGAGCTCGCGCCTTCATCGTTGAACTTCTACGTCCGCGTATGGGTACCCAATGCTGAATACTGGAATACTTATTACGACATGCTGGAGAAAATCAAAGAGGCGCTGGACGCCAACCATATTGACCTGCCCTATCCACAGATGGATATTCACGTCAAAAAAGTCGCTGCCAATGTCCCCGCTCCATTAAAGCTCGTCGATTAACTCACAAAGCTAAGCAGGGCTTTTTAGCAGACGAACAATCTCGGCAATCCCTTTGCTGAGCACCCTGTCCTGACGCATCACCACCGCGAGTTGTCGATACAGCGGTGGTGTAAGCGAACAAACATGCAGCCCCTCTCGATCGCGCGTTGCCTCTACAGCCATCCGGGGAATAATGCTGTAGCCCAGCCCTGCACTTACCATACGTTTAATCGCTTCAATGCTGCCCAATTGCATAACCGGTCTGGCCTGAATGCCCGCATGCTGAAACCAGTCATCGATGAGGTCACGGGTGCCACTGCCCTGTTCAAAAGCAATCAGCGGCAAGGCCATCAGCCCGTTAGGTGTGACCTGCAAAGAATGCTTATTGAGCTGTGGGGCAATGATCAGCACGAATTCCTCGCGCTGCACGGGCATCACCTCCAGATTTCGCCCACTGACAGGTAGAGTCACCAAGCCAAGATCGAGTCGGTTCTCTTCAATTGCCCGGACGATCTCCGGCGTATTGCCAGTGGTCACGCCAACCGTCAATCGCTGATAACGTTCACGAAGCTGCTGTAACAATGGGGGAAGCAGGTGGATGCAGGCCGTCGCCCCGGTTCCTATCGACACCGAACCACTGACGCTCCCACTGCATTCATTAACCGACTGGACCGCTTCATTCACCGCCTGATCGATACGCTCACCGTGCAGCAACAGCGTCAGCCCAGCCGATGTTGCCTTAATGCCCCGCCCAGTGCGTTCAAGCAACCGCGTCTGTAGAAACTGCTCAAGCTGACGCACCTGTAGGCTAACGGCAGGCTGCGAAATCCCCAGTACTTCTGCGGCCGCCGAAAAGCTGCCGCGCTGCACAACCAGGCGAAAGGTCGCCAGATTTCCCAGATTCAGCGTCGTCATTCAAAGTTTCTCTTATTCAGGTCATAAACGGAGGGCCCTGCCTGCACAATAGCGTGCACGTTATGCTGCCAGCAACTGTATAACTTGCGAGAATATAATGAAATCAGCAGCCGTACCGCTCCGCGTAACCCTCGCCGCCGGTGGCAATCAGCTCATTAATTGGGGGATTTCTTTCTATCTTCCCGGCACTTTTGCTCGCGCCATCGCACTGGATACCGGTTGGATGCCTACCTATATCTACTTCGGTCTCACGCTGGCGATGTTGATGATGGCGGTAGTTTCCCCGTGGGTTGCCCGCCTATTGGCCCAATTTGGCGGCCAACGCGTCGTCGTTGGTGGAACGCTGATGATCGCAGCGGGCTGTTTCATCATGTCTGCCACCCATACGCTGGTCGGCTGGTACACCGCCTGGCTCATCACCGGTTGCGGCATGCGACTGGCACTGTACGACGGACTCTTCTCAGCGTTGGTGAATCTGTATGGCCAGCGGGCCAGACTTGCTATTTCCCGCGTCACCTTAGCAGGAGGTCTCGCCTCTGCGCTATTCTGGCCACTGGGTGAGTCTCTGCTGACGGTCATCCACTGGCGCGACGCGCTGCTGGTCTATAGTCTGCTGGGATTATGTAGCGCCCTGCTGCTCTGGTGGATGCCCAATCAAAAGCCGCCGTTTTCAGCCGCGCATCGTCCAATTCAAAGCTCGGCTCACGAGCGCCGTATTGGATTACTCTACGCCCTGCTCATCGCGCTGGTGACCTTTATCTCCAACGGTACCTCAACGCATCTACCGGAATTTATCGCCAATCACGGCCTACCTGTTGCAATCGGCATGCTGTGGGGGGTAGGACAAACCGGCGCGCGTTTTCTGGAAGTCGCCTCCGGCTCGGCGCTCACGCCGATGAGGCTCACGCTAGTCACCACTCTACTCATCCCATTTTGCTTTGCCCTCGGCATGAGCAGCGGATACACCCTCTGGGCGGCAACGGGATTTGTGTTTGGCTACGGAGCGATTAACGGCCTGACAACGGTGTTTAAGGCCACTTTGCCGCTACAGCTGTTCAGCGCCGAAGAGTATGCCCGACGCACCGGCACGTTACTGATCCCGGCCCAACTTTTGGCCGCCGCATCGCCATTCTCTTATGCCTGGTTAAACCAGACGGTGGGGATACAGGGAAGTCTAGCGATCTCTGCCGCGCTGGCGACCATCGTGGCCGGGCTGGCGGTGTCGATAGCAATATGTCAGTCTAAGCAGACAAAAAAACAGTCCCGATAGCCACGCTAATCGACAAGGATAATCACCATGCACCTGCAATCTGAACGCCTCATCCTCCGCCCGGTGACGACAAACGATGCCGACGCGCTGTATCGAATCTACGGCGATCCAGCAACCAATAGATTTAATCCCGCAGGCCCACACGTGGATATCACACATTCCCGTCGCGTGCTGGAGGGTTGGCTTGAACATTTTGCCCTTCACGGCTTCGGCAACTGGGCCATCAGCCTGCGGGACTCCCCCTCCCATGTCATCGGCTTCGGCGGATTGCGCCGCGTGGAATATCCTGACGGCACCGTAAACAATCTAGGCTATCGCTTTGCCACTGAAGCATGGGGAAATGGGCTGGCGACCGAGTTTTCACTTTTGGCTATCGACTACGCATTCAATACGCTGAAGCTTGAGGATCTCGTCGGCATTGTGCGCAAGAATCATCTTGCCTCACAGAAAGTGCTGCAAAAATGTGGCCTGACTCTGATAAGAGAGATTGATGATGTACCGGGAGAAGAGCCCAGCCTGATGTTCATGCTGCGTCGTGAATCGCGGGCATAAAAAAACCCTCTGCTCAGCAGAGGGTTTTTAGCACTAACGCAAAGGGGAAATTATTCCCACTCAATCGTTGCCGGTGGTTTACCGCTGATGTCATAAACAACGCGGGAAATGCCGTTCACTTCGTTGATAATGCGGTTGGATACGCGGCCCAAGAAGTCGTACGGCAGGTGCGCCCAGTGTGCGGTCATAAAGTCGATGGTTTCAACAGCACGCAGGGAAACTACCCAGTCGTACTTACGGCCATCGCCCATCACGCCAACGGAACGCACTGGCAGGAACACGGTGAACGCCTGGCTCACTTTGTTGTACAGGTCGGCTTTGTGCAGTTCTTCAATGAAGATAGCGTCCGCACGACGCAACAGGTCGCAGTACTCTTTCTTCACTTCACCCAGCACGCGGACGCCCAGACCTGGACCCGGGAACGGGTGACGATAAAGCATGTCGTACGGCAGGCCCAGTTCCAGACCAATTTTACGCACTTCATCTTTGAACAGCTCACGCAGCGGTTCAACCAGGCCCATCTTCATCTCTTTCGGCAGGCCGCCCACGTTGTGGTGAGATTTGATGACGTGTGCTTTACCGGTCGCGGAAGCAGCGGATTCGATAACGTCAGGGTAGATAGTCCCCTGGGCCAGCCACTTCACGTCTTCCAGCTTCAGCGCTTCTTCATCGAATACTTCAACGAATACGCGGCCGATGATTTTACGTTTAGCTTCCGGATCGTTTTCACCCGCCAGCGCGTCCAGGAAACGTTTTTCACCCTCCACGTGAACGATGTTGAGGCCGAAGTGGTCGCCGAACATGTCCATAACCTGCTGAGCTTCGTTCAGGCGCAGCAGGCCGTTATCTACGAAGACACAGGTCAGATTTTTGCCGATAGCACGGTGTAACAGCATCGCGGTAACGGAGGAGTCAACGCCACCGGACAGGCCGAGGATGACTTTGTCATCGCCCACCTGCTCACGAATGCGCACAATCGCATCTTCGATAATTTTGTCCGCAGTCCACAGCGCTTCGCACTGGCAGATATCGCGAACAAAACGCTCAAGCATGCGCAGACCCTGACGAGTGTGGGTCACTTCCGGGTGGAACTGCACGCCGTAGAAGCGTTTTTCTTCGTTAGCCATAATAGCGAACGGGCAGCTTTCGGTGCTGGCAACGGTCACGAAGTCCGCAGGAATGGCGGTAACTTTATCGCCGTGACTCATCCACACGTCCAGCAGCGGTTTACCGTCTGCGGTCAGTGCATCTTCGATACCGCGAACCAGCGCGCTGTCGGTTTTCACTTCAACCTGTGCGTAGCCAAACTCACGTTCGTTAGAGCTTTCAACATGACCACCCAGCTGCATCGCCATGGTCTGCATGCCGTAACATACGCCGAAGACCGGTACACCGGCTTCGAAGACGTATTCTGGTGCGCGCGGGCTATTGTCTTCGGTGGTGCTTTCCGGGCCACCGGAGAGAATGATACCACTCGGATTGAACTCACGGATTTGTGCTTCAGTAACATCCCATGCCCACAGTTCACAGTAGACGCCCAGTTCACGTACGCGACGTGCTACCAGCTGCGTATACTGCGATCCGAAATCAAGGATAAGAATGCGATGTTTATGAATATTATCAGTCATTTGACGTTAATTCCGAGGCAAGTGAAACAATAACAAAACGCCCGGTTAAAACCGGGCGCGGAAACTTATCAGGAGCCCATGCGGTAGTTCGGGGACTCTTTGGTGATGGTCACATCGTGAACGTGGCTTTCCTGGATACCCGCACCGCTGATGCGAACGAATTCAGCTTTCGTACGCAGTTCGTCAATGGTACCACAGCCGGTCAGCCCCATACAGGAGCGCAGGCCGCCCATCTGCTGGTGAATGATCTCTTTCAGGCGACCTTTATACGCGACGCGACCTTCGATACCTTCTGGTACCAGTTTGTCCGCAGCGTTATCGCTCTGGAAGTAACGATCGGAAGAACCTTTGGACATCGCGCCCAGAGAGCCCATACCGCGATAGGATTTGTAAGAACGGCCCTGGTAGAGTTCGATTTCACCCGGGGATTCTTCGGTACCGGCCAGCATCGAGCCCACCATCACAACAGCGGCGCCAGCGGCGATAGCTTTTGCGATGTCGCCTGAGAAGCGAATACCGCCATCAGCGATAACCGGAATACCGGTACCTTCAAGCGCTTCAACCGCATCGGAAACTGCGGTGATCTGTGGAACACCTACGCCGGTAACGATACGGGTAGTACAGATAGAACCTGGGCCGATACCTACTTTCACTGCGCTGCAGCCAGCTTCTGCCAGCGCACGAGCGCCAGCGCCGGTTGCCACGTTACCGCCGATGATTTGCAGATCAGGGTATTTAGCGCGAGTTTCGCGGATACGCTGCAGAACGCCTTCAGAGTGGCCGTGAGAAGAGTCAATCAGCAGCACGTCAACGCCTGCGGCAACCAGCGCATCAACGCGCTCTTCATTGCCTGCACCCGCGCCAACTGCTGCACCCACGCGCAGACGGCCCTGCTCATCTTTACACGCGTTAGGTTTACGTTCGGCTTTTTTGAAGTCTTTAACGGTGATCATGCCCAGCAGGTGGAAACTGGCGTCAACAACCAGCGCTTTTTCTACGCGGCGTTCGTGCATTTTGGCGAAGACCACATCACGTGCTTCACCTTCACGAACGGTCACCAGGCGATCTTTTGGCGTCATGTACACGCTGACTGGCTGGTTCAGATCGGTCACGAAGCGAACGTCACGGCCGGTAATGATACCCACCAGTTCATTGTCTTCAGTCACAACCGGATAGCCTGCAAAGCCGTTACGCTCGGTCAGCGCTTTAACTTCGTGCAGCGTAGTGGTTGGCAGAACGGTCTGCGGGTCGGTCACGACGCCGGATTCGTGTTTTTTCACGCGGCGAACTTCTTCAGCCTGGCGTTCAATGGACATGTTTTTGTGGATAAAACCGATGCCGCCTTCCTGTGCCAGTGCAATTGCAAGGCGCGCTTCAGTCACGGTATCCATTGCCGCAGAGAGCATAGGAATGTTCAGACGAATAGTTTTAGTCAGCTGGGTGCCAAGATCAGCCGTGTTCGGCAGAACGGTAGAATGAGCGGGAACGAGGAGGACGTCGTCAAACGTCAGGGCTTCTTTTGCGATACGTAGCATGGGCAATATCTCACCTGGGAGGTTAATAAATATTGCCGCGGCATTATACAGAGCGTAAGCGATTGCATCTACACTTTTCTTAAAAAAATACTTGCGATCGTCGTTGGGCAGGTTACTATCGACTGAATAACCTGCTGATTTAGAATTTGATCTCGCTCACATGTTACCTTCTCAATCCCCCTCAATTTTTACCGTTAGCCGCCTGAATCAGTCGGTTCGTCTGCTGCTCGAGCAAGAAATGGGGCAAGTGTGGATTAGCGGCGAGATTTCAAACTTTACCCAGCCCTCTTCTGGTCACTGGTACTTCACCTTAAAAGACGATAACGCCCAGGTGCGCTGCGCGATGTTCCGCAACAGTAACCGCCGCGTGACGTTCAGCCCGCAGCACGGGCAACAGGTGCTGGTACGCGCCAATATCACGCTGTATGAGCCACGCGGCGACTACCAGATTATTGTGGAAAGCATGCAGCCAGCGGGTGAAGGGCTGTTGCAGCAAAAATATGAGCAGCTAAAAGCCAAACTGCAGGCCGAAGGGTTGTTCGATCAGCAGTTCAAACAATCGCTTCCTTCCCCAGCTCATTGCATTGGCGTGATAACGTCAAAAACCGGGGCCGCGCTGCACGATATTCTCCATGTTCTCAAACGCCGGGACCCTTCTTTGCCGGTGGTGATTTATCCCACGGCAGTACAGGGTGACGATGCGCCGATGCAAATCGTCCGCGCAATTGAGCTGGCCAACGCCCGCAATGAATGCGATGTTCTCATCGTTGGGCGCGGCGGCGGTTCACTGGAAGATTTATGGAGTTTTAATGACGAACGCGTCGCGCGGGCCATTTTTGCCAGCCGCATTCCGGTGGTCAGCGCTGTCGGCCATGAAACTGACGTGACCATCGCTGACTTCGTCGGCGACCTGCGGGCGCCAACGCCATCTGCGGCGGCCGAAATCGTGAGCCGCAACCAGCAGGAATTACTGCGCCAAATTCAATCCGTTCAGCAGCGTCTGGGCATGGCAATGGATTACTACCTTGCTAATCGCAGCCGCCGCTTTACGCAGATGTTCCACCGCCTTCAGCAACAGCACCCGCAGCTGCGTCTGGCTCGCCAGCAAACCACGCTGGAACGGCTGCGCCAACGCATGAGTTTTGCGCTGGAAAACCAAATCAAACAGGCCAATCAGCGTCAGCAGCGCGTGCTGCAACGTTTGAACCAGCAAAATCCACAGCCGCGCATTCACCGCGCGCAATCTCGCATCCAGCAGCTGGAATATCGTCTGGCAGATAACGTTCGCACCCGTCTCAGCGAACAACGTGAGCGTTTTGGCAACGCGGTAACCCATCTGGAGGCCGTCAGCCCGCTGGCGACGCTGGCACGCGGCTACAGCGTCACCACCGTCAGCGATGGCAAAGTGCTGAAGCAGACTAAACAGGCCAAAGCGGGCGATCGGCTGACCACGCGCTTAGCCGATGGTTGGGTAGAGAGCGAAATTACGACGGTGACAGCGGAAAAGAAAACCCGCGCGCGCAAAAAAGCCGTCTGAGATGCCAAATAACCGGGCCAGTTCGCCCGGCCATACTTCGAATTTATTCGCTGACAGAAACCCACTCGACCTTTCTTTTCGACACCAGACCGTGACCGTTCTGGCACAGGAAATCAACCGCACCACAGGCTTTTAACACTTCCAGCGGTTTATGACACTCAGGACAGCGCGCCTCGAGGGTGTACTCTTTTTCGCAGCTCTGGCAATGCGCATGGTTTCCCTGCACCTCCAGCGAGGTCTGACAGATTGGGCAGATGAATTCCATAGCGACTCCTTAACTTTATTTTTTGTGCCGCTATTTTACCACGGCTCGCACTTTAGTGTACGCCACGAAGCCCCTGCTGAAGCTGTAATAACGCCTCCACTTCGGCAATGCGTCGCTGGGTCAATCTGGCCACTTCTTGTGGTGCTCGCGCAAAAAGGCTATTGGCACCAAAAATATGTTCTCCCAAACAATGGGCGTAAACCGCCCCTTCCCGCGTCCAGTTCATCACACGGTCACCCGTTATCAATTCGACTCGTTCACCGCCCGGACAGCGATTTTGGCTGATGACCCGCCCATCGCGAAGAGTGATGCGAATCCCCTTACGCTCAACGCCTGGCCCGGCATATTTATTGAGCCATAGATTAACCGGCAGTCCAGATAGCGTCCCCTGCAGGTGAGCCTCGCCCTCCGCTGTTGTCCAGTCACCGTGGGTAATCGGCCTTCCCAGTCGGTCTTTTGCTGTCAGCACATTCAGATGTAGATCATCGCTGCCGCCAAGATAGCGCAGCGCCTCGCGCATCATCGCCAGTACGTGGGTACCCACATCCACAATAACCCCGTCCGGATGCGTAAATTGCCGGGTATCCGGTTCACCGGTAGCAAAGTTGAGGGCAATAGGTTCGCCAGCCGCATTAAAACCGCTCGGCTCCAACAGAAAGCCGTCAATACCAACGATATCATCAAGCGTGGTGACCGGCGGTTCAGCTAACACGGCCTGGCCATCCGCCAGCCAGCGCTTATCCATTTTGCCTTGAGCAACACACAGCGCCCCGTCCCGTGCCATCCAGTGATCCAGTGCAAGTACGCGCGGCGCATTTTCCGACATTGAAAGCAGTGAACGTAAGCGGCTGATTTGGCTAAGCGTCGCGACAATCGGTTTCTCGACCACAATCTGCGGTATCGGGGTCGCTAATGCCGCCTCTAAAATCGGTAAGTGTTGCAGTGATGCGGTGGTGATGCATAGCGTGTCGATAGGCTTAGCCAGCAGTCCCTCAAGTGACTCACAGCAGGTCACGCCGGGTAACGTGCGCTGGGCATTAAGGTCATAACCCCATAGGCTATATCCCGGTAAAGACAGCCGTTGGAGCGCAGGGAGCCAGGCCGTTTCAACAACAGCGCCCAGGCCGACAAAACCTATATTCATAATTTCGGACTCACAAACAGGAAAGTGGTATCACGAATTATTATGCGTGAGCGGCCATCGCAAAATATTGCGCGCGACGGCCAATTGCATCACAACACCGAGCGTAACCGCTCAAACCCATCCGCGAGATCGTTTTTCAGATCGTCCATATCTTCAAGTCCCATTTGTATCCGCAGCGTTAAACCACCCGGCTGCCAGTTCGTTGCCGTACGGTAGTCGGCACAATTAAATGGAATAATCAGACTTTCAAAGCCGCCCCACGAATAGCCCATGCCAAAAATACTCATGTTATCCAGCATCTTTGCCACACCGGCTTTGGTGAATTCCGGCTTTAACACCAGGGAAAATAATCCTGAAGAGCCGGTGAAATCGCGTTTCCAAATCTCGTGCCCCGGGCACTCCGGCAACGCAGGATGGAGAACGTTTAAAACCTCTGGACGTGATTGCAGCCAGTGCGCCATTTCGAGGCCACGCTTTTCCGCTTCTTTGAGTCGAATATGCATCGTGCGCAGGCCACGCAGCGCCAGGAAGCAGTCTTCAGCTCCCGGCAGCATTGCCATTAAATCGTAAGTTTTGCGAAGCTTAGGCCACCACGCTTCGTTGGCTGACACCAGCCCCATCAGCAGATCGGAGTGACCGCCAAGGTATTTGGTACCGGCTTCCAGCGACAGATCGCAGCCATGTTCATGAGCGCGGAAGAAAATCGGCGTCGCCCAGGTATTGTCAATAATGGTGGTGACAGCGTGGGCTTTTGCCACCCGGGTCATTGCCGGAACATCCTGAATCTCAAAACTTTGTGAACCCGGCGATTCCAGGAACAGCGTGGTGGTGTTGGGCCGGAACAAGGACTCAATTTCGGCACCCATCAGCGGATCATAATAGGTGGTCTCAATTCCCATTTTGGCCAGCATCCCAGCGCAGAAATTGCGCGTGGGTCGATACACGCTATCCGGCATCAAAAGATGGTCGCCGGATTTAAGCGTAGTCAGAAGCGAGAGCGCGATCGCCCCAAGACCAGAGGGTGATAGTACGGTTCCCGCCGCTCCCGCCAACGTGCTCCAGGCATTTTCCAGGCTGGAAATCGTTGGCGTGCCCATGGTGCCGTAATTGAACTCGGCACGATTATGCTCGAGATCGTCAACCGTGGGGAAAATGACCGTCGATCCCCGGTATACCGGAGCGTTCACAAAGCCCGATTGCTTCGAGACATCCCGGCCTAGCTGCGTGATTTGCGTGCTGACGTTAAAATCGGAGGTGGAACGGTGACCCATAAATGACCCCATAAATTTCAGCGAGATTTCATTAGTCATATCCATCGTCAGTGATGAATAGTGGCAAAATGATAACTATCCTGCGTTACGCGCAGCGAAGTCAACGCGCGTCTTCACATTGAGAGGATTACCGTTTGAGTGCGGGGAAAGAGTTATGTCGACGTGAGAAAATCGTTACGTTGCCATACGCAAGCATCGGCGTTAACGAAATAGTGATGCCAAACCGGCGGGGGGAAATCTGCGGCATGATTAACACGCCGCGTTTATCTTATTAGCGATGGGTCGTCAGAGTAAAGACTACTCGTTGCCCCACTCATTGAGGAAATTAGCAATTTCATCAATGCGTTGCTCTTCGATGCCCGCCTCACGGGCCATCTCTTGCTGCGCTTCTTCGCTGATTTCTTCATTATTCATCAGGCGGGTCAGCAGCAGCTGGAAATAGTGTGCTAGCGCATCACGTTCTGAGTCGCTTACCGGTTTTACACATTCCGTCGCGTACTCGTCAGCGATGTCATAATATTTGATGTCTACTTCATGGTTCATAAATTACTCCCCGGATTAACGTCTATATCAATTATCGCCCGCTGCGCCAGCATCCCGCTTAAGAGCGTGAATAAATCTGGCACAGGGTGAGTCCGAATGGTTTCAGACCTTCAGCATTTTTACCGTTTCAGCGATATCGACTTCATCTTCCGAGAAGATTAACGTCGTCCCCTGGAAGGTAGTGATTGCCAGTTTTTGTATTGAGCGCATATCACCCGGCTTCACCGCCGATTTTGGCTTGATGCTATTCATCAACGCCCCGACGGACAGCACTGCATTTTCTTTATCAATCCGCGTCTCTGCGGGCACTTCTTCGCGGTAAACCACGTAAGATTTGATAGCCGTGAGCTTAACTCGTTCGCCTGCAATATAGATATACTTGCTTTCCGGGACGACTTTCACCGCATACGCCGACAAGCCTTTGTTGTTGGTCGTCGGTTCAAAAGTGACCGCCGCATCTTTCTTAATCAATTCAGGGTTGGCAACCTTAATCACATGAAAATAGCGGTTATCGCCGTTTTCATCTTTGATAAAGCCAAAACCTTTATCTTCAAACCAGGTTGTGATCGTTCCGTTCATCGCCATTACCGCCTACTTAATCGTTTATCTACTCAGTTTTTGCAGCGCGCAGTGTAAAGCACAATGCCCGCCCAGACCATGTCTTTGCTATCAGTCTGGACGATAATTTTCGGCTACGCGAGCGCCGAGCCACTCTACAGTACTAAAAGCACCTTACTGCTCGAGTGCATTCTGGTAGAGATCCCAGCGGTTACCATACAAATCTTCAAAGACCACCACGGTGCCATATTCTTCTTCGCGAGGCTCTTCGCAAAAATGGACACCTTTTGCTTTCATCTGATGGTAATCACGCCAAAAATCATCCGTTTGCAGGAATAAAAACACCCTACCGCCACACTGGTTGCCGATAAAGTCCGTTTGTCTCTCATTTGAGGCACGAGCCAGCAATATACGGCAGTCGCTTTCCGGATTCGGCGTCACCACAACCCAGCGTTTCCCTGGCTGCGGCGTATCCTCCACGAGGGTAAAGCCGAGCTTATCCGTGTAGTACTCAATGGCACGGTCGTAATCATCGACCACTACCGCGATATGCCCCAGACACCGTTTTTGCGTTCTCATTTCTGCTCCGTTGCGTTTAGTCATCATTGTTTGTAAGCACTTTTTTACCACAAATCACCGTCATCTGGCCCAATGATAAAAACGGTACCAGGCAATAAAAAAGCCCGCATCGCGCGGGCTTTTCATCACATTTAGCAGTCATTAACCTTATTGGCTAATTACTTGCTCTTCTTGATGTGTTTCATCAAACGCTGACGCTTACGCATCTGAGTCGGAGTCAACGTATTGCGTTTGTTCGCATACGGGTTTTCCCCTTCTTTGAACTGGATACGGATAGGTGTACCCATAACATCCAGCGACTTGCGGAAATAGTTCATCAGATAACGTTTGTAAGAATCCGGCAGGTCTTTGACCTGATTACCGTGAATAACCACGATCGGCGGGTTGTAACCACCGGCGTGAGCATATTTCAGCTTCACGCGACGACCACGCACCAGAGGCGGCTGGTGATCTTCGGTTGCCATGCTCATGATACGTGTCAGCATCGCCGTACCTACGCGGCGGGTAGAACTGTCATACGCTTCACGGATAGATTCGAACAGATTGCCGACGCCGCTGCCGTGCAGTGCGGAGATGAAGTGCACGCGAGCAAAGTCGATAAAGCCCAGACGATAGTCCAGGGTTTCTTTCACCTGCTCTTTGACTTCCATGCTCAGGCCGTCCCACTTGTTGACGACGATGACAAGTGAGCGCCCACTATTGAGGATAAAGCCCAACAGGGACAGGTCCTGGTCAGAGATACCTTCACGGGCATCGATAACCAGCAGACAGACGTTGGCGTCTTCGATAGCCTGAAGCGTTTTGATAACGGAGAATTTTTCAACCGTATCAGTCACTTTCCCGCGCTTACGCACACCCGCGGTGTCGATAAGCACGTATTCGCGCTCATCGCGTTCCATTGGAATATAGATACTGTCACGGGTGGTGCCCGGCATATCGTAAACCACCACACGGTCTTCGCCGAGGATACGGTTAGTTAGCGTTGACTTACCAACGTTAGGGCGGCCTACGATAGCAATTTTGATCGGCAGATCCTGCGGGTTGAAGTCATCTTCTGGCTCTTCAACTTCACCGCCGTTCTGCTCGGCTTCAAACTTCGCCCAGTACTCCGCATCTTCGTCCACTTCTTCCGGTGGGTTGACGTCGTCAACGAACGGCAGCAGAACGGTTTCCAGCAGCGTTGTCACGCCACGACCATGAGAAGCAGCGATTGCGTGAATCTCACCAAGACCCAGCGACCAGAAGTCGGCTACGGCCTGATCCGGGTCAATCCCGTCAGTCTTGTTCGCGACCAGGAAGGTTGGCTTTTCGCGCGAACGCAGATGTTTAGCGATACCTTCGTCCGCAGGCATCAGCCCCGCACGCGCATCAACCATAAACAGCACAACGTCGGCTTCTTCAATCGCCAGCAGCGACTGTTCAGCCATGCGCGTTTCCACACCTTCTTCCGTACCATCAATACCGCCGGTATCGATACAGATAAACTCACGCCCTTCAACTTCAGCACGACCGTACTTACGGTCACGAGTCAGACCCGGGAAATCCGCGACCAGCGCATCACGAGTGCGCGTCAAGCGGTTAAAGAGCGTGGATTTTCCGACATTAGGGCGCCCGACAAGCGCGACCACAGGAACCATGATAAAGCCTCATATACTCAAAATTTGTGACAATTTGCTTTGCCGTGTGGCATTTCGCTTATCCGGTCTGCGCGGTTGGAGCAGGCTCGATAAGTGAAGTGCCATCGGGCATAAAAATCAGTAGCAATACAAATAGCAAACGGCCCCTGACTAAACAGGAGCCGTCCATTGCTGAAAAAAACGACAGACGTTAACGCGTAATCGCGTAAACCGTACCGTCTTTCGCCTGAATCAGCAGTTTACCGTCAGCAACAACCGGCTCGGTCAGGAAGCCAGAGCTGTCAAGCTTCTGCTGGGCAACGAAGCGCCCATCTTCTGGATTAATCCAGTGCAGGTAACCTTCGCTATCACCCACAACCAGGCTGCCATTATACAGCGCCGGAGCGGTCAGCAGACGGTGCAGCAGATCGCTTTGCGTCCACAGGGTAACGCCACCGTCGGTGGTCAGCGCCAGTACGCGGTCATTCTGGTCGGCAATGTAGATACGGTTGCCGTCGACGATGAAATCGTTCACCGAACCCAGCTCGCGTTTCCACAGAATCTGGCCGCTGCGCAGATCCAGCGCCGTCAGGTTACCATTGTAGGCTAAGGCGTAAACAACGCCATTCACGATAACCGGTGTGGTATCTACGTCGCTCAGACGGTCGATTTCAGTAGAACCGGTAGCCTGAGAGATACGTTGTTGCCAGATAAGCTGGCCCTGCTGCATCAGTACCGCACTCACGCGACCGTTGTCGCCGCCCACAATGGCTGCGCCGTAGGCGACGGCCGGTGCAGATTCACCGCGCAGAGACAGCGCAGGCATATCCAGGTTCACCGTCCATTTGACGACACCGCTGTTCTCATCCAGTGCCTGCAGCTGACCGTTGCTGGTGTGTACCAGAACCAGGCCATCGCTTGCGGTTGGACGAGACAGAACTTCACCCGCTGCGGTGGTCTGCCAGACGATAGCGCCAGTGCCGGCATCGAGCGCATAGACCTGCGCTTTTTCACTGCCCACGTATACGTGACCGCCGGCGATGGTCAAACCGCCAGACAGCAGCGCGGGTTTACGACTAAACCAGCCGTCTTTTTCCGCCAGGTTCACGGACCAGACTTCTTTACCGTCATCAGCATTTACGGCCTTAACGGTGCCTTTACGATCGGCCGCGTAGACCACGCTGTCGGCATAAGCCGGATGCAGGTTCGAATAGAAATCACCAATACCGCTACCGACGGAAACATCCCATGCGGTCGATGGCGTAAACTGGTTTTCTACAGTAGGCAGAGGAGACATTTTAACAACGTCTTCTTCGCCGCTGAATAACGAACAACCACTCAACAGAGTGACAGAAAGCAGTCCTGGCAAAAGTACTTTACGCAATTGCATCGGGTCCCTCTCAGACGGACAAATTATTAATTTTCATGCGCATCATTTCACTCAGCGCCGGTGATGCATCGCTCTTAGCGCCAGCTTCCCACGCTGCACGAGCACCCTGTTTGTCACCTTTACTGAGCAGGATTTCCCCGCGTAAATCAGCAACAATCGCCGTCCAACCTTCACCTTTCACGCCTTCCAGCGTTTTCAGCGCCGCGTCAGCCTGCTTCATCTGCAGCTGAACGCGCGCCAGGCGCAGATTAATCACGGACTTCAGATTTTCATCAGCCGCAGCGGCTAAACCCTGTTGAAGCTGCTTTTCCGCCTGTGCAAGATCGTTTTTATCAACAAAGGCCTGCGCCAGTTCCAGAGAAGCAAACGCCCCGTAGGTGTTTTTCGTCTCTGCCGCAAACTTCTGGGCAGAGGCCAGCGCTTCTGGTTTCCCTGAGGACAGAGAAGAAACGGCATTTTCATAAGCCACGGAAGATTCCCGGGCCGAGTCTACCTGATGGGAATTCCAGTAACGCCAGCCAACCAGCGCACCGATCCCCAAAATCACCCCAACGGCCAGCGCTTTGCCATTTTCAGCAAAGAAGCGTTTGATCGCATCAACCTGGTCATTTTCGTTATTGTAAATTTCCACGCAGCCCTTCTCCTGATAATAATGTTCTGGAGATCAACCCAGAATAGTGCGCAAATGCGCGGCAACGCCTTCCTGCGTTACGGTTGTCTGCTCACCAGAGCGCAAATCCTTCACGACAACAGTGGCTTGTTCAACCTCAGACTCACCCAACACCAGGGCAATGCGAGCACCCCATTTATCAGCACGTGCAAACTGCTTCTTAAAGTTGCCGCCGCCGTGGTTGGTCATCAGCTTCACGCCCGGTAACGCATCACGAACCTGCTCGGCCAGACGCATTGCAGCTGACTGAGTATCGGTGCCTGAAGCGACCAGGTATATATCGACAACAGGATCGGCTTTAAATTCCGGATTAACTGCCTGAACCAGCAAAACAAGTCGTTCAAGACCCATGGCAAAGCCAACGGCCGGGGTCGCACGACCACCCAGCTGTTCAACCAGACCATCATAACGACCGCCCGCACAAACGGTACCCTGTGAGCCGAGGCTGTTGGTGACCCATTCGAAAACGGTACGGTTGTAGTAATCCAGGCCGCGAACCAGACGCTGGTTAACGGTGTAAGCAATACCCGCAGCATCCAGCTGTGCACACAGGCCAGCAAAGTGCTCACGAGAATCGTCATCCAGATAGTCGCCCAGCGCTGGTGCGTCATTCAACAGCGCCTGAACATCTGGGTTTTTGGAGTCCAGCACGCGCAGCGGGTTGCTGTACATGCGGCGTTTGCAGTCTTCATCCAGCACTTCAACGTGCTGTTCGAGGAATGCAACCAGCGCATCGCGGTAGTTTGCGCGCGCTTCCAGAGAACCGATGGAGTTCAGTTCCAGATTAACGTGTTCAGAAATACCCAGCGCACGCCACCAGCGAGCAGTCAGCATAATCAGCTCAGCATCGATATCCGGTCCCTGCAGGCCAAACACTTCACAGCCCAACTGATGGAATTGGCGGTAGCGCCCTTTCTGCGGACGTTCGTGGCGGAACATCGGCCCGATATACCACAAACGCTGCTCCTGATTGTACAGAAGACCATGCTCGATGCCGGCGCGTACGCAGCCCGCAGTACCTTCCGGACGCAGCGTCAGGCTATCGCCGTTGCGGTCTTCAAAGGTATACATCTCTTTTTCAACCACGTCGGTCACTTCACCGATGGCGCGTTTGAATAACGGGGTCTGCTCTACAATCGGCAAACGGATTTCGCTATAACCGTAGCTGCCGAGCACCTGCTTAAGTGTGCCTTCAATGCGCTGCCAGATGGCGGTTTCGCCAGGCAGATAATCGTTCATGCCGCGAATGGCTTGAATGTTTTTTGCCACGTTAATTCTCTTTATATATAAAAATGAACCCTCAGCACCACAGTGCCAGCGGGTTCAATCATACACGGGAAGCAAGCCGCTTCCCATCTCGTTATTTTTCAACCTGCTGAACATCGATACGATTGGTTTCATCCAGAATCGTCGCTTTTGCACGAATACGTGCTTCAAGCTGGCTAATCATATCGTTATTGTCGAGGCGATCTTTACGCACGCCGTCTTCATACAGGCCGCTTTTCTTATTACCGCCCGTCACGCCAAGTGTCGACACCAGCGCTTCGCCAGGACCGTTCACTACACAACCGATAATGGAAACATCCATCGGGGTAATAATATCTTCCAGACGCTGTTCCAGCGCGTTGACCGTACCGATAACGTCAAATTCCTGACGTGAACAGGTTGGGCAAGCGATGAAGTTGATCCCGCGCGCACGAATACGCAGCGATTTCAGGATATCAAACCCCACCTTGATCTCTTCAACCGGATCTGCCGCCAGCGACACGCGCAGCGTATCACCGATCCCTTCGGACAGCAGCAGGCCGAGGCCGATCGCTGATTTTACCGATCCGCTACGAGCACCGCCCGCTTCAGTGATGCCGAGATGCAGAGGCTGATCGATGCGTGATGCCAGCAGGCGATAGGATTCAACCGCCAGGAAAACATCCGATGCCTTCACGCTGACTTTGAACTGATCGAAGTTCAGACGATCGAGATGATCGACGTGACGCATGGCAGATTCGAGCAGCGCCTGAGGCGTCGGCTCACCGTATTTTTCCTGCAGATCTTTTTCCAGCGACCCGGCGTTAACGCCGATGCGGATAGGAATGTTTTTGTCGCGCGCGCAGTCAACGACCATGCGGATGCGTTCTTCGCTGCCGATGTTGCCCGGGTTGATACGCAGACAATCAACGCCGTACTCCGCCACTTTCAGCGCAATACGGTAGTCAAAATGGATATCAGCGACCAGCGGGACATTAACCTGCTGTTTGATGAGTTTGAAAGCTTCTGCAGCGTCCATTGTTGGAACGGATACGCGAACGATATCCGCACCAACGCGCTCTAACGCTTTGATCTGATTGACCGTCGCTTCGACATCCGTCGTACGCGTATTGGTCATCGACTGGACGGCGATAGGAGCCCCATCGCCGATCGGCACGTTCCCAACGTAAATGCGTGTGGATTTTCTACGTTGAATAGGAGCCTGATTGTGCATGAAAAATCTCCCGCATTACGCGTCTATTATTGTGCCGGTGATTGTTCAGCATTCACCGTCAGGCGCGCAACCTGGTTAGTTCTGATAAAACGACTCAGGTCGACAGGTTTACCCTGGAATTCGATCTGTACTGCAGCCGGTGCACCAATTTTCAGTTTGTATGGCGCCTGGCCTGCAAGATTCAGGTTACCACCTTTACGCTGCAGACCGCTGAACAGTTTCTTACCTGTTGCATCGGTCACTTCCAGCCAGCAATCGGCGGAGAAGTTCATCACCAACGCGTTAGCATCGACAACCGGTATAGCAGTCTGCGCCGGGTCGGTTGGCAGCGCGCCTGGTGCAGCGGTTTGTGCTGTAGCGGTCGTCTGACCTGCGGTCGCGTCAACGTTCGCCTGGGACGGAGACACCACGGCGTTATTCTGTGCAGTATCCGCTGGCGCTGCGGTCGCTGCTGGTGCAGTTTCAACCGGCGTCGCCGCGCTGTTGTCAGCGGTAGCTGTTGTATCGGTTGCCGCCGGGGTAGAGATAGCGTCTGTACCTGTATTCAGCGGAATATTTTGTGATTCGCTGCCGCTGGCTTTCAGCTCAACGGAGGATTGATCGGCCATGGTGCTGATCTCTTCCTGCTGCGCTTTATGGTTCTGCCACCACCAGGCGACGGTTAAACCAATCACCACGAACAGCACGAGCCAGGTAAAGCTCATCAGCCAGCCATCGCGTTTTTTACGGCGTTTGCCCAAAGAAAAACTCTGCATTGGCGCAACTTTCGCTGCCCGTACCGGAGCCTGCTTTTCCATCATCGGCAGCAGTTCTTCTTCAGGAATATGCACGAGACGAGCATAGGAACGGATATAACCACGCAAGAATGTTGAAGCAAGTTCAGCCGGCGCCTTATCTTCTTCAATATCACGAACGGTGGAAACCTTCAGGCACAAGCGTTCTGCAACAGCTTGCTGACTGAGTCCGAGTTGTTCACGGGCATTACGCAAACGGACACCCGTAGTTTGTGTTTCTGGTTGGTCGTGGTTGGTTTCAGTATTCATTCGCTACAGCTGCTGATTCGTGAAATTTAAGATTCTGGTGCAAACAGCGTTCACACCGCGAAACATCCGTTCGTATACAGATAAGGCAGACAGGCTGTCCGCGTTTATCCGATGGCAAAGCAGCGTCAAAAGCCCTATTGGCGCTGTTATGGCAACGCTACATACTGCCTCAATACGTGAGGAAACGCACCGTAATTATTAACCAGATCAGTACGTTTCGCCTAATCCTTAAGCACTTAACTCTGTGTGCGCCATTTCAGGCGCACACAGCACCGCATTACAGCTCTTTGACCGAGATAGATTCACCCTGCATACGCTTACGCATTGTACGCTTGGTACGGTCGATAACATCACCAGCCAGCTGGCCACAGGCAGCATCAATATCATCGCCACGGGTTTTGCGCACGATAGTCGTAAAACCATAGCCCATCAGGACTTTACTAAAGCGATCGATGCGGCTGTTGGAGCTACGCCCATATGGCGCACCCGGGAACGGGTTCCATGGGATCAGGTTAATCTTGCACGGCGTATCTTTCAGCAGCTCAGCCAGCTCATGCGCATGCTCGGTGCCGTCGTTAACGTGATCCAGCATAACGTATTCGATGGTGACGCGGCCCTGGTTGGCGTTGGACTTCGAAATGTAGCCACGCACGGATTCCAGGAAGGTCGCGATATTGTATTTCTTGTTGATCGGCACGATTTCATCACGAATCGCGTCGTTCGGCGCGTGCAAAGAGATAGCCAGCGCAACGTCAATCATATCGCCCAGCTTATCCAGTGCAGGTACTACGCCTGAAGTGGACAGCGTGACGCGACGTTTAGAGAGGCCAAAACCGAAATCATCAAGCATGATTTCCATCGCGGGAACCACGTTGGTCATGTTCAGCAGCGGTTCACCCATGCCCATCATCACCACGTTGGTGATAGGGCGTACGCCGGTTGCTTTGACTGCGCCAACGATTTTCGCCGCACGCCACACCTGGCCAATGATTTCTGAAACGCGCAGGTTACGGTTAAAGCCCTGCTGCGCCGTAGAGCAGAATTTACACTCTAATGCACAACCAACCTGTGAAGATACGCACAGGGTCGCGCGATCGTCTTCCGGGATATAGACGGTTTCAACGCGCTGATCGCCTACCGCAATCGCCCATTTGATAGTGCCATCGGAGGAGCGCTGTTCTTCCACCACTTCAGGAGCACGAATTTCTGCAACTTGCTTCAGTTTGTTACGCAGAACTTTGTTGATATCGGTCATATCATCAAAGTCATCGCTGCAATAGTGATACATCCACTTCATCACCTGATCGGCGCGGAAGGGTTTTTCGCCTAAGTCTTTAAAAAACTCGCGCATCTGCTGACGGTTAAGATCCAGCAGGTTAATTTTTCCATCTTTATTGGGAACCGCCGGGATGGCGCTCTCAGGCGTGACAATTTGTTCAGACATTTTCTATTCCGGCCTCGTTGTTACACGTTATGGCCCCTGGAGGGTGAATGATAAAAAGAAGCGCCCCAGGAAAGCGGTCTGCTCGTCCGGGGGCGCTGCATTGTACAAATTCTGGCGCATGGATGCCACGTCTGCACGCGGCATTCGCTAAATAAAGTGTAAACGTGCCCTTAGCGGGTACGTGGGCACACTTCGCCTTCAGCGAAGAAGAAAGCGATTTCGCGCGCGGCGGATTCAACGGAGTCAGAACCGTGGGTGCCGTTCTCAGTGAAGCTGTCCGCGTAGTCTGCACGCAGAGTGCCAGCCAGTGCGTTATCTGGGTTAGTTGCACCCAGCAGATCGCGGTGACGCTGAACGGCATTTTCGCCTTCCAGTACGGAAACTACGATTGGGCCGGAAGTCATGAACTCAACCAGACCGTCGAAGAATGGACGACCGTCGTGCTCAGCATAGAAACCGCGAGCCTGCTCAACGGTCAGGTGCAGCATTTTGGTGCCGACGATTTTGAACCCTGCTGCTTCAAAGCGAGCAAAGATGCTACCAATAACGTTTTTTGCCACCGCGTTTGGCTTGATGATGGAAAAAGTACGTTCAATTGCCATGATTACCTCTAATAATAAAATTTGTTCTGTTGTCGTGCATACAGCGGTTGTATGACCTGGCGCGGATTATAATGACCCGTTGCGCCCTTGCCTATGGATGAAGGTAACATTTTTTTAAAATAAAACACTTTTAAGCAACACATTGTGTAACAAATTCGCCTTCATCCTGGTGCTCCTCACAACGTCCATTGGCATGACGCTTGCCCAGTCCCCCGCAGAACTCCTGCTAACGCTACCTGGCAATATGGTTTACTGCAAAGTGAAATTCACCACCGCCATCTGCCCGGCGTCATCCATCACCACCAGTTGATAGCGACCCGAATTATTCAGCGCCAGCGCCAAATTGTTCCCCGCGCCATTCTGCGGCTCGCCGTTCATAAACCACCAGCGCCGCCCTTCCCCTCCGCTAGCCTGCAACACCACGGTTGCACTGGCTTCGCCCGGCAAACGACGTATCACTGCATCTTCGCGGATACCGGTGAGCATCAGCGGTGCGGCATTCTGCAGCTGCCGTGGCGGGCACGCCGTCGAAGCGACAGCCAGTCGCGCCGCCCGACGCTCTCCGACGGGCAACCAGGGCTCCAGCGGCAGCGGCCACACATCCATGTTGACTTCACGCGCATCCGGGCAGTCTGCCGCCACCCGTTGCCCGGATTTATCCAGCCACAGCGGGAAATGAATCCCCTGCACGCCTTCCTGCCCCGGTAACAGCAGCGTCGGCGGCAGGCCGTTGTCCAGCACCCAGGTTGATAAACGCCGACGGCAGTTGCTGTCACCGGCGGGCAGTGGCTGTCCACCGGGCCAGCAAATCTCAGCCGCACTCACCGATTCGGGGCGCGGGTCGCGGTCTTCCGTCCGGCGTGCAGCCCCCGAAAGCAGCAAATTACTGACCTGGTTTAGCAGCGGTATCGCACTGGCAAAACCAAACTGCCCGGCAACCGGCGTGCCGTCAGGTCTCCCGGTCCAGATACCGATGCTGTAGCGCGCGTTAACGCCAACCGCCCACGCATCGCGGTAGCCATAGCTCGTGCCTGTCTTCCACGCCAGCGGAACCACCTGCGGCAGCGCGTCATCCGGTAGCGGCTGTGCTTCTCCGGCCAGAATGCGGCGGATGATCCACGCGGAACCGGGCGAAAGCAGCGGGCGTTCCACCAGCGGATCGCTTGCCAGCATCCGCAGTTTACCGACCTTACCGTGGCGAGAAAATGCGCTATAGGCGGCGGTAATATCCGCCAGTCGAGCCCCGGCACCACCAAGAATCAACGATAAGTTAGGCTCAGCCCCGGTAGGTAAAATCAGCGGCAGCCCGGCATTTCGTAGACGCGCGGCAAACTGTTTCGGACCATAGGCATCAAGCACTTGTACGGCGGGCAGGTTGAGTGAACGCACCAGCGCTTCACTCATACTCACCGGACCATGAAAACCGCTATCAAAGTTACCGGGCCGATAGTCGCCAACTTTTCTCGGCACGTCCTGCAATAACGACGCCGGATGGATCAGCGCGCTGTCCAGCGCCATGCCGTATAAAAACGGCTTCAGCACCGAGCCCGGCGAGCGAATCGCAGTCACCATATCGACGTGGCCAAAACGGCTGTCGTCGGCAATATCTGCCGACCCGACCCAGCCCCGGACTTTCATATCTCGGTTATCCACCACGACCATCGCCAACGAACTGCGCGGCGGCAGGCGCGATTTCCAGCTCATCGCCAGCTCTTCTAACTGACGCTGGAGCCCGGCATCCAGCGTCGTCACCACTTTCTCGTCCTGGCTGCGCGCCAGCATATATCGTGAGAATAGCGGTGCCAGCTGGGGCATTTGCCGTGGGAACAGCCAAACGGCCTCTTCTTTAGCTTCATTAACCACGTTTGCCGACCACACCTGCTGGGTCAGCATACGATCGAGCACTTTATTGCGCGCCGCCTGCGCGCGCTGCGGCCAACGGTCCGGACGCAGACGACTTGGCGCCTGTGGCAACACCGCCAGCAGCGCGGCATCGGCGTAGCTAAGCTCAGCGGGCGGCTTGCCGAGATAGGCCCAGCTTGCCGCGCCGATGCCCTGTAGCGTACCGCCAAACGGCGCACGATTAAGATAAAGGGTGAGGATTTCACGTTTGGAGAGATGCCACTCCAGCTGGAAAGCGCGCCAGAGTTGGCGCACTTTACCACCAAAAGTGCGGGGGTGCGGATCGAGCAGCCGCGCCACCTGCATGGTTATCGTGCTGCCACCGGAGACCACGCGACCGGCGGTCAGATCCTGCCAGCCAGCACGTAGGATTGAAAATGGATTCACGCCGGGATGATCCCAGAACCAGCGATCCTCATACTGGATCAGCGCGTCCAGATAGCGTGGTGAAACCTCTTCGATAGTCACTGGATAACGCCAGATACCCTCACTATCGGCAAAGCGCCACAGCGGGCTGCCATCCTCCGCCACCACCACGCGCGCAGGCGCAACTTCACGCAGCGGGAGCGGCCACAGCCTATCCGCCAGCACAATTCCTAAAACCGCAATGACCATCGCCACGGCCAGCCAGCGCCAGCCGCGGCGTTTCAACCCGCTAAAACGCATGTTACGGCACGACGATCAGCATATCGTCAGCCCCACCGGTGGCGCGCCAGCCAGGAACATACATGGATTCGACCTGTGACGGCGGCACATGGTAGGTGCCCGGCATCACCGCGCGCGCCAGGTACACCAGCGTTAACGGCTGGTCGGCGTTGAGCGCAACTGCCGCCACAAAACGATCATCACGGAATTCCATATGCTGGATATCCGCCTGCTGCATTTGATTCAACCACTCCTGTATTGCCGTGCCGTTATCCTGCAAGTTGGCGCTGCTGTTGGCCAGATTTTGGTTTTCCAGCTCCAGGCCGGCAGGCAACATGTCGACCACCAGGGCATCCGGTACGTTCTGGCTGGCTTTAACTTCCAGCTTCACCAGCACCAAATCGCCGCTGCGCAGCGAAGAGAGCGATTTGCTTTGCCCGTCGGTACCAAAGAACTGGCGTTCGATATGCAAAACGTGACTTGCCGCTGCCGGAGCGCTGTTCGGATAACCGCTGCTGTCGAGGCGCAGCCATAACGGCTGTTCACCTTTGTTGGTCACCTGCAGCGCCGAAAGCTGATCCCCATCCAGATTACGCGTCAGAGATTTGTCGCCTTGCAGCGGCTGTGCGTCCAGAGACGTCTGCGCCTGCCAGCTGCCCGGCAGACTCAACAGCCCTTTGGCCGCCAGGAACAGCGCATTGTTTTCCTGTGTCGACAGCCAGCGCTCACCAAATGCCTCTTCCGAGAGCGTTTGCAACAGCATATTCTGCACGTCCGGTAGCAGCTTGTTCTCTTCGAGCAGGGAGAGCATCAGCGCGTTGTCGCGCAGCGTGCTGCCGTAATCCGCCAGCCAACGCGGCGAGTCCGCGCGTTTGGTGGTCAGCGCCAGTTGAATAGCCTGCTGGCTACGCGGAGCATCCCCCATGGCTTTAAGGGCAATACCGAGCTGCATTAGCGGCAGGCCGGAACGCACCTGTTCACGGCGCTCCCACAGTTCACGCAGCGCGCCAAGCGGTGCTTTTTGCTGCCGCGCCAGTACCAGGCCAGCATAAGCCTGAATGGCAAAACGGCTGGCTGCGGTATCGTCGGTGTAGCGAACGCTCATCAGCCCCGGCTCTTGCAAATAGCGCAGCATGCGGTTGTTGCCTTTGTTAATTGCGTCGGCCGGCACGCTGTAGCCCTGTTCACCGGCACGCACCAGGAAGTCCATCGCGTAGGCGGTCAGCCAATACTCTTCCGGCCCCTCTTTGTCCCACAGGCCAAAACCGCCGTTATCTTTTTGCATTTGCAGTAAACGTGAAATACCAATATCCACCGCGGCACGGCGCTTATCGTCACTGTCGCCGACGATGCCCAGCGTTTTAAGCTGTTCAGCGTTGGTGTAAAGCTGTGGGAAAAGACCGCTGGCGGTCTGTTCAAGACAACCGTATGGATAGGCTTTCAGCTCACGAATATAGCGCGCCAGGTTCAGTGGCGGCTTGCCGCTCAGCAGCAACTGCCCCTGCAATGTGGCCGGTGAAAATGCCGCATTCTGATTTGCCGGAAGGCTCCAGCTTTCGCCCGGCTGCAGCACCGCCCCAAGACTCACCGTCTGCGCCGGGAATGCCGGACGTACGCCAACCTTCCACTGTTTATGTATATCTGTCAGCGTTTCACCCGGCAGATTCATACCTGATACGCTCACACTGACCTCACCCTCACCATAACCCTCACCGGCGCTAATCGGCACAAACAGCGTGCTGCGTACACCCGGCTCTAGGGTCAATGGCGACGGTTGAGCGCTGTTTAACTGCAGCAGACCGCTGGCGGCAATCTGCACCGTCAGGGTTTGCGGCTGGTCGGTCAGGTTGGTGACATCCAGTGTCATACGAGCGCTATCACCGCTGGCCATAAAGCGCGGCGTATTCAGCTCGGCAACCACCGGTGCGGCAACCACCACTTTGTCTTCGCTGCTGCCGAAATCTTCCGTCGTCCACGCCTGCGCCATCACCCGCAGTTCGCCGTTAAAATCACCGATAGGCATCGTAATCGTGCCTTCACCATTGTCATCCAGCCTTACCGGCTGCGCCTGCTGAGCAATAATGGTGACATGGTTGACCGGTGGTTTACCGCCACGGTTAAGCTCATCGCCATCCCCGCCGAAGCGCAGGCTGGCAAGACGTCCTTCGCCTTCAATCACCTGGCCATAAATGTCATAGAGATCCGCACCGTAACGTTTCTGGCCAAAGAAGGCCTGCCACGGATCCGGGGTGGTGTAATCGGTAATATTGAGAACTCCGCTGTCAACCGCCGACAGCAGAACGTTAACCTGTTTCGGAGCGGCTCCCTCTTTGCGGTTGACCTTCACTTTGACGGTCAGCGGCTGGTTTGGCCGCATTTTCTGCGGCGCATCCAGCGCAACATTCAGCCGACGCTGTTCATCGCCCAAAGGTAGATGCAGTACCCCCACGGCCCGCTTCGGCGTCGCTGAACGGGATTTGTCCCCCGGACGCACCACCAGCGTACTCAAATAGAGATCGTGTCGATTCCAGCTTTTATCGACCGGAATCGTCAGATCCAGCCCGTTTTCCAGGACATCAATTTCCTGCCACCATAGCGGCCCATCGCTGGATTCCACCATCGCATAGCCTTTGCCCGCCGCCGGTGCGGCAACGTGCAGCTTAATGGTGTCACCTGGCTGATAATTCGGCTTATCCAGTTTCAGAGTGACGCGGTCAGGACGCGCAGCCCCGCTGCCATCGCTGTTATCCTGCCAGCTATAGCCCGCCCAGAAACGAACGCTGCTGACCGCATCGTTCGGCGCTTTCACCTCCAGACGATAAGCGCCCCACTCCACCGGGAAGCTCACTTTGCCGGTTTCATCGGTTTTCAGATCCAGCGTTTCTTCGCCTTCCACCAGATCTTTTTGATCAAATCGAGACTGCCAACCATCGCCTTCAGACCAGTTCCAGTAATAGTCACGACGCTCGCGAATCAGCCGCACCTGCAGGCCGGAGACAGCTTTTTTATCCCCCTGCGCATTGCTGTACACAATATCGAACGCTGCCTGACCGTTTTCATCAACAATGGGCTGGTTGACGGTAGTATCCGTGCGGTAGTCATACACCGCTTTGCTGGCAAACTGCGGACGGATCCCCGGTAGTTCGGCGGCAGGCCAGATTGCCTGTGTCGCCCGACGTGTAACAGGACGGCCACCCGACTCCAGCAGGCTGGCTTGTAAAATCACCTGTAACGGTGAGTGGGTTTCCTGCCACTGGCTGGCGGTGGTCACTTCGCCGTGCCCTTTGTCGTCCAGCGTCAGGTTCATTTCATCAAGGCTGCGGCTAATATTCTCTTGGGCAATATCACCAAACTGGAAGCCCGGCAGCGCCGCCACGGCATCGCGCAGCGGACGTAAGAACAGTTTGCCCTGTAGGCTGTTGCCATTGGCCGGTGCGCCGTAGAGGTAATAACCCACCACGCTGAATTTTACGTCATCATCCGCTGCCAGCGGCGTGCTCTGCGGCGTGATATTCAACGCCATACGCTCCGGCATAAAATCTTCGACGTGGAAATCCCACTCCTGCAGCTGGTTGTCGCCGGTATTGGCGCGAATGTGCCACATACCGGTGGCCGCTCCGCTGTCCAGCGCCCAGTTAAACTGGTACAGGCCGTTGACCGGCTGGCTCACTACGCTGCGAACTACCGTACCGTCTGGTTTCACCACATCCAGTTTCACCGGCTGGTCGGGCAGCGGTTTACCATCGCTGTCGCGCAGCAGGCCGTTTAACATCACCGTTTCCCCAGGACGATAGAGATCGCGGGGACCAAACATAAAGAACTGCTTACGGTAGCCCGGGGCGCCGGCGATATCGAATTCAGCCAGACCCAGCGCTGGCTGTTTGAGATCGAGAAGCGTGGTTTGCCCCTCTTTACGCGCCAGCAGCAAAGCGGCCTCTTTATCCGTTTTCAGCGCCGCATGCCCTTTACCATCACTGGTCGCCTGCGCCAGCGTCTGCCCTTTGTCGTTGAGCAGCGTGAGCTCAACCGCCGACTGGGCAGCGCCGTTTTCCAGGCTCTGGGTAAAGACATCCAGCTGATCGTGGTAGCGATGCAGCGACACGCCGACATCGCTCAGGGTAAACAGCGTCGCGGCATTGCTATAGCTGTACTGCCCGGCTGGGTTCATCACCGCAATATAGACGCCGGATTGCTGCAACGGCGCAATGTCTTTCAACGGCAGCAGCAACTTTTCCCGGGTATTGCGGGCCGGATTCAGGTCAAAACGCCCGGTATAGACCAGGTCGGCCATTTTTAGCAGCTCGTCCGATTCCCAGTTGCTTAGCGAGCTGCGGTATTCCCACTGGCTGACAAATCCCGCCAGCGCTTCCGGCTTCACGCGGAAGAAGTTAACGTCGACGTGCAGAACGTTAAGCACCATCACCGGCAGCCCTTCGACCACTTTACCCGGCAGTAGCGAACCACGGCTGGCAAAACCAACGCTCGGTGCGATATCTCGGGTGGTCAGCGTTTTCTCAACGCTAGTGCCAAAGGTGGCTTTGTTCAACGCCACCAGCTGCGGTTCAACCGTCACAATCAGGTCACGTTTCGGTTCAAGATGGCGTAAGCGCAACTCTTTAAGATTGGGTGACAATTCCCAGGCGCCGTCGACCTTGCCGCTCTTTTTATCCACCACGTGAACGGTTTTACTGAAATCCTGTTCAGGATTCAGCGCAATTGAGAAGGTCAACACCAGCGTCGCTGCGCCGTCGAGCTGAACTTCAGAAGCATCAAGCAGAGTTAGCGATTTTCCCTGACTTTGCTGCGCCAGTTTTTCCAGACTGGCGGCATCCAGTTTCGGTGCAGCATTAGGGCTTTTTGCGCCGTCAGCACTGCCAGGCGCGGCGGAAACGGTGGGTGTGTCGTCATTATTATTGTCGCAACCCGCCAGCGTGAACGTCATTGCCAGCGCGAGGGCTAGCGTGGCCAAACGAAAGGGTTTCATCCTGTAACCTCTGACTGGTGATGTCTGATTGTGTGGTCAACACAGTATTATGCCTGAGGCCGTAGGCCGCCAGTAGTTGTTAAACTCCCAAAATCCCTCTTCATCTCCTCACCTGTCCAGGATGTTACTGCGATCACATCGCGTAACGTAACATGTGACGTTACGCGTACTTTGTTTTTAAAACAACAAGATAGCTAGATTAACGTCGTGGACTACTGCTACCGTCAGCGGGTCTTATCCCCTTATCTATGCGGTTCAAAAATTGGAGAACAGAATGAAAAGAGCCGTTAATGCCCTACAAAATTTTGGTAAATCTCTTTATGGGCCGGTGCTGATCCTACCTATCGTTGGCCTGTTTATCGCTTTTGGTAACGTGCTGGGTAACGGCAGTCTGGCCGAATATATTCACGTGCTGGGCTACCCGGCGGTGCAAAATCTCGGGCAGCTGATTGCCAAATCGGCGGTGTCACTACTGGTAAACCTGGCGATGATTTTCGCCGTCGGTATCCCTATTGGCCTTGCCGCCCGCGACAAAGGCTATGCCGCCCTGCTGGGGCTGGTGACCTTTATCGTGTTTATCAACGCCATGAACGTCACGCTGCAACTGCAAGGCGAACTGGCTCCGGCCGACCAGATGCGTACCGCAGGACAAAGCGTGGTGCTGGGCGTGCAGGTGCTGGAGATGGGCGTCTTTGCCGGGATCTTGACCGGCGCGCTGACAGGATATCTTTATAACCGCTACTCCGGCGTGCAGTTCTCCGGCGCGATGGCAATTTACTCCGGCCACTGCTTTGTCACCATTATTATCCTGCCGGTGGCGATAGTACTCGGCGTGGTCATGAGCGAACTGTGGCCATGGGCGCAGCATGGTATCAGTGCGCTGGCGCTGGCGATTAAAGGCTCCGGTCCCTTCGGCGTAGCGATTTACGGCTTCCTGGAACGCATTCTGGTGCCAACCGGACTCCATCATCTGGTTTATACCCCGTTCCTGTATACCGAGCTGGGGGGGACGCAAGAGGTGTGCGGCACGATGTATCAGGGCGCGAGGAATATCTACTTCGCCGAGATGGCCTGTCCTGATGTGGCCCAATTAAGCAGCACCGTGGTGTGGGATGCGCGCGGTATCAGCAAAATGTTCGGCCTGCCGGCCGCCGCGCTGGCGATGTACGTCACCGCCAAACCGGAGCGTAAAGCGGCGGCAAAAGCCATTCTTATCCCGGCGGCGCTAACCTCGATGCTGGTCGGCGTAACCGAACCTATTGAGTTCTCCTTCCTCTTCGTCGCCCCGCTGCTGTTTGTGGTGCACGCGGTGCTGACCGGTATCGGCATGATGCTGTTCTCGCTCTTCGGCGTCCACGCCATCGGTGCCAACGGTATTATCGATTTCATTCTCTACAACCTGCCGCTGGGCACCGCCAAATCCAACTGGCCGATGTACATCGTCGTAGGACTCATCATGTTCACGCTGTACTTCGTTATCTTCCGCTTCCTGATCCTGCGCTTTGACATGAATACGCCGGGCCGTGAAGAGGACGACCAGCAGACGAAGCTCTACAGCAAGCAAGAGTATCAGGCAAAGGGCAATAACGACGGTCTGGGTGCCAGCATCATTGCAGGGCTGGGCGGCCGCGACAACATTGAGGTGGTGGACAACTGCTACACCCGCCTGCGCGTCACGGTGAAAGACGTGGCGCAGATTAACGAACCACAGCTTAAAGCGACCGGTGCCAAGGGCATCATCAAGCAGGGTAATAACGTTCAGGTGGTCTACGGGCTGCATGTCAAAAAAATGCGAGAAGCCGTTGAAGCGGTTCTCTGAAGGAGGCTATACCATGTTGAAATCCCCATTTATTCTGGCTATCGCCGGTGGCGGCAGTACCTACACGCCGGGTATCGTGAAAAGTTTGATGGTGCGGCTGGCCGATTTCCCGCTGGCGGAAATCCGTCTCTACGATATTGATGAAGCCCGCCAGAACACCATTGCCCCGGTAGTGGAAAAGGTCATTCGCGACCACAGCCAGAGTATTAAATTTACCGTCACCACCTGCCCGGAAACGGCGTTCAGCGGTGCCCATTTCGTCTTTGCACAAATGCGCGTGGGGCAGTACAAAATGCGCGAACTGGATGAAAAAATCCCGCTGCGTCACGGCGTGGTTGGCCAGGAGACCTGTGGCCCCGGCGGGCTGGCCTATGGTTTACGCACGATCCTGCCGATGGCCGAACTTATCGATCTGGTGGAGCGTTATGCCTCTCCGAAAGCGTGGATCGTTAATTACTCCAACCCGGCAGCGATCGTCGCGGAAGGGATCCGCCGCCTGCGCCCAAATGCACGCGTACTGAACATCTGCGATATGCCGGTGGCGGCGATGCGTAATATGGGTGCCATCCTTGGCGTGGACCGCCATAAACTCGACGTTGACTACTTTGGCCTCAACCACTTCGGCTGGTTTACCCAGGTCCGCGTCGATGGCGAAGACAAAATGCCGGAACTGCGCCGCCATGTCGCAAAATTTGGCCTACTGACGGAAGATGCGGCGCAAACCGACCCGCAGCACGCCGACCCATCGTGGGTGAAAACCTGGCGTAATATTCAGCCAATCATGGACTGCTTCCCGGAGTATCTGCCAAACCCATATTTGCAGTACTACCTGATGCCCAACCAAATTGTTGAACATCAAAACCCGGACTATACCCGCGCCAATGAGGTGATGGACGGGCGTGAGAAAAAGCTGTTTGCCGCGGCGGTGGAATATAAAAACACCGGCATTCTGCCCGACGCATTCCACGTAGGCGTGCACGGCGCATTTATTGTCGATGTTGCCTGCTCGCTGGCGTTCGACCTGCGCCAGCGTCATCTGGTGATTGTGGAAAACCAGGGGGCTATCGCCAATCTGCCGGACGACGCGATGGTTGAGGTCCCGGCCTATATCACCGCCAATGGCCCGGAGCCGGTGCGAATGGGCAACGTGCCGCTCTTCCACCAAACGCTGCTAATGCAGCAGTTGGCCTCAGAGCAGTTGCTGGTTGAAGCCACGCTTGAGGGCAGCTACGAAAAAGCGCTGCAGGCTTTCACTCTCAACCGGACGGTACCCACCATGGCACACGCCAAAGCGATCCTCGATGAGATGATTACCGCCAATCAGGACTACTGGCCGCATTTGCAACGCGCCTGGCAAAATGGTGAAGCAACGCGCTAATAAACCGCTGGTCACTTGTCGGTGTGAGTAAAAACACCGACAATCCCTTTGTTATTCATCAATGGAGGGTAATATGACCACTTCGTTTTTTGTTGCCGCCGACTGGCTGGCAGAGCACGTTGATGACCCGGAAGTACAGATTATTGACGCCCGTATGGCGCCCCCGGGGCAAGAACACCGCGATCTCAACGCAGAATTCCGCGCCGGGCACCTGCCGGGCGCCGTTTTTTTTGATATTGAAGCCCTCTCCGACCATACCTCTCCCCTGCCGCATATGATGCCGCGCCCGGAAGCGTTTGCCGTCGCCATGCGCGAACTGGGCGTCAGTCGCGACAAACATCTGGTTATCGTCGATGAAGGCAACCTGTTCTCTGCGCCACGCGCGTGGTGGATGCTGCGCACCTTCGGGGCACAGCGGGTGTCGATTCTGGCCGGTGGTTTGGCTGGCTGGCAGCGCGACGATCTGCTGCTGGAAACGGGCGACGCCAGGAAATCTGAAGGCGAGTTTGACGCAGAATTCACCCCGGAAGCCGTCAAACGCCTCACCGATGTGCTGCTGGCCAGCCACGAAGGCACTGCGCAAATCGTCGATGCACGTCCCGCGCCGCGCTTTAACGCACAGGTGGACGAACCGCGTCCGGGCCTGCGTCGCGGCCATATCCCAGGAGCGCGCAACGTCCCATGGGGCGATTTAGTTATCAATGGCGAACTGAAAACCACCGATGAGCTGGAAGCCATCTTTGCGCACCAGGGCGTTGATCTGGCGAAACCGATTATCGTCAGCTGCGGTTCCGGCGTCACGGCGGCAGTTGTTGCCCTCGCGCTGGCGACGCTGGACGCGCCTGACGTCACGCTGTATGACGGCTCATGGAGCGAATGGGGTGCGCGGGCCGACTTGCCGATTGAGCCTGCCCAGTAAATGGATAATCGGCTGGCGACGCTGCTGACGCGCGGGGATTCCTTAACACGCGCCGAGTACCGGGTATTGGCTCATCTCACGGAACACCCGTTACTGGTCGGCAACATCACCGTCCGCCAGCTGGCTCAAGCGACCTTTGTCTCCACGGCGACTATTATGCGTCTGTGTCAGAAGCTGGGCTTTAGTGGCTACAGCGAGTTTATCTGGCACTGCAAAACGCTGCTGGCGGAGACTCCGCACATTGCCGTACAGCAGCCGGACAACGCCGGTGAAAGCTCGGCGCTGTTCAACCACTTCCTGGCCAATTACCAGCTCACCTTCCAGTGGGCGACGGCAGAAAAACGTCAGCAGTTCACCCGTCTGTTACGCGAGCAGGAGCATTTTTTTCTCTACGGCGCAGGCTTTTCCTATCTGTTCGCCGAGTATCTGACCAAAAAGTTGCAGGTGCTGGGCAAGACGGCATTTATTTCCGGGCCGGGCGATAGCCGCAATATTTTTCTCAGCAACGCCGCGCGCTATCAGGTGTTTATCGCCGTTTCGCGCAGCGGTGAGACGGAGCAGGTACTGGATAAAGCGCGTATCGCCCGCAACGTCGGCATGACGGTGGTGGCATTTACCCGCGTCTCGGCGAATACGTTGGCCGGCCTCGCCGACTTGCATTTTGCGCTCTATGACGAAGCGGTGCACTTCGCCGCAGAGGCCGCAGGCGTCACCTCATTCGAGTCGAATCTGGTTTTGCTGATGGATTTACTGCTGCTGGAAGCGACGGGATAACTTGCCGCTTATCGGCCTGATTACGGGCTAATAAGCGGCGTGAGCCGTCGTTTAGATGATGCGGTTTTGTTTGAAATCACGCAGGAAGCTACCCCAGCGTTTTTCATAGAACGGCGTGATATGGGCGAGCATAAAGTGGCTAATGCCCTTTTCGCCTTCAACCACCTGACAGATATCAATCGGCTCATCACCCGGCAAGGTATCAGTCGCCACGCTGCCGGCGGCGTGAATAATCTCTTCGATATCCCCTTCCGCTTCGATACCGATAAGCAGGTTTGGCTGTTCATCCGCATGCTCTTTGATTGAGCATAGGAACGCGCGTTTCACCGTTTTCAGGGTTTTAAACAGCGTGGTCAGCGACTCCACCATTTGCGCTGGCGGCTCCGCCACTTCAGAGAGCAGCAGCGCGCTGCCGCCTTCTAAAACTTCCTGCGTGCTGAGCGGGTTGCCCTCTTCGCCAATCAGATGACTGATTTCGCGTGGGGTAAACTCTTTGCCGGTCGGCAGCTTCGCATTCAGGAACAGTGTTTCACCCAGGGTCATCTCAAACAGCGTACGCACCGGCATGGCAACAAACGCCTGCTCGGTGGTCACCGCCTGCTGCAAGGCCTCAAGCGAGGTAAAGAAAGGGATAACCGAAGTCCCATCATCTTTTTCCCAGTGCTGTAGCTCAAGCGCGCTGTCGTCGACAACCTGTTGGTCATCAGCAGCGGTACCCGGTACCCAAACGGTGGATTCCAGCAACGTGCGGAAGAACGCCGGACGGTGAGCAGGTTCTGTGGCAGCCTGCTCGAGCAGGGTTTCTAATTCGTTTTTGGTTTCGGACATAGTGGTTCCAGATGGCATGAATTCCCCTCACTCCGTCCCTCTTCTCAAAGGGGCGAGGGAGAAAGCCGGCTCCTCACTTCAGCTTATGCGTCAAGGGAAAGAGTCGATCAGTACCCTCTCCCCTTTGGGGAGAGGGTTAGGGTGAGGAGCGAAAATGACTAAGCGGTCAACAGATTGGCAATCGTGCGCACACCCAGACCGGTCGCACCCGCCGACCACTGCTCAACGGCAGATTTACGGTAGGTTGCCGAACAGTCGATATGCAGCCAGCCCTTATGGTAGTTTTCCACGAAGTGGGACAGGAAGCCCGCTGCGGTGCTCGCACCGGCCGGGTAGGCTGCGCTGCCGGTGTTGTTCAGTTCAGCAAAATTGGACGGCAGCTGGTTACGGTGGAACTCGGCCAGCGGCAGACGCCAGAAGGCTTCGTTCTCTGCCTGCGCGCTTGCCAGCAGACGGTTCGCCAACTGGTCGTCGAAGCTGAACAGTGCGTGGTAGTCGTTACCCAGCGCGGTTTTTGCCGCTCCGGTCAGGGTCGCCGCATCAATAATCAGCTCTGGTTTCTGCGCGCTGGCATCAATCAGACCATCCGCTAACACTAAGCGCCCTTCGGCATCGGTGTTCATCACTTCGACATTTTTACCGTTACGGTAGTGAATGATGTCGCCAAGCTTAAAGGCGTTACCGCTGATCAGGTTGTCGGCACAGAGCAGGAACAGCTTCACGCGCTTGTTAAGGCCACGAGTGATAGCCAATGCCAGCGCGCCGGTTACGGTTGCCGCACCGCCCATATCGGACTTCATCGAATCCATAAAGGCGCTCTGTTTAATGCTGTAGCCACCGGAATCGAAGGTAATCCCTTTACCCACCAGGCAAGCATAAACCGGCGCTTCTTTATCGCCGGTTGGGTTGTAGTCCAGCGTCAGAAGAACCGGTGGGCGATCGGAACCACGTCCCACGGTGTGCAGGCCCATATAGTTCTGCTCACGTAGATCGTCGCCTTTGGTAATACGGTAGGAAACGTGGTCACAGGCCACGCCGCACAGCAGATCAACAGCACGCTGTGCCAGTTGCTCTGGCCCGAGCTCTTCCGCTGGGGCGTTGATGGTGTCGCGTACCCAATCAATATAGGTGAGACGGTTATCCAGCTCGGCTTTTTGCACATCATCCAGTTCAGGCCACTCAACCTGACGGCTGCCTTTCGGCCCTTTATAGCCAGACCAGAAAGCCCAGGCGCGTTCAACGTCCCAGCCTTCACCGGCAAGCGCAACGTGCTTGATGCCCATGCCGTCAATTTTACGCGCTGCGCGCTGAATCAGGCCCGCGTCATCACGGCCGGTAAGGTGCAGGGAAATGCCGTCGTCATTAATGCTATAAGTCGCTTTGTCACCCCAGCGCGCGTCGGCTGGCTGGGTAGACAGGGTAATTTTCATCGCTTCTGTCATTTTATTTATCCTTATTAGCAAACGGGCCGCCCAATGGCAGCCCGTTAAGAAATTTTCACTCAATGCTTCACGTTACAGGAAATTGACCAGTAAACGCAGCCAATGCATCTGCAACGTGAATCATGACGCGAAATTAGTCTGCTTCATCCAACCAGACTAACAGAATTGCCTCAAGAATTTTTTCATTTGATGCCTGAGGGTCATCATCAAAATCTTCGAGGTCACAAATCCATTGGTGCAGGTCAGTGAAACGTACGGTCTTCGGATCGGTGTCCGGGAAGGCATCGTACAGCGCTTCGCCGATTTCGCGGCTGTCAGTCCACTTCAGTCCCATACTATCCCCTGTTAGTGCTCGCGCGCGTGGTTAATTGTGTAACGCGGAATTTCGACCACCAGATCTTCGTCGGCAACGCGCGCCTGACAGCTTAAGCGGCTATCCGGCTCCAGACCCCACGCTTTATCCAGCATGTCGTCTTCGTCTTCCGTACTTTCCGCCAGCGAATCAAAACCTTCGCGGACGATGCAGTGGCAGGTGGTGCACGCACAGGATTTCTCACAGGCATGTTCAATCTCAATACCGTTACGCAGAGCAACGTTGAGAATAGTTTCACCGCTTTCAGCTTCCAAAACCGCGCCATCCGGACACAGGTCCTGATGAGGCAAAATCACAATCTTTGGCATATTAAACCTCGTCCACGGATTGGCCTTTCAGCGCCATACGGACGGATTGGTCCATACGACGAGCGGCGAATTCCTGGGTTTGTTTGTCAACGTTTTTAATGGCTTGTTCTATGGCGTCAGTATCATCGCCCTCGGCTGCCGCGCTCAGTTCGGCGGCGACGCGGTCAATGTCCTGACGCTCTGCGGCGCTTAACAGCGCGGCATCAGCAGCAAGCGCGCTGTGCAGGCTTTCCAGCACGCGAGCGGCTTCCACTTTCTGCTCCGCCAGCATGCGTGCTTTCACGTCTTGCTCGGCGTAGCTCATGGAATCTTTAATCATGGTAGCGATTTCGCCATCGGTCAGACCGTAGGACGGTTTCACCTGAATGGAGGATTCAACGCCAGTGGATTTCTCCATTGCCGTAACGCTGAGGAGACCATCGGCATCGACCTGGAAGGTCACGCGAATATGCGCGCCACCCGCCGGTAATGCCGGAATACCGCGCAGCGCAAAACGAGCCAGCGAGCGACAATCCTGCACCAGTTCACGTTCCCCTTGCATCACGTGGATGGACATCGCGGTCTGGCCGTCTTTGAAAGTCGTAAACTCCTGCGCACGCGCCACCGGAATGGTGGTATTACGCGGGATCACTTTCTCCACCAGGCCGCCCATGGTTTCGAGGCCCAGCGACAGTGGGATCACATCCAGCAGCAGCATTTCGCTGTCCGGCTTGTTGCCCACCAGAATATCGGCCTGAACGGCTGCGCCGATGGCGACAACTTTGTCCGGGTCGATAGATGTCAGCGGCGTGCGGCCAAAGAATTCGCCCACGCGTTCACGCACCAATGGCACGCGAGTTGAACCACCGACCATCACCACGTCTTTCACTTCTTCGGCTTCCACGCCCGCGTCTTTCAGCGCGCGACGACAGGCCAGCAGCGTGCGCTTCACCAGCGCAGAAATGAGTTCGTTAAACTGTTCGCGAGTGACCTCGCCTTTCCAGCCGGCCACCTCAACGGTAACGCTATCGGCGTCGCTCAGCGCAATTTTGGCAGCGATAGCAGCATCCAACAGCTCGCGCTGTACGCGGTTGTCACTGCGATCGGCAATACCCGCCTGTTCGCGGATATGGTCAGCCAGCAGGTGGTCAAAGTCATCGCCGCCCAGCGCGGAATCACCGCCGGTCGCCAGCACTTCAAACACGCCACGGCTCAGACGCAAAATGGAGATATCAAACGTCCCACCGCCGAGATCATAAACGGCAATCACGCCTTCCTGACCGGAGTCAAGGCCGTAGGCAATGGCTGCTGCGGTCGGTTCATTGAGCAGACGCAGAACGTGCAGGCCCGCCAGACGCGCGGCGTCTTTGGTGCCCTGACGCTGGGCATCATCAAAGTAGGCCGGAACGGTAATCACCACGCCGTCCAGTTCACCCGCAAGGGATTCCGTTGCGCGTGCGGCCAACGCTTTGAGGATATCAGCGGAGACGCGAATCGGGTTCAGGACGCCGGCGTCAGTCACCAGCATCGGCAGGCCGTTTTCACTGGCCTGGAACTGATACGGCAGATGTGGGTAACGCGCCTGAATGTCCGCCAGCGAGCGCCCCATCATGCGTTTTACGGAGCTGATGGTATTGGCCGGATCCTGCGCGGCGTTAGCACGCGCATCGTAGCCGACGACGTGACCCTGTGCCTGGTAATGCACGACGGACGGCAGCAGGTGACGCCCCTGGCTATCAGCCAACGTCTCAGCCTGGCCGCTACGCACGGTCGCCACCAGGGAATTGGTGGTGCCTAAATCGATGCCCACCGCCAGACGACGCTGGTGCGGTGCGGCACTCAGCCCCGGCTCACTAATTTGTAATAAGGCCATGTTAAGCTTCCAAAATCAGAAATCGAGCAGCTTTTCTTCGAGTAATTCAGCGCTGCTTTGGAGTTTATCGAGAAAACGCAGCTTACGCACGGTATCCGCCGCCGCATCCCACGTCTTAGCGTCTAATTCCGCCACCATCTGCTGCTGGCGTTGGGTATACATTGTTTTAATGCGTTTTTGCAGGTTTTCAAGGCGGTCTGTATCTTTCGCCTGTTCAATCTCATCAAGCTCTTCGCGCAGTTCCAGCTGTTCCATCAGGAACGCGGTATCGCGGACGGTGTGCTGTTCGGATGAGAGGTCAAAACCGTGCAGGGAGAGCAGATATTCCGCACGCGTCAGCGGGTGACGCAGAGTTTGCCATGCCTGGTTAATGTTGGCGGAGCGCTGAACCGCAGCAAGCTGTTCGGCGTCGCTGGCGCTGGCAAAACGGTCGGGGTGATTCTGACGCTGCAGGTCCTGGAAACGTGCCGCAAGGGCCTGAGTGTCTACGTGATAATCGGCTGGCAAACTAAAAAGAGTAAAGTAATCCATGACGATCTCAGGGTTAACTATTTAAAACAAACCCCACGCACAGCGATGAAACCATGAGTGGGGTTGGCAGGACTCAACACTAGACGTTAAAGCTTTCGCCGCAGCCGCACTCGTCTTTCACATTCGGGTTAGTAAATTTAAACCCTTCGTTCAGACCTTCTTTCACGAAGTCCAGCTGCGTACCATCAAGAAATTGCAGGCTTTTACCGTCGATGACAACCTTCACGCCTTTGTCTTCGAATACGGTGTCTTCTGCCGCCGGCTCGTCAACAAATTCCAGTACATAGGCCATACCTGAACAGCCGGACGTTCTAACGCCCAGGCGCAGGCCAAACCCTTTACCGCGGTTTGACAAGAAGGTATTGACTCGCTCTGCTGCACTGTCGCTTAAGGAAATCGACATAATAACCTCAACTCTTAATTATTTTGCTTCACGTTTGCTTTTGTAGTCCGCAATCGCGGCTTTAATCGCGTCTTCTGCCAGGATAGAACAGTGAATTTTCACTGGTGGCAGTTCAAGCTCGTCTGCGATATCGGTGTTTTTAATCGCCTGTGCTTCGTCCAGCGATTTCCCTTTTACCCATTCGGTAACCAGAGAGCTGGAAGCAATGGCGGAACCGCAGCCGTAAGTCTTGAAACGCGCGTCTTCAATGATACCTTCATTGTTGACTTTAATCTGCAACTTCATCACGTCGCCGCAGGCCGGTGCACCGACCATGCCGCTGCCGACGCTATCGTCGCTGTTGTCGAAGGAACCGACGTTACGTGGGTTCTCGTAGTGATCGATTACTTTTTCGCTGTAAGCCATGATGAATTCTCCTTATCTACCGATTAATGATGTGACCATTCAATGCTGTTCAGATCCACGCCCTGCTTGAACATTTCCCACAGTGGAGAAAGGTCGCGCAGACGGCCAATGGAGTTGCGAACCAGATTGATGGCGTAGTCAATCTCTTCTTCGGTAGTGAAACGACCTAAAGAGAAACGAATAGAGCTATGCGCCAGCTCATCAGTCATACCCAGCGCGCGCAGCACGTAGGATGGCTCAAGGCTTGCGGAAGTACAGGCAGAACCGGAAGAGACGGCCAGGTCTTTCAGCGCCATGATCAGCGACTCGCCTTCAACAAAGTTGAAGCTGACGTTGAGGATGTTTGGTGCGCCCTGCTCGAGATCACCGTTAAGGTAAACCTCTTCCATATCTTTCACGCCGTTCCACAGACGGTTACGCAGACCGCGCAGACGCGCCATCTCAGTTTCCATCTCTTCTTTCGCGATACGGTAAGCTTCACCCATACCGACGATCTGGTGGACAGGCAGAGTACCGGAACGCATACCGCGCTCGTGACCGCCGCCGTGCATTTGCGCTTCGATACGGATACGTGGTTTACGACGAACGTACAGTGCGCCGATACCTTTTGGACCGTAGATTTTGTGACCGGAGAAGGACATCAGGTCAACTTTCAGCTGGCTCAGGTCGATTGGCAGTTTGCCCACGCTCTGAGTCGCATCAACGTGATAGATGATGCCGCGCGCACGGCACATTTCGCCGATAGTCGCGATATCCTGCACCACGCCGATTTCGTTGTTCACGTGCATGATGGAAACGAGGATGGTGTCATCACGCATCGCCGCTTCGAGCTCTTTCAGGTCAATAATCCCATTGCGCTGTGGCGCCAGATAGGTAATCTCAAAACCTTCACGCTCAAGCTGACGGCAGGTATCCAGAACGGCTTTATGCTCGGTTTTGCTGGTGATGATGTGCTTGCCTTTTTTCTGATAAAAGTTGGCAGCACCTTTAATCGCCAGGTTATCGGATTCAGTCGCACCGGAAGTAAATACGATTTCACGCGGGTCTGCACCAACGAGCTCGGCAATCTGGTTACGGGCGATATCTACCGCCTCTTCAGCATGCCAGCCGAAACGGTGTGAACGGGAAGCGGGGTTACCAAAGTTTCCGTCCAGGGTCAGACACTGCATCATTTTCTCGGCAACACGCGGGTCCACCGGCGTGGTTGCGGAGTAGTCGAGATAGATCGGTAATTTCATTGCTCTTTAACTCCGTACATCACTCAATGCAAGGAATCAGGCAACCGGCTGGATGTACGACCGTGTTGACGGGAGGTGAATCCCGGCCTGACTCTGAAATCTCTTTTTTATTTAGCCTGCCCTGCCAGATGTTCCTTCGCGGAACACGGCAGGGCCGGTTGATTATGCACGTAACTTAACGTCGATTGCGTCTTGTACGCGATTGTTGCGGGTGGTGTCATGCGAATGCTGGCGGCCAGACACGTCCAGAACTTCCTGGTTATTCACCAGTTCACCTAAAGTGATGTTGTTCAGGAAACCGGTCAGACGGTCGCTCAGATCGCGCCACAGTGCGTGGGTTAAACATTTATCGCCGCCCTGGCAGCCACCTTTACCCTGGCAGCGGGTTGCGTCAACGGACTCGTCCACTGCGCTAATCACTTCACCCACAGCGATGTGGATAGCTTCTTTCCCCAGCAGATAACCACCGCCTGGTCCGCGAACGCTGGACACTAAACCATTTTTACGCAGACGGGAAAACAGCTGCTCCAGATAGGAGAGTGAGATTCCCTGACGTTCAGAAATATCGGCCAACGGTACCGGGCCCGATTCGGAGTTGAGTGCAACGTCCAGCATCGCGGTCACGGCATAACGCCCTTTAGATGTCAGTCTCATGTCTTACTTAACCTCAAAACTCGCCCCTGCCCGGGGTTTTTAATAATAGTGGGGGTATTGCATAGCAGGGCCAAGTCTGACATTCCCGACTAAAACAGTCAACTATTTACTTGAGTAAATTAGTCAGGTATTTGGCGTTCCGTGCGCTATTGATAATGAACAGCTTCTCGTCATGACTGACCTGACCAGACGGTAAATAACACGGCCTGTCAGCCGGATAAGCAAAGCGCCATCCGGCCTTCGGCGATTACTTGCCTTTATTCTGCTGCTCAATCGACGCCAGAATGCCGCGTAGGATGTTCAGCTCCTGGCTTTCCGGGCGGGCGCGGGTGAACATGCGACGCAGCTTATTCATCACCTGCCCTGGATGGTTTTCACGGATAAAACCGGTAGAAAGCAGCGTCTGCTCCAGATGGCCGTAAAAACGTTCCAGATCGTCAACCAGCGGATAAGGGGTTTCATCCTGTTCAACGACCGGGGCATCGCTTTCCTGCGCGGCCAGCCAGGCCATACGCACTTCATAAGCAATTACCTGCACCGCCATCGCCAGGTTCAGCGAGCTGTACTCTGGGTTCGCAGCAATCGCTACGTGATAGTGGCATTTCTGCAATTCGTCGTTGGTCAGGCCAACGCGTTCGCGGCCAAACACCAGCGCCACCGGCGCGTGTGCACCTTCAGCTACGCTTTTCAGGCCGCATTCACGCGGATCGAGCATTGGCCACGGCAGCGTGCGGGAACGCGCGCTGGTGCCCACCACCAGGCTACATCCGGCCAGCGCTTCGTCGAGAGTATCGACGATCTGCGCGTTACCAATAACGTCACTGGCACCTGCCGCGAGGGCGATGGCCTGCGAGTCCGGTTTGACCAGCGGGTTAACCAGCCACAGATTGGTTAAGCCCATGGTTTTCATAGCGCGGGCCACGGAGCCCATGTTGCCAGTGTGGGATGTTTCGACCAGTACGATTCGGATATTTTGCAGCATTGTCATTCTTCGTCTAAAGATTATTCGGCCATATTATCATAAAACGAAGACATGTTCTTTTCTCGCTGCTATACTCTGCGCCGTTTTCCCGTTCTTTAACATCCAGTGAGAGAGACCGATGCATCCGATGCTGACCATCGCCGTGCGCGCAGCGCGCAAGGCGGGTAATGTAATTGCCAAACACTATGAAACGCCTGACTCAGTAGAAACGAGCCAGAAAGGCAGTAACGATTTCGTGACTAACGTCGATAAAGCCGCCGAAGCGATTATTATCGAAACGATCCGCAAATCTTACCCGCAACACACCATTATCACCGAAGAAAGCGGTGAACATGTTGGCGAAGATCTGGATGTTCAATGGGTTATCGATCCACTGGATGGCACCACCAACTTTATCAAACGTCTGCCGCACTTCGCGGTATCCATCGCAGTACGCATCAAAGGCCGTACTGAAGTCGCCGTTGTTTACGATCCAATGCGTAACGAACTGTTCACCGCTACCCGCGGCCAGGGCGCACAGCTCAACGGCTACCGTCTGCGCGGCAGCATCGCTCGCGATCTGGATGGCACCATCATCGCTACCGGCTTCCCATTCAAAGCTAAGCAGCACGCACCAGCGTACATGAAGATCCTCGGCAACATGTTTACCGAATGCGCGGACTTCCGTCGTTCTGGTTCTGCCGCGCTGGATCTGGCCTACGTTGCCGCAGCGCGCGTTGACGGCTACTTCGAAATTGGCCTGAAGCCATGGGATTTCGCCGCAGGCGAACTGATCGCTCGTGAAGCAGGCGCACTGGTATGCGACTTCACCGGTGGCCACAACTACATGATGACCGGCAACATCGTTGCCGGTAACCCACGCGTCGTGAAAGCGATGCTGGCGAACATGCGTGACGAACTGAGCGAAGCGCTGAAGCGCTAAGTGATTGCCCGGTAGCGTGATGCTTACCGGTGCAACAAGATTGAAGGTCGGATAGGGCGTCAGCCGCTATCCGGCCTTTTTTTTAAAACGGACGCAGCCCGCGACCCGCCGGAACCGCACTTCCCCACATCACCACCGCCGCCACCACCAGAATCACGCCCCCGGCTAACGCCAACGTACTCCAGCCCACCTGCCGCCACAGCACCGGCGCTTTATTGCCGCTAAGTCTGACCGCCAGCGTGCGAAACGCATGTACCAGCAGCGCTAACGAGGTGATAGTCAATGATGTGCCCGCCGCCATTGCCAGCGCCGAGGCCATTCCCCAGGCAAATACGCCAATCACTTTACTGAACAACAGCACCATAATCGCCCCTGAACACGGGCGCATTCCCATTGAAAGAATAATCATCAGCCTGGCGCGCCAGTCGTCGTCACGCGCAAGTTGGTCGGGATTCGGCATATGCTGATGTCCACATCCACAGCCGTCATGATGAACATGGTGGGGTATAAACGCGGTGAATTTCGGCTTTCGCAGCAGCGTGCGTAGCTTTTTCAGCGCCCGCCAGCACAGCATCAGCCCCAGTATGCCCACCAGCCCATAGCTGGCTTTCTCCAGCCAAAAACTGCTGAGGTGCAGCTGCCGTGCGGGTAATTGCAGAACGCTCAGTACCACCACGACCAGAACAATCGCCACCACCCCCTGCAATAAAGACGAGGCCAGAGTCAGGCCAATGCTCGACTTTAATTTTGAGGGATGCGTTGCCAGCCATGTCGTGATCACCACTTTGCCGTGTCCCGGCCCTAACGCATGCAGCACGCCGTAGGTGAAACTAAACAGCAGCAGCGTCATCCCCGCCTGCCCCGGATTGGCGGCCACCGCTTTGAGCAGGCTGCTCATCTGCTGGTTAACTTCGCGCTGCCAGATAACGCTTTTGAGCATCACCTGCGGCCAGACCTGCCACAGCCATAGCAAACCGGCGACGGCCGCGATAGCAAAAATCAACAAGGGCCATAGCTGTAGCCAGCGGCGCGCGGGTCGACGGTTAACGGAGATTACGGACATTGTATGGTCACCTTCTGCGCAAACTGCTTACCTAACTCCATGTCCTCTGCCGGTGCGTCTTCTTTATCGAGCGACTGGGCGTACAGGAGCATATCTTCATTAGGCTTTGGCGTATGCACGCTCACTTTGCATGCGCCTTTATAATCAGGTGCAAAGGTAACATCGCCGTCTTTTTCATAACTCATATCGACGTAATAGGTCGGATCGAAAGTGGAGAAAATATAGGTCTGCCCCGCCAGCGGCTGCGGTTTGGCAAGCGGTAGCGTGAAGGTCAGTACTGCCTGGTGCCCTTGGCGTGCCAGGCCATAGGCGGTGGGCAAATTGTCAAACTTCACCTTTTGGCCGTTATGCCAAAATTCAGAAAAATAGTGCTGCCCCAGCACGTTGGCCATCACTTCCGCCGCCAGTTTTTTCCACACTTCATCTCCTGGCTTGGCATTTCCAGCATCGTAAAGCAGATCGGCTGAGGTCAGTTCGTCCATCGTCCAGCGCATTTTCATGCCGGTAAGCTGGCCGTCACTGACCACCAGTTGGTTGGTGATGGTAATAAAACTGTGCGGATGCGCACGGGCGCTTAACGATAAAACCGCAAGAAACACCAGAACCACGCATTGTTTCACTCTCTTCATCCGTTCCTCAGTGAAAAATTCTGTGACCGCCTCCAGCATTCCTAAGCGAAAGCCCATTAGCTGCCGTTATCTTTTGTCTACGCTTATTCCTAATACCTGCTGCTGGATGCCAACAGATGATGACCGTACTCGAACCGCCATCTGTGCTTTCCAGTCCGCAGCGCCGTTGCCAGGCGCTGCTGATGCTGTATCTCCCAGGACATGTCATTACGCCGGAATACATTGGCAAAGTGAATAATGTCGATGTTTCAACGGCCCGGCAAGATATCGTTGATGCCGGTCAGGAGATCGAGCGTTACCATCGTCTGGCGATCGCCACTCAGGCGGATGGCAGCTATCGGATTGAAGGCACCAATCTCGACCTGCGCCTGTGCTTACTGCACTGGCTTCGCCGCGCCTTGCGCCTGTGTCCGTATTTCATCAGCCATCATTTTACGCCCGCGATCAAAACGCAGCTTAAACAGCTGAAAATCGCCCGTAACCTCTATGACGAGACCAACCTTCAGGCGCTGGTCAACCGCTGTGGGCGTAGCCTGCAGCGGCAGTTTGAATCCCGCGATGGGCAGTTTTTACGCCTCTATTTGCAATACTGTTTATTACAGCATCATCAAGGGGAAAGCCCGCACTTTAATCCGCAGCAAAGCGCATGGGCCAGCTCAACCGTTGAATTTCAAACGGCAGCAGAGATTGTGCGCCACTGGCAGCGGCGCGTACGTCAAATTCCTAACCACAACGAACAGCACTTTCTGGCGCTGCTGTTTATGCTGCTGAAAATCCCTGACCCACACCATGATGAACATGAACAGGATCGACAGCTCCAGCAGGCCGTCGCGCAGCTTGTTAGCCACTTTCAGCAAACCGCCGGCTGCCGCTTCACCGATGAAAAAGGCTTGATCCATCACCTCTATATTCATCTAGCGCAGGCGCTTAATCGCTGCGTTTATGAAATCGGTATCGACAACCATTTATCCGAAGAGATCCACCGCCTCTACCCGCGGCTTATCCGCACCACTCGCGAAGCGCTGCGCGAGTTTGAAGCGCGTTTTGCCCTGCGTTTTAGCGATGATGAAGCGGCGTTGATTGCGGTAATTTTTGGAGCAGGATTAATGCAGGAGAGCGAATTGCACGAAAAACAGGTGGTGTTATTAACCGGTGATAATCCATCGCTGGAACAGGAAATTGAGCAACAGCTGCGAGAGTTGACCCTGCTGCCGCTCAATGTGAAATATCTGGCGGTGCCCGTCTTCCAGAAACAGGGCGCTCCGAAGGACAGCACGCTGGTGATTTCACCTTATGCCATCGTTCTGCCGCTGTTTTCGCCGCCGCTGATTCACGCAGAGCAGGCGCTCAGCGAACATCAGCAGCAGCATATCTGTAAAATACTCGAGACTTAGCGTGCCACGGTCTTGGGCCGCAGCAGTACGGCAGGCAGCGCCACCAGCGCCATCACCCAGAACAGCCCCTGATGCAGATGCTGGTAGAGGAAGCCGGCAAACATCGTCATCACCGCAATACTGCCGCCCATCGCTACCGCAGAATAGACGGCCTGCAGGCGGATAACTTCGCCGCCCTGGCGCGCTGCAATGTAGCGCATCGCGGCCAGATGGCAGACGGTAAAGGTACCGCAGTGGAGGATCTGAATCAGAACGAGCCACGGCAGGCTCGTCGTCCAGCCCATCAGCCCCCAGCGTATCACGCCGCAAATGGCCGACAGCAACAGCAGATCGCGGGCGCTAAACCGTCGAAAGACCTTTTTACTCAGCGCAAAGGTCACCACTTCTGCGACCACCCCTAACGACCATAGATAGCCAATCGCCGATGCCGAATACCCCGCCCCTTCCCAGTATATGGCGCTAAAGCCGTAATAGGCCGCGTGCGCCCCCTGCAGCAGACTGACGCAGGCAAGGAATCGCCAGTTTTGTACCACCAGCGTGCGCCAGGCCGACCAGCCCACCGACTCCTGATGGCGAGATTCGCCGAGCGGCATAACCGATGGTTTGAGCAGCATACCCAATAACATGGACGCCACGCCCAGGCTCAGCATCAATAAGATGACCTGATAGCCGTACAGGCTGACCAGCTTACCGGTCAGCGCAGAGCCAATCACAAAGGCGATGGAGCCCCACAGGCGCACTCGCCCATAATCCATGGTTATCTGTTTTTGCCAGGTATTCGCCAGCGCGTCGGTTAACGGCACCAGCGGCGAGAAGAACAGGTTAAAGCCAATCATCACCACCATCAGCCAGGCGACATGCGTGCCAGCCCAAAACATGAGCGCAAACAGCAGCGTCATCAGCGCGAGGATGCGTAATACGCGGATTAATAATGAAGGATCACTAACACGCGGAGCAATCAGTAGGCTGCCGAGAAAACGCGCCACCAGACCCGCGCCGAGCAAAAGACCGATGGTTTCGGGCGACAGCCCCGCTCCTTTGAGCCAAACGCTCCAGAAAGGCAGAAAAATACCGTAGCTAAAGAAGTAGGTGAAGTAGCTGAGCGCCAGCCAGCGCGTGGAGTGCAAAACCATGGGTCCTCCCGTTATGGAGGCCTTAGTCTACTGACTCAACACACATTTCGAAGAGCATTACCCATCTCGCTTACCAGAGAACTGTGATGGACATCACTTTTAACCTTTTTCTGCCCGTCGCGGTCAGTCCCGTGATAATGGGCAGTCGGCTGTAGAATCAGTCATTAAGCCTGCACGGGCTCGAGTCGCCGTTGTGCCAGTTCGATAAAATCCTGCAGCGCGGGCTTAAGCTCCCCTTTTTTCCAGGCCATCAGCAGCGCTAGAGTCGGCGCCTCGCCGTCAATTGGCCGAAAAACCACCTGGCCGGTATTAAAATTATTCATATAACCGGGTATCAAAGTCACGCCCAGCCCCATACCAACGAGGTTCATGGTCACCAGAATATTGGTTGCCACCTGCACAATGTTCGGCTGGCTGTGCTCTTTTTCGAACCACGCTTTGACCACCGCCGACAGCTCACCGGAATAGTCGGGATCGGTGGTCACAAAGTCAACGCCATGCAACTGCTGGGCGGAAATACGGCTTTCGCTCGCCAGCGGATGCTCCGCCGGTAATACCACCACCAGTGGTTCGTGGAACAGTTCAACCACGCTGATATCCTGCCCCAAAACCGGATAACGCATCAATCCGACGTCCAGCTCGCCGCTGCGCAGCTTCTCTTCTTGCTGCGTAGTGATCAGACTCACCAGTTCAATGTCCGTCTCCGGCTGACGCATGCGTAGCAGCGGCAGCACGTGCGGCAGCAGGTTAACTTCGGCAGAAGGGACAAAACCAATCGCCAGATGATCGTTATCCAGCGCCGCTTTGCAGGCACGCATTTTGGCAATTTCCGCCTGTTCAAGAATGGCCAGCGCATCGGCCAAAAAGCCCTCTCCCGCACGGGTTAAAGTCACTTTGCGTTTATCACGCTCCAGCAAAGACACACCGACGCACTGTTCCAGATCGCGAATTTGGCTGCTGAGGGAGGGCTGCGAGGTATGCAGTTTTTCCGCCGCACGGGTGAAATTGAGTTCCTGCGCCACCGCGACGAAATAGCGTAAATGCCTCAGCTCCATTCCCATCTCCTTGTTATCGATAAAACGTCTCAGCTGGTAGAAATTATCTATTTCACATATCGATAACCCACAAGCAACATAAGGATGACACAAAAATGAAAAGGTCAATACCTCTTACCCTGCAGGATTAAAAAATATGACCACAAAAGCGAAAATCGACGTCTACCCGCTGGTAGACACCCAACAAGGTCGGGTGACCCCACGAATTTATACCGACCCCGACATCTATCAGCTCGAAATGGAGCGGATCTTTGGCCGCTGCTGGCTATTCCTGGCCCATGAAAGCCAAATCCCGAAAGCGGGCGATTTCTTTAACACCTACATGGGCGAAGACGCCGTGGTGGTGGTCCGTCAAAAAGACGGCAGCATCAAGGCGTTTTTAAATCAGTGCCGCCATCGCGCCATGCGCGTGAGCTACGCCGACTGCGGCAACACCCGCGCCTTCACCTGCCCCTATCACGGCTGGTCTTACGGTATAAACGGTGAACTTATCGACGTGCCGCTGGAGCCGCGAGCCTACCCGCAAGGGTTGTGCAAATCCCACTGGGGGCTCAACGAGGTACCGTGCGTCGAAAGCTATAAAGGGCTTATCTTCGGCAACTGGGATACGACAGCACCCACGCTTCGCGACTATCTAGGCGATATGGCCTGGTATCTGGACGGCGTGCTGGATCGCCGCGAAGGCGGTACCGAAATCGTCGGCGGCGTACAGAAGTGGGTTATTGACTGTAACTGGAAATTCCCCGCCGAGCAGTTTGCCAGCGACCAGTACCATGCGCTGTTTAGCCATGCTTCGGCCGTGCAGGTGCTTGGCGCAAAAGATGACGGTAGCGACAAACGTCTGGGCGATGGGCAAACCGCTCGCCCGGTATGGGAAACCGCCAAAGATGCGCTGCAGTTTGGTCAGGATGGGCACGGCAGCGGCTTTTTCTTTACTGAACAGCCGGACGCCAACGTCTGGGTGGATGGTGAAGTCTCCAGCTATTACCGTGAGACCTACCCAGAAGCGGAGCAGCGTCTGGGCAAAGTGCGCGCCCTGCGTCTCGCCGGTCACAACAATATTTTCCCCACGCTTTCCTGGCTTAACGGCACCGCCACGCTGCGCGTCTGGCACCCGCGCGGCCCGGATCAAGTAGAAGTATGGGCCTTCTGTATTACCGATAAAGCCGCATCCGATGAAGTCAAAGCCGCCTTTGAAAACAGCGCGACCCGCGCATTCGGTCCGGCCGGATTCCTGGAGCAAGATGATTCGGAAAACTGGTGTGAAATTCAAAAACTGCTGAAAGGAAACCGCGCGCGTAACACCAGCCTGTGTCTGGAGATGGGCTTAGGCCAGGAGAAGCGTCGTGACGATGGTATTCCAGGGATCACCAACTACATTTTCTCCGAGACTGCCGCCCGCGGTATGTACCAGCGCTGGGCCGATTTACTCAACAGCGAAAGCTGGCAGGAAGTGACCGAGAAAACCGCCGCCTATCAGCAGGAGGTGATGAAATGAGCCATTTCGTCTCTCTTGAGCTACATCATCGCATCAGCCAGTTCCTGTTTGAGGAAGCGCGTCTGCTGGATGACTGGCAGTTCCGCGACTGGCTGACACAGCTCGACGATGATATTCGCTACACCATGCGCACCACCGTCAACGCCCAGACTCGCGACCGCCGCAAAGGCGTACAGCCGCCAACCACCTGGATTTTTAACGACAATAAAGATCAGCTCGAGCGCCGAATCGCTCGTCTGGAAACCGGGATGGCGTGGGCAGAAGAACCGCCTTCACGTACCCGCCACCTGATCAGCAATTTACAGGTGAGCGAAACCGACCAACCGGATGTGTTTACCGTACGTCTCAACTATTTGCTGTCACGCGCGCAAAAGGAGCGCGACGAAACCTTTTACGTCGGCACCCGCGTGGATAAAGTCCGCCGCCTGCCGGGCGACGAGTGGCGTCTGCTGGCACGTGAGATCGTGCTCGATCAAGCGGTGATCTCCTCCCACAACCTGAGCGTACTCTTCTGATGAATCGTGTATTTGCCTGCTCCACTGCGGAGCTACCGGAAGGGGAAGCCCTTCGCCTGGAAACCTCTCCCGTCATCGCCCTGTTCCATATTGGCGGAGAGTTTTATGCCATCAACGATCGCTGTAGTCACGGCAACGCCTCCATGTCAGAAGGCTATCTGGAGGACGACGCCACGGTGGAATGCCCGCTGCATGCCGCCAGTTTCTGCCTGAAAACCGGCCAAGCGCTGTGCCTGCCCGCCACCGATGCCCTCACCACCTATGCGGTGCATGTGGACGGTGGCGACGTGTTTATTGATATTCCCGAGGAGGCATGATGAGCGATCTGCGTGATGAAGTGGTGTTTATTACCGGCGGTGGATCCGGCCTGGGACTGGCGCTGGTTGAACGCTTTATTGAAGAAGGCGCGAAGGTCGCCACCCTCGAACTCTCGGCGGCGAAAGTCGCCAGCTTACGCCAGCGTTTTGGCGAGCACGTACTGGCCGTTGAGGGCAACGTGACCTGCTACGCCGACTACCAGCGCGCGGTCGAACAGGTGCTCAACACCTTCGGCAAACTGGACTGTTTTATTGGTAACGCCGGCATTTGGGATCATAACGCGTCACTGATGAATACCCCGGCCGACTCGCTGGAGAGCGGCTTCCACGAACTGTTTAACGTTAACGTGCTGGGCTATCTGCTGGGGGCCAAGGCCTGCGCTCCGGCGCTTATCGCCAGCGAAGGCAGTATCATTTTCACCCTTTCCAATGCGGCGTGGTATCCGGGCGGTGGTGGCCCGCTCTATACCGCGAGCAAGCACGCGGCGACGGGCCTGATCCGCCAGTTAGCCTACGAGCTGGCGCCGAAAGTTCGTGTCAATGGCGTCGGCCCCTGCGGGATGGCGACCGACCTGCGCGGCCCACAGGCGCTGGGGCAAAGCGACACGTCCATTATGCAGTCGCTGACGCCAGAGAAAATTTCCGCCATCCTGCCGCTGCAGTTTTTCCCGGAACCCGCCGATTTTACTGGCCCGTATCTGATGCTGGCCTCGCGGCGCAACAACCGCACGCTGAGCGGCGTGATGATCAATGCTGACGCGGGTCTCGCGATCCGAGGGATCCGCCATGTTGCCGCCGGTCTGGATCTTTAAGGAGTTGTCATGAGTGAACCGATTATTGCCATTATTGGCGGTGGACAAGCCGGAGCGATGGCTGCTGCCGCACTGCGCCAGCAGGGTTTTCACGGCACACTGCATCTTTTTTCCGATGAAACGCACCTACCCTATGAACGACCGCCGCTGTCGAAAGCCATGCTGCTCGACGATAACCCGCAGCTGCAGCCGGTCCTGCCGGCAAACTGGTGGCAGGAGAATAACGTCCAGCTTCATCTGGGGGTGACGATTCGCCATATTGACCGTGCCACTCGCAGCCTGGTTCTGACGGATGGTCAAACCTATCGCTGGACCCAGCTATTGCTGGCTACCGGCGCGGCGGCCAGACCGCTGCCGCTTCTCGACACGCTGGGCGAACGCTGTTTCACTTTGCGCCACTCTAGCGACGCAGAACGTCTGCGCCCTTTGCTTGAGCCGGGAAAATCGCTGGTCGTTATCGGCGCAGGCACGATTGGTCTTGAACTCGCCGCCAGCGCTACCCAGCGTGGCTGCCGGGTCACGGTTGTCGAATTAGCCTCCACGGTGATGGGCCGCAATGCTCCGGCGCCGGTACGCGACTATCTGTTGGCTCGCCATCAGCTGGCGGGTGTACGAGTACTGTTAAATAGCGCGATTGAGCACGTCGAAAACGGCGAGTTTGTTTCCCTAACGCTACAAAATGGCGAGAGGCTAATGGCCGATGCGGTCATTTACGGGATTGGTATTGTGGCCAACGATGCGCTGGCGCGCGATGCAGGGCTTAAGACAGCAAACGGAATTATCGTCGACACCACCTGCACCACCTCGGACCCGGCCATTTTTGCCGCCGGCGATGTGGCGATCGTACGCCAGCCCGATGGCTCGCTGCGCCGGGTCGAAAGCTGGGAAAATGCCAATCTACAAGCGCAGACGGCTGCCGCAGCAATGCTTGGCCAACCATTGCCTGAGCCAGCGCCCGCCTGGTTCTGGACCGATCAGTACAGCGATAATCTGCAGTTTGTCGGCGATATGCAGGGCGAAACGTGGCTGCTGCGCGGTAATCCAGGCGATAAAAAGGCCATCTGGTTCAACCTGCGTGACGGTGCGTTGACCGGCGCGGTAACGTTGAATAATGGGCGTGAAGTACGCGTATTGCGTAAGCTGATTCAGTCCGGTCGTCCGGTGGATGAAGATGCGCTGCGCAACGAAAGCGTGGCGTTGAAATCGCTGTAGCACGTTAGCTCGAGAGACTCCCTCCCCTCCAGGACGAGGGAAACTTTCGCACCATCAGCGAAACGCGACACCCACGACTCACCAGCCGAAATACTGATTTCGCTCTCCTGTGTGGCAGGTCACAAAATTGTGTATTACGTTTAAATCATACGTACTTACACAAAGGAACTGCCATGAACTGTCTTCGTTATCTCGACTTTGGTGCTTCACGCGATCTCATGCTGCTGATCGCCCGTATCGCCATCGTGCTGCTGTTTATCCTTTCCGGTTATCCCAAAATGCTCAACTTTGACGGCACGGTGCAGTATATGGCCTCGTCAGGCGCGCCAATGCCTTCACTGGCGGCAGTCATTGCCATTGTGATGGAAGTTCCGGCGGTGATTCTGGTGATTTTGGGCTTCTTTACGCGCCCTCTGGCGGTCATCTTTGTCTTCTATACGCTGGGGACGGCGGTGATTGGCCACCATTTCTGGAACATGACCGGCGATGCGGTGATGCCGAACATGATTAACTTCTACAAAAATATCAGTATTGCCGGTGGATTCCTGCTGCTGGCGATTGTTGGGCCAGGGAAAATATCGCTGGACCGACGTTAATTCTCTGCTCTGTTAAACACAAAAAAGGCCGCTTTCGCGGCCTTTTTCACATCTGACGATTAACGCTTATGCGTAAACCGGGAAACGTGCGCAGATATCCAGCACTTTCGCTTTCACGCGTTCGATGGTGGCTTCATCATTGATGTTGTCCAGCACGTCACACATCCAGCCAGCCAGCTCTTTCACTTCGGCTTCTTTGAAGCCACGGCGAGTCACAGCCGGAGAACCGATACGAACGCCAGAAGTCACAAACGGGCTCTTCGGATCGTTTGGTACGCTGTTTTTGTTAACGGTGATGTTCGCACGGCCCAGCGCGGCATCAGCTTCTTTACCGGTCAGGTTTTTGTCTACCAGATCCAGCAGGAACAGGTGGTTTTCAGTCCCGCCAGAAACCACTTTGTAACCACGGTTCAGGAACACTTCCACCATCGCTTTGGCGTTTTTGGCAACCTGCTGCTGATAGATTTTGAACTCTGGTTCCATCGCTTCTTTCAGCGCTACCGCTTTACCCGCGATAACGTGCATCAGAGGGCCGCCCTGAGCGTTAGGGAAGACAGCGGAGTTCAGTTTTTTGTACAGCTCTTCGCTACCGTCTTTCGCCAGGATCAGACCACCGCGTGGGCCAGCCAGGGTTTTGTGGGTAGTGGTGGTGACAACGTGAGCGTGTGGAACCGGGTTAGGGTAAACGCCTGCGGCAATCAGACCCGCAACGTGCGCCATGTCGACGAACAGATACGCACCGATGCTGTCAGCGATTTCACGCATTTTTGCCCAGTCAACGATACCGGAGTAAGCGGAAAAACCACCGATGATCATCTTCGGTTTGTGTTCCTGAGCCTGCTTCGCCATGTCTTCGTAGTCAATTTTACCGGACTCATCAATACCGTAAGGAATGATGTTGTACAGTTTACCGGAGAAGTTTACCGGGGAACCGTGGGTCAGGTGGCCACCCTGTGCCAGGTTCATACCGAGAACGGTATCGCCCGGCTGCAGCAGCGCGGTGTAGACCGCGAAGTTAGCCTGAGAACCGGAGTGTGGCTGCACGTTAGCGTAGTCTGCGCCAAACAGTTCTTTTGCACGGTCAATTGCCAGCTGCTCAACCACGTCAACGTATTCACAGCCGCCGTAGTAACGCTTGCCTGGGTAACCTTCAGCATATTTGTTGGTCAGCTGAGAACCCTGTGCCTGCATGACGCGCGGGCTGGTGTAGTTTTCGGAGGCGATCAGTTCAATGTGCTCTTCCTGACGTACTTTTTCTTGCTCCATAGCCTGCCACAGTTCGGCATCATAATCGGCAATGTTCATTTCACGCTTTAACATCCGCATCTCCTGACTCAGCTAACAATAAAATTTTGCCCTGAAAAAGGCAGTCCAGTTGGACAACGGCCAACAGTATAACCGAATCGTTCTGTGATAACAGGTCTTGACAAACGAAATTACGCAAACGTTTACCTTCAAGCCACACAAGGGCTTGAGGAATAAAGACCTTCGGCCGGGAAGGCGATTTCTTTTCAGGATTGTGATGCGAATAATTCATGTTGTAACCGAGTTGGTGCAATATCTCAAAGAACCATTTACAAAGCAGGGGTATTTTTATAAGATGCATTTAATATGCAACATTAAGTGATAATCAAAGGAAGACCTGCCATGCTTGATGCTCAAACCATCGCCACCGTAAAAGCCACTATCCCCCTGCTGGTTGAGACCGGACCAAAACTCACCGCCCACTTTTATGACCGGATGTTTGCTCACAATCCGGAGCTCAAAGAAATTTTCAACATGAGCAACCAGCGCAACGGCGATCAGCGTGAAGCGCTGTTCAACGCCATTGCCGCCTACGCCAGCAATATTGAAAACCTGGCGGCCCTGCTACCGGCGGTGGAAAAAATTGCGCAGAAGCACACCAGCTTCCAGATTAAACCCGAGCAGTACGACATCGTCGGCGGCCACCTGCTGGCAACGTTAGATGAGATGTTCAGCCCGGGCCAGGAAGTGCTGGATGCCTGGGGCAAAGCCTACGGCGTGCTGGCCGGCGTGTTTATTAACCGCGAAGCTGAAATCTACCGTGAGAGCGCCAGCAAAACTGGCGGTTGGGAAGGCACCCGTGCGTTCCGCATCATCAATAAAACCCCACGTAGCGCGCTAATCACCAGTTTCGAAATGGCACCTGTCGATGGTCAGCCGGTCGCAGACTACCAACCGGGTCAGTATCTGGCAGTGTGGTTGAAACCTGAAGATTTTGAGTTCCAGGAAATTCGTCAGTACTCGCTGACCCGCAAACCGGATGGTAAAAGCTATCGCATCGCGGTAAAACGCGAAGACGGCGGTCAGGTATCAAGCTGGTTACATAATGCGGCGAAAGAAGGTGATGTCGTTTATCTGGCGGCTCCGGCCGGGGATTTCTTCCTGCAGGTGACGCCACAAACGCCAGTGACGCTCATCTCCGGCGGCGTAGGCCAAACGCCAATGTTGGCAATGCTGGATACGTTGGCGAAAAGCCAACATCCGGCACAGGTAAACTGGTTCCACGCCGCGGAAAACGGCGAAGTTCATGCCTTTGCCGATGAGGTGAAAGCGCTGGGCGCACAGCTTCCTCACTTCACTTCCCACCTGTGGTACCGCACGCCAACCGACAGCGATCGTCAGGGCAAGGCGTTTGACACTGAGGGATTGATGACGTTGGCACCGTTGGCAGCGAGCCTGCAGGATCCGCAGATGCAGTTCTATCTCTGCGGCCCGGTGGTGTTTATGCAATATGCGGCGAAGCAGCTGGTGGAACTGGGCGTGAACGCCGAGCGTATCCACTACGAATGCTTCGGCCCGCATAAGGTGCTGTAATGAAAAAGGCCCGAGAACGTTAAGCTCTCGGGCCTTCAAAATCATACGAAACGACGCGGATTAAATCGCTGCGTCGTCTTCTTCACCGGTACGGATACGTACGACGCGCGCCACGTCAAAGACGAAAATTTTACCGTCGCCGATTTTTCCGGTCTGCGCGGTGCGGATAATGGTATCCACACAGGTATCGACGATATCGTCGGTCACCACGATTTCAATTTTAACCTTCGGCAGGAAGTCCACCATGTACTCCGCGCCACGATACAGCTCGGTGTGGCCCTTCTGACGACCAAAGCCTTTCACTTCCGTTACCGTCATCCCGGTGATACCGACTTCCGCCAGCGCTTCACGTACGTCATCGAGTTTGAAGGGTTTAATAATCGCATCAATTTTTTTCATGGTGTTCCTGTCGTTTTTATCGCGTAACCGGTTGCTCACCGTATCATAAATCAGACGTTTGTCCGGTGCTACTCTTTAAAATCGTTCGCATCCAGTTCATGCCGCGAGAGCAATTTATAGAACTCGGTACGGTTTCGTCCGGCCATTCTGGCCGCATGGGTCACGTTGCCTTTGGTGATTTGCAGGAGTTTACGCAGATAATTCAGCTCAAACTGATTACGCGCCTCAACGAAAGTCGGCAGCGCGGTATTCTCCCCTTCCAGCGCCTGCTCCACCAGCGCATCGCTTATCACCGGCGAAGAAGTTAACGCCACGCACTGCTCAATAACGTTAACCAACTGACGCACGTTGCCCGGCCAGTTTGCCGCCATCAGCCGCTTCATAGCATCGGTCGAAAAGGCTCTGACAAAAGGTTTGTGGCGGTCCGCAGCCTGGCGCAGCAGATAGTTAGCCAGCAGCGGAATATCTTCGGTGCGTTCGGCAAGGGTCGGGATCTTCAGGTTCACCACGTTCAGACGGTAGAAGAGATCCTCACGGAACTCGCCGCGCGCCATTGCCTTAGGCAGATCCCGGTGGGTTGCCGAAAGAATGCGTACGTTAATGTCCAGATCGCGGTTACTGCCCAGCGGGCGCACCTTACGTTCCTGCAGCACGCGCAGCAGTTTGACCTGAAGCGGCGCGGGCATATCGCCAATTTCATCGAGGAACAGCGTGCCGCCCTCGGCGGCCTGGAACAGCCCTTCACGATTGCTGACCGCACCGGTGAACGCACCGCGCGCGTGGCCAAACAGCTCAGATTCCAGCAGCTGTTCTGGCAGCGCACCGCAGTTAATAGCCACAAAAGGCTTGGCGTGGCGTGGGCTAGCGTTATGAATTGCCTGCGCCAGAATCTCTTTCCCGGTACCGCTTTGGCCGTTAATCAGCACGCTAACATCGGACTGCGCCACCATCTGCGCCTGCTCCAACAAACGCAGCATCAGCGGGCTACGGGTGACAATGGCTTCCCGCCACTGCTCATCCATCGCCGGAGACGAGCGCTCCAGGGCTTCATCAATTGCCTTGTACAGTGCGTCTTTATCAACCGGTTTGGTTAAGAAGCTGAAAACGCCCTGCTGGGTCGCTGCCACCGCATCGGGAATAGAACCATGGGCGGTGAGAATGATAACCGGCATACCCGGCTGTACTTTTTGAATTTCGCTGAACAGTTGCAAACCGTCCATCTCGTCCATCCGCAAATCGCTGATGACAAGGTCAATACGCTCCTTCGCCAGCACCCGTAATCCTTGCTGGCCGCTTTCGGCGGTCTGCACCCGGTAGCCTTCACTGGTTAGGCGCATGCCCAGCAGTTTAAGCAGGCCGGGATCATCATCCACCAACAGCAGGTGCGCGGGTTTACGGTTCGTCATGTTTATCCTCGTCAGATGCGCCGCCGTGGCTCATATCGGCCCCCGGTTTGCGGCTGGAGAGTTGACGTTCAATATCCGTCAGGTTTTGCAGCTTGCGGGTGGTTAAATCCAGCTCCGCCTGCAGCTGTTGCTGCTGCACGCGCAGCGCGTCCAGCTGAGCATCGCTGGTTTCCTGAAGTTTACCGTAGCGCTGACGCTCATCGGCAAGCGACAGCTGTAGCGTCTGGTCATTGCGCCAAATCTGATATAGCGGGCGAATACGTGCAGGAATACTCGAACTGTGGGCATCAATGTCAGCCACCACCTGCCGACGCTCGGTTGGGGTGATTTTCGCATCCGACAGCAGGATGCCGCGTTTGAACGCCCCCTGCCAGTTTTCCACCGAGAGCGCATTGGCATCGGCGCGCGCACGCGCCGCCGGCAGACGGTCTGCGCAGTCCATGCCGCGCAGCCAATAAAGAGGGTTGTTTTCGGCCGTCTCGCCGCTCAGCGCCCAGATATCATCACAGTCGGTCGACAGGTAATCTGCTACCTGCTGGCGCGGTTCGTTACCGTCACTGCTGGATCCACCATGATGGGGTACCAGCGAAGTATTGCACCCGGATAAAACCAGGCAGGCGAGGCCAAATAACCCGCCACGCCACGGCCGCTGTCGCCGGCCCATACGCGTTAAAAATTGGGGCATAGTCACTCGATATCGATTCATGTGGTTGTTTTTTCAAGCCCTGGAGCCGGGAGTTCAATACGAAAACAGACGTTGCTGTCCTGTGCGTCGATAAGATAGAGCTCGCCGTGCATTTTACGCACCGAGTCGCGCGCCAGGCTTAAACCAAGACCGCTCCCTTTCACCGCGCCTTTGCGCTGGTGGCTACCCTGATAAAAAGGCTCGAAGATCATGATTTTTTCAGCATCCGGGATCGGCGTTCCTGTATTGATAACATCAATAATTACCTTAGCGCCTTCCCGGCAGCTGCGCAGATAAATGTTACCGGATTCAGTGCCATAGTGCACCGCATTCGAATAGAGATTATCCAGCGCATTCATCAATAGCGTGGGTTCTGCCAGGCAGGCTGGGGCCTGGAGGTCGACCTGCGTGTGCATCATTTTAGCTCGCGCCGGTAAGCTATGCGCGGAAACGACCATCTCGACCAACGGCGCGAGGGTGACGGGCTCCATGCGGATCGCCGTTTCACTGAGCTTACGGTTATAGTCCAGCAGTTGCTCAATCAGCGTTTGCAGGTTGCGGCTGCTGCTATCAAGAATGGCGACCACCTCTTTTTGTTCCGCGGTGAGCGGCCCCACGACCTGATCGGCCAGCAGTTCGGTGCCCTCGCGCATGCTGGCGAGCGGCGTTTTCAATTCATGAGACAGATGGCGTAAAAACTGATGACGCTGTGACTCCAGCCATGACAGGCGTTCACTCAGCCAGACGATGCGTTGCCCGACGGAGCGCAGCTCGCGCGGCCCGCGGAACATCACTTCACCGTCAAGCGACTGCCCTTCCCCCAGCCGGTTAATCATACTCTCAATACCCTTCACCGGGCCGATAATCATGCGGGTAAACAGCAGCACCATCGCCAGACTAACCAGAAACAGTACCAGCGCCTGCCAGCCAAAGAACTGACCGCGCTCGGCAATGGCCTGCTGTAGCTGCTGCCCGCGAGAGAAGACCACCGTACGCGTTGCCTGAACCAGTTCGCTGTTGGCACTGGAGAAGGCGGCCAGATACTCTGCCGCTGGCTTTTGCGGCCCGCTGTTGTTGCACTCCAACTGGGCTAAATCATGAAGGCTCTGGCGCAACTGTTGATAAAGGGCAACATCAGGCAGTACGCCCGCATGCGCCTCCAGCATATCGCCATAGCGCTTACGCTGATTTTGATACACCTTCGCCAGCGTCGGGTCGTCAAGCACGCAGTACTGACGGTAGCTACGTTCCATATCCAGGGCGATATTGGCCATCGCTTCGCTGCGTCGCGCATCGATAAGCGTAGTACGGTTGGTCTGTTCAGCCTGCGCGCTGAGCATATTCAAGCTCTGCCATGCCTGCCATGCCAATACCAGCAGCGGCAACAGGATCAACAGAAAAGACAGAGTGACCAGTTGGCGCAGCGAACGTGGAGAAAGTGAAGGGCGTTTCAAGGCGTTATCTCAATAAAGCAACATAGTGAAATGCTAACTGAGGTTATCGGAGAGGGAAAGGCCAGAAAGAACAAAGCCGGGCATAAGCCCGGCTTTGTTCTGGAATAAGGCGGTGCCTAACTCAACGTTTCGCCCGATGATTGATAAAGCAGAGCTGTTATCAGTTGCTGGACGGCAGGCACCTTGTTGTGCGTCATTCGAAGTTTATGTAGCACGTCCCGAAGGGGCTGACATAAGGAGGTGAATGAGCCACTGGTTATTATTATGCACGATGCGTGCCACAATACAAAACATTAAATTAACATTATGATAAATATAGAAAATATACTAGCAATGGCGCCATGCCGTGCTGACTATTTTTTGACCTTTATGTCGCTAATTAGCAACACTCGTACAACTAAAGTATAAATTCATTACATATCAATAAATTAAATGTCTCTTTTTAGCGACAGCGCAATAGCGGTAATGTCGGGATTTCCCGACACAGCGTAGCGGTCTTGAAAAGCACAACGTGTGAATCGCCCCTGAGGGCAAAAAAAAGCCCCTCACACGGAGGGGCCTGATTTATCGGTGTGAACTCAACCGAGTTGTTTACGCGCGTTGCGGAAGATTCGCATCCACGGGCTGTCCTCGCCCCAGTTTTCCGGGTGCCAGGAGTTAGCGACTGAACGGAATACGCGCTCTGGGTGCGGCATCATAATCGTGACGCGGCCGCTTTCGCTGGTCACTGCCGTAATACCGTTTGGCGACCCGTTTGGGTTGGCCGGGTAAGTTTCGGTGACTTTGCCGAAGTTATCGACAAAGCGCAGTGCCACCAGGCCTTTGCTTTCAAGCTGAGCCAGGTGCGCACCGTCACGCACTTCTACGTGGCCTTCACCGTGAGAAACGGCGATTGGCATCCGCGAACCTTCCATCCCTTGCAGCAGCAGAGACGGACTGCTGGCCACTTCAACCAGGCTAAAGCGTGCTTCAAAGCGGTCAGAGTGGTTACGTACAAAGCGTGGCCACAGGTCGCTGCCCGGGATCAGTTCGCGCAGGTTAGACATCATCTGACAGCCGTTACACACGCCCAGCGCCAGCGTCTGCGGACGATGGAAGAAGGTGGCGAATTCATCACGTACGCGGTTGTTGAAGAGGATGGATTTCGCCCAGCCTTCGCCCGCCCCTAATACGTCACCGTAAGAGAAGCCACCGCAGGCAACCAGTGCATCGAAGGCGTCAAGACCCAGACGACCGGCCAGCAAATCGCTCATGTGGACATCAATGGCATCAAAGCCCGCACGGTGGAAGGCGGCCGCCATCTCTACGTGGGAGTTAACGCCCTGCTCGCGCAGTACGGCCACTTTTGGACGCGCACCGGTAGCAATGTAAGGCGCTGCCACATCGGCATCGATATCGAAGGTGAGCTTCACGTTGAGGCCCGGGTCGTTATCGTCCGCTTTGGCATTATGTTCCTGATCGGCACATTCCGGATTATCACGCAGACGCTGCATCTGCCAGGTGGTTTCAGCCCACCACATACGCAACTGGGTGCGGCTTTCGCTAAACACCGGCTGGCCGTTTGCGGTCAGAGTGAAACGGTCACCCGCGACGGCCTGTCCGAGGTAATGTACGCAATCTGCCAGGCCATTCGCCGCCAGAATCGCTTCCACCGCTTCACGGTCGGCGGCGCGCACCTGAATCACCGCACCAAGCTCTTCGGTAAACAGCGCAGCCAGACGATCGTCCCCCAGGGACGCAATATCGGCTTCGACGCCGCAGTGGCCAGCGAACGCCATCTCTGCCAAAGTCACCAGCAGGCCACCGTCGGAACGGTCGTGATAGGCCAGCAGCTTACGCTGTGCCACCAGCGCCTGAATGGCGTCGTAGAAGCCTTTCAGCTGTGCGACGTCGCGCACGTCAGCTGGCTTGTCGCCCAACTGGCGATACACCTGCGCCAGAGCGGTCGCACCCAGCGTATTGTGGCCTTTACCGAGGTCAATCAGCAGCAGGGCGTTATCTTCAGTCACCAGCTGTGGGGTGATGGTATGACGCACATCTTCCACACGCGCGAAGGCGGTGATCACCAGCGACAGCGGCGAGGTCATCTCGCGCTGCTCGTTGCCTTCCTGCCAGCGGGTTTTCATCGACATGGAGTCTTTGCCCACCGGAATGGTCAGGCCCAGCTGAGGGCACATCTCTTCGCCGATGGCTTTTACCGCTTCATACAGGCCCGCGTCTTCACCCGGGTGGCCGGCAGCAGACATCCAGTTCGCGGAGAGTTTAATCTGTTTGATGTCGCCAATCTGCGTGGCGGCAATGTTGGTCAGCGCTTCGCCCACCGCCAGGCGGGAAGAAGCGGCAAAGTCCAGCAGTGCGACTGGTGCACGTTCACCCAGCGCCATCGCTTCGCCGTAGTAGCTATCGAGGCTCGCAGTGGTAACGGCACAGTTAGCCACTGGGATCTGCCATGGGCCAACCATCTGGTCACGCGCTACCATGCCGGTCACAGTACGGTCGCCAATGGTAACGAGGAAAGTTTTCTCTGCCACGGTGGGCAGATGCAGCACGCGGTTCACCGCATCGGCCAGCGAGATCTCTTCACGCGCCAGCGCTTCGCCTTTCGCTTTCAACGTCTGGACGTCACGGGTCATTTTCGGCGTTTTGCCGAGCAGCACGTCAAGTGGCAGATCGATAGGCTGATTGTCGAAATGACGGTCATTCATCGAAAGATGCTGTTCTTCGGTGGCTTCACCGATCACCGCATAAGGCGCACGCTCGCGTTTGCATAACTCTTCAAACAGCGGCAGTTGGTCAGCGGCAACCGCCAGCACATAGCGTTCCTGGGATTCGTTACACCAGATTTCCAGCGGGCTCATGCCTGGCTCATCGCTAAGGATATCGCGCAGCTCAAATTTACCGCCGCGCCCGCCGTCGCTAACCAGCTCAGGCATAGCGTTGGACAGGCCACCTGCACCCACGTCGTGGATAAACAGGATTGGGTTAGCATCGCCCAGCTGCCAGCAGCGGTCGATAACTTCCTGGCAGCGGCGTTCCATTTCCGGGTTGTCACGCTGTACGGAAGCAAAATCAAGGTCAGCATCAGACTGTCCTGAAGCCATCGAAGAGGCCGCACCGCCGCCCAGGCCGATGTTCATGGCCGGACCACCGAGGACGATCAGCTTAGCACCGACGACAATCTCACCTTTCTGCACGTGATCGGCGCGAATGTTACCGATCCCGCCCGCCAGCATGATCGGCTTGTGATAGCCGCGCAGCTCTTCGCCGTTATGGCTGTTCACTTTTTCTTCGTAAGTACGGAAGTAGCCTGTCAGCGCTGGGCGACCAAATTCGTTGTTGAATGCCGCCCCACCGAGTGGGCCGTCGGTCATGATGTCCAGCGCGGTGACGATACGATCCGGCTTACCGAAATCTTCTTCCCACGGCTGTTCAAAGCCCGGGATGCGCAGGTTAGAGACGGAGAAGCCCACCAACCCCGCTTTTGGCTTCGCGCCGCGACCGGTTGCCCCTTCATCACGGATTTCACCGCCGGAACCGGTGGCTGCACCCGGCCACGGAGAGATCGCCGTCGGGTGGTTATGGGTTTCAACCTTCATCAGGATATGCGCAGGCTCCTGATGGAAATCGTAGCGGCCGGTGGCGTAATCGGCAAAGTAGCGACCCACTTCCGAACCTTCCATCACCGCGGCGTTGTCTTTATAGGCCGACAGCACGTGTTCCGGCGTGGTTTCGAAGGTGTTTTTAATCATTTTAAACAGCGACTTTGGCTGTTTTTCACCGTCAATAATCCAGTCAGCGTTGAAGATTTTGTGACGACAGTGCTCGGAGTTCGCCTGAGCGAACATGTAAAGCTCAATGTCATTCGGGTTGCGTCCCAGTTTGGTGAACGCATCCTGCAAATAATCAATTTCATCTTCCGCCAGCGCCAGGCCCAGACGGATGTTGGCGTCAATCAACGCCTGACGCCCCTGCCCCAGCAAATCAACGCTGGCAACCGGTGCTGGCTGGTGATGGGCAAACAGTTTTTCTGCATCCTGCAGTGAGGCAAATACGCTCTCCATCATGCGATCGTGCAGCTCGGCGGCAACAGCATCGACTTGCTCAGCAGTCAGGCTAGCGGCATCAATATAGTAGGCCACGCCGCGCTCAAGACGCAGAACCTGCTGCAGGCCGCAGTTGTGGGCGATGTCGGTAGCTTTTGAAGACCAGGGGGAGATAGTGCCAGGGCGAGGAGTGACGAGCAGCAGTTTACCGGTAGGGGTATGACTGTTCAGGCTTGGGCCATACTGCAACAGTCGCTCGAGTCGGGCCCGCTCTTCTTCGGTCAGCGCCGCGTCCAGATCGGCAAAATGGACATACTCGGCGTATATATTGCTAACCGGGAGGTTGGCCGCCTGAAAACGCGTCAGCAGTTTGTTAATACGAAATGCAGACAGTGCAGGCGAACCACGCAGAATTTCCATCATAAGTCTCTCGTCTTCTCAGCTTTCAGTGTGCGCAATGGGGGAGAACGGGCGCTATTATAGAGAATCCTGTGGCCTGACGAAACCGTTTGCGTCAAAATAAAATCATCGTCGTGCTTTACCAATAGATGTGACTCACCTCTCGAATCAGTTGCCAACTGGCGTAATGTTAAGCAAAATGCCGCTCAATCTGAAGCAAACCTTAGTGTCGTCAGGGATACCCTTTAGCATCTCAGCGAATTAACTATTTGAAAAAACTAAAGATTAATTATCTGCTCATCGGCGTCGTGACGCTGTTGCTGGCAGCGGCCCTGTGGCCGTCCATTCCCTGGTTTGGCAAACCAGAAAACCGCATCGCCGCGATTCAGGAGCGGGGGGAGCTGCGCGTCAGTACCGTCCTCTCTCCGCTGACCTATAGCACCTTTAATGATAAAGATATCGGCCTCGATTACGAGCTGGCTCAGCAGTTTGCTGACTACCTCGGCGTGAAGCTGAAGATTACCGTACGCCAGAACATCAGCCAGCTTTTCGATGACCTCGACCATGGCAATGCCGACATGCTCGCCGCGGGCTTGGTCTATAACAGCGAGCGCAGCAAAAGCTATCAGCCCGGCCCGACCTATTATTCTGTTTCTCAGCAGATGGTTTATCGCGTCGGTAATACCCGCCCGCGCAATCTGAGCAATATTTCCGCGGATCAACTGACCGTCGCGCCAGGTCAGGTGGTGATTAGCGATCTGCAAAGTTTAAAGGAAACGAAATACCCCGACCTGTCGTGGACCGTTGATGAAAAACGCGGTTCGGTCGATCTGATGCAGGCCGTCATTGACGGTAAACTTGACTACACCATCGCCGACTCGGTTGCCATTGGCCTGTTCCAGCGCGTTCACCCCGAGCTTGCGGTCGCGCTGGATATTACCGACGAGCAGCCGGTCACCTGGTTTAGTCTACAGGACGATGACAATACGCTCTCTGCGGCGATGCTCGACTTCTTCAACAATATTAATGAAGACGGCACCCTGGCTCGTCTGGAAGAGAAATATCTCGGCCACGGCGACGATTTCGATTACGTCGATACCCGTTCATTCCTGCGCGCGGTGGATAACGTCCTACCGGACCTGCAGCCGCTATTTGAAAAGTACGCCAGTGAAATAGACTGGAAACTGTTGGCCGCTATCTCGTATCAGGAATCGCACTGGGATCCGCAGGCCACCTCCCCTACTGGCGTTCGCGGTCTGATGATGCTGACCAAAAATACCGCGCAAAGCCTTGGGCTGAGCGACCGTACTGATGCCGAGCAGAGCATCAGCGGTGGGATGCGTTATATCCAGGATATGATGACCAAAGTGCCGGATAGCGTACCGCAGGAAGAACGAATATGGTTTGCGCTGGCGGCCTATAACATGGGCTACGCCCACATGCTCGATGCTCGCGCGCTTACCGCAAAGCAAAAAGGAAATCCGGACAGCTGGGCCGACGTCAAGCAGCGGCTGCCGCTGCTGAGCCAGAAACCGTGGTACAGCAAGCTAACCTACGGCTACGCACGCGGGCATGAAGCCTATGCTTATGTCGAAAATATTCGTAAGTATCAGATAAGCCTGGTCGGCTATTTACAGGAAAAAGAGAAGAAGGCAACGGATGAGATGGCAATTGCGCAGGCTTATCCGGCGGTATCAGCAGATGAACTCAATCAGAATCACTACAGCCTGTTCTCCTTTATGCCGTCACCTAATCAAAACGACGCGGTGTCGTTTTTAATGTCACGGCATAAAAAATAAGCTACTGGCCAGCGGGAGGATTTGCTTTCGCGGCCTGCTTCAGCGTTTTTTGCTGCTGACGACGGTAGCGGAAGAAATCGCTCAGCATGCCAGAGCACTCGTCGGCCAACACCCCTTCGGTAAATTCAATTCGGTGGTTCATACCCGGATGATGCAGCACGTCGATTAAGGAACCCGCCGCACCGGTTTTAGCATCGCGGGCACCAAACACCAAATGCCCGATCCGACTATGTACCATCGCTCCCGCGCACATCACGCAAGGTTCCAGCGTCACGTACAGCGTGGTATCAATCAAGCGATAGTTTTGCAGTACCAGCCCGCCCTGACGCAGTGCCATGATTTCCGCATGTGCGGTAGGGTCGTGGCGGCCAATCGGACGATTCCAGCCTTCGCCAATCACCTGGTTGTTGTGCACCAATACCGCACCCACTGGCACTTCGCCCTCTTCCCAGGCGCGTTTGGCCAGCATCAGCGCATGGCGCATCCAGTATTCATGGTTCAGTTCAATGTTGGACAACGTGAAGACTCCAGAAGATAAAACGCCGCGCATTATACACAATATCCATCAAAGCGCAGCGCCCGCTTATTCCAGTTGCTCAAGCTCACCGCGCGGCGTGACCCGCCAGCGATGCTCACAGAAAAAAAGTAGTGGGTTATCCTGCTTGCTGTCGCTATAGCCGCTGTATAAACGTAGCGGCGCGCCGAGACGCTGTTCCAGCTGTACCACCTTTTCATGCCCTAAACAGCGTACCGATAATACCCGCCCACCAAAGCCACGGTGCATTTGGCTGCCAATCAGATTCACCCGAGACATCCACGGCGCATCGGCATAGGCGCGTTCGACCAGGGTCTGTGGCGAACCGGTAATTAACCAAACGTCAGCATCATGGTGACTGAGGTAGCTGTCTAAACGCTGCTGCACAATGGGAAACGGCGTCACCGTGGCACGAAACCAGATAATAAAACTCGCCTCCAGCGCGTTTAGCGTTGCTTCGCGCCGGGCGAACGTACAGCCCCAAAGCAGCACGCTCATTGGCCAGCGCGCCGCGCGACCTTTCAGCAGCATGGCCGCACCGATAATAGGTAACAACGGCAGTACCAGCAGCGCGTTAAGCGGCAGACGGCGCAGCAGATAGCGGATGAACGCGCCAAACAGATCCTGCTGGTGCAGCGTACCATCGAGATCAAAGAACACCACGCGGCGGGAATGGCTGGTCAAATGAGACTCCTGTCGTTATCTATCAGTGAAGGCAATAGAGTAACAGATCCCCCGCACGCTTTCGCCAAACGAGCCTTCAACAAACACCGACGCTAAAAGAGTTGTGTTTTACCCGCATGGAATATTTAATTCGCCATATCTAGTTATAATAGAATACATAATTCGTTCAAACGAGCAGAATGGTGTTTCGGTACATAAGTGGTCATTGTGCCCGTGAGGTTATTATGAATTGTTTAATCAGTATTCGTCAGCGCTACCCTCAGCTGGCGCAAAGCGACAGAAAGCTAGCCGACTTTATTCTGGCGCAGCCGGATCAGGCCCGTCACTTAAGTTCACAGCAGCTGGCAAGCCAGGCCGGCGTGAGCCAGTCAAGCGTAGTGAAGTTTGCTCAGAAGCTCGGGTTTAAAGGATTTCCTGCACTCAAGCTGGCGCTCAGTGAAGCCATGGCCAGCAGCGTCAACCCTCATTCCGTGCCGGTACATAACCAGATTTGCGGCGACGACCCACTGCGTCTGGTGGGCGAGAAGTTGATAAAAGATAACGTAGCCGCCATGCACGCGTCGCTCGACGTGAATAGCGAAGATAAGCTGGTAGAAACGGTGACACTGCTGCGCAACGCGCGACGCATTATTCTCACCGGCATTGGTGCATCGGGGCTGGTGGCGAGGAATTTTAGCTGGAAGCTGATGAAAATCGGCGTTAATGCCGTTTGCGAGCAGGATATGCACGCTCTGCTGGCCACCGTTCAGGCAATGACCAAGGACGATCTGCTGTTAGCCATCTCCTATTCCGGCGCACGTCGTGAGATCAATCTGGCCGCAGACGAGACGCTACGCGTCGGTGGAAAGGTTCTCGCCATTACCGGTTTTTCACCCAACGCCCTACAGCAGCGGGCCACGCACTGTCTGTATACCATTGCCGAAGAGCAGGCTACGCGCAGTGCGGCCATTTCCTCAACCAGCGCTCAGATGATGTTAACGGATCTGTTGTTTATGGGGCTGGTACAGCAGGACCTGGAAAACGCACCGGAGCGTATTCGCCATAGCGAAGCGTTAGTGAAAAAGCTGGTTTGATCGGCCGTGCTATTACCACAGAAAAGGTATGGCCTGAGTGGAAAATGAGCGTATAATGCGCGCCCTGTTTATAATGTTTCTGAGAATTTCCTGATGGCGCTGTTAATCACCAAAAAATGTATCAACTGCGATATGTGCGAACCGGAATGCCCCAACGAGGCCATTTCGATGGGTGATAGCATCTATGAGATCAATAGCAATCGCTGCACCGAATGCATCGGCCATTATGAAACACCAACCTGTCAGAAAGTGTGCCCGATCCCAAATACTATTTTGAAGGATCCGGCACATCTGGAAAGCGAAGAGCAGCTGTGGGACAAGTTTGTCCAGATGCACCACGCGGACAAAATCTAGCTTTCAACAATCACCGTCGCGCAGGCATAGTGACGTTCATCGGCGAGCGTCACATGCATATGCGTCACGCCCATCCGTTCAGCCAACAGTTTCGCCTCGCCCCATAACCGCAGCTTCGGCTTGCCCAACTCGTCGTTGTAAACTTCAAACTGATTAAACGCCAGGCCGTTACGAATACCGGTGCCCATGGCTTTAGACGCCGCCTCTTTGACCGCAAAGCGCTTGGCCAGAAAACGCACCGGCTGTTGATGCGTTTCCCAGATTGCCCATTCGTTATCGCTGAGCACGCGGCGTGCAAGACGATCGCCACTGCGGGCGATCACCCCTTCGATACGGGCGATTTCGACGATGTCGGTACCTAACCCTAGAATGGCCATTAGCCGCGCGCTTCCAGCATCAGGCGTTTCATTTCAGCAACAGCGTCTTTCAGGCCGCTCATGACCGCGCGACCAATAATGGCGTGGCCGATGTTCAGCTCGTGCATTTCCGGCAGCGCGGCGATAGCCTTCACGTTGTGATAGGTCAGGCCGTGACCCGCGTTGACCTTCAGGCCAAGGCTTGCCGCGTAGGTCGCCGCTTTCGCGATACGTTCCAGTTCTTTGGCCTGTTCGGCGTCGGTCGTCGCATCGGCGTAGCAGCCAGTGTGGATTTCGATATACGGCGCACCCACGTCAGCAGCGGCTTTAATCTGCGCGTTATCGGCATCGATAAACAGCGAGGCCAAAATTCCGGCATCCGCCAAACGTTTGCAGGCATCGCGCATTTTGTCGAGCTGACCAGCCACATCCAAACCGCCTTCGGTGGTCACTTCCTGGCGTTTTTCCGGCACCAGGCAGCAGAAATGCGGCTTGGTTTCGCAAGCAATAGCCAGCATCTCTTCGGTTACCGCCATCTCCAGATTCATCCGGGTATCCAACGTCTGGCGCAGAATGCGTACATCGCGGTCGGTGATGTGCCGACGATCCTCACGTAAATGCACGGTGATGCCATCAGCACCGGCCTGCTCAGCGATAAACGCCGCCTGCACCGGGTCTGGGTATGCGGTGCCGCGTGCGTTACGCAGGGTGGCAATGTGGTCAATATTGACGCCTAACAGTAATTCAGCCATGACAATCCTCGTGTTTTTATTTTTAACGTTCTTTTTCCTCACTCCGGCCCTCTAGTAGGGAAAGCGGAGCGAATGTAAAACGGGTTATCGCTTTGGCACAAACTGGCGAAACAGTTCGCGGCTCTTTAGCGGTTTGCCACCAAGATACGGCTTTAGCGCCATACGGGTAAAGCGTTTCGCGGCGCGCAGTACATCGGCGTCTGGAAATTCCCGGCTCGCCAGCGCTTTCAAATGCCGCCCGGTAAAGGTGTTGTTATCCATCACGATACTGGCGATAAACCCCTTCTCTTCGCGATAGCGGTAGGTCATGGTGTCATCGACTTCATCACCACTCCCCGCACAGTGCAGGAAATCAACGCCGTAGCCGAGATGCCCCAGCAGCGCCAGCTCGAAACGACGCAGCGCCGGTTCCGGCGAGCCAGTTGCGCCTGCGAGCGCCTGGATGCAGTGTAAATAGTCAAAGAAGAGTTCAGAGAAGCGAGTTTCGTGCTCAAGCACACGAGAGATAAGCTCGTTGACGTACAGACCACTGTAAAGGGTGATGCCGCTTAGGGGTAACGCCAGGGAGACGGCTTCTGCGCTACGCAGCGTTTTGACTTCGCCGCGTCCGCCAAAGCGAACTAACAGGGGGGTAAAGGGCTGAAGCGCACCTTTGAGATTAGAGCGTTTGGAACGTGCGCCTTTCGCAACAAGGCGCACGCGACCCGACTCTTCCGTGAAGACGTCCAGCATTAGACTGGTTTCGCTCCAGGGACGACTATGCAGGACGAAAGCGCGCTGCCAGCCCTCCATCGGGGTTATCCTCAGAGATCGTCGGTGTAACCGAGACTGCGCAGCGCGCGTTCATCATCGGCCCAGCCTGACTTCACTTTCACCCACAGTTCCAGGTGAACAGGCGCTTCGAACATCTCCTGCATATCCTTACGGGCTTCAATACCGATGGTTTTGATCTTGGAACCTTTGTTACCAATGACCATCTTCTTCTGCCCTTCACGCTCAACCAGGATCAGGCCGTTGATGTCGTAGCCACCACGTTCGTTAGACTGGAAACGTTCGATTTCCACCGTCACGGAATACGGCAGTTCGGCACCGAGGAAACGCATCAGTTTTTCACGGATGATTTCTGACGCCATAAAGCGCTGTGAACGGTCAGTAATATAATCTTCCGGGAAGTGGTGGGTCGCTTCCGGCAGATGCTTACGGACAATCCCGGCAACGGTGTCCACGTTCAGCCCGGTTTCTGCCGAAATCGGAACAATATCGAGGAAGTCCATCTGGCTGCCAAGGAACTGCAGGTGCGGTAAGAGATCCGCTTTTTCCTGCACGTTGTCCACTTTGTTGACCGCGAGGATCACCGGCGCACGGCCGCCTTTAAGCTTATTCAGCACCATTTCGTCGTCCGGCGTCCAGCGGGTGCCTTCAACCACGAAAATAATCAGCTCAACGTCACCGATAGAGCTGCTTGCCGCTTTGTTCATCAGGCGGTTGATGGCGCGCTTTTCTTCCATATGCAGGCCCGGGGTATCGACGTAAATCGCCTGATAGGCCCCTTCGGTATGGATACCGACGATACGGTGGCGAGTGGTCTGCGCTTTTCGGGACGTGATGGAGATCTTCTGCCCGAGCAGGTTGTTCAGTAAGGTGGATTTGCCAACGTTCGGTCGACCGACGATGGCAATAAATCCGCAGTAGTTTTTTTCTTCGCTCATTCCAGCTCCAGCTTTTTCAGCGCCTCTTCGGCGGCAGCCTGTTCCGCCTTGCGACGGCTGGAACCTGTGCCGACCACCGGTTCACTCAGGCCGCTAACCTGGCAGTGGATAGTAAATTCTTGATCGTGTGCTTCACCGCGCACTTGCACAACCAAATAAGATGGCAGCGGCAGATGGCGCCCCTGCAGATATTCCTGCAGGCGAGTTTTTGGATCTTTTTGCTTATCGCCTGGGCTAATTTCATCCAGACGGGTCTGATACCAGGAAAGGATCAGTCTTTCAACGTTTTGAATATCGCTGTCGAGGAATACCCCGCCAATCAACGCTTCAACCGTATCCGCCAGAATAGATTCCCGGCGGAAACCGCCGCTTTTCAATTCACCCGGCCCAAGGCGCAGGCATTCGCCAAGTTCAAACTCACGAGCAATTTCTGCCAGCGTGTTTCCGCGAACCAGCGTCGCGCGCATCCGGCTCATATCGCCTTCATCCACGCGTGGGAAGCGATGATAGAGCGCGTTCGCGATCACGTAGCTTAAAATCGAATCACCCAGAAACTCTAAACGTTCGTTATGTTTGCTGCTAGCGCTACGGTGCGTTAACGCCTGTTGCAACAGCTCCTGATGAATAAAAGTGTAGCCCAGCTTCCGTTGAAGCCGATTAATTACGATGGGGTTCATGCGATACCAAATAAATGAATGCGTCAACAATGCAGCACACGAAACAGACCTGAGGAAAACCAATGCGGTTTCGTGTGCCGTGTCTCCCGGTCAGAGACATCCGAAACTTCGGGGGGATATTCTATACGCAACGACATTGGATGTCGTTAGTTTGAATGGATTTAAGCGTTAAATAATTCACGCGGCAGTCAGTAGGCTGCCGCGTGAAGTCGAACAGAGGATTAATGGATCCCGCCGATGCGACTTAAGCGCACGCCAGTTGGCCATTGGCCCTCTTGTTTTTCAAAGCTCATCCAGATGGCAGTCGCTTTACCGACCAGGTTCGCTTCCGGCACAAAGCCCCAGTAACGGCTGTCTGCGCTGTTGTCGCGGTTGTCGCCCATCATGAAGTATTGTCCCGGCGGTACGATCCAGGTAGCCAGCGGCAGGCCAGACTGGTGGTAGTACATTCCAGCCTGATCCTGCGCAATTGGCACAGTCAGAATACGGTGAGTCACCTCACCCAGTGTTTCCTGACGCTGCGCCAGACGCACGCCGTTTTCTTTGCTCTCACCCTGCGGTACTTCAAAGAAACCGCTGGTTGCCTCGCCGCCGTTGCTACGGGAGAAGGTCTGGACGAAATCGCTCGGCTCAACGTTAGAGTAAGTCACCGGCAACGCGTTGCCGCATGCCTGGCCCGAACTGCAATCAGGTTGAATCGTCACTTGTTTCGCGACAGGATCGTAGGTCACTTTATCCCCCGGCAGACCTACGGTGCGCTTGATGTAATCAAGGCGTGGATCTTCCGGATATTTAAACACCACGATATCGCCACGCTTCGGATGGCCAGTTTCAATAATCGTTTTCTGATAGATAGGGTCTTTGATCCCGTAGGCGAATTTCTCCACCAGAATAAAGTCACCAATCAGCAGAGTTGGCATCATCGAACCAGATGGAATCTGGAACGGCTCATAGATGAATGAGCGCACAATCAGCACGATAGCCAACACCGGGAATACCGATGCGCCCGTTTCCAGCCAGCCCGGTTTAGGGCCGACTTTTTTCAGCGTCTTTTTATCTAATGAGCCATCGGTTGCAACCTGGGCTGCTTCCTGACGTTCCCGTCGTTTTGGTGCAAAGATAAATTTATCAACGCACCACAAAACGCCCGTGACCAGTGTGGCAATCACCAGAATCAGGGCAAACATGTTCGCCATGCCAACTCCTTAAGATTATTTGCTGTCTTTACCGACATGCAGAATGGCGAGGAAAGCTTCCTGTGGCAGTTCGACGTTACCGATCTGCTTCATGCGCTTCTTACCATCTTTCTGTTTTTGCAGCAGCTTTTTCTTACGACTGATATCGCCACCGTAGCATTTCGCCAGAACGTTTTTACGCAGCTGCTTGACCGTTGAACGCGCGATAATGTGCGTACCAATGGCCGCCTGAATCGCGATATCAAACTGCTGGCGAGGGATGAGTTCTTTCATCTTCTCAACCAGATCACGGCCACGACTCTGCGAATTATCGCGGTGGGTGATAAGCGCCAGTGCATCGACACGGTCGTTGTTGATGAGAACATCAACACGTACCATGTCAGACGCCTGGAAGCGTTTGAAGTTGTAGTCCAGTGACGCATAGCCACGAGATGTGGACTTCAGACGGTCGAAGAAATCGAGTACCACTTCCGCCATCGGGATTTCATAGGTCAGCGCAACCTGGTTACCGTGGTAAACCATGTTGGTCTGAACGCCACGTTTCTCAATACACAGAGTGATTACGTTGCCCAGATATGCCTGCGGCAGCAGCATGTGACACTCGGCAATCGGCTCACGCAGTTCGTAGATGTTGTTCAGCGGCGGCAGCTTGGATGGGCTATCAACATAGATAGTTTCTTTGCTGGTCGTCTCCACTTCATACACTACGGTTGGCGCGGTGGTGATCAGATCCAGATCGTATTCACGTTCCAGACGTTCCTGAATGATCTCCATGTGCAGCAGACCGAGGAAGCCACAGCGGAAGCCAAAGCCCAGCGCAGTAGAACTTTCTGGTTCATAGAACAGAGAAGCATCGTTCAGGCTGAGCTTACCTAACGCGTCACGGAAGTTTTCGTAATCGTCAGAGCTTACCGGGAACAAACCCGCATAAACCTGCGGTTTCACCTTTTTAAAGCCTGGCAGCGCTTTTTCAGCCGGGTTACGTGCCTGCGTCAGCGTATCGCCAACCGGTGCACCCAGGATGTCTTTGATCGCACACACCAACCAACCTACCTCGCCGCAGTTCAGCTGGGTACGGTCAACCTGTTTTGGTGTGAAAATGCCCAGACGGTCTGCGTTGTACACCTGACCGGTGCTCATCACTTTGATCTTGTCACCTTTACGCATGGTGCCATTTTTAATACGCACCAGCGAGACGACGCCCAGATAGTTATCAAACCAGGAGTCAATGATCAGTGCCTGCAAAGGACCTTCCGGATCGCCTTCCGGTGGCGGAATATCACGCACCAGACGTTCCAGAACATCAGTCACACCCAGCCCGGTTTTTGCCGAGCAGCGGACTGCGTCAGTGGCATCGATACCCACGATGTCTTCAATTTCTTCTGCTGCGCGCTCAGGATCGGCTGCTGGCAGATCAATTTTGTTCAGAACCGGCACAACTTCCAGGTCCATTTCTAATGCGGTATAGCAGTTTGCCAGCGTCTGGGCTTCTACACCCTGCCCGGCGTCAACCACCAGCAGAGCGCCTTCACAGGCAGCCAGAGAGCGGGAAACTTCATAGGAGAAGTCAACGTGGCCTGGGGTGTCGATAAAGTTAAGCTGATAGGTTTCCCCATCAGACGCTTTGAAATCCAGCGTTACGCTTTGCGCTTTGATGGTGATACCACGTTCGCGTTCCAGATCCATGGAGTCCAGAACCTGTGCTTCCATTTCGCGATCGGAAAGGCCGCCGCAAATCTGAATGATACGGTCAGACAGCGTTGATTTACCGTGGTCGATATGTGCAATGATGGAGAAGTTACGTATATTCTTCATATATTAATATATTTATGCCTTACGAATACTTTGAGGCCGCGGTACGGAGCCTGACGTTTGTGTCGTTCGAAAACGCCGCATTCTACACTACAACCGCGCAACCAGGAAATGCTCTTCCCGCCAAGCATAGCGCTTCCTGCGAGGAGTGTTCTAAAAATAATAAAGCCAGTGTAATCACTGGCTCATTTCAGAAGAAGTCGCGGTGCGAATCAGGTCCGGGGGAAGTCCGACGCTGATGATGATGGGTTGCCAGGTTTCTTTTGCTGCCAGCCGGGGCGAGAGGCCTTTAGCAATCAAAAAGCCGCCAACGCCCCCCAGTACGGCCCCACTCAGCGCGGCGATATCCGACCCAAACAGCACCTGAAACAGTGTCGCCACGACAAATAGTCCAAGCAGAGGTGACATATAGACCAGCATGGCAGAACCGAGCAGGCTGCTTTCGGTAATACCCAACTCGACTTTTTGCCCTGCCACCAGCGGCTCAGCGCTAGGAACGGAAATGGTATGGCTGGTTTGCGGACCTAGCTTATTCAGGACGCGGGTCCCACAGCCAGCACGTGAAGAACAGCTGTTACATGAGGTTTTGACGTCGCAGCTTACCTGCGCCATACCGTTATCCCAGGCGATAACGGTGGCCCACTCTTTAATCATTGCGCACCCTTGAAGCTAATACCGTCGGCAATACGTTTTGCCGTTGGCGGCGGTAATTCACCGACAATCGTGATTTCAGCCTGATTACGCACGGTAGTGCTCACCGTACGGCGGCCAGTACGCAGGAGCTGTTCGCTGCTATTGGTATTCGCCGGATTGACGTTGATGGAGAAGCTAAATAGCCCATCAGAGAAGAGTCGGGACTCCACTGCGGTATCGACGGTTGGTAAGTTTCGGCGGCTGCTGGAAACCTCACTGAACCCCTGCGGCAGCCATGTTGGCGCCCAGTTAAAGTTCACCTTCGTTCCCGCCGGAACGGAGAGCAGCGGTGGCAGGCTTGCTTTCGCGAGCTTATCCATACTGCTATCGACGCGATCGCCGACATCAAACGCAATCACGCGGAATTGCTCCAGCGTCTCACCGTCGCGGTCGAGTAGATCGACGCGCATTGGCAGCTTGCTTTCCGAGTCCATCCAGACGATGTAGCTGTAGCGGGTGCCATCGCGCGCCACTACGCGAATCACTTCACATAAGCGATCGGCAATGCGTGTGCGACCGACGGAGATGAAATCGTAATACGGTGCCAGGCGTTTAAAATCGGTATAAACCAGCGACGGCAAAGAATCGACAATATAGTCGCCGTTCAGCGTAAACGGGTCGAGCCCAGGTTCAAAATAGCTGATTTCACTACCGCGCTGCACCACTTCACGACGCGGGCCATCCATTTGCAACAGCTGTGCAAGCGGCTGTCCGTTGAGACGCGCGTGACGATAGCGTAGCGATTCGACGCCTGATTTATTGATGCTGACGAACGACAGCTCGTAGTTGAGTGACTGACTGGCCAGATTCATCTGCTGCAACAACGCCCCGGACGATACATCTGCCGAGGCGTTTGCACAGAAGAACAGGCTACCAGCCATAAGTGACATGGCACACCAAAGTTGCTTCATTACTGCGATTGCGTTCCTAGAGTTTGATAGCCCGGCACCTGAACCGCCGCCTGCTGAGTTTGTGCCTGCTCAAACTGAAGCTGTTCCGAATGCAAGCGACGCTGCAATTCATAATCCTGCAGCATAGCATTAATCCGGCGACGCTGTTCCTGAACCTGCTGCTGGCCAGTGCTACCTGCGGAAGCATCCGAAGGAACACCCAGACTCACCGGGCTGGCTTTGCCCATCATCGGCAGCGTATTGAACACAGGTGATTCAGGTTGAGATGTATCTGATTGCCCATTGTAGTGTTGAACGCCAACAATAACCGCTAGCGATACACAAGCCGCAACACCCATTTGGGTGAGCGAACTGGCCCACGGGCGAACCTTATTCCAGAACGGCATTTTTTGCCATTGGTGTGGCGCTGGCTGGGCTTCAGGAATGAGCGGTGTTGTCGTTTGACGGACAGGCTCATTTTCGATGGCGGCCATGACGCGAGAAGAGATATCAAAATGAAGCACATCAGCCGTGTCGCCGCGCAGCGAATCACGAATGAGGTGATAGCTCTCCCAGGTTTCCTGCAACTCTGACGAGCGTGACAGTTCAGTCAGCAGCTCGTTATCCAGCGTTTCACCATCCATTAAGGCGGAAAGTTTTTCTTTCTGCATGCCTAATACCTTTTCCAGTATCCCGCTTTCGTCAACGCCTGATAAGCGGTTGAACTTTATTATCGATAGCTTCTCGCGCACGGAAGATACGTGAACGAACCGTACCGACCGGACAATCCATGATAGCCGCTATCTCTTCATAGCTTAGGCCATCGAGCTCCCGCAAGGTAATCGCCATGCGTAAATCTTCCGGAAGCGCATCAATGGTGCGAAAAACAATCTGTCTCAGTTCTTCTGACAACATTAAGTTCTCAGGGTTCGAAATTTCTTTCAAAGCGCCGCCGCTTTCAAAGTTTTCAGCTTCGCTCGCGTCAACATCACTGGACGGCGGGCGACGCCCCTGAGCAACCAGGTAATTTTTGGCCGTATTCACTGCAATACGATACAGCCAGGTATAGAAAGCACTATCTCCCCGGAAAGAATCCAGCGCGCGATAGGCCTTTATAAAAGACTCTTGTACAACATCCGGCACATCGCCAGATGGCACGTAGCGGGAAACCAGGCTCGCAACCTTATGCTGATAGCGTACCACCAGCAGGTTAAAAGCTTTCTGATCTCCTTTTTGGACCCGTTCAACCAGGACCTGGTCCGTTAACTGCTCGCTCATCCGAGGTAATGTCTCCCCAAACCCTATTCCCATGCGTAATCAGAATGCCACTCCACCACTGCATTATGAGCAAGCAGAAACTTAGAGTGTCCGATTTTCGTAAAGTTCCGTTACGCTTTGTTTTTTGTTTAGCAGCAGACGTTTCATTGTCTGTCATTATAAGTCTGCCGGTGCACATCGATACGTAAGTTGCGAAATAAAAACGCAAATCCAGTGAAGAGTAACGTAACCCGGCCTTTATTTCATCATAAATAGGTGCCTCAGCGCGTAGCTTTCTTCTTATTTCACGTTACCGTCATCTCTCCTCTTTCGCGGGAAATGTTTAGCCATTACAACTCTAGTGCAAAAAAATCCTGCACAGCTCGCTTTTATAGTGCTACTCTGCGATTACCGTGTTTAGTAAATTAAACAAATCTTATGAACTCACTTCCAGAACTTTCTTGTGATGTCCTGATCATCGGTAGCGGTGCTGCCGGTTTGTCACTGGCGCTGCGTCTTGCGGAACACAGTTCAGTTATCGTGTTAAGCAAAGGGCCGATAAGTGAAGGCTCTACGTTCTATGCGCAGGGCGGTATTGCCGCGGTGTTCGACGAAACCGACAGCATTGACTCGCATATTGAAGATACGCTGATTGCCGGGGCCGGGATTTGCGATCGCCAGGCGGTATCGTTTGTGGCCAGTAATGCCAAAAGCTGCGTGCAGTGGCTAATCGATCAGGGCGTGCTGTTTGACACTCAGGTGCAGGCAAACGGGGAAGAGAGTTACCATCTAACGCGCGAAGGCGGCCACAGCCATCGGCGAATCCTGCATGCCGCAGATGCCACCGGACGGGAAGTCGAAAATACGCTGGTGAGCAAAGCGCTTAATCATCCGAATATCCGCGTTCTTGAGCGTAGCAATGCTGTCGATCTTATCGTCTCCGATAAAATTGGTTTACCGGGAACTCGCCGCGTGGTTGGCGCATGGATTTGGGATCGCAATAAAGAGAAGGTCGAGACCTGTGCTGCCAAATCGGTGGTATTAGCAACCGGCGGCGCGTCGAAGGTTTATCAGTACACCACCAATCCGGATATCTCCTCCGGCGACGGTATCGCTATGGCCTGGCGCGCAGGCTGCCGGGTGGCGAATCTTGAGTTCAACCAGTTCCACCCTACCGCGCTCTATCACCCGCAAGCGCGCAATTTTCTGCTCACCGAAGCCCTGCGCGGCGAAGGCGCACACCTGAAACGCCCTGACGGTAGCCGTTTTATGCCGGATTTCGACGAACGCGGTGAACTGGCTCCACGCGATATTGTCGCTCGCGCGATTGACCACGAAATGAAGCGCCTCGGCGTCGATTGCATGTATCTGGATATCAGCCACAAACCCGAGGCTTTTGTCCGTCAGCACTTCCCGATGATTTATGAAAAATTATTGGGTCTGGGAATCGATCTCACTAAAGAGCCGGTACCGATTGTTCCTGCGGCGCACTATACCTGCGGTGGCGTGATGGTGGACGACTATGGCCGTACCGATGTCGATGGGCTTTATGCGATCGGTGAAGTGAGTTATACCGGTTTGCATGGGGCTAACCGTATGGCGTCAAACTCGCTGTTGGAGTGCCTGGTATACGGCTGGTCTGCCGCCGAAGATATTCATAAACGCATGCCTTACGCTCGCCAGACGGAACAACTGCCGGCGTGGGATGAAAGCCGCGTCGAAAACTCGGATGAACTGGTGGTAATTCAGCACAACTGGCACGAATTGCGTCTGTTTATGTGGGATTACGTTGGCATCGTGCGTACCACCAAACGTCTGGAGCGCGCACTGCGCCGTATTACCATGCTGCAACAGGAACTGGACGAGTACTATTCTCGCTTCCGTGTGTCCAACAACCTGCTGGAGCTGCGTAATCTGGTACAGGTAGCGGAACTGATTGTCCGCTGTGCCATGATGCGTAAGGAAAGCCGGGGCCTGCATTACACTCTGGATTATCCAGAGCTGTTAGCTGAGTCTGGCCCGTCGGTGCTCTCCCCACTGACTCACATAAATAAATAGAACGCCTGGGTCAGAGCAGTATAGCCTTCGGAGTACTGCTGCTCTGGCCCACGGATCACTAGCCTGTCGCTGAAGCACTCTCCCGCTTTCGGGGAAAACGCCAGTAGAACCCGATGCGGCAGGCGCATTTCCGTTTCAGCCACGTCAGTACGCAGACGTAAATGCCAGCCCATCGACAGCGCCTGTGCGGTAAAAGTCTGGCCAATATTCTCCGGTAACACCACACACAGAAAACCATCTTCGGTTATCGCATCTGCCGCACAGGTCAATAGTGTCTGGTGATCGAGCGTGGTGGTATATCGCGCCTGCTCACGCTGCGGAGTGGCACACTCGACGCCCTGTTCGTAATACGGCGGGTTGCTAACGATGAGGTTATAGCGTGTCGTCAGACCGGCAACCCACTGCTGGACATCAGCCGTGTGAATGTGAATTCTATCGGCCCACGGGGATTCCGCGACGTTTTCTCTTGCCTGCTCCGCTGCCTCCGCATCCAGCTCTACAGCATCAATACTGACGCTATCGTCGGTGCGCTGCGCCAGCATTAATGCCAGCAGCCCGCTTCCGGTCCCCATATCCAGCACCCTTTGGACGCGGACTATCGGCGACCAGGCACCGAGTAAAATGCCGTCCGTACCGACCTTCATCGCACAGCGATCGTGGGCGACAAAAAATTTTTTAAAGGTAAATCCGTTGCGACGCAGCACGGATTTAGATTCAGACGTCATATGCGACCTTGCCGATGAAAACGGGATAATATTTCGGTTATGAACAATACCCGAGAACAGATAGCCATACAAACAGATGAAGATTAAAGCCGTAACGTCTATAATCACCGCCTCACACAGAGGTAATCATGACTGTAACGACTTTTTCCGAACTTGAACTTGACGAAAGCCTGCTGGAAGCCCTCCAGAGCAAAGGCTTTACGCGCCCAACTGCCATCCAGGCTGCCGCTATTCCGCCTGCGCTCGAAGGACGTGACGTTCTTGGTTCTGCGCCAACCGGCACCGGTAAAACAGCGGCGTATTTGCTGCCTGCGTTGCAGCACCTGCTCGATTTTCCGCGCAAAAAATCCGGCCCGCCGCGTATTTTGATCCTCACGCCGACGCGTGAACTGGCGATGCAGGTTGCCGATCATGCCCGCGAGCTGGCAAAAAATACTCACCTGGACATTGCGACCATCACCGGCGGCGTGGCGTATATGAACCACGCTGAAGTGTTCAGCGAAAACCAGGATATTGTTGTGGCAACCACCGGTCGTCTGCTGCAATACATTAAAGAAGAGAACTTCGACTGCCGTTCCGTTGAGACGCTGATCCTTGACGAAGCAGACCGCATGCTGGATCTGGGCTTTGCTCAGGATATCGAGCATATCGCCGGTGAAACCCGCTGGCGTAAACAGACGCTGCTGTTCTCAGCGACGCTGGAAGGCGATGCGATTAAAGACTTCGCTGAGCGTTTGCTGGAAGATCCGGTAGAAGTGTCTGCCGATCCGTCCACTCGCGAGCGTAAGAAAATTCATCAGTGGTACTACCGCGCTGATGACTTTGACCATAAATTCAAACTGCTTGAGCATCTGCTGAAGCAGGAAGATGCTACCCGTACTATCGTGTTTGTGCGTAAGCGCGAGCGCGTGCACGAGCTGGCAGATAAGCTGCGTTCCGTGGGTATCAACAACTGCTATCTTGAAGGCGAGATGGCGCAGGTTAAGCGTACCGAAGGCATCAAGCGTCTGACCGAAGGCCGCGTTAATGTGCTGGTTGCCACCGACGTGGCGGCACGCGGCATCGATATTCCTGACGTCAGCCACGTTATCAACTTTGATATGCCGCGCAGTGGGGACACCTACCTGCACCGTATCGGCCGTACCGGCCGTGCGGGCCGCAAAGGTACCGCGATTTCGCTGGTTGAGGCTCATGACTACGTGCTGCTGATGAAAATCGGCCGCTACGTTGAAGAACCGCTCAAAGCCCGCGTCATTGAAGGGCTGCGCCCGGTGACTCGCCCGCCAAGTGAGAAGATGACCGGCAAGCCATCGAAAAAAGTGCTGGCCAAACGCGCCGAACAGAAAGAAAAAGACAAAGAAAAACCGCGCGTGAAGAAACGTCACCGCGATGCCAAGAACATTGGCAAGCGTCGTAAGCCAAGCGGAACGAGTGCCGCTGAGCAGAGCACCGAAGAGTAAAGCAAACGCCGGGACAACCTCCCGGCGTTTTTGTATTCAGGGATAAGGGCAGCCAGCCATGAAGAAAAAAGAGTTTGTCACCCAGGATCTCCTCAGTAAGATTTACCAGCAGCACACCGACGATGCGCGCAAACTGCCTCCTGAACGCCAGCTCGCGGAGGAATATGGCGTCTCTCGCTTTACCATTCGCCAGGCGCTGGAGAAACTGGCCAGCATCGGCGTCGTCCGTATTGTGCAGGGTTCAGGGATCTGGATTAACGAGCAAACGCGCAGTAACCCGTTGGTCTACAACTCGATTACCGAAAAGCGCTTCGATCAAATGCGCTATCGCATGATAAGTCTGCATAAAAAACGCCCTGACCGTGAAGACCAGCAGATTTTCGGCCTCACCGAGGACGATTTTATCTGGCAGTTCTGCCGTCTGCGTTTTGTCGATGAGATAGCCACACAAATCGAAATATCCCGCATGCCCACCGCGATGTTCACCGACCTAAACCAGGAGGTGATTGAACGCTCGCTGCAACAGTACGTTCTGGAGAAGGGATACCCAATTTCTCACCTGCTGACCAGCTATCGCGCGGTGAGCGTCAGCCGGGAGCAAGCTGCCCTGCTGGGCTGTAAAAAAGGCGCCCCGGCGATGCACATCAATAACCGCGGGATCCTCGACGGTGGGCGTGTGTATGAGATAAGCGATATTATCGATATCAACTACACCTGCACCTACGTGATCCCGCATAACCGCGACAACCTCACCTTCCGCCAGCAGCCACCGGAGTAAACTACGGCGTGTGAATGGCGCCATCCGGCAGGCGGCTTTGCGTCCACTCATGCGGGCGATATGCCACTGGATGCGCTAATGCCAGCGCTTCGTTAAAGCCGACGCCGATACCCGGTGCAGTCGGCGGGTAGATAAATCCGTTATGTACTTCAGGCGCACCAGGGAACACTGCATCCGTGGTCACTGAACGCGGGATAAATTCCTGAATGGCCGCGTTATGCAGATGGATATTCAGATGTGTGTTGACCGCCACACCAATAGGCGTCATATCTCCCGGCCCATGCCAGGCCAAACGCACGCCAAAAGCCTGACACAGAACCGCCAGCTTTAACGCAGGCGTAATGCCACCAATCTGCGAAACATGGCAGCGAATGAAATCAATCTGTCGGTTAACAATAAGATCGTGCCACTCCGCTGGGTTGTTAAACAGCTCTCCCATGGCCAGCGGCACGCTGCTCTGCTGGCGAATTTGTGCCAACCACGGACTTTGCTGTGGCGGCAAAATATCCTCGATAAACCAAGGCTGGTAAGGTTCAAGCAGTTTTGCTAGCTGCAAAGCCTGCTGTGGGAACAGACGTTCGTGAACATCATGCAGAATTTGGAATCGGTGACCGTAGCGCGCACGCAGCAGACGGAACATTTCCACCGTATTGCGTACATACTCATCCTGATCGAACCATGCGCCGGGCGTAGGGTTTTCCGGGGTCTGCATTTCTCGCGGCGTACCACCGTAAAAACCCAGCTGGCAACGGATATGGCGATAGCCCTGCTCAAGGAGTTTATCAACCGAGACAAACAGCTCTTCCGGCGTCTCACCGCTGGCATGGGTGTAGGCGGCTATCGCATCGCGAGATTTGCCCCCCAACAGCTGATAAAGCGGCATGCCCGCCAGCTGCGCTTTGATATCCCACAGCGCCATATCAACACCGGAAATAGCATTGTTCATCACCGGGCCGTTACGCCAGTAGGCGTTGACGTTCATCATCTGCCACAGATCTTCGATGTTATTGGCATCACGCCCAATAAGCAGCGGCTGCAGATATTCATCCACCAGCGTTTTGACCGCCAGCGGCCGCTGCTGGAAGGTGGCACAGCCAAGCCCCACTATTCCGTTGTCGGTTGTAACCCGAACCGTCACCAGATTATGGCGGTCAGGACGGGTGATAAAGCACTCAATCGCGGTAATCAGCGTCGGTTTCACAGACGGCTCCCTGTGGAAAATAACAATAAGAATGACATTATCTTCACCCTATTTTTAGCAACGGGTAAACCTTTTTATTATTTAATTTTTTTGGTCTGCAAATAGGCTTATTTATATTTAAAAAACGAACCAATTATATAAATTACCACCAATTAAATCCTTACAAATAGCGAAATGTGATTATCATCATATTTTATTGGTTTGTTTTTATTGATTAGCTTATTTACCATTCAGCGACATAAAGAACACAACAAACGTATCGCAGGAGCCGTTATGGGGACGCAAGAAGCTATCAGCAGAATTATTCGTCTGGTGGGCGGACCGGAGAATATCAATAAAGTCTGGCACTGTATGACTCGACTCCGCTTTGATTTAGTCGATGATAAAAAAATTGCGCAGGATGAGATTAAACAGCTGCCCGGCGTACTAGGCGCACAGCTACAGAGCGATCAGTTTCAAATCATTATCGGCCCGAAGGTCAGCAGCTGGTTTGAATTGATGCAGGATACGCTGGGAACTCGCGGTCTAAATGCTACCAGCGAGAAAAGCAAAGCGCGCAAGAGTCTGGTGTCTCTGTTTATGGATACCGTTTCCGGCGTCTTTGGCCCAATTGTCCCGGCGATTGCCGGGGCGGGGATGATCAAAGGCCTGCTGGCCGGTCTTATCGCGCTGAAGCTGGTCTCCACCAAAAGCGATACGGTGATGATTATCGACCTTATCGCCAGCGGGGTATTCTACTTCCTGCCGTTTTTCCTCGCCGTGTCGGCGGCCAAGATCTTCAAAACCAACGAATATCTCGCGGTGGCCGTGGCGGCATGCCTGATGTATCCAACGCTTATCGACGCCGCCAAAGCGCTGGCAGCACATCAGGATGGTGCCGTCACCGCTCTCTGGCTGTTGAATGCTATCCCGGTATCCGTGTTTAACTATGCCTCCAGCGTGATCCCGGTGATCTTCTCGATTCTTGCGCTGAAATATATCCACCAGTCAGTGGATCGAATCATGCCAGAAGTGCTGAAAACGGTATTCACTCCAACACTGACGCTGTTTATCGGTGCGCTGGCCGCGCTGGTGATTATCGGGCCAATCGGTATCTGGCTGGGAAAAATGCTGGCATGGTTTATTGAAGGATTGTTTGGCGTGTCGGCCAGTTTTGCCGGTTTGGTGGTCGGTGCAATTCGTCCGGTGGCGATTCTCACAGGGATGCACCACGCCATGACGCCAATCGCTCTGCAAAACTTCAGCGATCGCGGCTACGATATGCTGATGCCGATGATGTTTATGGCCAATATGGCTATCGCAGGTGCGACCTTTGCTATCTGGCGCTTGAACAAAGACAACCGTACGGTCACCCTGTCTGCCGCTATTTCTGCGCTACTGGGAATCACCGAGCCTGCACTGTTTGGCGTTCTGACGCGCTATAAAAAAGCGTTTATTGCCGCTACCGTGGCCAGCTCACTGGCGTCAGCCTTTATCGCTTTCTTTGGCGTCCGGCTGTACGGCTATATTTTATCAAGCATCTTCAGCCTGCCTGCCTACATTGGTCCCTACTTTATCTTCGCCATTTCTGGCGTCGCAATAGCTCTGGTTCTCTCTTTCGTCCTGACCACCATTCTCGTCGGCCGTGAACGGGAGAAATAAAAAAATCCCCCGCAGGCACCCTGCGGGGGATTGATATCACGTCGTCAGGTTACCCCGACACGCCAACTTTCCAGCCCTGAAAATTACAGGCTTTCAGTGAAAGTACGAGCGATAACGTCGCGCTGCTGTTCTGGAGTCAGAGAGTTAAAGCGTACTGCATAGCCAGAAACACGGATGGTCAGCTGCGGGTATTTTTCTGGGTGTTCAACCGCATCCATCAGAGTTTCGCGACGCAGAACGTTCACGTTCAGGTGCTGACCCCCTTCCACGCGCACTTCTGGTTTCGCTTCAACTGGGATTTCACGGTATTCGATGTCGCCCAAATCTTTCACAGCAACCACGTCATCTTCCGCATAGCCACCTTTTGCACACAGGCAGCGCGCTTCGCCTTTCTCGCTATCGAGCAGCCAGAATGAGTTCAGCAGGTCTTTGTTTGCGGTTTTAGTAATCTGGATACCTGTAATCATTTGATGCCTCCCAAGGCTCTTTATATTCGTTTTTTAACCGACCGTCTCGCGGCCAATTGGTAAAACCATTGTTGCTTGAGTGTATATATACCCCTCGCACACCCTTGATTCTTTGATTTAAATCAATAAAAACCACACCACAAAAGAGGTCATAGATGAAAATACTTGTTTTGCATCAAGTTACGCACTTTGCTGAGAGTAAAAATTTTTGTAAAGATTCAACTTTTTTTGTAGTAAACGCAGTGGGTTACACCATCTGATTTTGTGATGCTGAGAGAAGCAGTTAAGCTATGGTCATGAAGAATCGCAGGAGAGCGAGATGACAACCCCATTAACCTGGCATGATGTGCTGGCCACTGAAAAACAGCAGTCCTACTTTGTGAATACGCTGGCCACCGTCGCCAGCGAACGTCAATCTGGCGTCACGATTTATCCGCCACAGAAAGATGTGTTTAATGCTTTTCGTTTCACCGAGCTCAATGATGTCAAAGTGGTGATTCTGGGCCAGGATCCCTACCACGGTCCAAACCAGGCACACGGTTTGGCATTCTCCGTACAGCCAGGTATTGCGACACCACCGTCGCTGCTCAACATGTATAAAGAACTGGAAGGTACCATTCCCGGTTTTGTGCGCCCAAACCACGGCTATCTGGAAAGCTGGGCGCGTCAAGGTGTGCTATTGCTGAATACGGTATTAACCGTACGCGCAGGCCAGGCCCACTCGCACGCCAGCCTTGGCTGGGAAACGTTTACCGATAAGGTCATTGCGCTGATTAATGAGCACCGGGAGGGCGTCGTGTTTTTACTCTGGGGAGCTCATGCGCAGAAGAAAGGTGCCATTATTGATACACAGCGTCACCATGTACTGAAAGCACCACATCCATCGCCACTTTCAGCCCACCGGGGTTTCTTTGGCAGCAATCACTTTGTGCAGGCTAACCAGTGGCTGGAGCAGCGCGGCGAAGCACCGATTGATTGGATGCCGGTGCTGCCAGAATAAATTTCTGCCGTCGCACCGCAGAGATAAAAAAACCGGTAAACGCCAGGCGTTACCGGTTTTTTTCATTTTCAGCTCGCGATATTACGCTTTATGCTGACGCCACCATTCTCCCAGCAGTACGCCGGTCGCTACGGAGACGTTCAGGCCTTCTACTGCACGGGTGCCATCAATGGACACGCTCATATCGGCAATAGCTGCCGCCGCGTCGGAAACACCATCACGGTCCTGACCCAACGCCAGCACCATTTTCTTAGGCAACTCGGCTTTAAACAGCGGCATACCTTTGCCGTTGCTGCTCGTCGTCACGATGGCATAGCCCGCTTTGCGGAACTGCTCCAGCGCGTCGATGAAGCTGTCGCCGGTGATCGGTTGAACGTGCTCAGCACCGCCTTCTGCGGTACGGATAGCCGCACCCGATTCCAGCAGCGCCGCGTCCTGCAGAACCACGCCTTTCACACCGAAATGCGCACAGCTGCGGATCATCGCGCCGAGGTTATGTGGGTTACCCGCGTCTTCCAGCGCCAGTACGCAATCGTCTTCACCACTCTGTGCAACCCACTGCTGTACAGAAGTGCCGTTACGTTTTTTGATCAGGAAGCAAACGCCACCATGGTGTTCAGTACCGGACGCTTTCGCCAGCTCTTCTTCATCAACCACGTGATAGGCTTTGCGGTTTGCCGCCATCCAGCGCAGCGCTTCCTTAAAGCGTGGGGTAACGCTCTGGATGAACCAGGCGCGAACAATCGCATCCGGACGGCTCTGGAACAGCGCCTGACAGGCGTTTTCACCGTACACGCGGGTCTCTTCCGCACGCTGACGACGCAGCACTTCTGGATCGATAAAGCTTTTACCGCTGATACCGCCATGATCGGCTTTTGGTGCAGCTTCATCGCCAGGGGCGCGCGAAACGGTACGCCATGGGGAACCTTCACCGCGATCGCGGTCACGTTCAACATCACGGCCACGGCCACGTTCACGGCCGCGTTCGCTGTTCGGACCCTTTCTATCATCACGGGCTGGGCGACGACCGCCTTCGGCACGGGAAGCACCGGCACGGGATGCGCCCGGACGGCCTCCGCCTTTACCAGTACGAGGATTTTGGGTGCGTTTGTCCGAGTCATCGTCACTGCGGACGTACATCACTTTGACCTTGCCGCTTTTGTTCTTCAGTTCGTCGCTCATTTTTTTCTCCACCTGCGCTGCGCGAAGCGCGCAGATTACCTGATGTGGTAGCGCTTAGCCATTACTTCATAAAAAAGACGGTGACTATTGTACCCATTGGATAAAACGCATTGTTGATTAATACAGTCTCGTTGATAATGTGTAACATTATAGAAACATTCGGCAACATCGCCGTCCTGCAACACGATGACCCAGAGGTGAGTTATGAATACCGTTTGTGCCCACTGCCAGGCGCTTAATCGCATTCCTGAAGAGCGTCTCAACGACGTCGCAAAATGTGGACGCTGTGGTGAGGATTTGTTTGATGGCGATGTTATCAACGCCACAGACAGCACGCTGGATAAACTGCTGAAGGACGATCTCCCGGTTGTCGTTGATTTTTGGGCACCGTGGTGCGGTCCTTGCCGTAATTTTGCACCAATTTTCGAAGACGTTGCTGAAGAGCGTAGCGGGAAAGTGCGCTTTGTAAAAGTGAATACCGAAGCTGAACGTGAACTGAGCGCGCGTTTTCGCATTCGCAGCATTCCCACCATCATGATTTTCAAAAATGGCGAAGTTATCGATATGCTCAACGGTGCGGTACCTAAAGCGCCATTCGATAGCTGGTTGAACGAAGCCCTGCAACAATAGTCCTCACGGGGCGCATCTTGTGCCCCGTATTCTCCTCTGCGACAATAGCGTTTTTGCAACGCACCCACTTGTCCCATGATTGAAAATGCCGTTTTACGGTTGCGCGCCGAGCGTTTAGCCCGCGCGACTCGCCCTTTTCTTGCCCGCGGTAACCGGGTTCGTCGCTGTCAGCGCTGCCTGCTGGTTACTGGCTACTGCCTGTGCGACACCATTGCGCCTCATCCGGCCAACAGCCGCTTCTGCCTCGTCATGTTCGACACGGAGCCAATGAAGCCAAGCAATACCGGCCGTTTGATTGCCGATATTTTACCGCAGACGGAAGCATTTCAGTGGTCACGCACCGAACCACCGCAAGCACTGCTCGATCTGGTGAAAAACCCGGACTACCAACCGATGGTGGTGTTCCCCTCTTCATATGCCGGGCCTGAGCGTCGGGTACTGAGCGCCCCACCATCCGGTAAACCGCCTCTCTTTATCATGTTAGACGGTACCTGGCCGGAAGCGCGCAAAATGTTCCGTAAAAGCCCGTGGCTGGACAACCTGCCGCTGATTTCCGTCGACCTTTCGCGTGTTTCCGCCTACAGCCTGCGCGAAGTCCACGCAGAAGGGCAGTACTGCACTGCCGAAGTCGCCATTGCGCTGCTGGATCTCGCCAATGATACCGACGCGGCCTCTGCGCTCAGCCAGCATTTCACCCGTTTTCGTGAACACTATCTGGCAGGAAAAGCTCATCATCAGGGCAACATCACAACCACCAGCATGGAAAACGGTTAAACTCTTACGATTATCGTCGCGTAAGGAAGACCGGTATGAGTCAACGTGGGCTGGAAGCACTTCTGAGGCCAAAGTCTATTGCGGTGGTGGGTGCCTCAATGAAGCCACAGCGTGCCGGCTTTTTGATGATGAAAAACCTGCTGGCCGGCGGCTTTGCCGGCCCGGTTTTACCGGTGACTCCCACATGGAAAGCCGTTCTGGGCGTACTGGCCTGGCCAACGATCGAAAGCCTCCCCTTCTCTCCCGATCTGGCGGTGCTGTGCACGCATGCTAACCGCAATCTGGAATTATTAGAGTCTTTAGGGGAAAAAGGCTGCAAAACCTGCATTATCCTCTCGTCCATGCCCGATCAATTCAGCGCGCTTAAACAGTGCGCCGCACGTTATCAAATGCGTCTGCTTGGACCCAACAGTCTCGGGCTGCTGGCGCCATGGCAGGGACTGAACGCCAGCTTCTCTCCGGTTCCTATTCGTAAAGGCAAACTGGCGTTTATTTCCCAGTCTGCCGCCGTCTCCAATACCATTCTGGACTGGGCACAGCAGCGCGAAATGGGGTTCTCGTACTTTATCGCGCTGGGCGATAGCCTCGATATTGATGTTGACGATCTGCTGGATTATCTGGCGCGAGACAGTAAAACCAGCGCGATTTTGCTGTACCTTGAGCAGCTCAGCGATGCCCGACGCTTTGTTTCTGCGGCACGAAGCGCCTCGCGCAACAAGCCCATTCTGGTGATCAAGAGCGGCCGCAGCCCAGCCGCTCAGCGCTTGCTGCACGTAAATTCAGGTATGGATCCGGCCTGGGATGCCGCCATTCAACGCGCCGGTTTACTGCGGGTACAGGATACTCATGAACTGTTTTCCGCGGTCGAAACGCTCAGCCATATGCGCCCACTTCGCGGCGAACGGCTGATGATTATCAGCAACGGTGCGGCACCTGCGGCGCTGGCGCTGGACGAGCATTGGGCGCGCAATGGCAAACTCGCGACGCTCAGCGAAGAGACCCGTCAGCAGCTTCAGGCTGAATTACCTGATACCGTCGAGGCGAACAACCCGCTGGATCTGCGCGATGACGCCAGCATCAACCACTATTCTTCGGCGGTAAATATTCTGCTCAATAGTGCCGATCTAGATGCCCTGATGATCATCCACGCACCTAGCGCCACGGCAACGGGAAGCGAAAGCGCAGCCGCACTGATTGAACTGATCAAACAGCATCCCCGGGGCAAATTTATCAGTGTGTTAACCAACTGGTGCGGCGAGTATTCATCAATTGAAGCGCGTCGCATGTTTAGCGATGCCGGTATTCCTACTTACCGGACGCCGGAAGGGACGATCACTGCCTTTATGCATATGGTGGAATATCGGCGTAACCAAAAACAGCTACGGGAAACCCCTGCGCTACCGCATAGCCTGACTGCCAATACCGCGCAGGCGCATGAGCTATTACAACAGGCAATTGATAACGGAATTGGCGCGTTGGATACCCATGAAGTGCGCCCGATATTAAACGCCTATGGCCTGAACACGCTGCCGACCTGGATTGCCGCCGACAGCGCTGAAGCGGTGCATATCGCTGAACAAATAGGTTATCCGGTGGCGCTGAAGCTCCGCTCACCCGATATTCCGCATAAGTCGGAAGTACAGGGTGTAATGCTCTATCTTCGAACCGCTGCCGAGGTACAACAGGCGGCCGATGCGATTCTCGATCGTGTGAAGATGGCTTGGCCACAGGCGAGAATTCATGGATTGCTGGTGCAAAGCATGGCCAATCGTGCCGGCGCCCAAGAACTGCGCGTGGTGGTTGAACACGACCCGGTGTTTGGCCCGTTGATCATGCTGGGTGAAGGGGGCGTCGAATGGCGCGCGGAAGATCAAGCAGCCGTTGCCCTACCGCCGCTAAACATGACCCTGGCACGCTATCTGGTGATTCAGGCGATCAAGAGCAAGAAAATACGCGGGCGTAGCGCACTGCGCCCGCTGGATATCGCTGGCCTCAGCCAGCTGCTGGTTCAGGTATCTAACCTGATTGTCGATTGTCCGGAGATCCAGCGTCTGGATATTCACCCGCTTCTCGCCTCCGGCAACGAATTTACCGCATTGGATGTAAGCCTCGATATTGCACCGTTTAATGGTGCAAGCGAAAGCCGGTTGGCAGTACGCCCTTACCCACAACATCTTGAGGAGTGGGTAACAATGAAGAATGGCGAGCGCTGCCTCTTCCGCCCGATCCTGCCAGAAGATGAGCCTCTGCTTCAGCAGTTCATCGCCCGAGTCACGAAAGAAGATCTCTACTACCGTTATTTTAGTGAGATCAACGAATTTACCCATGATGATTTAGCCAATATGACGCAGATCGACTACGATCGGGAAATGGCCTTTGTTGCGGTGTATGGCTCAGGGGATGGGACAGAGATCCTGGGCGTAACGCGCGCGATCTCCGATCCTGACAATATTGACGCGGAATTCGCCGTGCTGGTGCGTTCAGATTTAAAAGGCCTTGGCCTCGGTGGACGCCTACTCGAGAAGCTCATTGCCTATACTCGTACTCACGGCTTAGCCCGGCTGAACGGAATTACCATGCCGAATAATCGCGGGATGATAGCGCTCGCGAGGAAGCTAGGTTTTGATGTAGATATTCAGCTGGAAGATGGTATTGTCGGTCTATCATTACGCCTAAGTGATGACTAAGTTGCTGGAAATGCTACCCTTGCTCGATAGAGGTGGTATCATTGACCGCTTACGTCATCTGCCTGGTACAGAAGACCCTTCACTAAATCAGAGAAGAAACGCACTGTGATGTTGTCAAAATTTAAGCGTAATAAACATCAACAACACCTTGCCCAACTACCCAAGCTTTCACAGTCTGTTGATGATGTTGAGTTTTTCTATACTCCAGCAGATTTTCGTGTTGCTCTGCTCGCAAAAATCGCCAGCGCTACGCGCCGGATTTGTATCGTTGCCTTATATCTTGAACAGGACGATGCCGGAAAGACGATTCTGCAAGCCCTGTACGATGCCAAGCGTCAGCGCCCTGAGCTTGATGTTCGGGTACTGGTAGACTGGCACCGCGCGCAGCGTGGGCGTATTGGTGCCGCTGCCTCTAACACGAATGCAGACTGGTATTGCCGTACCGCCAAAGAGAATCCGGGGATAGACGTTCCGGTTTATGGCGTGCCTATCAATACCCGTGAAGCGCTCGGCGTTCTACACTTCAAAGGCTTTATCATTGATGACTGCGTGCTCTACAGCGGCGCCAGCATCAACGACGTTTATCTGCATCAGCACGATAAATATCGTTACGACCGCTATCAATGCATTCGTAACCCGCAAATGTCCGACATTATGTTTAACTGGGTTTCGGAAAACCTGGTTGAAGGGCGCGGTGTTAATCGTCTGGATAATAGCGAACGTCCTAAGAGCCCAGAAATCAAAAATGATATCCGCCAGTATCGCCAGGAATTGCGTGATACCAGCTACCATTTTGAGGGTAACGCCAGTGATGAAGAGCTGACCGTTACACCGCTTGTTGGGCTGGGTAAATCCAGCGATCTCAACAAAACTATTTTCCATCTCATGCCGTGCACTGAGGAAAAACTCACGATCTGCACGCCATACTTCAACCTTCCTGCGCTGCTGGTGCGCAGTATCATTCGTCTGCTGCGCGAAGGTAAAAAGGTGGAAATTATTGTCGGCGATAAAACCGCCAATGATTTTTACATTCCGGAAAATGAACCGTTTAAGATAATTGGTGCGCTGCCGTATCTGTATGAAATTAACCTGCGCCGCTTCCTGAGCCGCCTGCAGTATTACATTAATACTGACCAGTTGGTGGTTCGCCTGTGGAAAGACGGGGATAACAGCTATCATCTGAAAGGCATGTGGGTTGATAACGAATGGATGCTGCTGACTGGCAACAACCTCAACCCGCGGGCGTGGCGTCTGGATCTGGAAAATGCGGTCCTGATTCACGATCCGAAAAAGCAGCTGGCTTCGATGCGCCAGAAAGAACTGGAGCTGATTCGCAAGCATACCACGGTCGTCAATCATTACCGCGAGCTGCAAAGCATTGCCGAGTATCCGGTGAAAGTGCGAAAACTGATTCGCCGTCTACGCCGTATTCGTATCGATAGGCTCATTAGCCGTATCCTTTAAAATAGAGCCCCGTTACGACGGGGCTTTTTTTCAGGAGTCTTTATGCCCCGAATTACACTTCTCTGCTCTACGCTCTTACTCAGTGGCTGTAGCCATATGGCTAACGACGCCTGGAGTGGGCAAGATAAGGCTCAGCACTTTATCGCTTCTGCGATGCTGGCCGCTGCTGGCAATGAAGTCGCACAGCATCAAGGCATAAGCCGCGACCGCAGTGCGGCAATCGGCTTTATGTTTTCCGTAAGTCTTGGTGCCTCAAAAGAGCTCTGGGACAGTCGCCCTGCTGGAAGCGGCTGGAGCTGGAAAGACTTTGCCTGGGATGTGGCCGGCGCCACAACCGGCTATGCGGTGTGGCAGCTGGCACAGCATTAAGAACTACAGGCGCAACCCTTTTCCTTTACGGTGTAATTTCAATGACACCAGAAATGCCAGCGCAGCCATCACGGTAACGTACCAGAAGAATGCCGTCTCGATACCCGCAGATTTTAGCGATAGCGCAACGTATTCAGCTGAACCACCAAACAGTGCGTTTGCTACCGCATAGGAGAGCCCAACGCCCAATGCGCGCACCTGTGCCGGGAACATTTCCGCTTTCAGGATACCGCTAATAGAGGTGTAGAAACTGGTGATCAGCAAAGCACACATCACCAGCGCAAATGCCAGGTATGGAGAGCTAACGCTTTGCAGCGCAGTGAGGATGGGAACCGTGAATAATGTCGCGAAAGCCCCAAAGCACAGCATTGAGGTACGGCGTCCCACCTTATCCGACAGCATGCCGAAAAGCGGCTGAACCAGCATATAAACAAACAGCGCAGCGGTCATGATCATACTTGCGAGGTTCGCACTCATCCCAGCCGTATTAACGAGGTATTTCTGCATATAGGTGGTGAAAGTATAGAAACTCAGTGAACCCGCCGCAGTAAAACCAAGCACCATCACGAATGCCTTACGATTACGCCACAGCCCTTTGAGCGACCCGGCTTCTTTCAATGTCCGCGTCTCTTTCTGAGAGGTTTCATCCAGCTGGCGACGTAACCACAGTGCCACAACAGCCAGTACCGCCCCCATCGCAAATGGTATTCGCCATCCCCATGCATGCAGATCTTCACTGCTGAGGATGTTTTGCAATATCACAACCACCAGGACCGCCAGCAGTTGACCACCAATGAGGGTGACGTACTGAAATGAAGCGTAGAAGCCTTTACGGCCCTCAACGGCAACTTCACTCATGTAGGTCGCACTGGTGCCATATTCCCCGCCGACGGATAGTCCCTGGAATAGGCGTGCTAGCAGTAATAATGCCGGAGCCCAAGTGCCGATGACGCTGTATCCAGGCAGGCAAGCGATGACCAGTGAGCCAAAGCACATCATGCAAACAGAAATCAGCATTGATACTTTACGACCGCGACGGTCAGCAATACGACCAAACAACCAGCCGCCAATAGGACGCATCAGGAATCCAGCCGCAAATACACCTGCGGTCTGAAGAAGCTGGGTCGTGGTATTTCCGGACGGAAAAAAGATATGGGCAAAATAGAGGGAACAGAACGAGTAGACATAAAAGTCAAACCATTCAACAAGATTCCCTGATGAAGCCCCGACAATCGCCATGATGCGACGGCGAGTATCGCTGTCGGTTAGCGTCCTTTCTGAGGTAACACTGGTTACAGCCATTGATTAACTCCTGCCAAAAGCGCACTCCTGCCTTATCGGTCGTACCACGACACTTAAGCAGATATTTTAGTAAACGAAATGTTATACAATTGTTATTAATGCATTAGTGATGAATGTCACATTTTTTGTTAGCAAGATCACGATTTAGGATTAGCTGTAGCGCTTAAAGACTGATGCTCTAGGAATTGTAGTTAGGCTGTTGGTGCATTGAGTGCACGACTTATTAGCACCGTGCCGAATGAAATTAAAATACATGTGCTGATTGCATAAAAAAAGAAGAGGACGGAATACTTTACCGGCTACGCAATTAATACTATTAAGGATTCTGGCAGGAACTGGTGTACTTCAATTCTGAATCTTACACTGGTCAATTTTCGAACACTGATTGGCAATGTCGTGTAATCAGAACCTGCAGGCTGAGGGGTGTAATACCTTTTCTAACCATTTTTATGGTCAATTTTTCGAAGATAGCAGGTTACTGCATCTGGGTTATGAAGGGAATTTGGACGAAACAGCTTAAATATTTTCGCTGATTTCTACGTTATGATCGGGTTTTTACCAACATACAGACGCAAAAA
>NZ_LGHZ01000049.1 GCF_001266615.1 Kluyvera genomosp. 1 | reverse complement strand
TGCCGCCAGGCAAATTCTGTTATCAACATGTCCTTATGAACACGTCAATGTTATCTGTATCAAGCTGAGTATTGATGTCTTTCTTTCACCAAAACATCTTTGGCGTTGTAAGGTTAAGCCTCACGGTTCATTAGTACTGGTTAGCTCAATGTATCGCTACACTTACACACCCAGCCTATCAACGTCGTAGTCTTCAACGTTCCTTCAGGACTCTCAAGGAGTCAGGGAGAACTCATCTCGGGGCAAGTTTCGTGCTTAGATGCTTTCAGCACTTATCTTTTCCGCATTTAGCTACCGGGCAATGCCATTGGCATGACAACCCGAACACCAGTGATGCGTCCACTCCGGTCCTCTCGTACTAGGAGCAGCCCCCCTCAATTCTCCAGCGCCCACGGCAGATAGGGACCGAACTGTCTCACGACGTTCTAAACCCAGCTCGCGTACCACTTTAAATGGCGAACAGCCATACCCTTGGGACCTACTTCAGCCCCAGGATGTGATGAGCCGACATCGAGGTGCCAAACACCGCCGTCGATATGAACTCTTGGGCGGTATCAGCCTGTTATCCCCGGAGTACCTTTTATCCGTTGAGCGATGGCCCTTCCATTCAGAACCACCGGATCACTATGACCTGCTTTCGCACCTGCTCGAGCCGTCACTCTCGCAGTCAAGCTAGCTTATGCCATTGCACTAACCTCCTGATGTCCGACCAGGATTAGCTAACCTTCGTGCTCCTCCGTTACTCTTTAGGAGGAGACCGCCCCAGTCAAACTACCCACCAGACACTGTCCGCAACCCGGATTACGGGTCTACGTTAGAACACCAGCCATTAAAGGGTGGTATTTCAAGGTTGGCTCCATGCAGACTGGCGTCCACACTTCAAAGCCTCCCACCTATCCTACACATCAAGGACCAGTGTTCAGTGTCAAGCTATAGTAAAGGTTCACGGGGTCTTTCCGTCTTGCCGCGGGTACACTGCATCTTCACAGCGAGTTCAATTTCACTGAGTCTCGGGTGGAGACAGCCTGGCCATCATTACGCCATTCGTGCAGGTCGGAACTTACCCGACAAGGAATTTCGCTACCTTAGGACCGTTATAGTTACGGCCGCCGTTTACCGGGGCTTCGATCAAGAGCTTCGCGTTGCCGCTAACCCCATCAATTAACCTTCCGGCACCGGGCAGGCGTCACACCGTATACGTCCACTTTCGTGTTTGCACAGTGCTGTGTTTTTAATAAACAGTTGCAGCCAGCTGGTATCTTCGACTGATTTCAGCTCCATGGGTAAACCACTTCACCTACATATCAGCGTGCCTTCTCCCGAAGTTACGGCACCATTTTGCCTAGTTCCTTCACCCGAGTTCTCTCAAGCGCCTTGGTATTCTCTACCTGACCACCTGTGTCGGTTTGGGGTACGATTTGATGTTACCTGATGCTTAGAGGCTTTTCCTGGAAGCAGGGCATTTGTTACTTCAGCACCGTAGTGCCTCGTCATCACACCTCAGCGTTAGTAAGAGTCCGGATTTACCTAAACTCTCCGCCTACATGCTTAAACCGGGACAACCGTCGCCCGGCTAACATAGCCTTCTCCGTCCCCCCTTCGCAGTAACACCAAGTACAGGAATATTAACCTGTTTCCCATCGACTACGCCTTTCGGCCTCGCCTTAGGGGTCGACTCACCCTGCCCCGATTAACGTTGGACAGGAACCCTTGGTCTTCCGGCGTGCGGGTTTTTCACCCGCATTATCGTTACTTATGTCAGCATTCGCACTTCTGATACCTCCAGCAACCCTCACAGGTCACCTTCAACGGCTTACAGAACGCTCCCCTACCCAACAACACATAGTGTCGCTGCCGCAGCTTCGGTGCACAGTTTAGCCCCGTTACATCTTCCGCGCAGGCCGACTCGACCAGTGAGCTATTACGCTTTCTTTAAATGATGGCTGCTTCTAAGCCAACATCCTGGCTGTCTGAGCCTTCCCACATCGTTTCCCACTTAACTGTGACTTTGGGACCTTAGCTGGCGGTCTGGGTTGTTTCCCTCTTCACGACGGACGTTAGCACCCGCCGTGTGTCTCCCGTGATAACATTCTTCGGTATTCGTAGTTTGCATCGGGTTGGTAAGTCGGGATGACCCCCTAGCCGAAACAGTGCTCTACCCCCGAAGATGAATTCACGAGGCGCTACCTAAATAGCTTTCGGGGAGAACCAGCTATCTCCCGGTTTGATTGGCCTTTCACCCCCAGCCACAAGTCATCCGCTAATTTTTCAACATTAGTCGGTTCGGTCCTCCAGTTAGTGTTACCCAACCTTCAACCTGCCCATGGCTAGATCACCGGGTTTCGGGTCTATACCCTGCAACTTAACGCCCAGTTAAGACTCGGTTTCCCTTCGGCTCCCCTATACGGTTAACCTTGCTACAGAATATAAGTCGCTGACCCATTATACAAAAGGTACGCAGTCACACCACAAGGGTGCTCCCACTGCTTGTACGTACACGGTTTCAGGTTCTATTTCACTCCCCTCGCCGGGGTTCTTTTCGCCTTTCCCTCACGGTACTGGTTCACTATCGGTCAGTCAGGAGTATTTAGCCTTGGAGGATGGTCCCCCCATATTCAGACAGGATACCACGTGTCCCGCCCTACTCTTCGAGTTCACAACATATGCATTTTCATGTACGGGGCTATCACCCTGTATCGCCGGACTTTCCAGACCGTTCCATTAACACATACGCTGATTCAGACTCTGGGCTGCTCCCCGTTCGCTCGCCGCTACTAGGGGAATCTCGGTTGATTTCTTTTCCTCGGGGTACTTAGATGTTTCAGTTCCCCCGGTTCGCTTCGTTAAGCTATGTATTCACTTAACGATAGTGTGTCGAAACACACTGGGTTTCCCCATTCGGAAATCGTCGGCTATAACGGTTCATATCACCTTACCGACGCTTATCGCAGATTAGCACGTCCTTCATCGCCTCTGACTGCCAGGGCATCCACCGTGTACGCTTAGTCGCTTAACCTCACAACCCGAAGATGTTTCGTAAAACATAGTCGCGTTGCGAAAATTTGAGAGACTCGAACACACCGCTTATCTGTTCTTATTACGGAGAACAGACACAGTGTGTCGTTTCAATTTTCAGCTTGATCCAGATTTTTAAAGAGCAAA
>NZ_LGHZ01000048.1 GCF_001266615.1 Kluyvera genomosp. 1 | reverse complement strand
AAGAGACAGGGACAAGCTGTTCCCCGCACAGGCGGTCAGCGATGCCTTCACTAAAGCACATAAAGTTTGGGCATCGCAAAAAGCCGACGATATGCTGGTCACCAAGAGCTGGCCAGAGCTGGGGCACGTATTTTACCGCCAACAGCAGGATGAAGTTTTCCCATGGCTGGATAAATGGTTAAAACCATAACCTATCAACCTGAGCCCGCCGCGTCGGTGGGCTAAACGCGATAGATTTTTGCCACCGCACTCAGTACTCTCATGCCATCAATAATCATGACTACAGGAGTGCTCCCGTGAGCACCTCATCGCCTTCGGCTTCAACGCTTTGGATCCCCATAACCCTCGCTAGCATTATCCTGATGATCACCATGGGTATCCGCCAGACCGTGGGACTTTTTGTCCATCCTATCGTGATGGAAACCACCATGAGCATCACCGAAATCAGTATGGCGCTGGCGATTGGTCAGCTCATGTGGGGGGCATTCCAGCCGCTGTTTGGCGCCTGGGCAGATAAACGCGGGGCGTTCAGCGTGCTGGCTCTCGGGGCTGTGATGATTGCTCTCGGCCAATTAGGCACCCTGTGGGCGGCGTCATTTCTACCGCTCACCCTGGCTCAGGGGCTGTTGAGCCCAGCCGGTGCCGCCGCAGGTAGCTTTTCGGTTTTGATTGGCGTGGTTGCTAGCCGCTTGCCGACGGATAAAGGTTCAATGGCCAGCGGTCTCATCAACGCCGGTGGTTCGGTCGGACAATTTATCTTCGCACCGCTAGTACAGTTGATTATTAGCCTACGTGGCATGGCCTCTGGGCTCGGTTTTCTGGCGGTAGCCGCGCTGGCGACGATTTTCCCGTCGTGGCTGTTGTGCCGTGGCAATAAGCGCGAAACGCATGTAGCAACCGAACATGCCGCCGAAGATACTGGGCTCAAAAAGCAAATTACCCTTGCCTTTCGTAATCCCAGCTACCTGCTGCTGCATGCCGGCTTTCTGACCTGCGGTTTTCATGTGGCGTTTCTCACCACTCACCTACCTTCAGAAGCCGCACTGTGTGGTCATGATGCTTCGGTTCCCGCCATCAGCCTGTCGCTGATAGGGCTGTGCAATATTGCAGGCAGTATTGCCGCGGGCTTTCTCGGCAAGCATTACCCCATGAAATATATCCTGGCAGTGCTTTACGCGTCCCGAGCGGTAATGATTGCGCTATTCCTGCTGTCGTCCAAATCAGAAACCGCATTCTACGTCTTTGCCTGTGCTATTGGTTTTACCTGGCTTGCCACCGTGCCGCCAACTGCCGGGATTATTGGCAAACTCTTTGGCACGCGCTATCTGGCGACGCTGTTTGGCTTTACGTTATTTAGCCATCAAATTGGCGCCTTCTTTGGGGCATGGCTGGGTGGCGTGGCAATGCAATACGAAGGGAATCTGATGTGGGTGTGGTATGCGGATATTGTCCTGGCTCTGCTGGCGGCGTTAGTGAACCTGCCGATTAAAGAGAAAAGCGTCGCCGTTCGTCTACGAGAAATAGCGTAAAAAAAGCGGGCCTGGCCCGCTTTTTTTATTTCTGGTTGCGCAGCACCTGCAGGCAACGTTTAAGAACGTTATCCATAGGGGCTTCCACGCGCATCACTTCACCGGTTCCCGGATGAGTAAATTTCAACGCGGCGGCATGCAGAAACAGGCGATTAAGCCCGGTGCCCGCCAACTGCTTGTCAAACTCACGGTCGCCGTATCGGTCGTCAAAGGCTATTGGATGCCCGGCGTGCAGCGTGTGCACACGGATCTGGTGAGTACGACCCGTCACTGGGCTACAGCGAACCAGAGTGGAAAACTCGTAACGCTCTTCCACCTTGAAGCGGGTTTCCGACGGTTTGCCTTCCTGGCTGACGCGTACAATACGTTCGCCACTCTGCAGAATGTTTTTCAGTAGCGGTGCCTGCACGCTTTTCACGTGCGACTGCCACTGCCCGCGCACCAGCGCCAGATAGTCTTTCTGCATCCCCTTCTCGCGAAGTTGCTCATGCAGCGAACGCAGCGCAGAGCGCTTTTTCGCCACCAGCAGAACACCTGACGTATCGCGGTCAAGGCGGTGAACCAGCTCAAGGAAGCGCGCTTCCGGACGTAGGGCCCGCAGCCCTTCAATCACGCCGAAGCTTAAACCGCTGCCGCCGTGAACGGCGGTACCGGATGGTTTGTTCAGCACGAGAATATGATCGTCTTCATAAAGAATCACATCGCTCAGCGCCGCCACCTTTTGCAGATGCGGAGACACCGCATCTTCTTCACGTTCGGCCACACGTACCGGCGGAACGCGAACCTGATCGCCGTCTTCCAGCTTATATTCTGGCTTGACGCGTTTCTTGTTCACCCGCACTTCACCTTTACGCAGGATGCGGTAAATCATGCTCTTCGGCACGCCCTTCAGCTGGGTGCGCAAAAAGTTATCAATTCGTTGCCCGGCTTCATCAGCGCTAATGGCAATCATTTTTACGGTTGGAGTCTCAGTTTTCATGGTGCGCGATTCTAAATACCCCCGCTCAATAGCGCCACTCATTTTTCTATGCTTATATTTAGCATGACCTGTTTTCTCCTGGTGCTTTCCACCGCGAGTTGTTTGTTATTAGAACAATCTCAACGGACGGGTGAAGAAACTGTGAGTAACCGGGTGATAAAAGGTGAAAGTCATCTTGCTATAACTAGGTTAGCAAGGAATAATGAAGCTGTTTTCCGTGTTGAACCTGGAATAACAAGGATATTTACGGAATGACCAGTTTTGTTTGTTTGATCATCCACGCAGCAATGGCGTAAGACGTATTGATCGCTCAAACAGTTAGCGGGCTGCGGGTTGCAGTCCTTACCGGTACATATACTGTACGAATTTTAGATGATAGACAGCGAGCACAACGGGAAACATCCGTGCTTACGCAAGTAAGATGCTAAGACCTCTAGCCTCTAAAAGATGACGAGTATAAATGGAATCTTCTCTGGAGAGTTATCCCAGGTTGTTCCCCAAATAATTGCGCTGTGGTTCCGTTTGAAACACAGGCTACCGACACTCTGCGCCTCTTAAACGAGCGACAACCGTGAGGTTGGCGACGTGAACAGTCACGAGGCCATCGGTCTACCCCGGAAAGGCAATACTCTGCTCGCAGCTTAGTCGTCAATGTAAGAATAATGAGTAAGTTACGATGAAAAGAATGTTAATCAACGCAACTCAGCAGGAAGAGTTGCGTGTCGCCCTTGTTGATGGGCAGCGTCTGTACGATCTGGATATTGAAAGCCCAGGACACGAACAGAAAAAAGCGAACATCTACAAAGGCAAAATTACCCGTATTGAACCTAGCCTCGAAGCCGCATTTGTTGATTACGGCGCCGAGCGTCATGGTTTCCTCCCCCTCAAAGAAATCGCTCGCGAATACTTCCCTGCTAACTACAACTCACATGGCCGTCCAAACATCAAAGACGTGCTGCGTGAAGGCCAGGAAGTGATCGTTCAGATTGATAAAGAAGAACGCGGTAATAAAGGCGCTGCGCTGACCACCTTTATCAGCCTGGCAGGCAGCTATCTGGTACTGATGCCGAACAACCCACGTGCTGGCGGTATCTCTCGCCGTATCGAAGGTGACGACCGCACCGAGCTCAAAGAAGCGCTGGCCAGTCTTGAACTGCCAGACGGCATGGGTTTAATCGTCCGTACCGCAGGCGTCGGCAAATCCGCCGAAGCGCTGCAGTGGGATTTAAGCTTCCGCATGAAGCACTGGGAAGCTATCCAGAAAGCCGCTGAAAGCCGCCCTGCTCCGTTCCTGATTCACCAGGAAAGCAACGTTATCGTTCGCGCTTTCCGCGACTACCTGCGCCAGGACATTGGCGAAATCCTGATTGATAACCCGAAAGTAATGGAAATGGCGCGTCAGCACATTTCTGCGCTGGGTCGTCCGGATTTCAGCAGCAAAATTAAACTGTACACCGGTGAAATCCCGCTGTTCAGCCACTACCAGATCGAATCGCAGATCGAATCCGCCTTCCAGCGTGAAGTCCGTCTGCCATCCGGTGGCTCTATCGTTATCGACAGCACCGAAGCACTGACTGCTATCGATATCAACTCCGCGCGTGCAACCCGCGGCGGCGACATCGAAGAAACCGCATTCAACACCAACCTTGAAGCGGCGGATGAAATCGCCCGTCAGCTGCGTCTGCGTGACCTTGGCGGCCTGATCGTTATCGACTTCATCGATATGACCCCGGTACGCCACCAGCGCGCGGTAGAAAACCGTCTGCGTGAAGCGGTACGCCAGGACCGTGCGCGTATCCAGATTAGCCATATCTCTCGATTTGGTCTGCTGGAGATGTCCCGTCAGCGTCTGAGCCCGTCACTGGGTGAGTCCAGCCACCACGTTTGCCCGCGTTGCTCCGGCACCGGTACCGTGCGTGACAATGAATCTCTGTCACTGTCTATTCTGCGTCTGATTGAAGAAGAAGCGCTGAAAGAGAATACCAAAGAGGTTCACGCGATTGTTCCTGTACCAATCGCCTCCTACTTGCTGAACGAAAAACGTGCTGCGGTAACCGCCATTGAATCCCGTCAGACCGACGTGCGCTGCATCATCGTGCCAAACGATCAGATGGAAACCCCGCACTACTCCGTTCTGCGCGTGCGTAAAGGTGAAGAAACCACCACGCTGAGCTATCTGCTGCCTAAGCTGCACGAAGAAGAGATGGCATTGCCGGTTGATGAAGAAATCGCTGAGCGTAAAATGCCTGAGCAGCCAGCTCTGGCCACCTTCGTCATGCCGGAAGTGCCGCCAGCACCAACGGCAGAAACCTCAGCCGCCGCACCGAAAGCCAAAGCCGCTGTCGCTGCTGCTCCTGCGGCCCCTGGCCTCATTTCCCGCTTCTTTGCTGCGTTGAAAAACCTGTTTGCCGGTACGCCGGAAAAACCGGCTGAAGCTCAGCCAGAAAAACAGCAGGAATCTAAGCCGGAGCGCCAGCAGGAACGTCGTAAACCACGTCAGAACAACCGTCGCGATCGTAATGACCGCAACGACCGTCGTAACGACCGTGGTGACCGTAACGAGCGCAGCGATCGTAACGAAAATGCGGAAGGTCGTGAGCCGCGCGAAAATCGCGAAGGCCGCGAGGACAACCGTCGTAACCGTCGTGAGAAGCCACAGCAGTCAAGCGAAGCGCGTGAAAACCGCCAGCAGACTGCAAACGTAGCGGAAGACGGCGATAAATCGAAGTCCCGCGACGAGCAGCAGCCACGCCGCGAACGTAACCGCCGCCGCAATGACGATAAACGTCAAGCGCAGCAGGAAGCGAAACCGCAGAACCGTGAAGAAGCCCCGGTGGTTCAGGAAGCCGCACCAGAAGATCGCGTACAGAACATGCCGCGTCGCAAGCCGCGTCAGCTGTCGCAGAAAGTGCGTATCGAAACCGCCGAGCAGACCGCTGCACGTGAATTTATTCCTGATGAGCCACAGCAGGAAGCGCCGCGTACCGCACTAGCAAAAGTTGATTTGCCAGCGGTGGTGGATGCACCTGTTCATGCTGAGCAGGATGAGAACGGTGAAGCGCGCGATAACAACGGTATGCCACGTCGTTCCCGTCGCTCACCGCGTCATCTGCGCGTCAGCGGCCAGCGCCGTCGTCGTTACCGTGATGAACGTTATCCAACACAGTCCCCAATGCCGCTGACCGTCGCTTGTGCGTCGCCAGAAATGGCATCGGGCAAAGTGTGGATTCGCTATCCGGTTGCCCCAGTTCAGGATCAGGCTATCGTTGATGTGCCTGTTGAGCAGGAAGTGATTGAGCAGCCAGCCGTGGTTGAAGCCGTTGAGCAGACTGTTGCCCCACTCGCGGCCGTCCAACCGGCTGTTGTTGAAACGCCAGTACAGCCAGCGGAAACCGTTGCACCAGAAGTGGTTACCGAACCTGTCGCTGCAGTGGTTGAAGAAACTGCACCAGTTCAGGAAGAAGCGCCTGCGCCAATCGTGGCCGAAGAAACACCTGCTGCCGTTGAAGCAACTGAACAGCCTGTCACTGAATCTGTCGAAGCGAAAGCCGAGATTGAAGAAGTTCAAGCGCCAGCGCCGGTGATCGCCGAGCCCGTCGTAGAAGTCGCTCCAGTCGTTGAAGCGCCTGCTGAAGTTGAAGCACCTGTTGCTCCAGCCCCAGTGGTTGCAGAGCCTGTTGCGAAAGAACCCGTGGTCGAAGCACCCGCTGTGGTAGCGAAACCTGTGGTTGCCGCTCCGGCTGCAGCAGTTGTGGCTGCAAGCCATGCAACCGCACCGATGACCCGTGCACCAGCGCCAGACTACGTGCCAGAAGCACCGCGTCACAGCGACTGGGTTCGCCCATCCTTCGGTTTTGAAGGAAAAGGCTCCGCAGGCGGTCATAGCGCAACGCATTCAGCAACCGCTGAACCAACGCGCCCGCAATCGGCTGAATAAGCCGAAAGCAGCAAAATAAAAAATCGGCCCTCGTGGCCGATTTTTTTATTCCCCAAACGGTCGCGGTAGCACTCTCTTTTCCGGTTGCCGCATCCCCGCTATCTGCGGCATAACTTCACGCATCAGATCGAGAAACTTACGCAGCCGCACCGGATAATAGCGTGCCCACGGATAAACCAGATGTACCGGCAATGGTGCCGTCTGCCATTGTGGCAATAGCTCAACTAACGAACCGTTTGCCAGCTCATCCTCCACCGTCCAGCTAGAGACAACCGCGGCACCCACACCCGCCAACGCGGCGTTTTTTGCGACGTACAGGCTATCGGTACTCAGCCGGGAGGCTATCGTAATATTTGCCATCTGGCCGCTCTCAGTATGGTTGAGCACAATTTCATGCTGATAAAACGTGCTGATGGCAATCCATGGCAGCGCCGACAAAGATGATGGCTCTACGATGTCCGGGAAGCGCTGCAACAGCGTGGGTGAAGCGACAGTGCATCTCGGTACCTCGGCCAACAGCACCGTGACGGTAGCCGGGTCAACCTCCGCCCCCACGCGAATCGCGCAGTCAATATTGTCGCTGATAAAATCAACGGCTTTGTCATGCAGCATCCACTCTACGGACAGCTGCGGGTAACGCGCCAGAAAGCCCACCAGCGGTGCCAACAATTGCTGCTGACCGAAAGCATGAGGGGCTCGCACCCGCAGCGTCCCTACGGGCTGTTCATCAGTCAGCTGCAGCGCATCCTCCAGCGCCAGCCACGACTCCACCACCTGCCGAGCGTGCTGGTAGCAGCGCTCACCGTCATCGGTGAGCTTCATCGCGTGAGTTGAACGCAGTAGGAGTTTCGCCCCCAGCATCTCTTCCAGCGTCTGGAGACGGCGACTGATGGTCGCCTGCGTCGTTTCCATTTGCCTAGCAGCAGCGGAAAGTGAACCCGACTCAACTATGCGAATAAAAGTGCGCATCAGCTCAACACGATCTATACGCTCATTTCTTTTCATCTACTCATTGCCTATACGCTGAACGTATAACTGTTTTACCACCACAACGGCTACCGCTCCACCCCTGAGATGCGGAAAATACACGCCATACACCGTTGAGGATAAACCCATGACCACATCCACTTCTTCACAGGCCGCTGGCCTGCTGATTTTTATTCTGGCACTTGGCGCAGGTTTCAGCGTCGCCGCCATTTACTATGCACAGCCCCTTTTGCCTTTGATGGGCGCCACGCTCAATTTGAGCGTCGAGGGAATGGGGCTCATTCCCACACTGACGCAGGCCGGCTATGCGCTGGGGATTTTATTTCTGCTGCCGCTGGGCGACCGCTATGATCGCCGTACGCTAATTCTTATCAAAAGTTTGGCGCTGGCGGTATTGCTGCTGGTTTACAGTCTGACGCAGCAGTTTCACTCCCTGCTGGTGGTAAGCCTGCTGATTGGCATGGCAGCGACCATGGCACAGGATATTGTTCCAGCGGCCGCTATTCTGGCACCGGCGGGCAAACAGGGGAAAATGGTTGGCACGGTGATGACCGGTCTGCTGCTGGGAATCCTGCTGTCGCGTACCGTGAGCGGTGTCGTTGGCGAACTGTTTGGCTGGCGGGTGATGTATCAGGCCGCGGCGGTGAGTATCGCGCTGATTGGCATCCTGCTGTGGCGCGTCCTGCCGCATTTTGCTACACACTCCGAGCTGCGTTACCCGGCGTTGATGGCATCGATGGCTCATCTGTGGCGACGCTACCCGACATTGCGCCGTGCAGCGATGGCCCAGGGTTTTCTCTCTGTTGCCTTTAGCGCCTTCTGGTCCACGCTCGCGGTGATGCTGGCCGAGCATTACCATATGGGCAGCGCCGTAGCCGGTGGGTTTGGTATCGCCGGTGCCGCCGGTGCGCTTGCCGCACCGCTGGCTGGCGGTCTGGCAGATAAAGTCGGCGCGGAGAAAGTCACCCAGCTAGGGGCCGCGCTGGTGAGCATTTCATTTGCGCTGATGTTCCTGCTCCCTGCTCTTCCCCCAATGGCGCAGCTGGCGTTAATTGCAGTCGCTGCCGTAGGCTTTGATCTCGGGTTACAGTCAAGCCTGGTCGCCCACCAGAACCTGGTTTACAGTCTGGAACCGCAGGCTCGCGGTCGCCTGAATGCACTGCTGTTTACCGGCGTCTTTATCGGGATGTCGCTTGGCTCCGTTCTTGGGACGCAGGTCTATTCGTTGGCAGGCTGGGAAGGTGTGGTGGCACTGGCCACGGTGGCCGGTCTGGTGGCGTTAGCCATTCGTATTAGTGAAACGTACCGTCTGCGAAACGCCGCACTGAGCGCGCATTAAAAGATGAAAAAAAGCCCGCGCCGGGGTAATGACGCGGGCGATAAAAACATATCCAGTTTCCAGATATGTTCAAACCTTATGTTATTATTTATTCAGTTGAAACAGTGACATACCTTGCATGTCGGTAAATGCTTTATAGGCCGCCTGCAGCGCAGTTTGCTGCATGGTGTAGTTGGAAATCGTCGAGTTCCAGTCTACATCCACCAGGTTACTCATCTGCTGAGTTTGCGCCAGTGAGCGGTCATCGCCCAGCGCATCGAGTTTATCCAACTCGTTAAGCTGAGTACCCAGTTCAGCGCGCACGGTCAACACGTTGTTCAGCGAGTTGCTCAGGCTGCGGTTGGCGCGGTCAATGACAGCCGTCTCTGCATCTTTTGTCGCATCATCAGCGTCTTCGAGCGGCTTGTTCAGTGACGCAATCGCGGTGTCGAGAGCGGTGAAAATATTCTTATCGGCATCCGGTTTGGCGTTACTGGTGGCACTATCGAAGATCAGGTCCCCGGTATGGCCAATCACCATAGAGCGCGAGGAGTCTACCTGCTGCTCCACGTTAATCTTACCGCCCACATATGTCCCAGAATCATCAAACGGCGGCGTATCCGTTTTATAGCCGGCAAAAATATAGCGGCCGTTACCATCGGTACTGTTCGCCAGGTTCAGCAGCTGATCGCGAATCCCCTGCAGATCGGTTGCCAACGACGCACGGTCGTCGTCACTGAGCGTGCCATTACCGGCATAAACAATCTTCTCTTGCGCCGACTGAATCGCGGTAGTCACCTGCTTCAACGTGCTCTCTTCCGTCGAGACGCGCTGAGTGGCGAAGGTACGGGCAGTGGCAAACTGGGCGTTTTGCGCCTGCGCCTGGGACAGCACAACCGCCTGAGACGCCGCGACTGGATCGTCAGACGCACGGTTAACCCGTTTGCCGGTCGACATTTGCTCACCGTACTTCAACCATTCAGACTGTGAGTTAGTAATACCGCTCATATTCTGCTGGTACATCATTAAGGTACTGACGCGCATGTTATTCCCTCTCCTTAGCGAATATTAATTAATGCGTCGAAGAGGGTGCTTGCGGTTTGCAGCACCTGCGCATTAGCCAGATAGTACTGTTGGAACAGCTGCAGGTTGCCGTACTCTTCGTCGAGATTGACGCCAGAAATTGACTGCTGCTGGTTGCTCAACTGCGTCACCACGTTTGCCTGGGTTGTGCTGCTGCTCTTAAGCGTTGCAGTTTTAGTACCGATGGAACTCACCAGCGCCGCGTAGGAGTCGTTAAAAGTTTTTGAACCACCGACCACTTTACTGTTTTGCAGATCCAACAGCGCCTGACCGTTGCGGTTATCGCTTTCGCCAACGCTCGCGCCGGTGGTATCAGCCAAACCCATCGCAATCTGCGATTCGCTGCTAATCGCCACACCCATATTGACGATAGTGTCGCTAACCGGTTTAACAATAAAGCTGTCGCCCGTTGCGGCAGGATTAGTCCCACCCGATTTCAACTGTGCGGTAACTGTCAACCCATCAAACTTCAGTACACCGTTAGCCAGATCGCTATCCGAGTCCAGTTTAACGCTGGTGTTATCAGACAGACGCGTCACTGACCAACCGCTGTCGGTTTTCACCACTTTGTAATCGGTGGCCTGCACGGCGGAAGATTTGGTCATCGTCACACCCAGCTCAGCATCGCCGGTGTTTTTACTGTTGGCAATGGAGGACGGATCACCGAAATTAAAGAAATTGACTCCCGTTTTACCGTCGGCATCAATCCCCTGCTTGTGGACCGTGTTAAATGCATCAGCAAAAGCCAGCGCCATTTGGTTCAAGCTATTGCGCGTCTGGTCAAGATCCTGGGAACGGAAGGTCAGCAGACCGCCCAGCGAACCGGTGGTTAGCAGTTTTTCCGGGATTTCAACGTTGCCTGCGACATTATCGACATAGGCCACAGTGGTACGGTTTGGATCCGCGCTGCTCGGTACGGCGGCCAGCTGGCTCGCTTTGCTACCGGCAACGAGGGTATAACCGTTCGCCATGGTGATGTTATACGTGCTGCCGTCCTGGACGTTAACTTCCACGCCCACCAGCTTGTTCAGCTCGCTCACCAGTTGGTCGCGCTGATCCAGCAGGTCATTTGGCGATGCGCCCGCACCGACGCCGGTTAACCGTGAAATCTTGTCGTTCAGGCTGGCTATCTGTGAGGAGTAGTTGTTCACCAAATCGACGGTTGAAGAAATAGACAGGTTAACCTGCTTATCCTGATCGCGAAGATACTGATCAACGACTTTAAACTGGTTCACTACGCCGTCAGCTTTGCCCAGCACGGTCTGACGCGCAGCCGGGTCTTCGGCATTACTGACAAGCGTCTGCAGACTGCTGAAAAAGTCCTGCAGCGTCGTCGACAGATTGTTAGTGGTGCTGGAAATCATGCTGTCGATTTTCGACACCTGCTCGTAGCGCGTGGTTAAACCGGTGCTCTGGCTTTGCGCGGTACGCAGCTGGTTGGTGATAAACGCGTTGTACTCGCGCTGGACGCTAGAAACGTTGACGCCATTCCCCACCCAACCGCCGGCACCCAGCGTACTGTTGGCTGAAGCCAGCACCGTCGTCTGGCGGGTGTATCCGGCCACGTTGTAACTGGCGATGTTGTTACTGGTGGTGTTCAGCGCGGCCTGCGCGGCACTAAGCCCGCTCATCGCGCTGTTAATTAAACTGGACATGAACGCTCCTTCTTAAGGCCATGGTATTACTTATCGGATGGCAGACTGCAAACTTGAGGCAAATCAGAACAGATTTTCGAGATCGTTGCGGTAGGTGTTACTGACCTTCTCGCTCATCGATTTCAACTGTTGAATCATGCTGGTTAATTTACGCGCGTATTGCGGATCGGTGGCGTATCCGGCGTTTTGCAACGCCTGCGCCCCCTGCTCTGCGGTCGATGCCGAAGTCACTGCGGCATAGCGCGGATTGCGAGTCAGCAGGCCGACGTAGTCCGACAACGCTTCCAGGTACGAGCTGTAAACGCGGAATTTGGCTTTGACCTTCTTCGCCTCACCGTTTTCAAACTCGGTGGTCGTTATCTCAGTGACTTTGCCCTTCCAGTCGCCGGAAGCTTTAACGCCAAACAGGTTGAAGCTCGGCTCGCCGTTTTCACGACGGATCTGCCGCTGCCCCCAGCCGGACTCCAGCGCAGCCTGCGCCAGAATCAGGTGATGTGGAATACCGCTCTGCTCACTCGCTAAACGCGCGGGCAGAGAGAGCTGGGCAAGGAAGTCCTTCGAATCGCCGGACAGCGGGGTATCGCTGCTGTCCGGCGCTTTTGGCAGCGCTTTACGCACCATCTGCGTCAACGCCGCATTCTGGTAGCTGGTTATCGTCTGCATATCGAACTTCATTGGTACCTGGCCGACGTTTTCGGCCGGTTCACTTTGTTGTGCTGACAGCTGTTTGACCATCTCCTCTGCAAGGCCAAGGCCCTTACCCGCGGTCATCTGCTGGGCGATTTGCTGGTCATACATACTGGTGTAGAGTCGAGTCTGGTCACTGCTGAAAAGACCATCTTTCGGCAGGGTTTCGCGCATGCTTTTCAGCATCATCTGCACGAACATGCCTTCAACCTGACGCGCCACAGGCCGCAGATTCGCCTGCGGATCCTGCCCAGCTTTGGTCTTGAGCTCATTTAGCGACTGCGAGTCCCAGGCGGCGCTGGCCAGTAATTTGCTGTCAGTCAACATTAGACAATCTCCACTTTCGCCCGCAGACAGCCTGCGCTTTGCATCGCCTGGATGATGGACATCAGATCCATCGGCGTTGCGCCCAGCGCATTAAGCGCACGGACCACATTGTTGAGATTGGCGGAAGCACGAATGCTCTGCAGCGAGCCGCCGCTTTGACGCAAGTCGATCTGGGTTTGCGGTGTCACCACGGTTCTGCCACCGGCAAACGGCGTATCCGGCTGATTGACCTGCGCGGAACGGTTGACGGTGACCGACAGGTTGCCCTGCGCCACAGCACAACTATCCAGCGTCACTTCACGGTTCATGACCACAGAACCGGTACGCGAGTTAATGATGATTTTCGCATCCTGCGGCGCGAGGCCGACTTCAAGGTTCTGAATATCCGCCAGCAGGCGCACCTGCCCACTGCCGCCGGTTGGCGCACGCACCTGAACGGTACGCGCATCCAGCGCCGTGGCGTTACCCAGGCTGCTGCGACGGTTGATGGTGTCGGCAATCTGCTGTGCCATGGTGAAATCGTCATCATTAAGCTGCAGGTTAATGGTGTTCCCGGCGCCAAACTGGGTTGGCAGTTCGCGCTCAATGGTTGCGCCACCGGTGATACGGCCACCGTTCAGCTGGTTAACCTGCACGCTGCTGCCGCCTGCCGCCGCGCCCGCACCACCGACCAGGATGTTCCCCTGTGCCAGCGCGTAGACCTGGCTATCAACGCCCTTCATTGGGGTCATCAACAGCGTTCCGCCGCGTAAGCTTTTGGCGTTACCCATCGATGAAACCACAACGTCGATAGTCTGCCCCTGGCGACCAAACGCCGGGAGCTGCGCGGTGACCATGACCGCCGCCACATTTTTCAGCTGCATGTTGGTGCCCGCTGGCACGGTAATGCCCAGCTGCGACAGCATGTTGTTAAGGCTTTGGGTGGTAAACGGCGTTTGCGTCGTCTGGTCACCAGTACCATCCAGCCCCACCACCAGGCCGTAGCCGATAAGGGAGTTTTCTCGCACCCCTTGCACGCTGGTGAGATCGCGAATACGTTCGGCATGAGCCAGGCCGGTGACCAGCACCAGCGCCAGAGTTAGCAGAGTTTTAAACATAATTCACCTCGTTACATCGGCGACAAGTTAAGGAAGAAACGCTGCAGCCAGCCCATATTCTGTGCTTCGTTGATGTAGCCATTACCCACGTATTCGATGCGAGCATCCGCCACCTGCGTTGATGGAACGGTGTTGCTGCCGCTGATGGTGCGCGGGTTAACGACACCTGAGAAGCGGATAAATTCGGTTCCCTGGTTAATCGCTATCTGTTTCTCGCCCACGACGTGCAGGTTACCGTTGACCAACACCTGATCCACCGTCACGGTTAACGTCCCGCTGAAGGTGTTGCTGGCGTTCGCGCCGCCTTTGCCGTTAAAGGTGTTGCCACCGGACGCTTCCACATCGGCACGCTCATTGCCAAACAGGCCCTGCAGATAGCGCGGCACGGTGTCAAAGCCAAAGTTAGTTTTGCCATCGCGGCTGGCATTCGCCGACGAGCTTTTGCTCGCGCTGACGTTTTCTTGCAGCACAATCGTCAGCGTATCGCCGATATTGCGCGGACGTCGGTCTTCAAACAGCGGTTGATAGCCGTAGTTAATCGGCTGCGCGGTCTGGAAGATAGAACCGTTCACCACCGGTACCGGACCGGGGATCGGCTGTGCCGTCGTCGCCCCTTCCACCAAAGGTTTGGTCGGGATCAGGGCACATCCCGCGACGCTGATGGCGACGAGGGTTAAAAGCGGAAAACGAAACGCTGCGGATTTTTGCATTGCTTTCTTCTTCTGAATCTCAGGAACATCCCGGCATCGCTGCGCTCAGCCGGGCTACTCACTCTCTTGTAGCCCGGCTAAGCGGGGCCATCCCTTTACAGCTGCGTCAGTTTTTGCAGCATCTGGTCAGTGGTTGATACCGCTTTACTGTTGATCTCATACGCGCGCTGCACCTGGATCATATTGACCAGCTCTTCCGCCACGTTGACGTTAGAAGTCTCTACGTATCCCTGATACAGAAGACCCGCACCGTTTAAACCCGGCGTGGTGTCATTCGGCGCGCCCGACGCCTGGGTTTCGATGTACAGGTTTTCACCAATACTTTCGAGACCGGTGTCGTTCATAAAGGTCGACAGGTTCAACTGCCCCACCTGAACCGGGTTTGCCTGGCCCTGCTGGGTCACGCTGACGATGCCATCGCGCCCAATCGTGATGCTGATGGCGTTGGCCGGAATGGTGATAGCGGGCTGAACTTGATAACCGCTGGCGGTCACCAGCTGACCGTTCTGATCTACCTGGAACGAGCCGTCACGGGTGTAGCCCGACGATCCATCCGGCAGCAGGATCTGGAAGAACCCGTCACCTTTGATCGCCACGTCTTTACTGTTGTTGGTCTGCGACAGGTTGCCCTGGCTATGCAGACGCTCAGTGGCCACCGGACGGACGCCGGTACCAATCTGCAGACCTGAAGGCAGCGTCGTTTGTTCGGATGATTGCGCACCCGGCTGGCGAACGGTTTGATAGAGCAAATCTTCAAACACCGCACGCTGGCGCTTAAAACCATTGGTACTGACGTTTGCCAGGTTGTTGGCGATAACGTCCATATTGGTTTGCTGCGCGTCGAGACCGGTTTTCGCGATCCATAATGAACTGATCATATTTTTCCTTAGCTCATTGACAGCAACTGGTTAGCTTTCTGCGTGTTTTCATCCACGCTGCTGATAACCTTCATCTGCATTTCAAATCGGCGCGAGCTGGCAATCATATCCGCCATTGCCGCCACCGGTTTGACGTTACTTCCTTCCAGCACCCCGGACTGTAAACGCAGCGTAGGGTCAGCCTGGAGCGTCTGCCCGCGCGTGGCGATGGCGGACGGAGTAAGATGGAAGAGCCCATCGTCACCGCGCGCCACTTCCGTTGCGTTGGCTTTCACCACCTTCAGCTTGCCCACTGGTGATACCGTGTTCGGCGGGTCACCCGGCGTTAGTGCCGAAATGGTCCCATCCGACGCAATGGTCACCTGCGAGCCCTCCGGTACGCTAAGCGGCCCGGCCTCGCCGATAACCGGATTGCCCTGAATAGTCAACTGACCGGTCGGACTGACCTGGATGTTACCGTTGCGGGTATAGCCTTCACTGCCGTCTGCCGATTGCACCGCCAGCCAGCCATCCTGTTGGATAGCGACGTCCAGCGGACGCGCGGTATAATCCAGTTGCCCTGGCGTCATATCCGCCCCCGGTGTGGTCGCGGCGACCAGCGTACGTGTTTCCACGGACGGCCCCACCACGGGCACCGCACGCATTGCGGTTAGCTGCGCGCGAAAGCCCGGAGTGGACGTGTTAGCAAGGTTGCTCGCCGTGACCGCCTGCTGCTGCATGGTCTGGCTGGCGGCACCCATTGCCGTATATATCGCGTGATCCATGACGTCACCCTGTTAGAGAATTAACGCAGGTTAACCAGCGTGTTGAGGATCTGATCCTGGGTTTTGATGGTCTGCGCATTCGACTGGTAGTTACGCTGCGCCACAATCATGTTCACCAGTTCTTTACTCAGATCGACGTTGGAAGCCTCCAGCGCACCGTTGGTCAGCGAACCGAAGTTACCGGTACCCGCGGTACCCAGCAGCGCCACGCCGGACGACTGGGTTGCCGACCAGACGTTGTCGCCTTCCGACTGCAGGCCGCCGGTGTTGGAGAAGTTCGCCAACACAATCTGTCCCAGCAGCTGGCTTTGACGGTTGGAGTAGTTCCCGACCACCGAGCCATCGTCGTTGACCTGATAGCTCACCAGGCTGCCCGGCGCGTAGCCGTTCTGAGTGGTCGCCACCACATCGCTGGAACCGGTGTTCTGCTGCATGGAGTTGAGGAAGCTGAGGTTGAAGGTGCCCGCAACGGAGCCGTTGAGTGAAGCCACGTTGATGGCGATTTCTGGGTTGGCATTTGCCGTATCCAGAATCAGTGTTCCCGGGTTGGCCGGATCGTCGATATAGTTCGATACCGTGTCCAGCGTACCGCTGGAGTTAAACGCCATCTGCGCGGCCTTAACTGCTGCGGCACCGCTCACGCTGGTATCCTGGGTATAGACGTCCCACTTGTTCTCAGCCGTTTTCACATAATAAACGTTCAGATCGTGAGAGTTACCTAGACTGTCATAGACGGTCACAGTCCCTTTTTTGCTGTAGGTATCCGGGTCGCTTGCATTGAACGTTTTGGTAATGACGTCATCCGTCGAGTTCAGGTTCATCTGCATGGTGCCGGTGGTTGACGCTTTTGCCGACATCAAGGTGTTAGGAATCGACAGCGCCACCGGGTTCGCACCCTGCTGAATGGTTGGCGGCGTACCGCTGGCCGGGTAGCCGGTCAGGTTCAGCCCCTGTGAGTTCACCAGATTCCGGTTCTCATCGAGCGAGAACTGGCCGTTACGGCTGTAGTACACCGCCCCGTTGGTATCAACCAGACGGAAGAAACCGTTCTGACTGATCGCCACGTCCAGCGCGCGACCGGTACTGGTGGTGGTGCCGTCGGTGAAGTCCTGGGTGATCCCGGCAACTTTTACGCCCAAACCCACTTTGGAGCCGGCGAACATATCGGCAAACGACGCCGAGCCGGATTTGAACCCGTAGGTCGCGGAGTTGGCGATGTTGTTGCCGATAACATCGAGGTTAGTGGCAGCCGCGTTTAAACCGCTGACCGCTTGTGAAAAGGCCATTACGTCTCTCCTGAAATAGTGATACGCAGCATCATTCAAGTCCCATCAGGGCCTGGGGGATTGCCCCAGCCGCCGAAGCGGCTTGAAAGACCGCGCGCATCAAGGCTTAAATAATCTGGCGAACCTGATCCAGCGTGGTAGTGCCGTAAGTTCCCAAATCCAGTTTGTTTCCGTCTTTGCCCAAGGTAACGCCCTGCACCAGAGCAAACTGCAGCGGCTGGACCACCAGCTGCGTGGTGCCCTGACTCGCTGCAAAGCTGATGTTGTAAGCGCCATCCGGTGCCGCCGTGCCATCGTCCAGTTTGCCGTCCCAGGTAAAGGTATGAACGCCCGCGGTCTGCGCGCCCATGTTCAGCGTACGGATCACTTTGCCGTTGCCATCGGTGATGGTGGCGGTGACCTTTTCTGCTGCTTGCGTCAGCTCAATACCAAACGGCGTGGTATCCACGCTTTCGCTGGTACTGTTTTTGCCCGCAAGAATGGTCGAGCCTGGGATCATCACGCCGTGACCGACCAATGAGCTTGCCTGCAGAGACTGGCTGCTATCGATTTGTCCGGAGATGGAACCCAGCGTGGTGTTGAGCTTCTCAATACCGCTCAGGGTGCTGATCTGCGCCAGCTGTGAAGTCAGTTCGTTGTTTTGCAGCGGGTTGGTTGGGTCCTGGTTTTTCAGCTGTGCCACCAGCAGCGTCAGAAAGCTACTTTGCAGATCTGAAGAGCTGTTGGTGCCGGTGCTGCTCACCGATGATGATGAGGACGCCGCCTGGCTGCTGGAAGTGTCATTAATATTGGATACGACGGACATGGGTTATCTCCTTATTGTCCAAGCGTCAGCGTTTTGAGCATCATGCTTTTCACGGTATTCAGCACCTCAACGTTCGCCTGATAGCTGCGTGACGCTGACATGGTGTTAACCATTTCACCGACGACATCCACGTTCGGCATGCGGACATAGCCCTTGGCATCCGCCAGCGGATTCCCCGGCTGATAGACCAGCTTGTCGGGTTCCTGGCTTTCCACCACATCGGCCACCTTCACGCCGCCGGTCGCGGCACCGACTGGCGCATCGACCTGGAAAACCACCTGCTTAGCGCGATACGGCTGCCCATCCGGCCCCGCCACGCTGTCGGCGTTTGCCAGGTTACTGGCAGCCACGTTCAGACGTTTGGACTGAGCAGTTAGCGCAGAGCCCGCGACGTCGAAGATATTGAGTAATGCCATGGGTTAGTTCCCCTGCTGCAGGACACTCATCATGCCCTTGATTTGTCCGCCCAGAACCGTAAGCCCGGTCTGGTACTGGAGGCTGTTATCGGCAAACTGCGTACGTTCCCGGTCCATATCGACGGTGTTACCATCCATCGCAGGCTGGTCGGGAATGCGGTACAGCAGGTCAGCTTCAGGTGTCGAAATTGTCTGGGCGGGAATATGGCGTGAAGAGGTCAAGGTCAGCGCAACGCCGCTGTTTTCCGCGCGCCCGCGCGTCATGACCTTTTTAAGTTCACTGGCAAAATCAATATCGCGCGCCTGATACCCCGGGGTATCGGCGTTAGCAATATTGGCGGCCAGAATCTCCTGACGCTCAGCGCGCAGGTTTAGAGCTTCTTGCTGAAAACGTAGTGCGGCATCGAGTTTATCGAGCATGTCTCCTCCGCTAATGGCAAAGTTTCAGCTATAAGCTTAATTCTCCGCCCCTGCGCGTCATCGTTGGAATAAGCACAATATGCGTCGCTATTTATTGCGTTGATGTAGGAACAAGTTGGGTAAAATGCGTACATTCGCCATCCACTGGAGTGTTCCATGCGTCAGCTCATTGCCCCGTTTACCGCTGCGCTACTGGCCTTTAGCCCACTTGTTCAGGCGGCTGATATCCAGACACAGTTGACCGATTTTTTTACTCAGCGGCTAACCGGCTTTAGCAACGAGGTCAGCGTGAGTTTGCGCAATGCGCAAAACCTGAAGCTTGCCTGCGACGAGCCTGCGTTTAATACGCCGGGGAATTCGCGCCTGTGGGGAAATATCACGGTGCTGGCACAGTGTGGGAATGCGAAACAGTATTTGCAGGTTAGCGTACAGGCCATCGGTGATTACGTGGTTGCCGCTGCGCCAATCGTGCGCGGTTCACCGATTGAGGCGCAAAGCGTGACCCTAATGCGCGGGCGACTCGATCAGCTTCCGCCACGAACCATGCTGACGCTGGCCCAGGCGGAAGATGCCATTAGCCTACGGGATGTCGCTATCGGACAGCCGATTCAGCTGTCGATGGTACGCCAGTCATGGCGGGTGAAGGCCGGGCAGAAGGTGATGGTGATTGCGCAGGGTGAAGGATTCAGTATTAACAGCGAAGGCCAGGCATTAAACAATGCGTCCGTGGCGCAGAGTGCGCGGGTACGTATGCCGTCTGGTCAGGTTGTGAGCGGACAGGTCAATACTGATGGGAATATTCTGATTAATCTATAAACGTCATAAAGAAACTGTATCGGTTGCCGATAGATAATTAACAATTAATGAGAGTCGGCGCCTGCGCCATACAAGAGCCTCCATGAGGAAAGAACCATGAGCATTGATCGTACATCACCTCTGAAAGCGGTTACCCCCGTACAGCAGCGCGAAACGCAGGAAGCCAGCGCGCAGAAAACTCGTGCGGATAAAACCACCACCGCCACCAGCGCGAGCGTGACCTTAAGCAATGCGCAGACGGCATTAACCCGTTCCGGCAGCAGCGATATTAATATGGCTCGCGTGGAAGAGCTGAAAACCGCCATCCGCAACGGCGAATTAAAAATGGACACCGGTAAGATTGCCGACGCATTAATCCAGGACACACAAGATTATCTGCAGAGTAAATAAATAAGATGAGCGGTTTGTCAGCAATTCTCGACCAAATGACCAGCATCCTCAACTCACTCAAAGAGGTGATGGATGCTGAGCAGCAGCAGCTCTCCGCAGGCAACGTCAATGGCCTGCAACTTGCCAGCATAACGGAAGAGAAAAGCTCTCTGTTGGCAACGTTAGATTATCTGGAGAAGCAGCGCCGGGTCGAACAAACGGCACAGCGAAACGCCGAAGAAGATGTCAGCGATCGCTGGCAGGCTATCACCGATACCACACAGCATCTGCGCCGCGTGAATCAGCATAACGGCTGGTTGCTTGAAGGCCAGATTGAACGTAATCAGCAGGCGATTGACGTCCTCAAACCGTTCCAGGAAACGGGGCTTTACGGGAAAGATGGGCAAACCGCAGGCGGTGGCCTGGCGCGTAGCGCGAAGAAATTCTCAGTTTAACGCTTGCGGGGCAGCAGAATGTGCCCCGCGAAGTGCATTTCTATTACGCCGTCCGGCGAGCAAACTCTTTCACTTTGAACCCGAGAATCGCCAGCGTCGCAAAGTAAGCCACGATCCCGACCACCACCACGGCAGTTAAGCGTAGCAGGCGATATGGCATGGTTCCCACCGACCATTCCGGCATCACGTACATCATACCGACCAGCGCTGCCGCCATGACGATCACCGAGACCACCAGACGCACCAGGAACATGCGCCAGCCCGGCTGTGGGGTGAATATTTTCTGTTTACGCAACTGCCAGTAGAGCAATGCGGCGTTAAGACAGGCCGCCAGACCAATCGACAGTGACAGCCCGGCGTGCTTAAGCGGACCAATAAACGCCAGGTTCATCACCTGGGTCATAATCAGCGTCACAATGGCGATTTTCACCGGTGTTTTAATGTCCTGGCGTGAATAGAAGCCGGGTGCCAGCACTTTGACCACAATCAGCCCCATCAGGCCAACGGAGTATGCCACCAGCGCGCGCTGGGTCATTGCTGCGTCAAAGGCGGTAAATTTGCCGTACTGGAACAGCGCCACGGTCAGTGGTTTTGCCAGAATCCCCAACGCCACTGCGCTTGGCAGCGCCAGCAGAAAGCACAAACGCAGTCCCCAATCCATCAAACGACAGTACTCATCATGGTTGCCGCTGGCGAAACTTTTTGACAGAGACGGCAGCAGGATTGTCCCCAACGCCACGCCCAGCACGCCGGAAGGGAACTCCATTAAACGATCGGCATAGTACATCCACGAGACGGAACCCGAGACCAGGAAAGAGGCGAAAATGGTGTTAATAATCAGAGAAATCTGACTCACCGAAACACCCAGAATAGCAGGACCCATCTGCTTAACCACACGTACCGCGCCCGCATCTTTCAGATTAATGCGTGGCAGCACCAGCATACCGATCTTCTTTAAATGCGGCAGCTGATAAGCCAGCTGCAGCACGCCGCCGACCGTGACCGCCCATGCCAGTGCCAGCACCGGTGGATTGAAATGTGGCGCAGCAAACAGCGCAAAGCCTATCATGCTGACGTTCAGGAACGTGGGCGCAAACGCGGGAACCGAGAAACGGTTCCAGGTATTCAAAATCGCCCCCACCAGCGAAGCCAACGAGATCAGCAGGATATAAGGGAAGGTAATGCGCAGCAGCTGCGTGGTGAGTGCGAATTTATCGGCGGTGTCAGCAAAACCGGGCGCGGTAATGGTGATCACCCACGGCGCGGCAATCATCCCCAGCACCGTCACCAGCGCCAGCGCTAGCGTCAATAGACCGGAGACATAAGAGACGAAGACGCGGGTTGCATCCTCACCCTGCTTACTTTTGTACTCGGCAAGAATGGGGACGAATGCCTGTGAGAACGCGCCTTCGGCAAAAATACGACGCAGAAGGTTAGGCAGCTTAAACGCCACGAAGAAGGCATCGGTTGCCATACCGGCACCGAATACCCTCGCCACAATCGCATCACGCGCAAAACCCAGCACGCGTGAAAACATGGTCATCGAGCTGACGGCTGCCAGCGATTTAAGTAGGTTCATTAATCTGTGATTCCACAACCCGGTTCAAAGCACTCATAAGTAGAGCGCTGAAAAAGTGGCGTTAGTCTACCGGGTTCGGGATGAATTGCTACTGCCAGTTGTTACAGCTGATGTGGGTTTTCAGCAGAACTTACCGACTGAGTGCGGGGTTCTGTTCACCTTTCGTCAGGCGATAGATGATGCCCCTTTTCCTGTGAACGGAAAACCGCACGCAGCCAATAGGAAACAGAGTTACTCGCGAATAGCCTCACGCCACAACCCTTCCACAATCCGCTGGGCATAAATCGCCTGCTCGCCCGCCGTATCTGGCACCGTTTGGTTTTGCACGCACTCAATAAAGTGCCGCGCACAGCCCGCAAAACCGCGCTGTTCAAGCGTAGTTTGCCAACCGGGAATCGGCTGAGTGACAATGCCGGCGCCGCGTTCTTCACGCCACTCACGCATGTCGGTCACCTCATAAAGTCCGCCGTCGGTCACGGCCTGCACCCACTCGCGCTGGCTACCGGCTCGGCGGTGCATGCTGGTGGTAATCTGCAGGCCGGGCTGGCTAAAGTGATGCTCCGCGTAGAACATACAGCCTTCATCGGTGGTTTGCAGCGTACCGCTAGTGAGCTTCGCCTTGCCATCTGCGAGCCACAGTGCGGTATCCACCACGTGCAAATAATCATCCAGCAGCGTAAAACGCAGATCGTTTGGCCCCACGCTGTCAGTACGATGCTTATCCATACGCAGCGAGGACATCTCCCCTGCCCGCTGTTTTAACTGCTGGTACAGCGGCGAGAATCGACGGTTAAAACCGACCATCAGAGTGAGATTTTTACGCGCAGCCAAAGCTACCAGACGTTCAGCGTCATCCAGTTTGTCAGCCAGCGGCTTATCAACACAGACATGGACGCCCGCATTGAGCAGTTCGCTGACCACGGCGTAATGAGAGGCTGTTGAACTGTGTACAAAGACCGCATCACACTGGGCCGCTAATGCGGCCAGGGAGTCGGCATAGGGCATACGAAAGGTTTCACAGACCCGCAGCGCCTTCTCTTTGCCCGGCGACCAGGCCGCCTGGAGCGTCCAGTCGGTTGCTGCGCTGAGTACCGGCAGCCAGGCTTTCTGAGCGATACCCCCCAGACCAACCACACCAATGCGAATTTTAGCCATCTGATTACTCCCCAAGGTGCGCCAGCAGTGAATCCAGACGCTGTTTTAACTCGGCAACCTCACCTTCCAGCGCTTCCACACGTGAACGCAGATCGTCATCAATCACCGGCGCATCGGGCTGGCCGGTTGCTATTGACTGCACATCAACCTCACCGCTAAACAGGTGCATATAGCGGCTTTCGCGTTTTCCTGGCTCGCGCGGCAAGCGGACCACAAACGGGCCATCTTCGCGAGTCGCGAGGCGCTCAAGGGTATTTTCAACTTCAGCCATATCGCTAAACTCGTGCATACGCTGAGCCCGGCCGCGAAGTTCACCCGGCGTTTGTGCGCCGCGCAGCAACAGAGTGGTCACCAGCGCCACTTCTGCGGTGGAGAGCTTCAGATCGCCAAATTCAGAATTACAAAAACGCTGTTCGTATTTAGTGACTCGATTACCAAAACCGCTGACCGTGCGCAGATAATGGCGTTTGACGAGCATATCGAGCTGATCCTGGACTTCCGCTTCGCTCAGCGTCATCACCGGTTCACGGTTAGTTTTCTGGTTGCAGGCCGTAACCACGCCGTTTATCGACAGGGGATACTGTTCGGGGGTCGTGACCTGTTTTTCCAACAGGCAGCCGATAACGCGGGCCTCAAGCGGGCTCAGTTGATATTTCATTGTTGTCTCCTTATCGACCAGCAGTCCATTGGGGGGTCGTCAACGCCGTGAGCACATGGTCGCGCCACTCGCCGTCAATCAACAAATAGTCTTTGGCATAGCCTTCTTTTTCAAAACCCAGTCGCGCCAGCAGGCCACCGCTGCGCTGATTGTGCGGCATGTAGTTGGCCATAATACGGTGAATATGCTGCGTGCGCTGCATATAGCGGATAGCGCTGGAAAGCGCTTCGTACATCATCCCCTGCCCCTGCCACTTTTGGCCGATAGAATAGCCGAGATAGCAGGCGTGGAACGAGCCGCGCACGACGTTGGAAAAGTTCGCCACGCCGATAATCTCTTTCTCTTCCGGATCGAGCAACGCGAAATAAAAAGCCGTTCCCTGCTTATGGAACTCATTAATCATCGACAGTCGCGCCTGCCAGCCCGAAGGATAGCAGTGACTGTCGTCGCGGACAGGTTCCCAGGGTTTTAAAAACTGCCGATTTTCGGCGTAATAATCCGCCAGACGCCAGGCATCCCGGTCATGAACCAGGCGCACAACCAGACGGTCTGTGGTCAATCTAATTTTCGGCACACTACTGCGATAGCCAAACATCTCACTACTCCCGTACCTAACCTATACCCTGGTCGCTTCACTATACCTGCACGACGGCAGCCAATGAAAACAACAATCTATTATTTTGCATTGTGATAAAAAACAGGTCTTGCTGGCAATACGTGAAACAGTGAAGGCGACCAGCAAAATGAAGATGTTTCTGGTCCTTTCTAACCTTTTGAGAAATGGGGGAAAAGCCAGATCGGTTATTTATTCAGCTGAACACCGTTTTTTTGCCATTTCGCGTCAAATAAAACCCCTTCAACTTTGCGAAAATTCGCGACCTGAGATTCTTGCTATATCGCTATCGTGTATTCTATGGCGACGACGCTGTATCAATATTTATTCCTATAAAGGCTCCATGATGGGTGAAATTAGTATTACCAAACTGTTAGTTGTCGTGGCATTGGTCGTTTTGCTGTTCGGCACCAAAAAACTGGCATCGCTCGGCAGTGATTTAGGTGCCGCGTTGAAAGGATTCAAAAAAGCGATCAACGATGACGCCATGAACAACGACGCCGATTTTCTGAATGAGAAAAAACCAGGTGAAAACCACGATAAATAGGATTATGTATTGCGGCTTTACCCGTGGCTAAATTCACCTGTACCGGGCGCTGCCTGCGATATAACATCGGCTCCCGGCATTCGATTTCACCTGACTGTGGCACTTTCAGCGTTTTCCGCTGTCTTAAACCTATTGCCAGCGTATGCTGCTTTTAGTCAGGATGAACACGATGCATCTCGTTGAGGAACTACATGAATAAATTGTTTGTCATTGCCGCCCTGATCGTCAGCGGTCTGGTTGTCGGCTGTAACCAGCTTACGCAGTATTCGGTCAGCGAGCAGGAAATTAATCAGGCGCTGCAAAAGCGTAATAATTTCTCCAAAGATATTGGGCTCCCCGGCGTCGCCGACGCGCACATCGTACTCAACAATCTCACCAGCGCGATTGGCCGTGAGGAACCGAATAAAATCACCCTTAGTGGTGATGCAAAGCTGGATCTGAACTCACTGTTTGGAAGCCAGAAAGCTAACATTGTCCTGACGCTTAAAGCGCTGCCGGTATTTAATCAGGAACAAGGCGCCATCTATTTGCAAGAGATGGAAGTTCAGGATGCTAAAGTGACACCGGAAAAAATGCAGTCCGTGGTTCAGACGCTTATTCCTTACCTGAACCAGTCCCTGCGCACCTACTTTAATAAACAGCCAGCCTATGTGCTAAGAGAAGACGCTAGCCAGGGTGAAGCATTGGCGAAAAAATATGCCAAAGGTATCGAAGTGAAGCCAGGGGAAATTATCATCCCGTTCACTAACTGATTCATCAGTAAGAATGCCCGGCCATCGCCGGGCATTTTTTTAGCTAAAAGAGATGCAAAGGAAAACGTTTACGCTTATCCTTAGTGCCCGGCAAAAATGACTGCAATCCCACCAGCCGGAGCCTCAAATGACCGCATTACCTCAAGTTGTGAAAATTCGCCGCCCAGACGACTGGCATATTCATCTTCGCGATGGCGAGATGCTGAAAACGGTGGTTCCCTACACCAGTGAACTGTATGGCCGCGCGATTATCATGCCGAATCTGGTTCCGCCAATCACCACCGTGGATGCGGCAATCGCCTACCGCCAGCGTATTCTCGATGCCGTACCCGCTGGACACGACTTTACCCCGCTGATGACCTGCTATCTCACCGATACGCTGGATCCTAACGAGCTTGAGCGTGGCTTTAACGAAGGCGTATTTACCGCCGCTAAGCTGTACCCGGCTAATGCTACCACCAACTCCAGCCACGGCGTGACCAGTACCGATGCCATCATGCCGGTCCTTGAGCGTATGGAAAAACTCGGCATGCCGCTGCTGGTTCACGGTGAAGTCACTCATGCGGATATCGATATCTTCGACCGCGAAGCGCGCTTTATTGATACCGTGATGGAACCATTACGCCAGCGTTTGCAGGGTCTGAAAGTGGTCTTTGAGCACATCACCACCAAGGACGCGGCGGAATATGTACGTGACGGTAACGAACTTATCGCTGCCACCATCACCCCGCAGCACCTGATGTTTAACCGTAACCACATGCTGGTTGGCGGTATCCGTCCGCATCTGTACTGCCTGCCAATCCTCAAGCGCAACGTTCACCAGCAAGCGCTGCGTGAACTGGTCGCCAGCGGCTTCACCCGCGCCTTCCTTGGCACCGATTCGGCACCGCATGCTCGCCATAATAAAGAAGCCAGCTGCGGCTGCGCCGGGTGCTTCAACGCCCCAACCGCGCTGGGCAGCTATGCTACGGTATTTGAGGAGATGAACGCGCTACAGCATCTGGAAGCGTTCTGTTCACTGAATGGACCACGCTTCTACGGCCTGCCGGTCAACGAAGGTTTTGTTGAGCTGGTACGCGAAGAGAGCCAGGTTGCTGAAAGCATTGCGCTGAGCGACGATACGCTGGTGCCATTCCTCGCAGGCGAAACGCTGCGCTGGTCGGTGAAAAAATAAAATCGCCCCTCTGTTGTAAAACCCTGATATTGACTGTATAAATATACAGTATACTACACAGGGGGCATTTATGCGTATTGAAGTCACTGTTGCAAAAACCACCGTGCTGCCCGCCGGTGCCTTAGACGCGCTGGCAGACGAACTTTCCCGCCGTATCAACAACCAGTTTCCCGACAGCGGAGGCAGCGTCAGCGTGCGCTACGCCGCAAACAACAACCTTTCCGTCATCGGTGGCATTAAAGAAGATAAAGACCGCATCACCGAAATCCTGCAAGAAACCTGGGAGAGCGCTGACGACTGGTTTATTACCGATTAACCCTTGTTCAAACATTGTGTTTTTGCCGGGTCGCCCCGGCTTTTTTTCATCTTTATCTGCTTGTTTTGCCCGCCTTTCATCCCCATATTTTACATTAGCCGCAAAAACAATGAGCAAAATGGTTGTTTATTGCGCAAACAACAACTGACTCAGGAATTTATGTTGCTTTTGATTTCAATTCTCGAGTATTTATTGAATTGTTGTATACTGATAAAGCTTCACAAAAAATTGCATTAAACCTCGAGAGTTGTTGCCTTTTAACACGTAAATAAGGGGTTATGATGGAAAAGAATAATGAAGTCATCCAGACCCATCCCCTCGTCGGATGGGACATCAGCACCGTAGATAGCTATGATGCGCTGATGTTGCGCCTGCACTACCAAGACCCCAATGAAGCGAGCAACAAAGAAGCAGAAGTTGGCCAAACGCTATGGTTAACGACGGACGTCGCACGTCAGTTTATTTCTATTCTGGAAGCCGGGATTGCCAAAATTGAATCTGGCGATTATCAGGTCAACGAGTATCGCAGGCATTAATGCCGATACTTTCCTCGAATTAAACGCCAACAGGCACCTGCGGGTGCCTTAATTATTTCCACGCTTGTATAACCACGGCGGCTTAATTACTCTACCTGTCTGTGTTTCGCGCCATATCATCGTGTCAGGAAAGACTATGCAATACGATCTTATTATTATTGGCAGCGGCTCTGTCGGCGCTGCGGCAGGTTATTACGCCCGAAAAGCGGGACTCAACGTCCTGATGACCGACGCCCATATGCCACCGCACCAGCAGGGTAGCCACCATGGGGATACGCGCCTGATGCGCCATGCCTACGGTGAAGGCGAAAAATATGTACCACTGGTTCTGCGCGCCCAGACATTATGGGACGAGCTTGCCGCCACCAGCGGCGAAGCGCTGTTTGAGCGCAGCGGCGTGGTTAATCTTGGCCCGGCCGACTCTCTTTTCCTCAAGACCGCTGCGCAAAGCGCCGCACAGTTCAACCTCCCCGTTGAGCACCTTGACGCCGCCGCCGTCATGAAACGCTGGCCAGAAATTACCGTCCCCAACGACTATCAAGCGCTTTTTGAGCCTGATTCTGGCGTTCTCAAAAGCGAACTGGCAGTCAAAACGCTGATTGCCATGGCCAAAGATGCCGGCTGTGCGCAACTGTTTAACTGCCCGGTCACCGCTATTCACAGCGATGCAGATGGTGTCACCATTGACACATCCGAGGGCAGCTGGCGCGGTAAAAAACTGCTGCTAACTGCTGGGACCTGGGTCAAACAGTTCTACCCTGAGCTACCGATTCAGCCTGTGCGTAAAGTGTTTGCCTGGTTCCAGGCCGACGGCCGCTACAGTAAAAAGAACAACTTCCCGGCCTTTACCGGCGAACTGCCAAACGGTGATCAGTTCTACGGTTTCCCGGCAGTGGAAAATGAGCTCAAAATTGGGAAACACAATGGTGGACAGATAATTAACAGCCCTGAAGAGCGTAAAGCGTTTGGCGCAGTCGCCACCGATGGCTCAGAAGCGTTTAGCTTCCTGCGACAAATTCTACCGGGCATCGGGGGTTGTCTGCACGGTGCCGCCTGTACTTACGATAACTCACCGGATGAAGATTTTATTATCGACACCCTGCCCGGCCAACCGAACGTCCTGTTTATCGGCGGCCTGAGCGGCCACGGTTTTAAATTTGCCACCGTGCTGGGAGAAATCGCCGCCCAGTTCGCGCAACAGCAGGCCCCGGCATTTGACTTGAGCCCTTTCGCGCTAAGCCGCTTTAATCACTAAAACAAAACGGCCCCGAATACACGGGGCCGTACAATTGAGAATGTTATGCGTCGCCTGTTCAACTACCTTGTCAACAACATCCGCGAACACCTAATGCTGTACCTGATGCTCTGGCTGCTGCTGGCGCTGATTGACATCGCCTATCTCTATTTCAGTTAGTTTCCGGCATTTTCCGGGTCGGGAATACCCAGTTTGGTATTGAGTCGACCGCGGGATTTATTGAAGATCTTATTGCCATTTTCTCGGCCCGCACGACGCAAACGCTGTTCTTCTTCCGGCAATTTATGCTCTTCCTGACAGGCTTCACTGCAGCAGCCATCAAATTTCGCCGCACAAGCCGGGCATTGGATAAACAGCAGATGGCAGCCGTCGTTTAAGCAGTTGGTGTGGCTATCGCACAGCGTGCCGCACTGGTGACAATGCGCAATAATTTCATCGGAAATGCGTTCGCCCATTCGCTCGTCAAAAACAAAGTTCTTACCAATGAATCGAACCGGCAGCCCCTGTTCACGCGCACGGCGAGCGTACTCAATAATGCCGCCTTCGATGTGCCAGACCTGCTTAAAGCCGTTGTACTTCATCCACGCGCTGGCTTTTTCACAGCGAATACCGCCTGTGCAGTACATCACGATTTTTTTATCTTTATGTTCCTGCATCATCTCAACGGCTTTCGGCAGCTGTTCGCGGAACGTATCTGCTGGGATCTCGAGCGCCTGGTCGAAATGGCCCACTTCATATTCGTAGTGGTTACGCATATCGATGAACACCGCATCCGGGTCGTCGAGCATCGCATTAACTTCCGCCGCTTTCAGATACTCGCCCACATCGCTGGCGTCAAAAGCAGGATCGTCAATTCCATCAGCAACAATACGCTCACGCACTTTCATACGCAGCACCCAGAACGATTTCCCGTCATCATCCAACGCAATGTTGAGACGCAGGTTTTTCAACGCCGGAGCGAAATTGTTCAGGCACTCACGCAGCGCATCCACCCGGCTTGCCGGTACGCTGATCTGTGCATTGATCCCTTCACGGGCTAAATAGACGCGGCCAAAAACATTGAGCGCTGACAGGGCAACGTACAGCGCATCACGCGTTGCTTTTGGATCAACAATGGTGAAATATTTATAGAATGAGATAGTGGTGCGTGGCTCGGTTTCCGCCAGCATCTGCGCTTTGAGCGTCTCATTCGAAATGCGGTTATGCAACACTGGCATGGTGTTCTTATCCTGCAAAATTGAATGGATGAATGGGTTTAATCATAAACGGGGCGCATGATATAGCAATCAGTGTTAATTTACATCCCCACATTTTGCGCTACATTTTCATCACCATTGTTTATGTTACGCAAAACAATCGTTTAATTTAGCGTCAGTCGACAGCGAGTTGTTTTGGATGCCCGATAAAAAGTGCAACAATAGAACCAGTTGCTTATAACAACAGGATAGTCATGACCCATTTACCTAAATTCACCTCTGCCTTGCTTCATCCCCGTTACTGGCCTTCATGGCTCGGTGTTGGGCTTCTCTGGCTGGTTGTGCAACTGCCGTATCCGATTCTTTATCGACTCGGCCACGGTCTGGGCAGACTGGCTATGCGCCTAATGAAGCGTCGCGCCAAAATCGCGTATCGCAATCTTGAGCTGTGTTTCCCGGAGATGAGCGAATCGGATCGTCACCAGATGGTGGTGAAGAATTTTGAATCGGTGGGAATGGGCGTGATTGAAACCGGCATTGCCTGGTTTTGGCCAACCTCACGAGTGAATCGTTGGATGGATGCCAGCGGCCTTGAGCATATACGTGAAGTACAGGACTCTGGGCGCGGCGTTTTGTTGATCGGTATTCATTTTCTGACACTCGAGATGGGCGCACGCATGTTCGGTATTCATAACCCCGGTATCGGCGTTTACCGCCCGAACGATAACCCGGTCATCGACCTGCTGCAAACCTGGGGCCGCATGCGCTCCAATAAAGACATGATTGACCGCAAAGATCTCAAAGGCATGGTTCGCGCGCTCAAAAATGGCGAAATTATCTGGTATGCCCCGGATCATGATTACGGCCCACGCGCCAGCGTATTTGCCCCATTATTTGCGGTCAAAGATGCGGCCACCACGTCAGGTACCTGGATGCTAGCGAAAATGTCAAAAGCCTGCGTTGTGCCCTTCGTTCCGCGCCGTAAACCAGACGGCAAGGGCTACGAGCTGATCATCCTGCCACCGGAGTGCAATCCGCCGCTCGATGATGCCGAAACCACCGCAACGTGGATGAATAAAATCGTTGAGCAGTGCATCATGATGGCGCCCGAGCAGTACATGTGGCTTCATCGCCGCTTTAAGACGCGGCCCGAAGGCGTCCCCTCCCGCTACTAGCTCTTCAAACGCGCAGCCACCGCTGCGCGTTTTAGTTTATGCGATAAGCACTTCCAGCATTGCAGCGATATGTACACAGGCGCATAATTAGCAGGCTTATATATACACTCTTTTTTGTCATACATTACCTGCGGAATCTTATGCAACCCACAGATGCCCCCATCAACTGGAAGCGCAATCTCGCCGTAGTCTGGCTCGGCTGCTTTTTAACCGGTGCCGCATTCAGCCTGGTGATGCCGTTCCTCCCTCTCTACGTGGAACAACTCGGTGTCACCGGCCATAGCGAACTCAATATGTGGTCCGGCCTGGTGTTTAGTATCACCTTCCTGTTCTCCGCGATTGCGTCCCCACTCTGGGGCGGCCTGGCTGACCGTAAGGGGCGTAAAATCATGCTGCTGCGCTCGGCGCTGGGCATGGGGATTGTGATGCTGTTGATGGGGCTGGCGCAGAATATCTGGCAATTTTTAGTGTTGCGCGCGCTGCTTGGGCTGTTGGGTGGTTTTATTCCGAATGCCAACGCGCTGATTGCCACGCAAATTCCACGGCATAAAAGCGGCTGGGCGCTGGGCACGCTATCCACAGGCGGGGTTAGCGGTGCGCTGTTAGGCCCGCTAGCGGGCGGGTTCCTGGCAGATAACTATGGCCTACGTCCGGTATTCTTTATGACCGCTGCGGTCTTGTTTATTTGCTTTATGTTGACGCTCTTCTTCATTCGCGAGCACTTCACGCCAGTGTCGAAAAAAGAGATGCTGCACGTCAAAGAGGTGTTTGGTTCACTGAAAAACCGCGAGCTGGTGTTAAGCCTGTTTGTCACGACCTTAATCATTCAGGTCGCCACCGGCTCCATTGCGCCAATTCTCACGCTGTATGTGCGCGATCTCGCAGGGAATATCAGCAATATTGCTTTTATCAGCGGCATGATTGCCTCGGTCCCCGGCGTCGCTGCACTATTGTGCGCACCGCGTTTAGGCAAACTGGGCGATCGCATCGGCCCGGAAAAAATCCTGATCGCAGCCCTTATTGTCTCCGTGCTGCTGCTGATCCCGATGTCGTTTGTGCAAACACCGTGGCAACTTGGCATTCTGCGGTTCCTGCTCGGTGCCGCCGATGGTGCGTTGCTGCCTGCCGTACAGACGCTGCTAGTCTATAACTCCAGCAATCAGATTGCCGGGCGCATCTTTAGCTACAACCAGTCATTTCGCGATATCGGTAACGTCACCGGCCCGCTGATTGGCGCTGCCGTCTCGGCAAATTACGGCTTCCGTGCGGTGTTTTGCGTTACCGCACTGGTCGTGCTCATCAACGCCGTTTATACCGGTCTGAGCCTGCGTCGCAGCCCTTCCCCTTCTCGCACCTGAATGCTCTCGCCCGGCGGCAAACGTAAATTCAAAGCCCCGGGCCTATACATGCGAAAACTTCAGCTATTATTTCCCTGAATACCCATCAAATTGCAGGGAGTTGAGATGACTTTATACGCCACCCTCGAAGAAGCTATTGATGCGGCACGCGAAATCTTCCTCGCCGATAATCCCGGTCTTGAAGAAGGTGACGCCGACGTACAGCAGTTCAATATGCAAAAGTACGTTCAACAAGACGGCGACATTATGTGGCAAGCCGAATTCTTTGCCGACGAAGACGAAGAAGGCGAATGCTTGCCGATGCTCAGCGGTGAAGCCGCGCAAAGCGTTTTTGACGGCGATTTCGATGAAGTTGAGCTGCGCCAGGAATGGATTGAAGAGAATACGCTGCACGAATGGGATGAGGGTGAGTATCAGCTTGAGCCCTCACTGGATACCGAAGAGGGCCAGACCGCTGCCGATGAATGGGATGAACGCTAGAGCTATTCGTAAGGCCCGTGGCTGGCATCAATCGGCAGCAACAGGGTATCGAAAACCAGCGAAAATGGCAGATCAAGGATGGTGACATAACGCCACGCGGAATCTCGCAGATCCCATTGCACGCCCGGGTAGTACTGATTACCGTGGCCCTGTCCCGGGATCGTCCGGCTGATAATGCTGCCGCATCCGCTGAGCACCATCACCATGGCGGCCACCAGGAGAGTTCGTATCACGTCATTCTTCCTCATTTAACAGACAAAAAAATACCGGCAGTGTTTGCCGGTATTTCCCTACGGCGACGATAAGCTCCGTGTATTCCCGACAGCGGCCGGGAACAGGGCTATTATCGCTATTTTGCTTTTAATGCCAATGGATTCAGCGTCAACTTATTGTATTCGCCCACCCACGAAGAGTATTTCTCCGGCGCAGACCAGACACGATAGTGCAGACGCGACAGCGTAACGGGATCGCTTAGCAGCACCAGACGGCGATCGCGGTTAAGTTTCTCCGGCAGATCGTTTAGCGCCTGTTCAACGTGGCGGTCACGGGCAATTTCCAGCACATGGCTACTGCGGTGACGAGCAGTCGCCATCGCCGTAGCCAACGCATTGAATGCTGGGTTGAACACCGCGTGCATAAAGCCGTCATCCAGAATACGTTCACGGTTAAGCTTCAGATAGCTCTCCGTATCCGCCAACACTTTCGGCGTATTGTACTCTTCTGGAATGAGGAACAGCTTCCAGCGCTTAGTGCGCAGACCGTTAGTTGCCCGACTCGACACCACCGACACGAAAGGTGACAGGATCAGCGAGAAGACAATCGGTGCCAGCCAGAACAGGAAACGCAGATCCAGCCATGCCATCCCAACTGCCCATACCAGGCCCAGCAGCATCTGAGAGCCGTGACGCATAAACGCTTCGCTCCACGGCGTAGAGTCATCGTCACGCTGCGGCGAGTTCCACACCACTTCCCAACCGAGGAACGCGCTGACCACAAACACGGTGTGGAACAGCATACGTACCGGGGCCAGCAGCACTGAGAACAGTACTTCCAGCAGCAGGGAAATCGTTACGCGAATAAAGCCGCCGTACTCTTTTGAGCCCTTGCACCACACCAGAATAATACTCAGCAGTTTCGGCAGGAACAGCAGCACCATGGTTGACGCGAACAGGGCAATCGCCAGTTCAGGACGCCATTGCGGCCATACCGGGAACAACTGACGCGGCTGCAGGAAGTACTGCGGCTCGGTCAGAGCATGAACCACCTGCAGCGCGGTCGACAGGGCCAGGAACATAAACCACAGCGGCGCGGAGAGATAGGACATCACACCCGTCAGGAACACCGCACGATGTACCGGGTGCATCCCTTTCACCAGGAACAGGCGGAAGTTCATCAGGTTACCCTGACACCAACGGCGGTCACGCTTGAGTTCATCCAGCAGGTTCGGCGGCAGTTCTTCATAAGAACCCGGCAGATCGTAGGCAATCCAAACTCCCCACCCTGCACGGCGCATCAGCGCGGCTTCAACGAAGTCGTGTGACAGAATCGACCCGGCGAAGTTACCGTCACCCGGCAGCGGTGCCAGCGCACAGTGCTCGATAAACGGCTTCACGCGGATGATCGCGTTATGGCCCCAGTAGTGGGATTCACCCAGTTGCCAGAAGTGCAGACCGGCGGTAAACAGTGGACCATAGACGCGCGTGGCAAACTGCTGGCAGCGAGCATACAGCGTATCCATCCCGGAAGCGCGCGGTGAAGACTGGATGATACCCGCATTCGGGTTCGCTTCCATCAAGCGCACCAGGTTGGTCAGACAGTCACCGGACATCACGGAGTCAGCGTCCAGCACCACCATGTAACTATACTGGTTACCCCAACGACGACAGAAGTCATCAATGTTACCGCTTTTACGCTTCACGCGACGACGACGACGACGGTAGAAAATCTGTCCTTCGCCCTGCACTTCCGCGATGAGCTCCATCCACGCTTTTTGCTCTGCAACGCAGATATCCGGGTTGTAGCTATCGCTCAGGATGTAAACATCGAAATGCTTTTCCTGACCGGTGGCTTTCACTGATTCCCAGGTTGCACGCAGGCCAGCGAAGACGCGAGAGACGTCTTCGTTACAGATAGGCATAATCAGCGCCGTCCGGTGTTCTGGATTCAGCGGCTCATCCCCCACCGTCGAGGCAGAAATACTGTATTTATCTCGGCCAATCAACAGCTGAAGGAAGCCCATCAGCGCGGTCCAGAAACCGGCCGATACCCAGCAGAACAGAACGGCGAACAGAATCAGAATTCCTGTTTGCAGCAGGTACGGCAGCAGCTGCATAAAGGAAAGCCAGACGTTTTGCCCAATCATGTCCGCTGGATTAATCAGCGCCCATCCCTGATAAGGCAGAATGGTTTTCATGTACCAGGTCGCGACCACGGTCTGAGCCAGCGTCAGGATCAGCAGCGTATAGCGGCGCAAAGAGCCCACCGTACGCCATTTGGCCTCATGCTCCTGCTCTTCTTTAGTCAGGCGAGAAAGATAGCGAGGCGTTACATCACGACCGCGCAGGCGATCCCAAAAACGGCCAACCGGGTTGGTACGCCATGGATCCGGGAACATAGAAGAACGCGTTGCCTTCGGCATCGCCTTAAGCTGAGTGCGCCCTTCGTCATCTTTGGTCAGTTGATCGCCGGCCAGAGAGTCGGGCCAGCTCTGTTCGAGCCGGGCCTTCACGGAGGCTAGCGGGGTGTCGTCATCACGAGAAAAAGTCTGATGTTCATCATCCAGAGCTTCATGAACGGCACGGAGATCCGTGCCGGGAAGCGCTGCTTTTTCAGTATCCGTAAGCGACAGTGCGTCGATATACTTCGTTGTGTTATTCATTTGCAGGCAGCTGATAGCTCCAGGTTTCACTCAGCGTCTGATCGGCGTTGACCAGGGCTGCGCGCATTTCAGTGGTTTTCTTCACATCTTTCACTTTCACGCGCAGCGTTAAGCGCCAACCTTTAGTGACCGGGTTGTAGCGAACGCTGTTTTCGACGATCTCACCGTTGTCGCCAATGCTGGCCTGCGCCGTTACCGGCGTATCCTGCGGCAGTTTACGCATTTCTGCGCCGGTAAAATCGACCACGAATGCCACCGTACCATCCGGCTGACGAATCAGATTGGACTGTTTCACATCACCAGTAGAACGACGGGTCTGCATAACATATGCGCTGTCCGCATCGTGCAGTTTATCTTCGTCACGGGTAAAGGTGATGGTGTACTTGTAGTTCATCTCTTTACCGGCTTCCGGCAGTTTGTCCGGGGTCCAGTAAGCAACGATGTTGTCGTTGGTTTCGTCGTTGGTTGGAATTTCAACCAGTTCCACGGTTCCTTTACCCCAATCGCCTTTTGGTGTGATCCAGGCGCTAGGACGCAGATCGTAGCGGTCGTCAAGATCTTCAAAATGAGAGAACTGACGGCCACGTTGCAGCAGGCCGAAACCTTGCGGGTTTTCAGTCGCGAAGCTGCTGACGGCAAGATGTTTAGGGTTGTTCAGCGGACGCCAAATCCACTCGTCATTACCGGCATGGATAGACAGGCCATTGGAGTCGTGGAGTTCAGGGCGGAAGTTAGTCGTCGGCGACGGCTGGTTTGGCCCAAACAGGAACATGCTGGTCAACGGTGCGACGCCCAGTTTACCCACTTTATCGCGCAGGTAGATTTTGGTCTGGACATCAACCACGGTATCGCGGCCAGGCATCACGACGAAACGATAGGCTCCGGTCGCACGTGGGGAGTCCAGTAGCGCATAAATAGTCAAACGCTTGTCGTTGGCTTTCGGACGCTCAATCCAGTATTCGCGGAAACGCGGGAACTCTTCGCCAGATGGCAGCGCGGTATCGATAGCCAGACCACGCGCAGACAAACCGTAAACCTGCCCCTGACCGAGAACGCGGAAATAACTCGCGCCGAGCATGCTAACGATTTCGTCATTTTTATCTTTGCTATTCAGTGGGTAAAGTACTTTAAAGCCCGCGAAACCAAGATCTTTCACGGTATCTTTGTCGTGCTGAACATCACCGAAGGTGAAATAGTCCGGGCTGTACTTAATTTTACGCACAGAAGTCGCCGTGACTTCATTGATGGTCACCGGCGTGTCGAAATACATACCCTGATGGTAAAACTCAAGCTTAAATGGGGTCTTTATTTTGCTCCAGTATGCCTTATCGTGATTGAACTGGATTTGCTGGTAGTCCGCATATTTCATATCACGGAAAACGGATGGCAGGTTGCTTTTCGGCGCTTCATAGCCCTTATCAGCCAGCGATTTAGCCTGCTTAGCAACGTCATCAATACTGAATGCCCATGCAGATGAGGTACATAGGGATAACATTACGGCTGCGCCTAACCAACGCAGTTTCATCATCTGTGGTGTATGTTTCATATAGCTAAGCACTTCCCCCTTTGTGTGCTTAAATCGATCCGATCCATTTTACTGGAAATTCAAGCAATCCGACAACATAATCCCCATATTGTTCAGCGCAGTGGCTTATGGATTAAGCAACTGTTAACCGCACTTTGCACTTTGCGTGCTTATCCTGGAGACAGGTAACCAGAGTTAGTGTAGGGTGCCAACGAATGTAATCTTTATCGTCTGGCAGCGTAAGACGATTAGTCTGAGAATCGTACCTAACCCTATGAATAACAAACCCGCGCAGCGTGAATACTTCCTCGACTCCATTCGGGCCTGGCTGATGCTCCTGGGGATCCCTTTTCACATATCCCTACTCTATTCCAGCCATACCTGGCACATGAACAGTGAGGCGCCGTCATGGTGGTTAACGCTGTTCAACGATTTTATTCACGCCTTTCGCATGCAGGTATTCTTTGTTATCTCTGGCTATTTTTCCTATATGCTTTTTTTGCGCTATCCGCTCAAAAAATGGTGGAAAGTTCGCGTTGAGCGCGTGGGCATCCCTCTTCTGACCGCCATTCCGCTTCTGACGCTGCCGCAATTCTTAATGCTGCAATATGTAAAGGGTAAGACGGAAACCTGGCATACGCTCACTTTCTATCAAAAATATAATACGCTGGCCTGGGAGCTGGTGTCGCACCTGTGGTTTTTACTGGTTCTGGTTGTTCTCACCACCATCGGTATTCTGGCGTTTCGCCTGATGCGTCGTCGCCAAATGCGCCGTAAAAAGGATCTTTTCGATAGTATGTCGATGGGTAAGCTGACGCTGATGTTCCTGCTATTGGGTATCGTCTATGCAGCGATTCGTCGCACGATTTTCCTGCTTTATCCGCCAATTCTGAGCGACGGATTATTTAACTTTGTCGTCATGCAGACGCTTTTCTATATCCCCTTCTTTATTCTCGGCGCGCTGGCCTTTATTCATCCGCGACTGAAAGCATTGTTCACCACCCCGTCGCCCTGGTGCATGTTTGCGGCGCTTCTTGGGTTCATTGCCTATCTGGCCAACCAGCGTTACGGTTCTGGCGATGCCTGGATGTATGAAACGGAATATGTGATCACGATGGTGCTGGGCGTGTGGATGGTTAATGTGGTCTTTTCGTTTGGTCACCGCCTGCTGAACTTCCAGTCTGCTCGGGTGACCTACTTCGTGAATGCGTCTTTATTTATCTATCTGGTGCATCATCCGTTAACGCTGTTCTTTGGTGCCTGGATCATGCCCAGCATCAGCTCAAATGCGCTGGGCTTCCTGACCGGGTTACTGTTTGTGGTGGGCTGCGCCATCGTGCTCTATGAGATTCATCTGCGCATCCCTGTGCTACGTTTTCTCTTCTCTGGCAAGCCTCAGCAGAAAGCGGCTAAGGCTGAAACACCCGTCACTAAGTATTAGCATCATTGGCCAGACTCGGGATCCGGGTTTGGCCAAGCTGCTGCTGATATAACTGCAACGTCTCATCATCGAAGCAGACAAAATAGACAATTTCAGGAAGGCTACGGCGTGTTAGAAAAGCAGCAACCGTGTTGACCGCGATCTCCGCAGCCGCCGCGTGGGGGTAACCATAGGCGCCCGTTGAAATAGCCGGGAACGCAAGGGTGCGGTAACCATTATCAAGCGCCAACTGCAGGCTATTACGATAAGCCTGCTCTAACAGCGAAGCCTCATGCTCCCCTCCCCCCTGCCAGACCGGCCCTACAGTATGAATAACCGCTTTCGCCTTCAAATCCCCCGCATGGGTGATCACGGCGTGCCCCGGTGGGCAAGTGCCCTGCTGCTGACGTACAACCGCGCAAGCCTCCTGTAGCGAGGGGCCTGCTGCACGGTGGATGGCGCCGTCAACACCGCCACCACCCATCAGTGAAGGGTTGGCGGCATTGACAATAACATCCACGTCAAGGCGGGTGATATCGCCTTGCAGCAGCTGAATTCGTTCGGTCATGCTTACTATCCTCTGTCTAAGAAGAACATATTGTCTACCATAGACAACGCTGACCGCAATTTCGTTTCGGACTATTTGTATTCGACGTTCAGTATTGCCAGTTTTTTCGCCCGGTCCACCCACTGTAAATGGGCTGTGCTCATGTCATTAGAAATAACATCACCCCGAACCAGCGCACTGATAGGGATAGCCTGTTCAGTCCTGCCAATTTTATCGTTATAGCAGTTAACATGAACTTGTTTTGGCGATGCTTGATATGCGCAAGGCGTTTCAACAATCTGCCCAACAAAGTGGATAACACCACTGTTAGCAGCAAGGGCATAGATCGAACTTAACGCGAGGAAGGAAAGGATAGAAATCAAACTGCGGATGATTGTTTGCATGGCAACTCCCAGTGAATTTAAGGTGTCTGGAATAGCGCACGGTTCCGTAGTGCATCTCTGGCTCACATTCTGTAAACATTGCATTTACATTAATGACGTTAGACGGCTTTTATGTTTCCTGCATACGGAGCCTATTGATAAGCCATCTACTTTCTATTCTCGGCAGTCTTTGCGATCTCTTTATTCATTTCGTGAAAGAAAAAGGCCGTAATGCGCAGATTACGGCCTTCTCATCTTTTTAAACTCATTGTGACTACATTACCTATACATCTGAACCATTAACGGAAGTTACAGCCTGCAGCACCCGGTTGGTTACATTTCGCCCCGTCTGATGTGCCTGAAACAGGACTACTGCTAAAGAAACCACCGCGAACTGTGGTTGGCGTCACGCTTGGTGCTCCATTAAACGAAACTACACCAACACCACTATTGCCACCGCTGTTGTTGACGCCGCCATTATTACCACTACCGTTGTTACCACCACCGCTATTACCACCACCATTGTTGCCGCCGCCATTGTTGCCACCGCCATTGCTGTCTCTTATACACATCT
>NZ_LGHZ01000047.1 GCF_001266615.1 Kluyvera genomosp. 1 | reverse complement strand
AGATGTGTATAAGAGACAGCGTCCGTTCCGCCACTTATTTAAGATTAAGCCTGCTAAAATAGCAGGCTTAATGATAAGAAAAATTAAGAAAGATTTAGGGGCGTAGCTCAGTTGGTAGAGCACCGGTCTCCAAAACCGGGTGTCGCGAGTTCGAGTCTCTCCGCCCCTGCCATATATAATCCTTTGCTTCGGCGAAGGATTTTTTTTGTCTAAAATTTGCCTCTCTAAAGGCCCAAAGTTATTTCCTCCGGGCCAAAACTCTCTGCGAAAATTAAAAAACGTTATTTTTCAATATGTCGTAAATCTGCGCCTGTTTGTCGCTATTTTGCAGCCAAATTGCGTATAAAGGGCGTGAGATGGGTGAGCCGTCGGTAACCGGATAGAGTTCATTTTGTTCCAGAGCCCAGGCTGTAGGTAACCAGGTACAACCTTTCAGCGGTAAAAGCTGGCGGCGAGCCAAACTGGCAGAGCTGGTAGTTAAGAGGGGGATATCATCTCCGGCGATTAACCCAGCTTCATGCTGCTGAAAATCCGCGCCCCATTCTAAGCGAAGGTAATTAAGCTCCGATTTGACCGCCATCGGCATTGCGCAGTAAAGCTCGAGCGGGAAATGCCCTAAGAGCTGGCTGCTGAATTCATCCATTTTGGGCGTTTCTGTGGTGATCAGTAGGTCGAGCTGGCGTTCATGTAACTGCTTTACCAACGATTGTCGCTGGGCAATCCGCGCTTCAAACTGTAGCGTATCATCTGCCTGGTAAAGCCTGGCAAGCCATTCATTGAGCATACACTCCCACAGCGAGGCGCTGGCACCGATAGAAAATTCGTTGTGTCGTGAGGTATTTGCCACCTCTTTACGTGCCGCCTGCCAGGTACTCATCAACGTTTCGGCATAGGGAAGAAGTTTCTCCCCTGCTGCAGTGAGGCGGATGTTATTACGATGGCGGGTGAACAGGTTTACTCCGAGCTGGTTTTCTAACTGACGGATGCGAAAACTGACCGCAGATTGTGTCAGATAGAGCGCTTCCGCGGCCCGCCCAAAGTGGCGAGTTCTGCTCACTTCGAGGAAAGTTTTCAGCAATTCGGTATCCACAGCTTTCTCCGCAATTTTTTTTGTCGTAATGATTTAAATCTTTTGTTTTACACTCTGTCAAGCGTATCTAATACTCCGCGCCATAAATAGCTCGGCCAAAGAATTAGGAGCGTGTAGGATGGCGGAAAGCTTTACGACGACTAATCGTTTTTTCGATAATAAAAATTATCCGCGCGGGTTCTCTCGGCATGGTGATTTCACCATCAAAGAGGCTCAGCTGTTGGAGCGTTACGGCTTTGCCTATAACGAACTCGATCTCGGTAAGCGCGAGCCTGTGACCGAAGAAGAGCAGCAGTTCCTCGCGGTATGCCGCGGTGAACGTGAGCCGGTGACGGAAGCCGAACGCGTATGGCACAAGTATGTGACGCGTATTAAGCGTCCAAAGCGCTTCCATACTCTGTCTGGTGGCAAGCCACAGGTAGAAGGTGCTGAAGACTACACCGACAGCGACGATTAATAAAAAAGGGGCTCAGGCCCCTTTTTTATTGCAGCAAAGTTTGCAGATGCAGCAGCATTCTGTCGATACCACGATAACTTAGCGCTTCCTGCAGATGATGCCTCGCTATAAATTCAGCTCCCTCCATATCCGCTAGCGTACGTGAAACTTTCAACAGACGTTGCCAGGCCCGTATAGAAAGTCCCAACCGTATTAACGTCTGTTCCAGCCAAAGAGCATCATCATGATGTAACGTGCAGTGCAGCTTGATCTCGCTACTACTCAGGTGAGTGTTAAGTTTATCCTGCCGAGCATACTGAAGGCGCTGAGTGGCCATTACCCGTTTTTGTACCATCAGGCTACTTTCTCCCGGCTGAACCGGTTGGCTAAGCAAGCCTGGCGGTGGGAGTGGAATCTCCAGTGACAAATCGAAGCGGTCAAGGAATGGCCCCGAGAGGCGATTCAGGTAGCGTAAGGTTTGCTCCGGCGTGCAGCGATTATGCTGTCCTTCATAGTGACCGGTTGGGCTAGGATTCATTGCGGCAATGAGTTGGAAACGAGCCGGATACGTAATTTTTGCTCGCGTGCGGGAAATGTGAATCTTGCCAGACTCAATAGGTTCCCGTAGCGCGTCCAGAACCCGGCGTTCAAACTCCGGCAGCTCGTCCAGGAACAAGATGCCATTATGAGCCAGTGAAATCTCTCCGGGAGCCGGTATTGATCCACCGCCGACCATGGCAGCTAGCGATGCGCTGTGGTGTGGTGCGCGAAACGGACGACAGCGCCATTGGGTTCGTACATCGCCAATATTTCCCAAACTGATGATTGCGGCACTTTCCAGCGCTTCGCGATCATTCAGCGGGGGTAATAACCCGCGTAATCGACTGGCAAGCATGGTTTTTCCCGTGCCGGGAGGGCCAATTAGCAGCAGATTATGTCCTCCAGTCGCCGCGATTTCTAACGCCCGCTTACCTTGTTGTTGACCGATAACGTCGCTGAGATCTTCACTGTTCTCAAAGGCCGGGAGCGTTTCAGGTGGCGGGAGACGCAGCATCTGTTTCCCTTCAAGAAAGGCACAGACCTCAAGAAGATGGCTGGCGACTAGACAGTCGCTACCACCCAGTAGCCCGACCAGCGGAGCATTCTCTTCTGCAACAATAATTTGCCGTCCGGCATCAATGGCTTCTCTTGCTGCAGATATCGCCCCAGGAATACCGCGTAGTGCGCCCGTAAGCGCCAGTTCACCCACAAACTCATATTGGCCCAGTTTATCGCTGTTAAGCTGCTCAGAGGCCGCCAGAAGCGCAATAGCGATAGGCAAATCATATCTCCCCCCTTCTTTGGGGAGGTCGGCGGGGGCAAGGTTAATGGTGATCTTTTTAGCTGGGAAGGTATAACCGCTGTTGATGATGGCGCTACGTACCCGATCCCGCGACTCTTTGACGGTCGTTTCTGGTAACCCAACCATAATAAGGCCTGGTAGACCCTGACTGATATGAACTTCAATGGTAATGAGCGGGGCATTCACCCCCAGCGCAGCGCGCGTGTAAACAACAGATAGCGACATAATTCCTCCCAGGATGGCGGATTATGTCTGATCAGTTCTTGGCGTTAATGGTTTTTTCCCGTATTTACGCTGCTTATTCGCGTTTTTTAACTTCTTTTCACCACATTTCATCGAGTGAGGAATCACGATCGCATTTTGATGAACTTGTTTCCTGCAATCTTTAATTGTTATTGGACCTAAACGCAAAAAGGTGAAATTTTTTCATTTCATAATTTTTGTATATAAAACAAATCGTTTTAATTAATTCATTAGCATGATAAGCAATGGGGTCATAAAAAAAACTTGTGTAATTTGTGATGTCTGTGGTAACTCTGTAGGTATTCCTTCGAACAAGATGCAAGAACAAACAAAAATGAAAGCCCTTCTACTAGTGATTAGCCTGGTCGTGATTAGCGTGGTGGTGATTATTATCCCACCGTGCGGGGCTGCACTTGGACGAGGAAAGGCTTAGAAATCAAGCCTTAACGAACTAAGACCCCCGCACCGAAAGGTCCGGGGGTTTTTTTATGACTTAAAAACAATAACGAGGAGCAGAGAATGAGTACTAGCATAAAATTCTGTTTCTCACGATCTGCGGCGGGGAACTAACTATGAATGGCGCACAGTGGGTGGTACATGCGTTGCGAGCGCAGGGAGTCGAAACGGTATTTGGCTATCCAGGTGGTGCCATTATGCCCGTTTACGACGCTCTGTATGACGGCGGCGTAGAGCATCTGCTGTGTCGACACGAGCAGGGCGCAGCAATGGCGGCTATCGGTTATGCTCGCGCTACCGGTAGAACCGGTGTTTGTATTGCCACATCCGGTCCAGGTGCAACCAACCTGATCACTGGTTTAGCCGATGCGCTGCTCGATTCTGTTCCCGTTGTTGCCATCACCGGTCAGGTTGCCGCACCCTTCATCGGGACGGACGCCTTCCAGGAAGTGGATGTTCTCGGTTTGTCGCTGGCCTGCACCAAACACAGTTTCCTCGTGCAATCCCTGGAAGAGCTGCCACGCGTAATGGCGGAAGCATTCAAGGTGGCAAACTCAGGCCGTCCAGGCCCGGTACTGGTTGATATTCCTAAAGACATTCAGGTTGCTCAGGGTGATTTAGAGCCCTATTTCTCGACCGTAGAAAGTCATGACGATTTCCCGCACAGCGAAATGGCGCAGGCCAAACACATGCTGGCGCAGGCGAAAAAGCCGATGCTGTATGTGGGTGGTGGTGTCGGGATGGCGCAGGCGGTTCCAGCGTTGCGTGAGTTTATGGCGGTGACCCATATCCCTGCGGCCTGCACCTTGAAAGGTTTAGGGACGGTACCTGCGGAATATCCGTACTATCTGGGTATGCTGGGAATGCACGGTACCAAAGCGGCCAATCTGGCAGTACAGGAGTGCGATCTGCTGATCGCCGTGGGTGCGCGTTTTGATGACCGCGTAACCGGCAAGCTCAATACCTTCGCTCCACATGCCAAAGTTATCCATATGGATATCGACCCCGCAGAAATGAACAAACTGCGCCAGGTGCATGTCGCGCTGCAAGGTGACCTGAACGCGCTGCTGCCGGCCTTACAGCAGTCGCTGGCGATTGACACCTGGTGCGAGCATAGCGCGGCGATGCGTGCTGAACACGGCTGGCGCTACGATCACCCGGGTGACGCCATCTACGCGCCGCTGCTGCTCAAGCAACTGTCTGACAAAAAGCCAGCGGATAGCGTGGTGACAACCGATGTTGGCCAGCATCAAATGTGGTCGGCTCAACACATGACCTACACTCGCCCGGAGAATTTCATCACCTCCAGCGGTTTAGGCACCATGGGCTTTGGCCTGCCGGCCGCCGTAGGTGCCCAGGTGGCGCGACCGAACGATACGGTCATCTGTATCTCCGGTGACGGCTCCTTCATGATGAATGTTCAGGAGTTGGGCACCGTAAAACGCAAGCAGTTACCGCTGAAGATTGTATTACTCGACAACCAGCGGTTAGGGATGGTTCGACAATGGCAGCAGCTGTTCTTCCAGGAACGTTATAGCGAAACCACCCTGACCGATAACCCCGATTTCCTCACGTTGGCCAGTGCCTTCGGCATCCCAGGCCAACATATCACCCGTAAAGACCAGGTTGAAGCGGCACTCGACACCATGCTGGCAAGCGAAGGCCCGTACCTGCTTCATGTCTCAATTGACGAACTTGAGAATGTCTGGCCACTGGTGCCGCCTGGCGCCAGCAACTCACAAATGCTGGAGAAATTATCATGATGCAACATCAGGTCAACGTGCAGGCCCGCTTCAACCCGGAAACCTTAGAACGCGTCTTACGTGTGGTCCGCCATCGTGGTTTTCAAATTTGCTCGATGAATATGGAAACCGCCAGCGACGCGCAGAATATAAATATTGAACTGACCGTTGCCAGCCAGCGTCCGGTCGACTTACTGTTTAGTCAATTGAATAAACTGGTGGACGTGGCCTCGGTTGCCGTTCAGCAGTGTACAAGCACATCACAACAACAAATTCGCGCCTGAGCGCAATAGGAAGAGAAATGACGACGAAAAAAGCGGATTACATCTGGTTCAACGGAGAGATGGTACGTTGGGAAGAGGCGAAAGTGCACGTCATGTCCCACGCATTACACTACGGGACTTCCGTATTTGAAGGTATCCGTTGCTACGACTCTCACAAAGGCCCGGTCGTTTTCCGCCACCGCGAGCACATGCAGCGCCTGCGTGACTCTGCCAAAATCTATCGTTTCCCGGTCTCTCAAAGCGTTGATGAGCTGATGGAAGCCTGCCGTGAAGTGCTGCGTAAAAATAATCTGACCAGCGCTTATATCCGTCCTCTGGTCTTCGTTGGTGACGTTGGCATGGGTGTGAACCCACCTGAAGGCTATACCACCGACGTGATCATCGCGGCGTTCCCGTGGGGGGCTTATCTGGGCGCCGAAGCGCTGGATCAGGGGATCGATGCGATGGTCTCTTCCTGGAATCGTGCGGCACCCAACACCATCCCAACTGCTGCGAAGGCGGGCGGTAACTATCTCTCTTCGCTGCTGGTTGGCAGCGAAGCGCGCCGTCATGGCTATCAGGAAGGTATCGCGTTGGATGTTAACGGCTACCTGTCCGAAGGGGCCGGCGAAAACCTGTTTGAAGTGAAAGATGGCGTTCTGTTCACACCACCGTTTACCTCTTCCGCGCTGCCGGGTATCACCCGCGATGCGATTATTAAGCTGGCGAAAGAGATTGGTATTGAAGTGCGTGAGCAGGTGCTGTCCCGTGAATCCCTGTACCTGGCGGATGAAGTGTTTATGTCCGGTACTGCCGCCGAAATTACGCCGGTACGCAGCGTTGATGGTATTCAGGTTGGCGAAGGCCGCTGTGGCCCGGTCACCAAACGTATTCAGCAAGCATTCTTTGGCCTCTTCACCGGTGAAACCGAGGATAAATGGGGCTGGTTGGATCAGGTTAATCAATAAGATAGAAATGGGGCGGCACGCACCGTCCCACTAACGAGACAGAGACTGGGAGTACAAAGCATGCCTAAATACCGTTCCGCCACCACCACCCACGGCCGCAATATGGCGGGCGCCCGCGCACTGTGGCGCGCCACCGGGATGACCGATGATGACTTCGGCAAACCGATTATCGCTGTCGTAAACTCGTTTACCCAGTTCGTGCCGGGTCACGTTCACCTGCGCGACCTTGGTAAACTGGTTGCTGAGCAGATCGAAGCCTCCGGCGGCGTGGCGAAAGAGTTCAACACCATTGCTGTCGATGATGGTATCGCGATGGGCCACGGTGGCATGCTGTACTCACTGCCATCTCGCGAACTGATTGCCGACTCTGTCGAATACATGGTTAACGCCCACTGCGCCGACGCGATGGTGTGTATCTCCAACTGCGACAAAATCACCCCGGGGATGCTCATGGCTTCCCTGCGCCTGAATATTCCGGTGATTTTTGTTTCCGGCGGCCCAATGGAAGCCGGGAAAACCAAACTGTCCGATAAGATCATTAAGCTCGATCTGGTCGACGCAATGATTCAGGGTGCAGATCCAAAAGTGTCCGACTCTCAGAGTGAGCAAATCGAACGCTCCGCTTGCCCAACCTGCGGCTCCTGTTCCGGTATGTTCACCGCCAACTCAATGAACTGTCTGACCGAAGCGCTGGGCCTGTCGCAGCCGGGCAACGGCTCGCTGCTGGCAACGCACGCCGACCGTAAAGAGCTGTTCCTCAACGCCGGCAAGCGCATCGTTGAGCTGACCAAACGCTACTACGAGCAGGATGACGTGAGCGCGCTGCCGCGTAATATCGCCAACAAATCGGCGTTTGAAAATGCCATGACTCTGGATATCGCCATGGGTGGTTCCACTAACACCGTTCTGCACCTGCTGGCTGCCGCGCAGGAAGCAGAAATTGATTTCACCATGAGTGATATCGACAAGCTGTCTCGTAAAGTGCCGCAGCTGTGTAAGGTGGCGCCAAGTACCCAGAAATACCATATGGAAGATGTCCATCGTGCGGGTGGCGTGTTGGGGATTTTAGGCGAACTGGATCGCGCTGAGCTGCTGAACCGTAATGTGAAAAATGTGCTGGGGCTGACGCTGCCGCAAACGCTGGACCGTTACGATGTGATGCTGACCCAGGACGACGCGGTCAAAAAAATGTTCCGCGCGGGCCCGGCGGGCATTCGCACCACCCAGGCGTTCTCGCAGGACTGTCGCTGGGATACGCTGGATGACGATCGTGCTGAAGGCTGTATCCGTTCACTGGAACATGCCTATAGCAAAGATGGTGGTCTGGCTGTGCTGTACGGTAACTTCGCGGAAAACGGCTGTATCGTAAAAACCGCCGGTGTAGATGACAGCATCTTGAAATTCACCGGCCCGGCCAAAGTGTATGAAAGTCAGGACGAAGCGGTAGACGCTATTCTCGGTGGTAAAGTGGTTGCCGGCGACGTGGTGGTGATTCGCTACGAAGGGCCAAAAGGCGGGCCAGGCATGCAGGAAATGCTCTACCCAACCACCTTCCTGAAGTCTATGGGCTTGGGCAAAGCCTGTGCGCTGGTAACCGACGGTCGTTTCTCCGGCGGGACCTCCGGTCTGTCTATCGGCCACGTTTCCCCGGAAGCGGCCAGCGGTGGCAACATCGCGATTATCGAAGATGGCGACATGATTGCTATCGACATTCCGAACCGTGGTATTCAGCTGCAGTTGAGCGATGCGGAAATCGCCGCACGCCGTGAAGCGCAAGAAGCGCGCGGTGACAAAGCCTGGACGCCGAAAGACCGTCAACGGCAGGTTTCCTTTGCCCTTCGCGCCTATGCCAGCCTGGCAACCAGCGCTGACAAAGGTGCGGTGCGCGATAAATCCAAACTGGGAGGTTAACCACCATGGCGGACTCACAGCCCCTATCCGGTACCCCTGAGGGTGCCGAGTATCTCAGAGCGGTGCTACGCGCACCGGTCTACGAAGCGGTACAGGTGACGCCGCTACAGAAAATGGACAAGCTCTCTTCACGCCTCGACAACGTTGTCCTGGTCAAGCGTGAAGACCGTCAGCCGGTGCACAGCTTCAAGCTGCGCGGTGCCTACGCGATGATGGCTGGCTTAACTCCTGAGCAGAAGTCGCATGGGGTGATCACCGCCTCTGCAGGTAACCATGCGCAGGGCGTCGCTTTCTCAGCTTCCCGCCTGGGGGTCAAAGCGCTGATCGTGATGCCGGTCGCCACTGCGGATATCAAGGTCGATGCCGTTCGCGGTTTCGGCGGTGAGGTCCTCCTGCATGGTGCCAACTTTGACGAAGCCAAAGCGAAAGCGATTGAGCTGTCACAGCAGCAGGGTTTCACCTGGGTGCCGCCGTTCGATCATCCGATGGTGATTGCCGGGCAGGGCACGCTGGCACTGGAGCTGTTGCAGCAGGACGCACATCTTGACCGGGTGTTTGTGCCGGTCGGCGGTGGCGGTCTGGCTGCCGGCGTGGCGGTGCTGATCAAACAGCTGATGCCGCAGATCAAAGTGATTGCCGTTGAAGCCGAAGATTCCGCTTGCCTGAAGGCGGCGCTGGATGCGGGTCATCCGGTGGATTTACCGCGCGTTGGGCTGTTTGCCGAAGGCGTTGCGGTGAAGCGCATCGGTGATGAAACGTTCCGTCTCTGTCAGGAGTATCTCGACGACATTATCACCGTCGATAGCGATGCAATCTGCGCGGCGATGAAAGACCTGTTCGAAGATGTGCGTGCGGTGGCTGAACCTTCTGGTGCCTTGGCGCTGGCGGGGATGAAAAAATATATTGCCCAACATGATATTCACGGCGAGCGTCTGGCGCATGTGCTCTCGGGTGCTAACGTCAACTTTCACGGCCTGCGCTACGTATCCGAACGCTGCGAGCTAGGGGAACAGCGTGAAGCGCTGTTGGCGGTGACCATTCCGGAAGAAAAGGGCAGCTTCCTGAAGTTCTGCCAGTTGCTGGGTGGCCGCTCGGTAACCGAGTTTAACTACCGCTACGCCAATGACAAAAATGCCTGCATCTTTGTTGGCGTGCGCCTGAGCCGTGGCCTGGAAGAGCGTAAAGAGATCCTCCAGATGCTCAACGAAGGTGGCTATAGCGTGGTGGATCTGTCCGATGATGAAATGGCGAAGCTGCATGTTCGCTATATGGTCGGTGGGCGTCCATCGCAACCGCTGCAGGAACGTTTGTACAGCTTTGAATTCCCGGAATCCCCGGGGGCGCTGCTGAAATTCCTGCATACCTTAGGCACGCACTGGAATATTTCGCTGTTCCACTATCGCAGCCACGGTACCGACTACGGCCGCGTGCTGGCGGCATTTGAGCTAGGTGACAATGAGCCGGACTTCGAAACCCGGCTCAATGAACTGGGCTACGACTGCCACAACGAAACCCACAATCCCGCGTTCCGCTTCTTCCTCGCGGGCTAACAGTAGCGGGTGATGCGCATAAGTTGCCACCCGACAACTATCAGTGGTTCGGCAATAGTGACCAGAACGCATCAACAAGCGGCTCATGTAGCCGCTTTTTTTGTGCACAAACGCCAAGTTCAAACGGCGTTTTTTCGTCGCTGCGCTCCAGAATCATCACGCGGTTGCGCACGGGTTCGGGACTGTTTTCCAGCACCACCTCCGGTAGCAGCGCCACGCCGCAGCCGAGCGCGACCATTGACACCATCGCTTCATGACCGCCAACAGTGGCGTAAATCGACGGGTTGCTGATTTTATGACGGCGGAACCATAGCTCAATGCGGCGGCGTACCGGGCCCTGATCGGCCATGATAAATGGCACCGTCGGCCAGTCTGGATTCTCAACCGACACCTGATTACGCACCGGACAAGGGAGCGCAGGGGCGATCAGCACCACTGCCAGATTCTCCAGCATGGAGAATGCCACCGCGCCCGGTAGCGTTTCCGGCTTCCCGGCAATCGCCAGGTCGGCCTCCCCGGTCACCACTTTGTCCATTGCATCGGCGGCATCGCCGGTGGTGAGTTTGATTTCCACCGACGGATGCTCAGCGCGGAAACGATCGAGAATCGGCGGCAAATGGCTGTAGGCGGCGGTAACGGAACAGAAAATGTGTAGCTCACCCGACAGCGATGGGCCCTGCTGGTCAAGTGTGTGGCGCAATTGCTGATATTGCAGTAGCGTTTGTTGGGCGAAAATGCGCAGCTCTTCACCCGCTTCGGTGAGCGTCACCGTGCGGTTATCACGCACAAAAAGCGGTTGGCCGAGGTCTTCTTCCAGCCGCTGGATCTGCCGGGAAAGCGTGGAGGGGCTGACGTGCATCGCCCGGGCGCTGCGGCCAAAATGGCGGCTTTCCGCCAGATGCAGGAAGGTTTTGAGATCGCGTAAATCCACAGATCGTACTCCACGATTTTACGTTGCACTAATTGCAACGTGACGTTGTGAATATATCAATTTCCGCAATAAATTTCCTGTCATATAGTGGGTCCATTCTCGCAAAAGCGAACCGAACAATAAGACACACAACATCACGGAGTACACCATCATGGCTAACTACTTTAATACACTGAATCTGCGCCAGCAGCTGGCACAGCTGGGCAAATGTCGCTTTATGGGCCGCGACGAATTCGCCGATGGCGCAAGCTACCTTCAGGGTAAAAAAGTGGTCATCGTCGGCTGTGGCGCTCAGGGTCTGAACCAGGGTCTGAACATGCGTGACTCCGGTCTGGACATCGCTTACGCGCTGCGTAACGAAGCGATCGCTGAAAAACGCGCTTCCTGGCGTAAAGCGACCGAGAATGGTTTCAAAGTCGGGACTTATGAAGAACTGATTCCTCAGGCTGACCTGGTGGTTAACCTGACGCCAGACAAACAGCACTCTGACGTTGTACGTTCCGTACAGCCCCTGATGAAAGACGGCGCGGCGCTGGGCTATTCCCACGGCTTTAACATCGTGGAAGTCGGTGAGCAAATCCGTAAAGATATCACCGTAGTGATGGTGGCGCCGAAGTGCCCTGGTACCGAAGTGCGTGAAGAATACAAGCGTGGTTTCGGTGTACCGACGCTTATCGCGGTTCACCCAGAAAACGATCCGAAAGGCGAAGGTATGGCGATTGCCAAAGCCTGGGCCGCAGCAACTGGCGGTCACCGCGCGGGCGTTCTGGAGTCTTCCTTCGTAGCAGAAGTGAAATCTGACCTGATGGGTGAGCAGACTATCCTGTGCGGCATGCTGCAGGCCGGTTCTCTGCTGTGCTTCGACAAACTGGTTCAGGAAGGTACTGACCCGGCATACGCAGAAAAACTGATTCAGTTTGGCTGGGAAACTATCACCGAAGCGCTGAAACAGGGCGGTATCACCCTGATGATGGACCGTCTGTCTAACCCGGCGAAGCTGCGTGCTTATGCGCTGTCCGAACAGCTGAAAGAGATCATGGCGCCGCTGTTCCAGAAGCACATGGATGACATCATCTCCGGCGAATTCTCTTCCGGCATGATGGCTGACTGGGCGAACGACGATAAGAAACTGCTCGGCTGGCGCGAAGAGACTGGTAAAACCGCGTTCGAAACGGCTGCACAGTTCGAAGGTAAAATCGGTGAGCAGGAGTACTTCGATAAAGGCGTACTGATGATCGCGATGGTGAAAGCAGGCGTTGAGCTGGCGTTTGAAACCATGGTTGATTCCGGCATCATCGAAGAGTCTGCTTACTACGAATCACTGCACGAGCTGCCGCTGATTGCGAACACCATCGCGCGTAAGCGTCTCTATGAGATGAACGTGGTTATCTCCGATACCGCAGAATACGGTAACTACCTGTTCTCTTACGCTTGCGTACCGCTGCTGAAATCGTTCATGACTGAAATTCAGCCGGGCGATTTGGGCAAAGCGATTGCTGAAGGCGCAGTGGACAACGCGCAGCTGCGTGATGTGAATGAAGCCATTCGCGGCCACGCTATCGAGCAGGTTGGCAAGAAACTGCGTGGCTACATGACCGATATGAAACGTATCGCTGTCGCTGGCTAATACAATCCCGTTATCATCCGGCCCGGTCTGCGCCTCGCGACCGGGCCGTTTTTTTATGCGCGTTTCAGCGCGACCACCGCATCAGAAACCTCATCCTGCTGCCCTTCCGGCCCGATCATTACTCGCGAGACTTCTTCGCAGAACGCCACTTCCCAACCCTGAGGTAGCGGGCCTAACGACGCCAGCACTTCGCTTGCCGGCAGGAATGGACGAACATGTTTAGACCAACTGGGGACTTTGCCGTGTGACGTGATCAGTAGCAATCCGTCCGGCGCGAGATGGCTAAACGCAGTGCGAAAAAGGGTGGCGCGATCGAAATCCAGCGGTGACTCGAGGAAAGAGGCGGCGATCAGGTCGAATTCACCGGACGGAAAAGTTTGCGTGAGATCGTGGCGTTCAAAAGTGATATTCACGCCAGCACGGGCGGCATTGGCTGAAGCGTATTCAATGGCGCGATGCGAAAGATCCACCGCCGTGACCTGCCAGCCCTGCATTGCCAACCATACCGCGTCATCTCCCCGACCACAGCCTAATTCCAGCGCTTTGCCTGGGATTAACGCTTCGGTAAAACGTACCAGTATTCGCCCCGGGATCCCGTTCGAGAGGGGCGACATGGCGTCGTAATGTGCTTCCCAGAAGTTCTCTGGCGTTTGTTCTACGTTGTGCATCTCCACCTCGATGGCCGGTTATTATTTCATGTAATATTTAAAGTAACATAAGATTCCTTTTCGTCAATGATCGAAAGGAAAAAGATAAATTTCATTATTTATTAGTGTCTTGAGTTTATTATTTGTTTTATTTCTTTGGCTGGGATTGCCAAATTTAGAGTTTATGTAATATCGTAAGTTACATGAAAACGAACAACTCATTCTCCGCAACGCTGCATATTCTGCTGCACATGCAGCAGATGGATAAGCCTCTGACTTCGGAGCAGATGGCGGCCTTTATCGAAGGCAATCCGGCATTCATCCGCAAGCTGCTCGCTGGGCTACGGGAAAATAACATCGTTTGTGCCACCAAAGGGCATCACGGCGGTTGGCGGCTGTGCCGGCCGGTGGATGCAATCACGCTTCACGATATCTACATGGCATTGGGTGAACCGGCGCTGTTTGCTATTGGTAACCGCAGCGAGAACCCGCAGTGTCTGGTTGAGCAAGGCGTGAATCGGGTGATGTCGGCTACGCTCGCTGACGCGCAAACATTGATTCTCGATCGCTTTAAGAGCCTCACTTTGCACGATATTGGCAGCGAATTTATCAGCTACTTCAACGACAAAGGCCACGACTAATGATTGCTACCTTAACAACCTGTCTGATGATTGCCCTGGCAGCCAGCAGTATTTCAATGACGGTAACGCAAACGGAATTGTTTGCCGCATTCCGAGAATGGACAGCAAAAAAGAACGCGCTGATGGGTCATCTTTTCCAGTGTTTTTACTGTTTAAGTCACTGGGTGGTTTTTGCCGGAATGGTGGTGTATCGCCCGGCATTGCTGAACAGTGGATTTGTATTGATTGACTTGGCGATGACGGCGTTTATCACCATTACTGTCACCACTTTGATTAGCGGTCTGATGTTCAAGGTCTTCCAGGCGGCGATTCGCACTCACGTGATGAAGCACGAAGCCCAGCAGATCTTACAAGCACATAAATAAAAAAAAGCCTCTCTTTGCAGAGAGGCTTTTTTTATCTCGGCCTGATAAGGCGAATTAGTTGCGGTACAGCACTTTAATGATGTGGTAGCCGAACTGCGTGTGCAGTGGGCCAGTAGGCTCCAGCACCGGGCAAGAGAACACCACTTTATCGAACGCGGGAACCATCTGACCCTGGCGGAATTCACCCAGGTGGCCGCCTTTTTTACCTGATGGACAGGTAGAGTGCTTCTTCGCCAGCTTCTCAAAGTCGGCGCCATTTTTAATCTGCTCCAGAAGATCCAGTGCCAGTTGTTCTTCTTTTACAAGGATATGCAGTGCTGCTGCTGTTTTAGCCATGATTTGTGCCTTCAAAGGGGGAGATATCAGGCTGGCGATTTTAGCACGGCTTATCGGCGATATAGCACTTTGATGATGTGGTAGCCATATTTGGTCTTTACCGGCCCGTAAGGTTTTAGTAACGGGCAGCTAAACACGGCGGCATCGAACGGCCCAACCATGACGCCCTGTTTGAATTCACCCAGATCCCCACCGTTGCGCCCGGAAGGACAGCGTGAGTAGCGTTTGGCCAAATGATCAAAACTGATCCCACGCTCCAGTTTGCTGAGGATCTCAAGGGCCAGTTTCTCTTCTTTTACCAGAATATGCAGGGCTGCTGCGCTCTTCATCATGGGCTCATACTCATCAACGGATTTCTGCCCAACACTTTACCATTCGGCGGGTAAATCTCAGCCCGACTTTCTGCTACAATCCACACCCCCGTGTTTATAGATTGAGCAATACGTCATGCGTTTGAACCCCGGACAACAACAAGCCGTCGAATTCGTCACCGGACCCTGCCTGGTGCTGGCGGGTGCTGGATCCGGTAAGACCCGCGTTATCACCAATAAAATTGCCCACCTGATCCACCAGTGTGGCTACCAGGCGCGGCATATCGCAGCGGTCACCTTTACCAACAAAGCGGCGCGCGAGATGAAAGAGCGTGTGGCGCAGACATTGGGACGCAAAGAGGCACGTGGGCTGATGATCTCGACCTTCCATACCCTGGGGCTGGATATCATCAAGCGTGAGTATGCGGCGCTGGGGATGAAGTCGAACTTCTCCTTATTCGACGACACCGATCAGACAGCGCTGCTGAAAGATTTGACCGAAGGGCTAATCGAAGACGATAAAGTGCTTTTCCAGCAGCTGATTTCGACGATCTCCAACTGGAAAAACGATCTGATGACGCCCGCGCAGGCGGCCGCCACTGCGAAAGGCGAGCGCGACAGGATCTTTGCCCATTGCTATGGCCTGTACGATGCGCATATGAAGGCCTGCAACGTACTGGACTTTGATGACCTGATTTTACTGCCGACGCTTCTGTTGCAGCGAAATGAAGAGGTACGCGAGCGCTGGCAAAATAAAATTCGCTACCTGCTGGTGGATGAATATCAGGATACCAACACCAGCCAATATGAGTTGGTTAAGCTGCTGGTGGGCCAACGCGCCCGTTTTACCGTCGTGGGTGATGACGATCAGTCTATCTACTCATGGCGCGGCGCGCGCCCGCAAAACCTGGTGCTGCTGAGCAAAGATTTCCCGGCGCTGCAGGTGATTAAGCTCGAGCAGAACTACCGTTCCTCCGGGCGTATCCTGAAGGCGGCGAATATTCTTATCGCCAATAATCCGCACGTATTTGAAAAACGTCTGTTCTCCGAACTGGGTTACGGTAAAGAGCTCAAAGTATTGAGCGCGAACAATGAAGAGCACGAAGCGGAGCGCGTAACCGGTGAGCTTATCGCCCATCACTTCGTTAATAAAACGGAATATAAGGATTACGCGATTCTTTATCGTGGCAACCACCAGTCGCGGGTGTTCGAAAAATTCCTGATGCAAAACCGCATCCCGTACAAAATTTCCGGCGGCACCTCGTTCTTCTCGCGTCCTGAAATTAAAGATCTGCTCGCGTATCTGCGCGTGCTGAGCAACCCGGATGATGACAGTGCCTTCCTGCGCATCGTCAACACGCCAAAGCGTGAGATTGGTTCGGCGACGCTGCAAAAACTCGGCGAGTGGGCGACGACTCGCAACAAGAGTCTGTTTACCGCCAGTTTTGATATGGGGCTGAACCAAACGCTGACCGGACGTGGCTATGAGTCGTTAACGCGTTTTACCCACTGGCTGGGGGAAGTGCAGCGTCTGGCTGAGCGAGAACCCATAACCGCAGTACGCGATCTGATCCACGGTATCGACTACGAATCCTGGCTGTTTGAAACCTCGCCAAGCCCGAAGGCGGCCGAAATGCGCATGAAAAACGTCAACACGCTGTTTGGCTGGATGACGGAAATGCTGGAAGGTAGCGAGCTGGAAGAACCGATGACGCTCACTCAGGTGGTGACCCGCTTTACGCTGCGCGACATGATGGAACGCGGCGAAAGCGAGGAAGATATGGATCAGGTGCAGCTCATGACCCTTCATGCCTCTAAAGGGCTGGAATTCCCTTACGTTTTCCTCGTCGGGATGGAGGAGGGGCTGCTGCCACACCAGAGCAGTATCGATGAAGATAACGTCGATGAAGAACGTCGTCTGGCCTACGTTGGGATCACTCGCGCGCAGAAAGAGCTTATTTTCACGCTGTGCAAAGAACGCCGTCAGTATGGTGAACTGGTGCGGCCCGAGCCGAGCCGTTTCCTGCTGGAGCTACCGCAAGATGACGTTGCGTGGGAGCAAGAGCGCAAAGTGATCACTGCTGAAGAACGGATGCAGAAAGGGCAGAGCCACTTGGCAAATCTGAAAGCGATGATGGCGGCGAAGAAAGCGAAATCGTAAGCCGGATAAGCTGGTGCTATCCGGCTATTGTTTAAGGTTATCGCACTTCTAAAGGCCAGTGGACATAGCTTTGCCACTGGCTTTCTTGATCGATCGTCTCTTTACCCAGCGGATGTTGCTCCAGCCAACCTTTTGGCAGCGTAAGGGTCAGGCTTTCCTCTTTGACCTGCAGCGTCATATTCGGTACCAGATCGTCACGGCGACGGCTGGCGAAAATAATCGCCAGGCGTAATAGGCGGCAGAGATGCTCGGCCGCGCGCGGAGGCACGGCATTTTGCTGGTGGAGCGATGAAAGGTCGATAGGGTTAGTCTGGTTGAGCAACAAGGTAGCCAACAGCTTCTTTTGCGCAGGGGTAAAGCCTGGCAAATCGAGATTGCGCACCAGATAGGCGGCGTGCTGCGGAGCTTGTTTAAAATCAACACTCAGGCCGATTTCATGCAAAGCGCAGGCGCTTAACAGCAGTTCGCGGCTTAATGGCTCCAGATCCCAACTGTTGCCGACCTGATCGACAAAACGGGCAGCCAGCTGTGCGACGCGGTTAGCCTGCTCGGTATCCACCATAAAACGGCGCTGAATATTGCGTAACGTGCGGCTGCGAATGTCTTCGTCCACCGCCAGATGCAGCATGCCGTAGACCAGGCCTTCGCGAAGTGCACCACCGGCCAGCGTCATGCACTGGATATCCAGCTCGGTGAAGATGGCGATAAGAATCGCCAGCCCGCTTGGGAAGACCAGCGCACGTTCCAGCGTCAGCCCTTCAATTTCCAGCTCTTCCAGACGCCCGCATTGGATAGCGCGCTGTTTAAGCTGCTGAAGTTTGGCGAGGGTAATGCGTTCATCCATCCCCTGCGCCATCATGATTTCTTGTAACGCCTGAACCGTTCCGGATGCGCCAACGCAAACTTTCCAGCCGTGCTGACGCAATTCGTCGGCAACCGGTTTGAGCACTTCACGTGCCGCACGTTCGGCTTCGTCGAAATGTTCCTGTGCCAGGTTACGATCGGTAAAGTAGCGCTCAAGCCAGGTAACGCAGCCCATCGACAGGCTGAACAGTGACGTTGTTTGCGCACCGGTGCCGGTAACTAGTTCGGTGCTGGCACCGCCGATATCAACCACTAAACGGCGATCGTCGCCGCCGGTAGTGTGCGCAACACCCTGATAAATCAGGCGCGCTTCTTCTTCGCCACGGATAACCTGCACCGGGCAGCCGAGAATTTCCTGGGCTTTGGCGATAAAGACATCGGCATTAACGGCAAGACGCAGCGTTGCAGTCGCAACAATACGAATTTGGGTCGGGGGAATATCTTGTAAACGTTCGGCGAACAGGCGCAGGCACTGCCATCCACGTTCCATGGCCTCTGTGGACAACATGTTGTCCCGGTTGAGCCCGCCAGCCAGACGCACTTTGCGCTTTATGCGCGTGAGCGTCTGGATACTTCCCGCCACCTCGCGAACCAGCAGCATATGAAAACTATTAGAACCAAGGTCTATAGCTGCATAAAGCGAGGTGGAAGTCATACACTTCATCCTTCAAATTGTCTCTGCGTTGACTGCGCGCGCTCACCCGAATCACTTACTAATGTAAGCTCATCGGGATTCGTTTGCTTGCCGCCTTGATAAAATTCGAATGATTTTGTGTATGGCATAATGTATTTAACCTGAACGACGACGGTTACGTGGTGCGCCAGAACGACGCGGGCCATTGCCCTGACGAACACGCGTCAGACGTAATGGTTTTGGCAGTTCAGTCAACAGCGCATCCGGGTTGTACTTACTGACCGGAATAGAGTGGCCAGTGTAGGTTTCAATCGCCGGTAAGTTCAGTGCGTACTCTTCACAAGCCAGGCTGATGGAGTGTCCGCTAGCGCCTGCGCGCCCGGTACGGCCGATGCGGTGAACGTAGTCTTCACAGTCGTCCGGTAGATCGTAGTTAAACACGTGCGTCACGGCTGGGATATGCAGGCCGCGTGCAGCAACGTCGGTTGCCACCAGAATGTCGATATCACCGCTGGTGAAATCTTCCAGAATACGCAGGCGTTTTTTCTGTGCGACGTCACCGGTCAGCAGGCCTACGCGATGCCCGTCTGCTGCCAGATGGCCCCAGATGTCTTCACAGCGGTGCTTGGTGTTGGCGAAGATAATCGCGCGGTCTGGCCACTCTTCTTCCAGCAGCGTTTGCAGTAAACGCATTTTTTCTTCATTGGAAGGGTAGAACAGCTCTTCTTTAATACGGTGACCCGTTTTCTGCTCTGGCTCGACTTCCACGTACTCGGCGTTGTTCATTTGCTCGAACGCCAGTTCGCGGACGCGGTAAGACAGCGTTGCAGAGAACAGCATATTCAGACGCTGGTTGGTCGGCGGCATACGACGGAACAGCCAACGGATATCTTTAATAAAGCCCAGATCGTACATACGATCGGCTTCATCCAGTACCACCACCTGAATCGCGCCCAGGTTGATGTGGTTCTGTTTTGCATAATCAATAAGACGGCCAGTGGTGCCGATCAGGATATCGACGCCGCTCTCCAGCACTTTCAGCTGTTTGTCATAGCCGTCACCGCCGTAGGCCAGGCCCAATTTCAGGCCGGTCGCCTGAGCCAGTGGCTCAGCATCGGCGTGAATCTGTACGGCCAGCTCACGGGTTGGCGCCATAATTAAGGCGCGCGGTTGGTTCACCTGACGGTCTGCACTCGCCGGGTGAGAAAGGAGATAATGAAACGTGGACGTCAGAAACGCCATCGTTTTTCCGGTACCGGTTTGCGCCTGTCCAGCCACATCACGTCCGGCAAGCGTCAGCGGCAAAGCCAGCGCCTGAATGGGCGTGCAATTATAAAACCCTTTAGTTTCAAGGGCTTCAACCACTTTAGGGTGCAGGGCGAAGTCGGAAAACTTCTGTTCTGTTAAATGTGTTTTGCTCATAGTGTGGTAGAATATCAGCTTACTATTGCATTAAGAAAGCGTATCCGGTGAAATAACGTCAACCTTTGTTGGCGAAGTTAACATCAACACCTCGTTGGTTAATGCTACACCAACACACCAGGCTTATTCCTGTGGAGTTAAATATGAGCGATAAAATTATTCACCTGACTGACGACAGTTTTGACACGGACGTACTCAAAGCTGACGGGCTGACACTCGTCGATTTCTGGGCAGAGTGGTGCGGTCCGTGCAAAATGATCGCCCCGATTCTGGATGAAATCGCCGAGGAGTATCAGGGTAAACTGACCGTTGCTAAACTGAACATCGATCAGAACCCAGGCACTGCCCCTAAGTATGGCATCCGCGGTATCCCGACGCTGCTGCTGTTCAAGAACGGCGAAGTTGCAGCAACTAAAGTTGGCGCGCTGTCTAAAGGCCAGCTGAAAGAGTTCCTCGACGCTAACCTGGCGTAAGAAATTCGGTTTGGGCGTCCAGTGTTCTTAAATTAAGCAGAACTCTGGACGCCCGGCTTCAGTCGTGCTAAGTTATTTTTGACTTCGTTTTAAACATACCTTGTTTGAATCTTGTTTTATCCAAACCTCCCGTTGCGATGTATGACGTCAGAGGTGGAAAAATTCCAGGTTTGTCACTCTTTCCGTCTTGTCGTTTCAGTTCTGCGTACTCTCCTGTGACCAGGCAGCGAACAGACATGAGTGATGGCCGTAAACAGGCACGGATGACCCTGCCATACCATTCACAACATTAAGTTCGAGATTTCCCCCAAGTTTAAGAACTCACACCATTATGAATCTTACCGAATTAAAGAATACGCCGGTTTCTGAGCTGATTACTCTCGGCGAAAATATGGGTCTGGAAAACCAGGCACGTATGCGCAAGCAGGACATTATTTTTGCCATCCTGAAGCAGCACGCAAAGAGTGGCGAAGATATCTTTGGTGACGGTGTACTGGAGATATTGCAGGATGGATTTGGTTTCCTCCGCTCTGGAGACAGCTCCTACCTCGCCGGTCCCGATGATATCTACGTTTCCCCTAGCCAAATCCGCCGTTTCAATCTCCGCACTGGTGACACCATTTCGGGTAAGATCCGTCCGCCGAAAGAGGGTGAGCGTTACTTTGCGCTGTTGAAAGTTAACGAAGTTAACTACGACAAGCCGGAAAACTCGCGCAACAAGATCCTGTTTGAGAACTTAACCCCGCTGCACGCAAACTCTCGTCTGCGTATGGAGCGTGGTAACGGTTCTACCGAAGATTTAACCGCTCGCGTTCTGGATCTGGCATCGCCAATCGGTCGCGGTCAGCGTGGTCTGATTGTGGCACCGCCAAAAGCCGGTAAAACCATGCTGCTGCAGAACATCGCGCAGAGCATCGCGTATAACCACCCAGACTGCGTACTGATGGTTCTGCTGATTGATGAACGTCCGGAAGAAGTGACCGAGATGCAGCGTCTGGTTAAAGGCGAAGTCATTGCTTCCACCTTTGACGAACCGGCATCTCGTCACGTTCAGGTCGCTGAAATGGTTATCGAGAAAGCGAAACGTCTGGTTGAACACAAGAAAGACGTTATCATCCTGCTCGACTCCATCACCCGTCTGGCCCGTGCCTACAACACCGTGGTACCAGCTTCCGGTAAAGTATTGACCGGTGGTGTCGACGCTAACGCCCTGCACCGTCCGAAGCGTTTCTTCGGTGCGGCACGTAATGTGGAAGAGGGCGGCAGCCTGACGATTATTGCCACCGCGTTGGTGGATACCGGCTCTAAAATGGATGAAGTTATCTACGAAGAGTTTAAAGGTACCGGCAACATGGAACTGCACCTCTCTCGTAAGATTGCTGAAAAACGCGTCTTCCCGGCTATCGACTACAACCGTTCTGGTACCCGTAAAGAAGAGCTACTCACCACTCAAGAAGAGCTGCAGAAAATGTGGATCCTGCGCAAAATCATCCACCCAATGGGTGAGATTGATGCGATGGAATTCCTCATCAATAAGTTGGCAATGACCAAAACTAACGACGACTTCTTCGACATGATGAAACGCTCGTAAAACCTGGTTTTTGACGACAAACGCCACACTTTTGTGTGGCGTTTTTGTTTTTAGGAGTTTAGGTGATACGGCTTCGCATTTTTTTCACGGACAATTACGGTTTACAGCTACAATAAGAGTTAGTTTGTAAAATCGGTTATAAATCAGGCGAGTTTACCCAACATTCATCAGACCTGCTCTTCTGATGAGCCGCTATCGTGGGTATACTTTCGCTATTAATATTCGCAGCGAGTATAAATTGTGAGTTTACTGACCGTCGGTACTGACTTGATCAGTATTTTTTTATTCACCACCGTATTCCTTTTTTTCGCCCGTAAAGCGGCTAAAAAGGTCGGTTTGGTGGATAGACCTAATTATCGTAAACGTCACCAGGGGCTTATTCCGCTAGTGGGTGGCATCTCGGTTTACGCCGGGATCTGCTTAACTTTTGCGATTGCAGATTACTACATTCCTCATGCCTTCTTGTACCTGGCCTGTGCTGGTGTTCTGGTGCTGGTGGGTGCCCTTGACGATCGCTATGACATCAGTGTGAAAATCCGCGCAACTATCCAGGCGCTGATTGGCATCGTGATGATGACGGCAGGCAATTTATACCTCCGCAGCCTGGGTTATATCTTCGGTTCGTGGGAACTGGTGCTTGGGCCGTTTGGCTTCTTCCTCACTCTGTTTGCCGTTTGGGCAGTGATTAATGCCTTCAACATGGTTGACGGGATTGACGGTCTTCTCGGCGGCTTGTCGAGCGTTAGTTTTGGTGCAATTGGGCTTATTCTGTGGTTTGACGGTCAGACGAGTCTTGCCATGTGGTGCTTCGCGATGATTGCCGCCATTCTGCCGTACATCATGCTGAATCTAGGTGTGCTGGGGCGTCGCTATAAAGTGTTTATGGGCGATGCGGGCAGTACGCTGATTGGTTTTACGGTTATCTGGATCCTGCTGGAAACCACTCAAGGGACACACCATCCTATCAGCCCGGTCACCGCGCTGTGGATTGTCGCCATTCCGTTGATGGATATGGTGGCAATCATGTACCGCCGGCTGCGTAAGGGGATGAGCCCATTCTCCGCTGACCGTCAACACATTCACCATCTGATCATGCGCGCAGGCTTTACTTCTCGTCAGGCGCTGGTGCTGATCACCGTTGCCGCTGCGCTGTTGGCCGGAATCGGAGTCCTGGCTGAGTACACGCGCGTTGTGCCTGAATGGGTCATGCTGCTACTGTTCTTCGTGGCCTTTGGCATGTATGGGTACTGCATTAAGCGGGCCTGGAAAGTGGCGCGTTTTATTAAACGTATGAAGCGCAGAATGCGTCGGAACAGTGAAAACCATCCAAAATTAACCAAGTAAAACTGGGGTAGTAATGACACAACCATTACCGGAAGCACAGTTGGCGAGTGCTGAGAATGAACTGGATATTCGTGGCCTGTTTCGCGCGTTGTGGTCGGGAAAACACTGGATTATCGGCTTTGCGGTGCTGTTTGCCGCCGTGGTGCTGATTTATACTTTTTTTGCCCGGCAGGAGTGGAGCTCGACGGCTATCACTGACCGCCCGACCGTCAATATGCTCGGCGGTTACTATTCGCAACAGCAGTTCTTGCGCAACCTGGATGTGAAAGTCAACCCAACCACGGCCACACCGCCTTCGGTGATGGATGAAGTTTACAAAGAATTCGTTATGCAGCTCGCGTCGTGGGATACCCGTCGCGACTTCTGGTCGCAGACGGACTACTACAAGCAGCGGATGGTGGGTAATTCCCGTGCCGACGCCGCGCAGCTGGATGATCTGATTAACGACATTCAATTTATCCCGGGTGATGCGCAAAAAAGCGTGAGCGACAGCGTGAAGCTGAACGCGGAAACCGCGCAGGATGCCAACAATTTGTTACGCCAGTACGTGGCGTTTGCTAGCCAGCGCGCAGCCGGCCATCTGAATGATGAACTGAAGGGCGCATGGGCCGCGCGCACGATTCAGGTGAAAGCGCAGGTGAAACGCCAGGAAGAGGTCGCTCAGGCGATTTTCAACCGCCGTATGCACAGCATTGAAGCCGCATTGAAGATTGCGCAGCAGCACAATATTAACCGTAGCGTGACGGATATACCGGCCGATGAACTCCCGGATTCGGAGCTTTCATTATTAGGCCGTCCGATGCTGCAGGCTCGTCTGGAAAATCTGCAGGCCGTAGGGCCAACGTTTGACCTTGATTACGATCAGGGGAGGGCTATGCTGACGACCCTGAATGTTGGTCCGACGCTGGCTGCTAGTTTTCAGACATATCGGTATTTGCGGACACCAGAGGAACCGGTAAAACGCACCAGCCCACGTCGCGTATTCCTGATGGTCATGTGGGGCATTGTCGGCGCATTGGTGGGTGCTGGGGTGGCACTGGCGCGTCGTCGCACGTAAATACCCATCAATGATGAAGGGCGATGGGCCTGTTTCATCTAAAGAAGAGAATCGATGTGAAAGTACTGACTGTATTTGGCACACGACCAGAAGCTATCAAGATGGCACCTCTGGTTCATGCGCTAGCAAAGGATCCTCATTTTGAGGCGAAAGTATGCGTAACTGCGCAGCATAGGGAAATGCTTGATCAGGTGCTAAACCTCTTCTCCATCGTTCCGGATTATGACCTGAACATCATGAGTCCTGGACAGGGTTTAACTGAGATTACCTGCCGAATTTTGCAGGGGTTAAAGCCCGTTCTGGAGTCTTTCAAGCCGGACGTGGTGCTAGTGCATGGCGACACGACGACCACGACGGCCGCAAGTCTGGCGGCATTTTATCAACGCATCCCGGTCGGACATGTGGAGGCGGGTTTGCGTACCGGCGATCTCTACTCGCCGTGGCCGGAAGAGGCAAACCGTACGATAACCGGTCACCTGGCCATGTACCACTTTGCGCCGACAGAAAATTCGCGGCGGAATCTGCTGCGGGAAAATTTGCCGGATAGCCGTATTTTTGTCACCGGCAACACGGTGATTGATGCTCTGTTCTGGGTGCGCGATCGGGTGATGAATGACGAAGCGCTGCGCGCTGATTTGTCAGAACGCTATCCGTTCCTGAATAACGGCAAAAAGATGATCCTGGTGACGGGGCATCGTCGTGAAAGCTTTGGCCAGGGCTTTGAAAAAATCTGCCACGCGCTGGCAGAAATCGCCGCGACCAATTCGGATGTGCAAATTGTCTATCCGGTGCATCTGAATCCAAATGTCAGCGAGCCTGTTAACCGTATTCTGGGCCATATCGATAACGTCATACTTATCGATCCACAGGACTACCTGCCCTTCGTCTGGTTGATGAACCACGCCTGGCTGATTCTGACCGATTCTGGCGGCATTCAGGAAGAGGCTCCTGCGCTGGGTAAACCGGTGCTGGTGATGCGCGAAACAACGGAACGCCCGGAAGCTATTGATGCGGGTACGGTTCGTCTGGTGGGAACGGACAGTCGTCGCATTGTGGATGAAGTCACGCGCTTGCTGCGCGATGAAGACGAATATCAAAGGATGAGCCGGGCGCATAACCCCTATGGGGATGGCCTGGCATGCGAACGTATTTTACTAGCATTAAAAAACAATCAGGTAACGCTATGAGCTTCTCAACCCTCTCGGTGATCGGACTAGGCTATATCGGTCTTCCTACTGCAGCTGCATTTGCCTCACGGCAAAAGAAGGTCGTGGGTGTCGATATTAATCAGCACGCGGTGGATACCATTAACCGCGGTGAAATTCATATTGTCGAACCCGATCTCGACAGGGTGGTGAAAACGGCGGTCTCTGCCGGCTACCTGCGAGCAACCACCACGCCCGAAGCCGCTGATGCTTATCTCATTGCTGTACCGACGCCATTTAAAGGCGACCACGAACCAGATATGGTTTACGTTGAAGCGGCAGCGCGCTCTGTTGCGCCGGTGTTGAAAAAAGGCTCGTTGGTCATCCTTGAGTCCACCTCTCCCGTTGGTGCAACCGAGCAGATGGCTGGTTGGCTTGCGGAGATGCGCCCTGATCTGACCTTCCCGCAGCAGGCGGGTGAGCAGGCGGATATTAACATCGCCTACTGTCCGGAGCGTGTGCTGCCAGGACAGGTGATGGTTGAATTGATTAAGAACGACCGCGTGATTGGCGGCATGACGCCGGTGTGTTCTGCGCGCGCGAGTGAGCTGTATAAAATTTTCCTGGAAGGCGAATGCGTGGTGACTAACGCCCGTACCGCTGAAATGTGCAAGCTGACGGAAAACAGTTTCCGCGATGTGAATATCGCCTTTGCCAACGAACTGTCGCTCATCTGCGCTGACCAGGGGATCAACGTCTGGGAACTGATTCGCCTGGCGAATCGTCATCCGCGCGTCAATATCCTGCAGCCGGGGCCGGGTGTGGGCGGGCACTGTATCGCCGTCGACCCATGGTTTATCGTGGCGCAGAACCCGGAGCAGTCGCGCCTTATCCGCACCGCGCGAGAAGTGAACGATCACAAGCCGTTCTGGGTTATCGACAAGGTGAAGGCCAACGTTGCCGATTGCCTTGCGGCTAGCAACAAGCGCGCCAGCGAGCTGAAAATTGCCTGCTTTGGCCTGGCGTTTAAACCGAATATTGACGACCTGCGTGAAAGCCCAGCGATGGAAATCGCTGAACTGATTGCCCAGTGGCACAGTGGTGAAACGTTGGTGGTTGAACCCAACATTCATCAGTTGCCAAAAAAACTCGACGGGCTGTGTTCGCTGGTATCGCTCGACACCGCGCTGGCTAGCGCCGATGTGATTGTGATGCTGGTCGATCATACCCAGTTTAAAGCGATTGGCGGCGAGACTATCGCCCAACAGTATGTGATAGATACCAAAGGAGTCTGGCGTTGAAACGTATTCTGGTTACAGGTGGAGCGGGGTTTATTGGCTCGGCGGTGGTGCGTCACATTATCAATCACACGTCGGACAGCGTCGTCGTTGTCGACAAACTGACCTACGCAGGCAACCTGGCTTCGCTGGCGCCGGTAGCACACGATGAGCGCTTTGCGTTTGAACAGGTCGATATCTGCGATCGCGGTGAGTTGAATCGCGTATTTGCGCACTATCGCCCGGATGTGGTGATGCATCTGGCGGCGGAAAGCCATGTCGATCGTTCTATCGACGGTCCGGCGGCATTTATCGAAACCAATATTGTTGGCACTTACACGTTGCTGGAAGCCGCTCGTGGCTATTGGTCTGCACTTGATGAAGGCTCCAAAGGGGCGTTTCGCTTCCATCATATTTCGACCGATGAAGTGTATGGCGATCTGCACTCGATGGATGATTTCTTCACTGAAACCACGCCATATGCGCCAAGCAGCCCTTACTCCGCATCGAAGGCCAGTAGCGATCACCTGGTTCGCGCCTGGCTGCGTACCTATGGGCTACCGACGCTAATCACCAACTGCTCGAATAACTACGGCCCTTATCACTTCCCGGAAAAGCTGATCCCGCTGACCATTCTCAACGCGCTGGCGGGGAAACCACTGCCGGTGTATGGCAATGGGCAGCAAATCCGCGATTGGCTGTATGTCGACGATCACGCGCGCGCGCTCTATCTGGTGGCAACCGAAGGCGCCATTGGCGAAACCTACAATATCGGTGGTCATAACGAACGTAAAAATCTCGACGTCGTCGAGACAATTTGTTCGCTGCTGGAAGAGTTGGTACCGCAGAAGCCCCAGGGTGTCGCGAGCTATCATGATTTGATCACTTTCGTTGCTGACCGTCCCGGCCACGATCTGCGTTACGCTATCGATGCGGCAAAAATTGCCCGCGAGCTAGGCTGGATGCCACAAGAGACCTTTGAAAGCGGTATGCGTAAAACGGTGCAGTGGTACCTCGCCAATGAAAGTTGGTGGAAGCAGGTGCAGGACGGCAGCTATCAGGGCGAACGCCTGGGTCTGCAGGGCTAAACACCCGTAGGAGGAAAGCGATGAAAGTCATTTTTCTGGCAGGATGGTCAGTCAGAAGCGGGGCTTTATCATTGGCGGAACTCTCCTCGACAGTTAACGGCCCAGCCACGTGCTGGGCAACACTATTTCATTCAATTAAGCCTTTAACCTGATATTGCACTACATAGTTAAGGTTTCGTGGTATTGAGCTACCCGGTTATAAGACCTCAGTACATTATAGGAGCTTCTCCGTGCCCGTCCGCGCCAATATTGATCCCCTGACGTGGGAAAATCAGTTTTTCAACGTCAATAGTGCGATTGTCCGCCTCGATGACGACGCGCCGCCGCTGACTACGGAACGGTTAGCCGATTGGTCGCGGGTTCAGGTGAAAATTGCCGCCCATCAGATGGCTGAGCTTGATGCACTTCAGCAGTTGGGATTTCAGCTGGTTGAAGGGGAAATCGATTTAGCATTGCCGGTGGTGCCGGTGGCCAGTACGCAGGCACAGGTGGCGGTCGAATCAGACATTCCCGCTCTGCGCCTTCTGGCCGCGCAGGCATTTGCGCTAAGCCGTTTTCGTGCGCCGTGGTATGCCCCGGACGCCAGCGGCCGTTTTTATGCACAGTGGATCGAGAATGCGGTCAAAGGGACTTTCGATAACCAGTGCCTGGTTTTTCGCGATGATAGCCAGGCTATCCGCGCCTTTATTTCCCTACGAGAATTGAACGCTCACGACGCGCGTATTGGCCTGCTGGCCGGGCGCGGAGCGGGTGCAGAACTGATGCAGGCAGCGGTGCGCTGGGCGCATACCCGCGGCCTTTCGACGCTACGGGTGGCGACGCAAGCCGGCAATACCGCAGCACTTCAACGCTATATTCGCAGCGGCGCTAACGTGGTTAGCACTGCTTACTGGCTATACAGGTGACATCATGATCCCATTTAACGCCCCACCGGTCGTGGGTACTGAACTCGATTACATGCAATCCGCGATGAGCAGCGGAAAACTGTGCGGCGACGGCGGTTTTACCCGTCGCTGCCAGCAATGGATGGAGCAGCGCTTCGGTAGCGCAAAAGTCCTGCTGACGCCTTCCTGCACCGCATCTTTGGAGATGGCAGCCATTCTGCTGGATATTCAGCCGGGCGATGAAGTGATCATGCCGAGCTATACCTTCGTCTCAACCGCTAATGCCTTTGTGCTGCGCGGGGCGAAGATTGTGTTTGTCGATGTACACAAAGAAACGATGAATATCGATGAGACGCAAATTGAAGCAGCCATCACCGATAAAACTCGCGCGATTGTGCCGGTTCATTACGCGGGCGTGGCCTGTGAAATGGATACCATCATGGCGCTGGCGAAGAAATATAACCTGTTCGTCGTGGAAGACGCCGCGCAGGGCGTGATGTCGACCTACAAAGGCCGTGCGCTGGGCTCGATTGGTCATATTGGCTGCTTTAGCTTCCATGAGACCAAAAACTACACCGCCGGGGGAGAAGGTGGCGCGACGTTGATTAACGACCGTGCGCTGGTTGAGCGGGCGGAAATTATTCGTGAGAAAGGCACCAACCGCAGCCAGTTCTTCCGTGGGCTGGTGGATAAATACACCTGGCGCGATATTGGCTCCAGCTACCTGATGTCCGATCTGCAGGCGGCCTATCTTTGGGCACAACTGGAAGCGGCCGAACGTATCAATAAGCAGCGTCTTTCACTGTGGCAGAGCTACTATGATGCGTTGCTGCCGCTGGCAAATGCGGGCCGTATTGATCTGCCGGTAATCCCGGAAGGCTGCGGGCACAACGCACACATGTTCTACATTAAGCTGCGCGATGTTGAAGACCGCAGCGCGTTGATTAGCTGGCTGAAAGAGGCCGAAATTCTGGCGGTGTTCCACTATATTCCTCTGCACTCCTGCCCGGCAGGTGAAAAGTTCGGTGAGTTCCGCGGTGAAGACCGCCACACCACCAAAGAAAGTGAGCGTTTACTTCGACTGCCACTGTTCTACAATTTGTCGACGATCGATCAGCGTACGGTGATCAACACGCTGCTGAGCTATTTCGCCTGATATGTCGCTGGCTAAAGCTTCGGTGTGGACCGCCGCGTCCACGCTGGTAAAAATTGGCGTTGGGCTGCTGGTGGTTAAACTGCTGGCCGTCTCTTTTGGCCCCTCAGGGGTTGGTCAGGCTGGTAACTTCCGCCAGTTGGTGACGGTACTTGGTGTGCTGGCTGGGGCGGGAATTTTCAACGGGGTGACCAAGCTGGTTGCCCAGCATCACGACGATCCAACGCGCCTGCGTCAGGTCGTCGGAACGTCTTCAGCGATGGTGCTGGGATTTTCGACGCTGTTGGCGTTGATTTTTCTGCTGGCCGCCGCGCCCATCAGCCTGGGGCTGTTTGGCCATACGGACTATCAGGGGCTGGTACGCCTGGTCGCGTTGGTTCAAATGGGCATCGCCTGGGCGAACCTGCTGCTGGCGCTGATGAAGGGTTTCCGCGATGCGGCGGGTAACGCGCTGTCGCTGATTGCCGGTAGCCTGATTGGCGTAGTGGCTTACTATGCTTGCTTTTTACTGGGCGGCTACGAAGGTGCGCTGCTCGGGCTAGCGCTAGTCCCCGCGCTTATCGTGATTCCAGCTGCGGTGATGTTGTCCCGGCGAGGGTTGATCCCATGGGCGTACCTGAAACCGCGCTGGGATGCCGCACTGGCGAGTCAACTGGGTAAGTTTACCCTGATGGCGCTGATTACCTCGGTCACCATGCCGGTGGCCTATGTGATGATGCGAAACCTGATGGCGGCGCACTACAGCTGGGATGAGGTCGGGATTTGGCAGGGTGTGAGCAGCATCTCTGACGCTTACCTGCAATTTATCACCGCCTCGTTTAGCGTTTATCTACTGCCAACGCTGTCACGGCTGACCGCAAAGCAGGATGTCTCCCGTGAAATTGGCCGATCGCTGAAGTTTGTCCTGCCGGCGGTGGCCGCAGCCAGTCTGACCGTTTGGCTACTGCGCGACTTTGCCATTTGGCTGCTGTTCTCGGCTAAATTTATCGCGATGCGTGACCTGTTTGCGTGGCAGCTGGTGGGCGATGTACTGAAAGTAGGCGCTTACGTCTTTGGTTATTTAGTGATTGCCAGGGCGTCGCTGCGTTTCTATATTCTGGCGGAATTGAGCCAGTTTACGTTGCTGACGGCGTTTTCTCATTGGTTGATCCCGGCGCACGGTGCGTTGGGGGCAGCGCAGGCCTATATGGCAACCTATATTGTTTATTTCACGCTGTGTTGCGGCGTATTTTTCATTTGGCGTAAACGGCAATGACCGAACTGATACACATCCTGGGATCGGATATCCCTCATCATAACCAGACGGTGCTGCGGTTTTTTGCTGATGAGCTTGCCGTAGAGCACGCGCACGCCCGTCAGTTTATGGTGGTTAGCAAAGAACACGGCCTGTCAGCCATGTTTCCAACGCTGGCCATTGACCGCTATACGGATAAATCGGCGCTGGCGAAAGCCGTCGTCGCCAGGGCGAAAGCCAATCGCCAGCAGCGCTTCTTCTTCCACGGCCAGTTTAATACCGGGATTTGGTTGGCCCTGCTCAGCGGTGGTCTGAAGCCGTCGCAGGTGAGTTGGCATATCTGGGGTGCGGATCTGTATGAAGTTTCGCGCGGCTTCAAGTTTCGTCTGTTTTACCCGTTACGTCGTATGGCGCAAGGCCGAGTTGGGCGCGTGTTTGCGACCCGTGGCGATCTCAGCTACTTTGCCGCTCTGCATCGTCAGGTGCCGGGTGAGCTGCTTTATTTCCCGACGCGAATGGACCCGGCGCTGAACGAGTTGGCGGATACCACGCCGCGCGATGGCAAGCTGATTATTCTGGTAGGCAATTCCGGCGATCGTAGTAACGAACACGTGGCCGCGTTGAAGGCGGTACATCAGCAGTTTGGTGACACTGTTAACGTGATTGTCCCGATGGGCTACCCGGCAAATAACGACGCTTACATTGCTGAGGTAAACGATGCTGCGCAGGCATTGTTCAGTGATGATAATGTACAGATATTGCGTGAAAAGCTTGAGTTTGACGCCTATCTGGCATTATTGCGCCGCTGTGACTTGGGCTATTTCATTTTTGCCCGTCAGCAGGGAATTGGCACGCTCTGTTTACTGATTCAGGCGGGGATCCCCTGCGTACTGAATCGGCAGAATCCATTCTGGCAGGACATGGCCGAACAGCATATTCCCGTTTTGTTCACCGATGATGAACTGACCGTATCGGTGGTACGTGAAGCGCAGCGACAGCTGGCGCTGGTCGATAAAAATGACATCGCTTTTTTTAAACCTAACTATCTGACGCCGTGGTATCGGGCGTTGAAACTGGCGGCAGGAGAGGCGGTATGAGCGAAATGCAATTTACCGGACTGTTTGCTGTGTGGCTGCTGTCGACGCTGTTTATCGGCACGTTAACGTGGTTTGAATTTCGCCGCGTGCGTTTTAATTTTAACGTCTTCTTCTCGCTACTGTTTTTACTGACCTTCTTCTTCGGCTTCCCGCTGACCTGTACGCTGGTGTTCCGCTTTGGCGTCGGCGTGTCGCCACCGGATGTGCTGCTGCAAACGCTGTTGATCTCGGTCTGCTTCTACGCGGTGTACTACGTCACCTATAAAACCCGGTTACGTCCGGCCACGGCTAGCGCGCAGCGCCGTCCGTTATTCACGATGAACCGGGTAGAAACGCACATTACCTGGATTCTACTGATGGGGCTGGCGCTGTTTACCGTGGGGACCTTCTTCCTGCACAACGGTTTCCTGTTGTTTAAGCTGCATTCGTATAGTCAGATTTTCTCCAGCGAAGTGTCCGGAGTCGCCCTCAAGCGTTTCTTCTACTTCTTTATTCCGGCTATGCTGGTGGTTTATTTCTTGAAGCCCAGCTGGAAGGCCTGGATAGGTTTTCTGATTGCCACTGTTGCATTTGGCCTGCTGACCTATGCCATTGTGGGCGGTACGCGTGCCAACATTATTATCGCTTTTGCCATCTTCCTGTTTATCGGCATCATTCGCGGATGGATTTCGCTGTGGATGCTGGTGGCGGCGGGCGTGATGGGTATTGTCGGAATGTTCTGGCTCGCGCTTAAGCGTTACGGCATGGACGTGAGCGGTGATGAAGCGTTTTATACCTTCCTCTATCTAACCCGCGATACCTTTTCGCCGTGGGAAAACCTGGCGCTGCTGCTGCAAAACTACGACAAGATTGAGTTTCAGGGACTGGCACCGATGGTGCGCGACTTCTACGTCTTTATCCCTAGCTGGCTGTGGCCATCACGCCCCAGCATTGTGCTGAATACGGCCAACTACTTTACCTGGGAAGTGCTGAATAATCATTCCGGGCTGGCTATTTCCCCGACGCTGATTGGTTCTCTGGTTGTTATGGGTGGCATGTGGTTTGTTCCGCTGGGGGCCGTCGCGGTTGGGCTGATTATCAAATGGTTCGACTGGCTGTATATGCTGGGTAACCAGGAACCTAACCGTTATAAATCAGCGATTTTGCACAGTTTTTGTTTTGGCGCGATCTTTAACATGATCGTGTTGGCCCGCGAAGGGCTGGATTCCTTCGGCTCTCGCGTGGTCTTCTTTATGGTTATTTTTGGGGTCTGCTTGCTGGTGGCGAAATTGTTGTACTGGTTGTTTGAAAGCGCGGGGCTGATACATCAGCGGCTAAAACGCCCTTCGCATGTTGGAGAAGTTTAACATGGCTGATTTACTGACCGCGCCAACCTACACTTTGCGTGGCCTGAAGCTGATTGGCTGGCGCAATATGCAGCATGCGCTGGATTATCTGTATGCGGGCGGCAATCTGAAGCAAGGGACGCTGGTGGCGATTAACGCCGAGAAGATGCTGACGCTGGAAGACAATGCTGAGGTCAGAACGCTGATTAACGCGGCGGAGTTTAAATATGCCGACGGTATTAGCGTGGTGCGCTCTGTTCGTAAGAAATACCACGATGCTGACGTGTCGCGCGTTGCGGGCGCCGATCTGTGGGAAGCGTTGATGGCGCGGGCAGGAGCAGAGGGTACGCCGGTTTTTCTGATCGGTGGTAAGCCTGAGGTGCTGGCTGAGACAGCAGAGAAACTGCGTCAGCAGTGGAACGTGAATCTGGTCGGTACCCAGGACGGGTATTTCACGGCAGAGGAGCGTCCGGCGCTGTTCGAACGCATTCGTGACAGCGGGGCGAAAATCGTCACCGTCGCAATGGGCTCGCCAAAGCAGGAAATTTTGATGCGCGACTGCCGACAGATTCACCCTGATGCACTGTATATGGGCGTGGGTGGCACCTATGATGTCTTCACTGGTCACGTAAAGCGTGCGCCAAAAGTGTGGCAAAAATTGGGTCTGGAATGGTTGTATCGTCTGCTTTCCCAACCCAGCCGCATTAAACGTCAGCTGCGCCTGCTGCGCTATTTACGCTGGCACTACACCAATAATCTCTGAATATCCTGCGTCTTAGCCTGAATGTATCGCGCATTTCCTGCGTGATACATTCACATGTCCGATACTTTATTCCTCATTTCTATTTGCCATTTATTCGAAATTGTTAAACCATTCGCATGCCCTGATGACCTGTCCGTCATTCTACGGAGAGGTCCATATCCGACAGACATCTATTTTTTCTATAAGAATAAAACCGGCAATGACCGGGAATACGCAAACACAAGAGGATTTATGGCAGAGAAAAAACCGGAGCTCCAGCGCGGTCTGGAAGCCCGACATATCGAACTAATTGCCCTCGGAGGCACTATCGGTGTTGGCCTGTTTATGGGGTCGGCAAGTACCCTGAAGTGGGCTGGGCCGTCGGTGTTGCTGGCCTATATTCTGGCGGGCATATTTGTCTTCTTCATCATGCGTTCGATGGGGGAAATGCTGTTCATTGAGCCGGTGACCGGTTCGTTCGCCGTCTACGCGCACCGCTATATGAGTCCGTTCTTCGGTTATCTCACCGCCTGGTCATATTGGTTTATGTGGATGGCGGTAGGGATATCAGAGATCACCGCCATTGGAGTCTACGTCCAGTTCTGGTTCCCGGAAATGGCCCAGTGGATACCGGCATTGATTGCCGTCGGGCTGGTTGCGCTGGCAAACCTGGCCGCAGTGCGTCTGTACGGTGAAATCGAATTCTGGTTCGCCATGATTAAGGTCACCACGATTATTGTGATGATCGTCATTGGCCTGGGGGTGATTTTCTTTGGCTTTGGCAACGGCGGCACCTCGATTGGTTTTAGCAATCTGACCGAGCACGGCGGCTTCTTTGCCGGTGGCTGGAAAGGCTTCCTGACGGCGCTGTGTATCGTGGTGGCATCCTATCAGGGCGTTGAGCTTATCGGTATGACCGCCGGTGAAGCGAAGAACCCGCAGGTGACGCTGCGTAGCGCAGTTGGCAAAGTGCTGTGGCGCATCCTGATTTTCTACGTGGGCGCGATTTTCGTTATCGTCACTATCTTCCCGTGGAATGAGATTGGCACTAACGGCAGCCCGTTTGTGCTGACCTTTGCCAAGATCGGTATCACCGCCGCGGCAGGGATTATCAACTTTGTCGTGCTGACGGCAGCGCTGTCTGGCTGTAACAGCGGGATGTACAGCTGTGGGCGTATGCTCTACGCGCTGGCGAAAAACCGTCAGCTTCCGGCGGCAATGGCGAAGGTCACAAAAAGTGGTGTACCGGCCGCAGGTGTAAGCGTATCGATTGTGATCTTGTTGATTGGCTCTTGTCTGAACTACATCATTCCAAATCCGCAGCGTGTGTTTGTCTATGTTTACAGCGCCAGCGTTCTGCCGGGGATGGTGCCGTGGTTTGTTATTCTGATTAGCCAACTGCGTTTTCGTCGTACGCATCAAGAAGCGATCGCTAGCCACCCATTCCGCTCAATTTTGTTCCCATGGGCCAACTATGTGACTATGGCGTTCCTGGTTTGTGTGCTGGTGGGGATGGGATTCAATGAAGATACCCGTATGTCTCTGTTTGTCGGTGCGCTCTTTTTAGCCGTTGTGACGTTGGTTTATAAGGTATTTGGTATGAGCCAAGGACCGGATGTGCGAAAAGTGCAGAAATAAGCGACAAAACGCGCAAAGCATGAGCAAACGATAATTTTCTTTAAAAAGGCACTAGACAGCGGGGTAGGAAGTCCGTAATATCCGACCCCGCAACGGCGCTAAGCGCCCGTAGCTCAGCTGGATAGAGCGCTGCCCTCCGGAGGCAGAGGTCTCAGGTTCGAATCCTGTCGGGCGCACCATTTACCCGGTGCTGGAGCTGCGGTGGTTTTGATAACCGCGTAGGAAAGATTTGCAGTGGTGGCTATAGCTCAGTTGGTAGAGCCCTGGATTGTGATTCCAGTTGTCGTGGGTTCGAATCCCATTAGCCACCCCATTATTTGATTAGAGTTGTGAACATGCGATGGTGGCGGAATTGGTAGACGCGCTAGCTTCAGGTGTTAGTGTTCTTACGGACGTGAGGGTTCAAGTCCCTCCCTTCGCACCACGACTTTAACGAATTGAACGAAACGTTCAAAGCAGTAAGCAGAATTTCGGCGAGTAGCGCAGCTTGGTAGCGCAACTGGTTTGGGACCAGTGGGTCGGAGGTTCGAATCCTCTCTCGCCGACCAATTTTGAGTCCTGCTTAGGCAGGGTTTTTTGTTTACGGGCATCCCGTCTACAAAAAAACGAATTGAACTAAAAATTCAAAAAGCAGTATGCAGTATTTCGGCGAGTAGCGCAGCTTGGTAGCGCAACTGGTTTGGGACCAGTGGGTCGGAGGTTCGAATCCTCTCTCGCCGACCAATTTTGAACCCCGCTTCGGCGGGGTTTTTTGTTTTCTGCAATCCGGCTCACATCGCCTTCGCAACAAACGCCCCTTTCACTTTTCATCATCGCAGTACTATCTTCTTCCCCAATGGATATCGCTTTACTCAGGAAGGAGTGAACATGCTGCAACAGGTTCCGACGCGTGCGTTTCACGCGATGGCAAAACCGAGCGGTTCGGAGTGCAATCTGAACTGTGACTACTGTTTTTATCTCGAAAAACATGCCTTATACCCCTCTCAACCTTCGCTACGCATGGATGATTCGACGCTGGAAGCCTATGTTCGCCATTACATTGCTGCTAGCGAAGCGCAGAATGAAGTTGCCTTTACCTGGCAGGGCGGTGAACCCACGCTGTTAGGGCTCGATTTTTATCGCAGAGCCGTAGCGCTACAGCAGCAATATGGCGCGGGGCGCACCATCAGCAATAGCTTTCAGACCAACGGCGTGCTGCTGGACGATGAGTGGTGCCAGTTCCTGGCGCAGCATCAGTTCCTGGTTGGGCTATCGCTCGATGGTCCGGCAGAGATCCACAACCAGTATCGTGTGACAAAAGGCGGCCGCCCGACGCACAAGCTCGTGATGCGCGCACTGGGGCTGCTGCAAAAGCACCGGGTAAACTACAACGTGTTGGCGTGTGTTAACCATACCAGCGCCCATGAGCCTCTGCAGATCTACGATTTCTTGTGTGAGGCGGGTGTGGAGTTCATTCAGTTTATTCCTGTCGTAGAGCGCTTGGCGGATGAAGCTGCCGCACGGGCAGGGCTTTCTCTCCATGCCCCTGGAGAAATGAAAGGTTCGCTGACGCCGTGGTCGGTTCGTCCTGAAGAGTACGGTGACTTTCTGACAGCGGTGTTTAACCGCTGGATCCAGCGTGATGTAGGGCGGGTGTTTGTGATGAATATCGAGTGGGCTCTCGCGAGCTTTGTCGGCGCACCGGGCACGGTTTGTCATCATCAACCAACGTGCGGACGGTCACTGGCGGTGGAACATAATGGTGACGTTTATGCCTGCGATCACTTTGTCTATCCAGAATTTCTGCTCGGCAATTTGCATAGTGATACCTTCGCGAGCATGGTGGATTCCTCCGCTCAGGAGCAGTTTGGTAAAGATAAATACACCCTTTTGCCTACACAGTGTCGTGAATGCCAGGTGCTAAAAGCTTGCTGGGGCGGTTGCCCGAAACACCGCTTTTCACTGACGGCTACAGGTGAGCCGGGATTGAATTACCTCTGTGCTGGTTATCAGCGCTATTTTCGCCATTTGCCACCGTATCTGAAAGCAATGGCGGAGCTGCTGGCAAATGGTCGGCCAGCCAGCGATATCATGCGCGCGAATCTAATTAAGGTGGGTCAATAAAAGAGGCCCACCTCCAGTAAGGAAGTGGGCCTAAGACTTACGACTTAATTTGTGTTTTTGGCGGGTATTTCTGCAGGATTTTCTTATATTCTTCAATTTCAACGGTTAGCGGTATGCCCATCGGGGTGTGACGGATACCAACAGAATCTGATTCCTGTGGGTCAGCATAGAGGTTAAAGAGCATTGCTCCCGCCGCCGGCATTACCGTTCCGGTGAAGCCCCCCTGATATCCACTCTGAGTGAAGGCGAATGGCTGTTGCAGCAATGTATAGAATTTGAACTCATCAATACGTACGGCGGAAAGCTGTCCATTAAGGAAGTAGTGCTCCGCTTTACGGTTCGATTGGCCGTCGGTTCCGATGAAGAATGAGGACTGATCGATACCATCGATGAAGGTGGTACTTGGCACCAATTTGGAGACTTCTGCACCTGGCTTACCAGCCAATGCCATCGCTGTTGGGAAAAGATCCGCCAGATCGACGATACCTTCTGATTTACGTGGTTGGATCATGCCTTTCCAGTAAACAAATGTCGGGACGCGAACGCCGCCTTCCCAGGTGGATCCTTTCGAACCGCGGAACGGCGTACGACCGTGCGGCGGAAGCTCAGCCTCTGGGCCGTTATCAGACGTAAAGACAATGAGCGTGTTATCAAGCTGACCGTTTTTCTCCAGCGTTTTATAAAGGTTAGCGAAGATATCGTTCATCTCCACAATACAGTCGCTGTAGGTCGTGCGCGCCGGTGAACTGCCCGCATATTTCGCATTAGGATAGTTGTCGAAGTGACAGCCTCGGGTACCGTAGTAGAGGAAGAACGGTTTATCGCTTTTGGTCATTTTATTGAGGAAGTCGACACCGTATTGCATCCAGCGCTGATCGAGGTCTTCCATGTATTTTGGCGTGATATCGGCAATGGCTTCTTCCTTACCGCCGCGTACCGCGTGAACGTCATCTTTGCTAAAAGGCATGTTTTTGATGAAGTTAGTACGGGATGGGCTGAGCGCCACTTCCGGGTTCATATGGACATCACGCCATTCGGTATACATATCAGAAACGGAGTTGAAGCCACGGAAGTCATCAAAACCGACGTTTTGTGGCTGTGAACCTTCGTTATCCCCCATGTGCCATTTACCAATGGCCTGAGTGACGTAGCCCTGGTCGTGCAGCAGTTCAGGTAATGTTGTTAACCCTTCCAGACCGCCTGGCTGACCATACATCGGTGGGACAAGGATGCCATGGTGGACGGAGTATTGGCCGGTCATGATTGTGGCGCGGGTAGGAGAGGAACTTGGCTGAGAATAGGCTGAGGTGAGGATCAAACCCTGGTTAGCAACGGCGTCAATATCCGGAGTTGGGTTACCGACTGCAATACCACCGCCGTTGAAACCAACGTCCATCCAGCCCACATCATCCAGAAGGAAGATAACAATGTTGGGTTTCTTGCCCGTTTTTTTCTGGATCTCGGCCAGTTTAGCCTGAGTCTCTTTATTCTGTTCCGGATGCATCATCACCGGCATCATATTGTCGGCAATAGGGGTTGCTGTTTTCCCTATATATTGATTGGGATGGTCGTAGCCGGGTGAATCTTGTTTTGCCACCGCCCCTGCGGGTGTATCTGCTGCATGAGTCAGCACAGGCAGTGCAGCAATCACCGTAATGGCGAGTAGTTTTTTAGGGAAAGATAAATCCATTATAATGTCTCCATAATAAATATATATATTTCAATAAATAATGGTGTTTGTATTTCTGAAGCTGCTCAATGATGAATGTGATTTATAACCAAATAATATTTATGAATATATATGAAATGAACAGCGCCACGAACTCGTCGTGATGGGAATCTTATACTCTCAATTTCCGCACTGTAAATATAAGGAGGGAGCAGATGTGGATAGGGACATAATATAAATTGTTACTTATTTTTTAAATATAAAAATAATAGATATGTAGCTCGTAAGTATCTATTGTGATTATTTTATTCAATTTTTTAATTTGATGAGGGCGAAGCCGCTATGGGAATAATGTTTATGCAGAGGAAACGAAATATTTTTCTGTAACAGGAGGTTTTATCCCCCAGGATCCTGTGACATAATGCGCCGCGTAGATGCTCATTCCATCTCTTATGCTCGCCTTACGGCTTCATAAACCCAGGAATGACGCAGAGCCGTTTACGGTGCTTATCGTCCACTGACAGATGTCGCTTTAGCCTCATCAGACACCATGGACATAACGTTGAGTGAAGCACCCATTATGTTGTCGAATTAAACCTGTTTAACGCCTGCTCCTAAACGAGCAGGCGTTTTTTTATGGGCCAAAGACCGGCGTGGGAAGACCTTTAGGCCAACAAAAGGGGGCCGTGCGGCCCCCTTTATTCATTGTGCCGGTTTTACGCTGGCGGATTGTTCTGCAAAGTCAGCATCAGACCATCCCGACGCATGGTTGCAGCCTCTTCCGGTTGCTTCAGGCGATCGAGCACATCAGCAAGCCAGGCGTAGTCAAATGCGTCCGGACGCTGCTTAAGCGCCGCACGGAATGCCAGGCTCGCTTCCTGCCACTCACCGTGTTTCATCAATGATTGGCCTAGCGTACTCCACAGCAGCGGGCGATCGCCTACGGTTTTGATCTGCTGGCGCAGCAGTTTTTCCATCTGCTCCGGGTTATTGGTGTGCAGACGCGGTATCAGCATAACCAGACGATCGTCATACTGGCGCTTCAGTCCGTCGATAATGATCTGCTGCGCGGTGTCATGATCGTCACACTCAATCAAGTGATCGGCCATGGCAACCTGCAGAGCGACCTGATGGCGCGTTTTGCGGCTTTGGTTTTTCCACCAGTTACGCAGTCCTTCGCTACCCTGGTCGGCACGAGCTTGATCCATCAGACCAATCCAGGCTTGCTGTTCCAGCGCGGCGCGATGGGCATCGTCACCCACGTGGGCTTTCGCCATGGACGGGATGATGTCCAACAGCGAACTCCATGCGCCGGTCTGAATATAAGCCTGCTCGGCCAAACGCAGCACTTCCGGGTGACGTGGGGCGATTTCCAGCAACTTATCGACACCGTGGCGTGCGGCGTGGGTTTCGCCACGAGCCAATTGCAGACGAACGCGGGTGATTTCAACCGGAATCAGATCGTTGCCGGCATTTTCTGCCGCGCGCTGCAGATGCTGATTTGCGCGGGCTTCATCGCCGCGCTGCTGGGCAGCCTCTGCGGCCAGCAGATAGTTCACCACCGGTTGCTCAGCGTGATCGGCATTTTTCGACATCAGCTTTTCAACCTGCTGATAATCACCTTCGGCCAGCTTCAACAGCGCCTGTTCTGTTTGCTTACGCGCACGGCGACGTTTACGTCCGACAAACCAGCCGCGAGTATGGGCGCCGGTGCGGAAAATGCGGCGTAGAATCCACTCCAGCGCGAACAGCACGACCATCACCAGAATCATGATGATGACCAGACCGGTCACGCTGGTCTCGATGTTGTAATTATCTGTCTGAATCAGGACGTAGCCCTGATGGCCTGCGATCATCGGGCCAACAACAATGCCCGCAATCAGCAGTGCGAAAAGTAAGAGAACTTTCAGCATCGATTATTCTCCCTGTGGTGCAGCGGCGGCTGGCTGCGCGGGTGCAGGTTCCGTCACTGCAGGTTGTACGTCAGCGGGCTGTGCAGCGGCTGGCTGAGCCATCAGGTTACGCACGCGAGTTTGCATCAGCTTTTCCAGAATAGGTTGGCTTTGCAGCGTTTCCGGCACATTCATGCTGATGCTCTGCTGGCTGAGCTTCTCGATCTCATCGAGGAACGCTTTCGTCGCCGAGTCATCGGTATCGTAGTAGGCGCGAACCCAGGTCGATACGTTATCCAGCGCCTGCTTGTAGGTTTCATCCTGATGGCGCGGCACGGCTTGTACGGCGGCTAACAGCTGGGAGCGAATATTTTCCCGCAGGTAGATGTCCTGGTTTGGCGCCAGCAGCGGTACGGCGGTTTCATCGCGGCGGCGAATGGTGATAAAGCTGTCCATAAAGCTCTGCCAGCTTTTCTGCAGGTTCACACGCCATTCGCTGAGTGACGCCGACAGCTCGCCGTCATCGTTGTCCATCGGTGAATCGTCGTTGTTGTTATCTGCCAGACGCAGATTATCCACCTGGTTTGCCAGCTGGTTAACCTTGAGAATGATGCCGTCGTAATCCACCTGTGAGACCGCTGCGAGACTAGCGATATCTTCCGTCAGCGCTCGACGGGCGGTGATTAAGCTCGGGTCATTCATATCAGCAAGGCTGGCATCGGCGCTTTTTAATAGCGCCGCAGCGGTGGTGACGTCCTGATCGCTCCACAATTTACGCCCGGCCAGCTTAACGAGGAAATCGGATTGCGACAGCAACCAGGTTTTGGCGTCAGTACCGGAAATAGCGGCCACTTTCTGCTGCACTTCGTCGAGCTGTTTGGCCATTTCACCCTGTTGGGCTTTCGCCTCATCCAGCTGCGTTGCCTGCTGTTTGATCGTCGCTTCCAGTGCCTCTTTCTGCGCATCCTGCGCTTTTTGCAGTGCAATAAGCTGATTGGCGAGAGTGTCGCTGGTGGTGGTTTGGTTGACGGCCTGTTGTTTGCCCCAGCCGTACAGGCCTACACCTGCCGCCAGCGCAATAGCAATTGCGACCGCGCTCAGCACGAGGCTGGTTTTTCCGCTGTTATTTTTTTTCTCAGCATTTTCTGGCTTAGGAGATTCGGGCTGCGGCGTGATGTTCACGGCCTCCCCGGACTCTTCAACCACGGCGGAGTTCTCTTTTTGTTCCGTCATTATGGCTTCCAATTTTGAGAGTTATTGTAGTGCGCGCAGCAGCGCATCGTTGTCTGCGCTATCGGCAACCTGAATATCCTGCCAGCCCATCTCCAGGGCTAGTTTTGCAATGCGTTCGCTGACCACCACTAACCGACACTTCAGCAACCAGTGCTCCCGATACCAGAGGGGAATGAGCGTCCAAAGTTGTTGCAGCATCTCGCCGCTGGTGACCACAAGTGTTGTCACCTCACGTGTTTGCCAGCGCATGGCCTCTTCAGCACCATCGTAGTGAACAGGACTGCGTTGGTAGCATTCACACAGCGTCACTATCGCCCCGCGCTCGGTCAGCGTCTCGGCCAGCAATTCACGGCCACCGTTGCCGCGCAGGATCAGCGCTTTCTTACCGGCAATGGTTTGCAATTCAGGTAATTGTAGCAACACTTCGCTGATTTCCCGATCTAATGGATAGCGAACGTCGAGGCCGCTGACCTGATGCAGTGCTAATGCCGTGGTGCGACCAATGGCAAAATAGCGTGGTGCGGTAGGCCAGAGAAGGTGCTGCTGCTGAAGCTGGGCATGGGCGAAGCTGACGGCGTGCTGCGACAGCGCAAAGACCAAATCGCCTTCGCTCAGTGCGTGCAATGAATGGCTGAGCGTATTCAGTTCCCGCCCGGGGGTAAATTCAATGAGCGGGAAACTCCAGGCAACCTGCCCCAGCGCGCGCAAACGGCTGACTAACTCTTCACCTTGCGGGGAGGGGCGGGTTACCAGGATGGTCATAAGGAGGTGTCTCCGTTGTATACGGCCGCCAGAATTTCACGGGCACCGTTATCGAGCAGCTCATCGGCCAGCTCAACCCCCATTTTCTCGGCGTCTTCCGGTTTACCGCGGCGTTCACCGCGCACCGTTTCGCGCCCATCCGGTGAGCCAACCAGCGCGCGCAGCCACAATTCACCGTTGATGAATTCGGCGTAGCTGCCGATAGGGACCTGGCAACCGCCTTCCAGGCGTGTGTTCATTGCACGTTCGGCGCAAACGCGAATGGCAGTTTCGTCATGATTCAACGGCGCAAGTAGCGCACGCGTTTGTGCATCATCCAGACGACATTCAATGCCGACTGCGCCTTGGCCGACAGCCGGGAGCGACTCTTCCGGCGGCATCGCCTGGCGGATACGCGCATCCAGCTCCAGGCGTTTAAGCCCGGCAACGGCGAGGATAATGGCATCGTAATCACCATTATCAAGTTTACTGAGGCGTGTGCCGACGTTGCCACGCAGCGAGCGGATCACCAGATCCGGACGGCGCTGGGCAATCTGACACTGGCGACGCAGGCTGGAAGTGCCGACAACGCTGCCTGCCGGGAGGTCATCCATGCAGGCGTAATGATTTGAAACGAAGGCGTCGCGCGGATCGTCACGCTCGCAGATGGTGACAAGACCGAGCCCTTGCGGGAATTCAACCGGAACATCTTTCATGGAGTGCACGGCGATATCGGCACGGCCTTCGAGCAATGCCAGCTCAAGTTCTTTGACAAAAAGCCCTTTACCGCCCACTTTGGCCAGCGGTGTATCAAGGATAATATCGCCGCGGGTCACCATCGGCACGAGCGTCACCGTAAGCCCTGGATGGCAGGCCATCAGGCGTTCTTTTACATAGTGCGCTTGCCAGAGAGCGAGCGGACTTTGGCGTGTGGCAATTCTCAAAACTTTGTCTAACATGCTTGTTACCGTCATTATCGTCCGTTGTTCATCCTAACATTGTTGCCTTAATGATGTTAGTTTTCAGGGTTTCATACTCGGAACAAATCGCAATGCAGGAAACGTGCCTGTAGCGTAAATGATGGCAGGTATAAACGGGTTGTGTTTACCGTTTATTACTGGCACTGTCTTGATCGTATGCCGGGGTTTACAGCAGCATTCAATGCTACACTTGTTGTAGTGCAACATTCTTTACGGTCAACCGGCAAGGTGTTAAATTGATCACGTTTTAAACCGATTTTTGTCCGAATTTTGATAATCACAACGGCGGACGAGAAACGGTAACGGTTCTTCTTGTTGAAATATTAAAAATCTCCGTATCTGCACTTCTCACGATACGTCGAGGTTTTGAACATCAGGCGATATGTCTTGTACCTCTATATTGAGACGCTAAAACAGAGACTGGATGCCATCAACCAACTGCGCGTGGATCGCGCGCTTGCAGCCATGGGCCCTGCTTTCCAGCAGGTATACAGTCTACTGCCGACATTATTACATTATCATCATCCGCTGATGCCGGGTTACCTTGACGGTAACGTTCCCAAGGGCATCTGCCTCTACACGCCTGATGAAACCCAACGCCATTATCTCGACGAACTCGAGCTGCATCGCGGTATGCCGCCGCAGACCTCTGCGAAGGGTGAACTGCCGATCACCGGCATCTACTCGATGGGCAGCACCTCGTCCGTCGGTCAGAGCTGCTCTTCCGACCTGGATATCTGGGTTTGTCACCAGTCGTGGCTCGATAATGACGAACGCCAATTACTGCAGCGTAAATGCAGCCTGCTGGAAAGCTGGGCGGCATCGCTGGGCGTTGAAGTCAGCTTCTTCCTGATCGATGAAAACCGCTTCCGTCATAACGAAAGCGGCAGCCTCGGCGGTGAAGACTGCGGTTCAACGCAGCATATTTTATTGCTCGACGAATTTTACCGTACGGCGGTACGCCTGGCCGGCAAGCGTATTCTGTGGAATATGGTGCCGTGCGAGGAAGAAGAGCATTACGACGATTACGTCATGACGCTCTACGCGCAGGGTGTACTGACGCCAAACGAATGGCTCGACCTCGGCGGATTGAGCTCGCTCTCTGCCGAAGAGTACTTTGGTGCCAGTCTGTGGCAGCTCTATAAGAGCATCGACTCACCGTACAAAGCGGTGTTGAAAACCCTGCTGCTGGAAGCCTACTCCTGGGAATACCCCAACACGCATCTGTTGGCGAAAGACATTAAACAGCGCCTGCATGACGGCGAGATCGTTTCTTTCGGTCTCGATGCCTATTGCATGATGCTGGAGCGCGTTACCGAGTATCTGAAGGCGATTGAGGACGAAACCCGTCTTGATCTCGTTCGCCGCTGTTTCTACCTCAAGGTATGCGAAAAACTCAGCCGTGAACGCGCCTGCGTCGGCTGGCGCCGTGAAGTTGTCGGCCAGTTAGTGAAAGAGTGGGGCTGGAGCGAAGAGCGTCTGGCGATGCTCGACAACCGCGCTAACTGGAAAATCGATCAGGTGCGCGAAGCGCACAACGAACTGCTCGACGCGATGATGCAGAGCTACCGTAACCTGATCCGTTTCGCGCGCCGCAATAACCTGAGTGTTTCCGCAAGCCCGCAGGATATCGGCGTGCTGACGCGTAAACTGTACGCGGCGTTTGAAGCGCTGCCGGGCAAGGTCACGCTGGTTAACCCGCAAATCTCCCCGGATCTGTCTGAACCCAATCTGACCTTTATCTATGTTCCGCCGGGACGCGCTAACCGTACGGGTTGGTACCTGTACAACCGCGCGCCGAATATGGAATCCATCATCAGCCATCAGCCGCTGGAATATAACCGTTATCTCAATAAGCTGGTGGCCTGGGCGTGGTTTAACGGCCTGCTGACTTCACGCACGCGCCTGTTTATCAAAGGCAACGACATTGTCGATCTGGCGAAACTGCAGGAAATGGTGGCCGATGTATCGCACCACTTCCCGCTGCGCCTGCCGGCACCGACGCCGAAAGCGTTGTACAGCCCGTGTGAAATTCGCCATCTGGCGATTATCGTCAACCTTGAATACGACCCGACGGCGGCCTTCCGCAATCAGGTGGTGCATTTTGATTTCCGTAAGCTGGACACGTTCAGCTTCGGTGAAGATCAGAAATGCCTGGTCGGCAGCGTTGACCTGCTGTACCGCAACTCGTGGAACGAAGTGCGTACGCTGCACTTCAACGGCGAACAGGCGATGATCGAAGCGCTGAAAACCATTCTGGGCAAAATGCACCAGGACGCCGCGCCGCCGGACAGCGTCGAAGTGTTCTGCTACAGCCAGCATCTGCGTGGTTTAATCCGCACTCGCGTCCAGCAGCTGGTTTCTGAGTGTATTGAACTGCGTCTATCCAGCACCCGTCAGGAAACCGGCCGCTTCAAAGCGCTGCGCGTTTCCGGACAAACGTGGGGACTGTTCTTTGAACGCCTGAACGTATCGGTGCAGAAGCTGGAAAACGCCATTGAGTTCTATGGCGCTATCTCGCATAACAAGCTGCACGGCTTGTCGGTGCAGGTTGAGACCAACCACGTTGAACTGCCACAGGTGGTCGACGGTTTCGCCAGTGAAGGGATTATCCAGTTCTTCTTTGAAGAATCGGGTGAAGAGCAGGGCTTTAATATCTACATTCTTGACGAGAGTAACCGCGCAGAGGTCTATCACCACTGTGAAGGCAGCAAGGAAGAGCTGGTGCGTGATGTCAGCCGTTTCTACTCATCGTCACACGATCGCTTTACCTACGGATCTAGCTTTATCAACTTCAACCTGCCGCAGTTCTATCAGATTGTGAAGGTTGATGGTCGTGCGCAGGTGATTCCGTTCCGCAGCCAAGCGCTGACGCCACCGCCGTCTAACCACGACAACGATAATACGCCGCTGCTGCAGCAGTATTTCTCGTAGAGAGGCCGGATACGGTAGGTAAACCGTTATCCGGCATTCGATCCTAACGGAAGCTGACCGTTTCGCCAGACTGCTGCGTGGCCGCCTGTTCCAGCAAATCCCAGAAGCTTTCGCCGCTGCGGTCGCAGATCCATTCGTCGCCTTTTAAGTCAAAGTGATAGCCGCCCTGTTTCGTCGCTAGCCATACCTGGTGCAACGGCTCCTGGCGGTTAATAATAATCTTGCTGCCGTTTTCGAAGCTAATGGTCAGCACGCCACCGTTGATTTCGCAGTCGATATCGCTGTCGCCGTCCCAGTCGTCCAAACGTTCTTCAATGGTGAGCCAAAGGGTATCGGCCAGGCGATGAAATTCACTGTCGTTCATTGTCGTTTCCCGTTTTTTAGTGATTCGGCAGTATAGCGTGAAACAAATCACGTTGCAGTCAGGCGCTTAACGCTTGCTTTTGCGCCTTCTCCTGCGATGATAGAAAATAGAAAGCATTGAACTACAGGCATCCTGAGAATGAATAAGATTTTCCGACCTCTGGCGGTATTAATCGCCTTGATTAGCCTTGCTGGCTGTGGCCTGAAAGGCCCACTCTATTTCCCTCCGGCTGATAAAACGGCAGCACCGCCGACTCAACCGGCGACGCCTCCGGTTCAAAGTGATACGCCGGATCGCAACGACCGCGGTGATAACGGCGGCCCAACGCAGGTTAATTACTAATTAATACGTTCTGTTCCGCGCAACTGGAGTAGATGATGCAGTTCTCTAAAATGCATGGCCTCGGCAACGATTTCATGGTTGTCGACGCGGTAACGCAGAATGTTTTTTTCTCGCCAGAGCTGATTCGTCGCCTGGCGGACAGGCATCAAGGTGTGGGCTTCGACCAACTGCTGGTAGTTGAACCGCCTTACGATCCCGATCTGGATTTTCACTACCGCATCTTCAACGCCGATGGCAGCGAAGTTTCGCAATGCGGCAACGGCGCGCGCTGCTTCGCCCGCTTTGTACGTCTGAAAGGGCTGACCAATAAACGTGAGATCCGTGTCAGTACGGCGAATGGTCGTATGGTATTAACCGTCACGGATGATGAACTGGTCCGTGTCAACATGGGCGAACCCAATTTTGAGCCGTCCCAGGTTCCATTCCGCGCTAACAAAGCGGAAAAGACCTATATTATGCGTGTAGCTGAACAGACAGTATTGTGCGGTGTGGTTTCCATGGGGAACCCACACTGCGTCATTCAGGTCGATAGCGTCGATACGGCGGCAGTAGAAACGCTGGGCCCGTTGATGGAAAGCCATGAACGTTTCCCTGAACGTGCAAATATTGGTTTCATGCAGATTGTGAAGCGCGAACACATCCGTCTGCGCGTTTATGAACGCGGCGCGGGTGAAACGCAGGCCTGTGGAAGCGGAGCCTGTGCGGCGGTCGCCGTCGGGATTCAGCAGGGGTTGCTGGCGGAAGAGGTACGCGTGGAATTACCGGGCGGGCGTCTTGATATCGCCTGGAAGGGCCCGGGCCAACCGTTGTTTATGACTGGCCCGGCGGCACATGTCTATGACGGATTTATTCACCTATGAAACAAGTCGGGGAAGAACAACAGGATGCAGCCACTGCGCTAACTGACCGCGCGGTGGCGGACTATCTGTTGCAACATCCTGAATTTTTTATTCGTAATGCCTCTGTGGTTGAGCAAATGCGTGTCCCGCACCCGGTGCGGGGCATGGTGTCGCTGGTTGAGTGGCACATGGCGCGTTCGCGCAACTACATCGCGATGCTCGAAGAGAACATGGATCAACTGATGGACCAGGCTGCAGCCAACGAAGGGCTGTTCTACCGCCTGCTGCATCTGCAAAATCGGTTGGCCTGTGCAGAAAGCCTCGACGATCTGCTGCTGCGGTTTCACCGCTGGGCCCGCGAGCTGGGGCTGGCGGGCGCATCACTGCGCCTGTTTTCCGATCGCTGGCGACTCGGCGCACCCTCGAAATATACCCACCTTGTCCTCTCGCGGCAGGCATTCGAGCCGCTGCGCATACAGCGTTTAGGGCAGGAAAATCACTATCTGGGTACCCTAAATGGCCCGGAATTATTACTGCTGCTGCCAGAGGCGAAAGCCGTGGGGTCGGTCGCGGTGTCGATGATGGGCAGCGATGGCGATCTCGGGGTGATTCTGTTCAGCAGCCGCGACCCGCACCATTATCAGGCTGGGCAAGGAACGCAGCTATTGCAGGAAATCGCCCTCATGTTGCCGGGCCTGCTGGAACGATGGATTGAACGCGTATGAGCGATACCTCGCTGACGCCCGCCGTAACGCGTTTTCTACGCTATCTCGGCGTAGAGCGGCAGCTTAGCCCGATTACCTTACTGAATTATCAGCGTCAGCTTGATGCCGTTATTGAAATGGCCTGCGCTATGGGCCTGCAGAATTGGCAACAATGTGATGCTGCGATGGTGCGCAGTTTTGCTACCCGCAGCCGCCGAAAAGGGTTGGGTGCGGCGAGCCTGGCGCTACGCCTGTCGGCGCTGCGCAGTTTCTTTGACTGGATGGTCAGCCAGGGCGAACTGCCGGCAAATCCGGCCAAAGGGGTGGCGGCACCGAAAGCACCGCGCCATTTGCCGAAGAATATTGACGTCGACGACGTGAATCGCCTGCTGGATATCGATCTCAACGATCCGCTGGCAGTGCGCGATCGTGCGATGCTGGAAGTGATGTACGGCGCCGGTCTGCGTTTGTCAGAACTGGTGGGGCTGGATATCAAACATCTCGACCTCGATACCGGCGAAGTATGGGTGCTCGGTAAAGGGAGCAAAGAGCGCCGCTTGCCGATAGGCCGCAACGCTGTAATGTGGATTGAACATTGGCTCGATCTGCGTGGCCTGTTCGGCGGAGATGATGATGCACTGTTTCTGTCCAAACTGGGCAAGCGTATTTCAGCGCGTAACGTGCAAAAGCGCTTTGCCGAATGGGGCATCAAGCAGGGGCTGAATAGCCACGTCAATCCGCACAAGCTGCGCCACTCGTTTGCGACTCATATGCTGGAGTCGAGCGGCGATCTGCGCGGCGTGCAGGAACTGCTGGGTCACGCTAATTTATCGACCACCCAAATCTATACCCACCTTGATTTTCAACACCTTGCAACGGTGTACGATGCGGCGCATCCACGCGCCAAACGGGAGAAATAATGCGTTTTTATCGACCGCTGGGCACCATTGCCGCGTTGACGTTTGACCTTGACGATACCCTTTATGATAACCGTCCGGTGATTGACCGGACGATGCAGGAGTCGCTGAATTTTGTGCGCGGCTATCATCCGGCGCTGGTGAACTTTGATGCGCGGATGCTGCAAAGCTGGCGTGATGAACTGCTGCAAAGCGAGCCGGAAATTTACCATGACGTCACTGAATGGCGTTGGCGTGCGCTGGAGCACGGTCTGCGTAAAGCGGGGCTGACGACGAAAGAGGCGAGGGCGGGTGCCGATGCCGCGATGGCTAATTTTGCCGAGTGGCGCAGCCGAATTGATGTTCCGCAAGAAACCCACGACACCCTGACCAAGCTGGCGCAGAAATGGCCGCTGGTGGCGATCACTAACGGTAACGCCCAGCCAGAGCTGTTCGGTCTGAGTCGCTATTTTGAGTTTGTGCTGCGTGCGGGCCCGGACGGGCGTTCAAAGCCGTACGCCGATATGTATCACCTGGCCGCGGAAAGGCTCAATGTGCCGCTGGGTGAAATCCTGCACGTTGGCGATGACCTGACGACTGACGTCGCGGGTGCGATTCGCTGTGGCATGCAGGCCTGTTGGATCAAGCCGGAAAATGCCGACCTGATGCAGACGACCGACAGCCGTTTGTTGCCACATGTTGAGATTTCGCGGTTGGCATCTCTGACCTCGCTGATATAATCGTCAATAACTCTGTATAAATTCCCAGTGTATCACTGGGTCCTCATTCTTTCCGGCGGTGCCAATGGACGTTTCTTACCTGCTCGACAGCCTCAATGATAAACAGCGCGAAGCCGTCGCGGCAAAGCGCACCAATATGTTGGTGCTCGCCGGTGCTGGTAGTGGTAAGACGCGTGTACTGGTACATCGTATCGCCTGGCTGCAAAGCGTGGAAAACTGCTCGCCGTACTCGATTATGGCGGTGACCTTCACCAACAAAGCGGCGGCGGAAATGCGCCACCGTATCGCGCAACTGATGGGGACCTCTCAGGGCGGCATGTGGGTTGGTACCTTCCACGGCCTGGCGCACCGACTGCTGCGTGCGCACCATCTTGATGCCAATCTGCCACAGGATTTCCAGATCCTCGACAGCGAAGACCAACTGCGTTTACTGAAACGTCTGATCAAGGCGATGAATCTTGATGAGAAGCAGTGGCCGCCGCGTCAGGCGATGTGGTTTATCAACAGCCAGAAAGACGAAGGCTTGCGTCCACATCACCTGCAGAGCTACGGCAATCCGGTTGAACAGACCTGGCAGAAGGTTTATCAGGCCTATCAGGAAGCCTGCGACCGCGCGGGGCTGGTGGATTTCGCCGAGCTGCTGCTGCGCGCTCATGAGCTGTGGCTCAACAAACCGCATATTCTTCAGCACTACCGCGAACGTTTTACCAATATTCTGGTGGATGAATTCCAGGATACCAACAACATCCAGTACGCGTGGATCCGTCTGCTGGCGGGCGATACCGGCAAGGTGATGATTGTTGGCGATGATGATCAGTCTATCTACGGCTGGCGCGGAGCGCAGGTGGAAAACATCCAGCGCTTCCTGAACGATTTCCCAGGTGCTGAAACTATCCGTCTGGAGCAGAACTACCGTTCAACCAGCAATATCCTGAGCGCCGCTAACGCCCTGATTGAAAACAACAACGGGCGTTTGGGTAAAAAGCTGTGGACCGACGGCGTCGATGGCGAACCGATTTCACTCTACTGCGCTTTTAACGAGCTTGATGAAGCCCGTTTCGTGGTGAACCGCATCAAAACCTGGCAGGACAACGGTGGTGCGCTTGAGCAGTGCGCCATTCTCTATCGCAGCAACGCCCAATCGCGCGTGCTGGAAGAGGCGTTGCTGCAGGTGAGCATGCCGTACCGCATTTACGGCGGTATGCGCTTCTTCGAGCGTCAGGAAATTAAAGATGCGCTCTCTTATCTGCGTCTTATTTCCAACCGTAACGACGACGCGGCCTTTGAACGCGTGGTGAATACGCCAACGCGTGGTATCGGTGACCGTACGCTGGACGTCGTTCGCCAGACCTCGCGCGATCGCCAGCTCACGCTGTGGCAGGCTTGTCGCGAACTGCTGCAAGAGAAAGCCCTTGCCGGACGCGCCGCCAGCGCACTGCAGCGTTTTATGGAGTTGATTGACGCACTGGCGCAGGAAACCGCCGATATGCCGCTGCACGTGCAAACTGACCGGGTGGTGAAAGATTCCGGCCTGCGCATGATGTACGAGCAGGAGAAGGGCGAGAAAGGCCAAACGCGTATCGAGAACTTAGACGAACTGGTGACGGCAACGCGCCAGTTCAGCTACAACGAAGAAGAAGAGGATTTACTGCCGCTGCAGGCTTTCCTCTCCCATGCAGCGCTGGAAGCGGGTGAAGGTCAGGCGGATACCTGGCAGGACGCGGTGCAGCTAATGACTCTCCACTCGGCGAAAGGCCTGGAGTTCCCGCAGGTATTTATCGTCGGTATGGAAGAGGGGATGTTCCCTAGCCAGATGTCGCTGGATGAAGGTGGCCGTTTGGAAGAAGAGCGCCGTTTGGCCTACGTCGGTGTGACGCGTGCCATGCAGAAGCTGACGCTGACCTATGCGGAAACGCGTCGTCTGTACGGCAAAGAGGTCTATCACCGTCCATCGCGCTTTATTGGTGAGTTACCAGAAGCGTGCGTGGAAGAAGTACGCCTGCGTGCGACGGTTAGCCGCCCGGTTAACCATCAGCGCATGGGCACGCCAATGGCGGAAAACGACACTGGCTATAAGCTTGGCCAACGCGTTCGTCACGCTAAGTTTGGCGAAGGTACGATCGTCAATCTGGAAGGCAGCGGTGAACACAGTCGTCTGCAGGTCGCTTTCCAGGGGCAGGGGATCAAATGGCTGGTGGCAGCCTATGCCAGACTGGAAACTGTATAACATTCAGAAAAATATCATTATTTTGTAACGATCTGCTAGCCTTACTGAACAGAAGGTAATTAATGCCGGTTAGCGTTTCGTTGCGTGTTGACGCCGTTTTTTTGCTGGCGTAACATGCGCGCACGATTACGCTAAGAGGACAAAGCCTTGGACACACCCAGTAGATGCTGGCTCACCTTCCTGTCATCCAGGAACAACTCCTAAGGCTATCCTCTTATGCTGATAGCCTTAGCGGTTGTCAGCGACCCGTATTTATCCCGTCGCATTGAGTCAGGCTGTTTAATGGTCTGAAACCCCTGTAGTTTCTGTGTGCCCACCGGCTGTCCGATAATTTTTTGCATTGGGAGTCCCGGTCATGCTGAGCGCATTTCAACTGGAAAATAATCGTTTATCGCGTCTTGAAGCAGACGAGATTGAGCACCTGGCCAGTTCGGTTTGGGTTGACTTAGTCGAACCGGATGACGATGAACGAAACCGTGTGCAAAAGGATTTGGGCCAGAACCTGGCCACGCGCCCCGAACTGGAAGACATCGAAGCATCCGCACGTTTTTTTGAAGACGAAGACGGCCTGCATATTCACTCCTTCTTCTTTTATGAAGATGCGGACGATCATGCCGGTAACTCAACGGTGGCATTTACCATTCGTGAAGGGCGTCTGTTTACCCTACGCGAGCGTGAACTGCCGGCGTTCCGTTTGTACCGTATGCGTGCACGTAGCCAGCTGATGGTAGATGGCAACGCCTACGAGCTGCTGCTCGATCTGTTCGAAACCAAAATTGAACAGCTGGCAGATGAAATAGAAAACATCTATAGCGACCTGGAAAAGCTCAGCCGCGTGATTATGGAAGGGCGCCAGGGCGACGAGTATGACGAAGCGCTCTCGACGCTGGCGGAGCTGGAGGATATCGGCTGGAAGGTTCGCTTGTGTCTGATGGATACCCAGCGCGCGTTGAACTTCCTGGTGCGTAAGGCGCGTTTACCGGCCAGCCAGCTGGAGCAGGCGCGTGAGATTCTGCGAGATATCGAATCCCTGCTGCCGCACAATGAATCGCTGTTCCAGAAGGTGAACTTCCTGATGCAGGCGGCGATGGGCTTTATCAACATCGAACAGAACCGCATCATCAAGATCTTCTCGGTGGTTTCGGTGGTGTTCCTGCCGCCTACGCTTGTGGCGTCCAGCTATGGGATGAACTTTGAGTTTATGCCGGAGCTGCGCTGGAGCTTTGGTTATCCCGGCGCGATTATCTTTATGATCCTGGCGGGGCTTGCGCCGTATCTCTACTTTAAGCGCAAGAACTGGCTGTAAGAGCTATGCCGGAGGCGCTGCGCTTTTCGACCTACGAGTAGGACGGGTTAGCGCAGCGCCTCCGGCGTTTTGCTATCCGCGACGGCTCCGTCGCTGGGTATAAATCGCATCCATCACGAAAATCGCCAGCGCGACCCAGATAAACGCGAAGGTGACCATCTTGTCCGCCCCCGGCACTTCACCGTAGAACGTCACCGCCAGCAGGAACATTAGCGTCGGGCCGATATACTGGAAGAAACCGAGCGTCGACAGGCGCAAACGCGTCGCCGCGCCGGTAAAGCACAGCAGTGGAATGGTGGTGACGATACCTGCAGCAATCAGCAGCAGATTCAGCGTCCACGCGTTTTGCCCCATATGGCTGGTAGCGCTGTCGGCGATGCCGAACAGATAAATTGCTGCCACCGGCAGCAGCCACAGTGTTTCAAACAGCATACCGGTTTGTGCATCGACGGCGATTTTCTTGCGCACCAGGCCATAGAAGGCGAAGCTGAAGGCCAGACCTAAGGCGATAATCGGCAGCGATCCGAAGGTCCAGAGCTGCACCAGTACGCCGCAAATTGCCAGAAATACCGCCAGCCACTGCATGCGGCGGAAGCGCTCGCCGAGGAAAATCATCCCCAGCACAATATTCACCAGCGGGTTTACAAAGTAGCCGAGACTGGCTTCCAGCATATGATGGTTATTGACCGACCAGATAAACAGCAGCCAGTTTCCCCCGATCAGCACCGCCGAAAGCGCCAGTAAAAACACCTTCTTTGGCGTTTTGAGCAGCGTTCTGACCTTTGACCACTGACGGCTGATGCTAATCAGCGCCACCATAAAGAAAAACGACCAGATGACGCGGTGGGTCAGGATCTCGTCGGCAGGAACGTAGTAAATCAGCTTGAAGTAAGCTGGAGCGATGCCCCAGATAAAATAGGCGGCGAGGGCAAGAAGCACGCCCTGACGCGTCTGTTTGGGATCCATGAGAAACATCCATTTCGAAAAAGTAACGCAATTTTACGCGATTATGGCGTTTAACCCACCATATAAGTCGCCGTGGCGCTGGCGATATGCGTTTGTTCTTCATTGTGTAGCTCGACGCGGGCAACGGCGACCTTGTTTCCGGCGCGCAGCAGCGAGCTGGTGGCCGTAAAACGCGTACCGCGACCTGGACGGAGATAATCTACGCGTAAATCAATGGTCCCCATCCGCGACAGGCGCTGGCGTAGTTCATCTTCATTGATGGTGTCATGGCGTGCCAGCGTACTGCCCACGCATACCAGCCCGGCGGCGACATCCAGCGCTGAGGCAATCACCCCACCGTGCAAAATACTTTGTGCCCAGTTACCAACCATCATCGGTTGATTGTTAAAGCTCAGCTGCGCAAAGGCCTTTTCGTAGACCTCCAGCTCCAGATTCAGCGCGCGGTTGAACGGCATATGGTAGACAAAAATTTCGCCAACCAGCTTAAGAGCCGCTTCGGCGGTGAGTTGTGCGGACATAATGACCTTGCTTAATATGTTAATGAATTGTTGATTTTATGCCTATTGCATGTTGATTACTACTTTCAGACAGGTTTGATGAGCAAGAACCTGTCT
>NZ_LGHZ01000046.1 GCF_001266615.1 Kluyvera genomosp. 1 | reverse complement strand
GTGCGGCTTCACTTTCGATCTGCTGTGCTGCTTTGCGTGCTTTGGCGCGAGCGATGGCCGCTTCTACGGCAGATTTCCGTGGGTCTATTGCTCCCTCTGTCACGGCCGTATCAGTTTCTCCGACGGATTGCTGTTTTTGCGCCTGAGCTGCACGAGCCTGCGCTTTACGCGCTTCGCGCGCGGCGGCGATGGCGCTGTTATCAGGCAATGCGCCAGATTGAATCACAATCGGCTGCGTAGCCTGCTGCTGTTTTTCCTTCACGCGCGCCAATGCAGCATGAATGGCGTCCTGATCTGTCGCCGTTGGCTGAACCGCGGCCTTTTTATGGCGTGCTTCGCGGGCGATTTTTTCACGCTCAAGACGAAGTTGACGCGCTTCAAAACGCGCCTTAGCCTCTGCGGCACGCTGCTCTTCAAGACGAATTTCGTGTATTTCCGCTTTTTCCTGACGGAAATACTGCACCAACGGAATACTGCTTGGGCAGACCCATGCACAGGCGCCGCATTCGATGCAGTCAGAAAGATTGTGCGCGGTGGCTTTATCGTGTTGCTGACCTTTACTGAACCAGTACAACTGCTGTGGCAGAAGATCGGCTGGACAGGCATCAGCACAGGCGCTACAGCGAATGCAGCCTTTTTCCTCTTCCGGCTCACCCATTTCCGCAGGCGAAGGTGCCAGCAGACAGTTGGTAATTTTCACCACCGGGACGTCCAGCCACGGCAGGGTAAAGCCCATCAGTGGGCCACCCATAATCACCATCTGATCGCTGGATGGACAAAAATCGGCGTGTTTTAACAGATGCTGTACCGGCGTACCCAGCCGGGCCCACACGTTACCCGGTTTACCCACGGATTCGCCCGTCAGCGTCACTACGCGCTCGGTAAGCGGCTCGCCATCAATAATGGCGCGCTTAACCGCATAGGCGGTACCGACGTTTTGCATCAGCACGCCGATGTCTGACGAACGTCCCCCGTGGGGAACTTGCTTACCTGTCAGAATTTGCGTCAGCTGTTTTGCACCGCCGGATGGATACTTCGTCGGGATCACGCGCAGATGGATATTGTGCTGGCCAGCCAGCACTGCCCGCATCATGGAAATCGCCTGCGGCTTGTTATCCTCAATGCCGATAAGCACCTGCTGCGGCTGCAGAATGTGCGCGAGGATCTGAACACCTTCAAGAATTTGCGCGGCGCAATCTTGCATCAGACGATCGTCGGCGGTGATATAGGGTTCGCACTCGGCGGCGTTGATAATCAGCGTATTAATTTTGTCGCCGCCGCCGCGCAGTTTCGTACCCGTCGGGAAGCCCGCGCCGCCTAAACCGGCCACGCCAAACTGATGAATACGTTCGATAAGCTCTTCGCGGCTACGATTTTTGTAATCATTCCAGCCGTCGCGTGGCGCCCAAAGATCTTCTCCGTCTGCATCAATAATGACGCTCATTTCCGGCAGGGCGGAAGGGTGTGCCGTCGCGTGCGGCTCAATAGCCACCACCATGCCAGATGTTGGCGCATGAACCGGCAGCATTTTGCCCCAGCCGCGGGTCAGTGGCTGACCGCGCAGTACGCGATCGCCGGGCTGTACGCTCAGTTCGCCTTCGGCGCCAATATGCTGTTTCAGGGGGATAACAAAACGCTGGGCCAGCGGGAGCTGGCGCAGGGGCGTCCCGTTTGACTGCGTTTTCATTTCCGGCGGATGAATACCGCCGTCAAAATCCCAGACTTTGTCTTTTCTGAACGCGGAGAATAGCTTAAACATGTTGTTCCACAGGAATAATTCGTACCGGGATTGTATGCAAATCCCATTTCCAGCTGTCGGTGGTGGTCTCTACCGGGCGTAATTCAATGCACTGCGTCGGGCAAGGCGCCACACACAGGTTACAGCCGGTACACAGATCGCTCATCACCGTATGCATGGCTCGCGTAGCGCCTACGATGGCATCAACCGGACAAGCCTGGATACATTTGGTGCAGCCGATACAGTTGGCTTCATCAATAATGGCGAGCATACGCGCGGGTTCCGCAGCGGATTCATCCGCGTCAATCGGTTGGGGATCGACGTTCAGCAGCTCGGCAATTTTCAACATCACCGCTTCGCCACCGGGGGCGCAGCAGTTAATTTTTTCGCCGTTGCTGACGGCTTCGGCGTAAGGGCGACAGCCCGGATAGCCGCATTGCCCACATTGGCTTTGCGGCAGCAGTTCATCAATCTTTTCGACAACAGGGTCATCCTGCACCGCGAAACGGCGTGAGGCGTAGCCGAGAATGACGCCAAAAATCAGCCCTAACAGGCTGATTGCAGCGACAGCAATCCAGAAGGTCATCATTACAACTTCACCAGCCCACTAAAGCCCATAAAGGCTAACGACATTAGACCTGCAGTAATCAGCGCAATAGCGTTACCGCGAAACGGTGCGGGCACATCGGAAACGACCAGACGCTCGCGGATGGAGGCAAACAGCACCATTACCAGCGAGAAGCCGACGGCGGCAGAGAAACCGTACAGCGCCGACTGTAGAAAATTATGCCCGAGGTTGATGTTCAACAACGCCACGCCGAGTACGGCGCAGTTAGTGGTAATGAGCGGCAGAAAAATACCGAGCAGACGGTATAGCGCTGGGCTGGTTTTACGTACCACCATTTCGGTGAACTGAACCACCACGGCAATGACCAGAATAAAGGCCAGCGTACGCAGGTAGATAAGATCCAGCGGGATGAGGATCCAGGTATCGATAAGCCAGGCGCAGATGGACGCAAGCGTCATCACAAACGTCGTCGCCAGCCCCATTCCCATGGCGGTCTCCAGCTTTTTGGAAACCCCCATAAACGGGCACAGGCCCAGGAACTTCACCAGCACGAAGTTGTTGACCAGCACAGTACCGATAAAGAGCAATAAATAGTCAGTCATCATTCGACCTGTAACGAAAAAAGCCACCTATTATCTGACAAAGCATCGTCAGCGACAACAGGCTAAGTGTGGGGTTATTAGGCGCGGGTAAACGTCCGTTTTACTCGCGTAGAGCGCTTGAAGTACGGGACGATAAGCGCGGCGGCCAACAGTGGAAGCAGCAGCTGGCGTACGGCCAGATCGTCAGCTATTGGCGAGAAGGCAAAGGCTTTTACCGCCAGAATGACGCCGACCATCAGCCAAATAATATAGTGCTTGGGCACGTTGCTGCGGCGTTTAAAGAAGGCAACGGTCAGCCACATGGTGTAATACCACATGGCGACAAACGAGATAAACGACAGCGCTAACAGGACGATGTTGCTGGTACCAAGGTCTTTTAACAACGCCAGCGTTTGCGGTGAAAACAGAACGTAGGTGAATTTAACCAGAGTTACGCTGATGCTTATTAACTGAACAATTAGCCAGGCCAATGGGGCAAGCAGCCATCCGCCAATTCGTTCTGCAGAAATATCTGACATTGTGTCTCCTGAAAATCAGCGCCAGTGGTGAGGTAAATTACAGGCCGTGGAGTATAAGCAACTGGCGCTGAGGAGAAAACCCTTATTGCACGAAACGCCAAATGGATTTAGGCACCTGGCCTACATCGTACAGACGTCCGCCGGAGACCAGTTCGGCTCGACGGTGGTCTGCGGCGCGGTACATATTGATCAATTCTTCGGTGCTGGTGATGGAATAGTTAAGGTGGTCATAAAGTTTTTCAAGTGTCTCAAGCGAACTGACTTTGCGGAATTTTAATAAATAATCCAGAACGGTCATTTGTGGGTATCCATTTATAATGTTAATGCCACCAGGCATCGCTTTTCAGCCGAGGTAATATCGGGAAAATGATGGAGGTGGATTCAGTTTTTATCGCCAATGTGATTATTGGCATCCGTCTTGTTTTGGGTTCAGCCGGTTAGGATGAATCTCAACGGGATATTATGGATTATTTGTTTTATACGAATGAATTTCAATAACAGAAAATGTGCTTATTGATTTCACCCCGAAATTAGCGGGTTTTCAACGTGCAGGGCGCCGGATGACGCCCTGAAGATAGAAGGGGATTAACGACTTTCGCCACGGGTGGCAATCACATCCTGATACCAGAAGAAGCTCTTCTTACGCTGGCGTGCCAGATTTTTCTTATGATCGACATAGACAAAGCCGTACTGCTTTTTATAGCCGTTAAGCCAGCTCAGTAAGTCGATAAATGACCACGGATAATAACCGCGGACATCCGCACCCAGTTCAATGGCCTTTTCCAACGCATCGATATGCATACGCAGGAAATCAATACGCGGGTCGTCAACGACTTCGCCATCGATAATCGGGTCGACCGCGCCCAGCCCGTTCTCGGTGATATAAATAGGGATGTCACCGTAGCGTTCTTTAATCATCATGATGCCGTCGGTCAGGCCCTGCGGCCAGATTTCCCAGCCCCATTCGGTGTAAGTACTTTCCGGATTACGGACGAAGTAGAACAGTCCTTCAACACCTTGTTCACCGCTGACTTTTTCAACCGGTGGCTGTGCGGACACCGTTTCACGACGATAGTAATTAAGGCCGATAAAATCGCAGAGGTTAGTACGCAGGAGCTCATCGTCACCCGGTGCAAAACGCGGCACACCCCACAGTGCCTGTGACTGCGCCAACAGCTCATCAGGATAACGGCCTTTTAGTACCGGATCGTAGAACCAATGCGTATGGATTGCATCGGCAAGATCGCTAGCGGTTTTATCTTCTGTGCTGTTGGTGAGCGGTGTATGGGGCTGGAGCACATTTACAAAGCCAATCTCACCGTTAATCTGCATCCCGCGGAAGGCTTTCACGGCCAGCGCATGCGCAATAAACACGTGATGGCAGGCCTGAATCGCACGGGCCGGATTACGGACTGACGGTGGGTGATTGCCGGTAATGTAACCATGGCCAATAAACACAATGGTTTCGTTGAAGGTGGCCCATTTTTTCACTCGCGAACCGAATCGGGCGTAGCACAGGCGCGCATACTCTTCGAACGCTTCCGCAGTAGAGCGGGCTTCCCAGCCGCCTTCGTCCTGTAATGCCTGCGGTAAATCCCAATGATAAAGCGTAATCATGGGCTCGATATTATGGGCCAGCAGGTCATCGATGAGATCGCTATAGAATTTAACCCCGGCTTCGTTGATTTCGCCGCGGCCATTTGGCATCAAACGAGGCCATGAGATCGAAAATCGGTAGCTTTGCAGACCCATTTCAGCCATCAGCTGAACATCTTCTTTTACGCGATGATAGTGATCGACGGCAACATCACCGTTGGTTCCCTGATAGGTTGTCCCCGGCTGGTGGGAAAAAATATCCCAAATAGACGGGCCCTTGCCGTCCTCATTATATGCACCTTCAACCTGGTACGCCGCAGTGGCAGCACCCCATAAAAAATGCGGGGGAAAAGCAGACATATAACACTCCTTATCTGTGTGATAAGGGGAGTGTAAAGAGTGGCATTAAGGCGTGCAACCGGTTTCAGAAACCGGTTGCACAGATGAGATCCGAATCACTTTTTTAGTGTGACAGCGTTACTTTTTCTGTAACGATGCGGTGGCAGCCGGTTCCGGTGATTGATAGTTATCGATGTGGTGTGCGACAACCAGCAGAAGAGCGGAGAAACCCAGGATAACCCAGCCAAAAAGTTCAACAATACGGTTCATTACGGAAGTCATGAAATTTAGCTTACAGTCCATTGATAAAATAGTGCCGGAGCAAGATCTTAGCCTGCTTTTCCCACAACGCAAGTGTTCAGCCGAAACGATTCGACAAGTGATGATTATTTCATCAATTGCGCATCCGAAAACCAATAATGTTATTAAACTGTTGTATGAAATTGTGAGATAAGGTCAAATAAGAAATCGATTACAAAATGATGTGAACCGCATAAAACGAAGAATGAGGCTGCAATATGAGTGACCAAATCCGAGTCGGACTAGTGGGTTATGGCTTTGCCAGTAAGACGTTTCACGCGCCGCTCATCAGCGGTACACCGGGTATGGAGCTGGCGGTTGTCTCCAGCAGCGACGCCAGCAAGGTTCATGCTGATTGGCCTGCGGTGAAGGTGGTTTCTGACCCCAACGCGTTGTTCGCCAACCCTGATATCGATCTGATTGTTATCCCAACGCCGAACGACACCCATTTTCCGTTAGCCAAAGCGGCGCTGGAAGCGGGGAAGAATGTGGTGGTCGACAAACCGTTTACCGTGACACTGTCACAAGCACGCGAACTGGATACGCTGGCGAAACAGCAGGGTAAGCTGCTGTCAGTGTTCCACAACCGCCGCTGGGACAGCGACTTCCTGACTGTTAAAGCGCTGATTAACGAAGGTAAGCTGGGTGATGTTGTCTATTTCGAATCGCATTTCGATCGCTACCGTCCACAGGTGCGTGCCCGCTGGCGCGAGCTGCCGGGCCTCGGAAGTGGCATTTGGTATGACTTAGGGTCACATCTGTTAGATCAAACGGTGAATCTGTTTGGCCTACCGCACAGTCTTCAGGTCGACCTTGGTCAACTGCGTCCCGGTGCGCAGGCCACGGATTACTTCCATGCCGTGTTGACCTATCCACAGCGACGGGTGGTATTACACGGTACGCTGCTGGCGGCGGCAGAAACCGCGCGTTATATCGTCCATGGAACCCAGGCGAGCTACGTTAAGTTTGGCCTCGACCCGCAGGAAGACCGACTGAAAAGCGGTGAACGGCCACCGCAGGCGGACTGGGGCTATGATATGCGCGACGGTGTTTTGACTACGGTTGATGGGGAAACCCGTGTGGAAGAAAACTGGCTGACGTTGCCGGGGAATTATCCGGCTTATTATGCTGGGATCCGCGATGCGCTGAACGGTATTGGTGAAAACCCGGTGCTTGCAGGCCAGGCGATACAGATAATGGAACTGATTGAACTAGGGATTGAGTCGGCGAGGCATCGCGCGGCGCTGAACCTGGTGTGATAACCGTGCAATAAAAAATCCCGGCAGCCTTATTCGCTGCCGGGATTTTTTTATCCACGCATGGTTATCCGCGCAGAACGCGGGCTTTCAGCGCCTGCTTTTCACTGTCAGACAGGAAGGCCATTTCCAGACCGTTGATCTGTGCCTGGCGAATCAGCTGTGGCGTTAAACCGGCTGCCGGTGCAGCAACGTGATACTCATGCTGAATATCAATACCCTGTACCGCCGGGTCATCCGTGTTAAGGCTTGCCATAACACCATGCTCAAGGAACCTTTTCAGCGGGTGCTGCGCTAGCGATGGCACGGTGCTGGTCTGAATATTCGAAGTCAGGCAGGATTCAATGCCGATTCGCTTTTCGGCCAGATAGTCCATTAATGCCGGATCCTGTACAGCTTTCACGCCGTGACCGATACGTTCGGCGCCGAGATCGCGAATAGCCTGCCAGATGCTTTCCGGGCCTGCCGCTTCGCCAGCATGCACGGTGATACGCCAGCCGGCATCACGCGCGCGGGTGAAGTGATTCAGGAACAGATGACCTGGGAAGCCCAGCTCGTCACCAGCCAGGTCCAGCGCGGTGATCCCATCACGGTGCGCCAGCAGGGCGTTCAGTTCTTCTTCACACGCCGCTTCGCCAAAGGTGCGGCTCATGATACCAATCAGGCGCGCTTCAACATTAAACGCTTTGCAACCTTCCTTCACACCGGTAATGACCGCTTCAACCACGCCATCAACTGGCAGCTGGTGAGTCATCGCCATGTAGCGTGGTGAAAAGCGCAATTCCACGTAGTGCAGGCCGTTGCGGGCCGCATCTTCAATGTTTTCAAAAGCCACGCGGCGGCAGGCATCGAGCGAGGCCAGCACTTTTACGCCCCAGTCCAGCTTGCTGAGGAAGCTGACTAAATCGGGTTCATTGCTGGTAACCTGCACGTGCGGGATCAGGGTGTCGAGGGTGGTAGCTGGGAGCGCGAGATTGTACTGGTGGCCGAGGTCAAGAATGGTTTGTGCACGGATGTTGCCGTCAAGATGGCGGTGGACGTCGGTTAAAGGCAGGTTGGTATCAATCATAGTTGCACTCTGTTTATAGTTGAAGGTTTTTAGTTAAAGTGCAAATCATTATAACATAGGGCCATAATCGATTAAAAGTATTGAAAAAGATACGGATATACAGGGATTTGGTTGCATAACATGGAGTTTTTAGCAGTTTATTGTTTGGCGCTCGTTCACCGCTTTTCTTATCAATTCTTGCCGTACATCCTTCCTGTACCGATTAAATTCATTGTGTTGATTGTTATTAAATGAATAACACTGAAGTTCTTTTACCGCTATTTTTCCGTCGCTAACAACCCGGTAAATTGCCCGCAGATGAATTGGGCGCGCCTTTGCGTGGATAAAACGCGCGCCGCTAACTGATGAGGTTTTACAATGTCTAAAGTGGTGACGTTTAATCGTACCGGCGGTCCGGAAGTACTGGAAATTGTTGATGTGCAGGTATCGGCGCCTGCTGCCGGGGAAGTCCAAATCCGCGTACAGGCGTTGGGCCTCAATCGCGCAGAAATTATGTATCGTAGCGGTCAATATGTCATTGAACCGGATTTCCCGGCGCGGCTGGGTTATGAGGCCGCTGGCGTGATTGAAGCGGTTGGTGTCGGGGTAGATGGCTTTGCGAAAGGGGATGCGGTTAGCGTGATCCCCTCGTTTATGTTCAATCAATACGGTATGTACGGTGAAATAGTAAACGCACCGGTACACGCAGTGGTTAAACATCCTGAAAACCTCTCGTTCGAACAAGCGGCGGCAAGCTGGATGATGTACGTCACGGCTTACGGCGCGCTGGTTGAGTACGGGAATCTGCAGGCAGGTCAACATGTGGTGATTCGTGCCGCCTCCAGCAGCGTCGGCCTGGCCGCTATTCAAATTGCAAATATGCTTGGTGCAAGGCCTATAGCCCTTACGCGAACCCACGAAAAACACGGCATGCTGATGAATGCTGGCGCTGCTGCTGTAATCGCTACCGCCGAGCAGGATATGGTGGCTGAAATCACGCGGGCGACGCAGGGGGAAGGGGCACATATTGTTTTTGACCCCGTGGGCGGCCCGGACGTAGCAAAACTGACGCAGGTGATGGCACCGCAGGGCATATTTTTCCAGTACGGCGCTCTCGATAGCCGCGATATGCAAGTGCCCGTATTTGATATTCTGGGTAAACACCTTACGCTGCGCGGCTATGAACTGTTTGAAATCACGACTGACAGCGAGAAGATGGCGCGAGCAAAATCGTTCGTCACGTCCGGTCTGCGTTCTGGCAAGCTAGCGCCAATCATTGATAAAACCTTCCCGCTGGAAGCGATTGCTGATGCTCATCGTTATATGGAAGCCAACGGGCAAGTCGGGAAAATTGTGGTCACTGTTGCCTGATACTTCAAATAAGGCATGGGCTGTTGGGTATCCGGCAGCCTTGCCGTTATGTCTGGGTCGGCAAACAACGTGCACATCCGCAGGCTCGTTATCATGGCATGCACAAACGGCGTTGGCGGTTAAAAACAAGCCCGTTGGGTGATGGTCTTTCCTACCAAGATCACAGTGTCAGTTTTTGGATCGGCGTTGAGTACGACATTGCGAATTTGCGGGCAAAACAGCTCGTTATTCTGTTTGCTGCACTCCAGTTGCTTTAAAAAGCGAGAGCTGCTCGGGGTGAGAGAGACCTTGGCCGTGCGGGCATTTTCGGCGCGGCATTCAAACCCTTCGCGGTTCACTTTGGCGACGGCGTCAGTCAGGCTCATGCCGGTCACGTTCAGCGTTTTCACTTCTTCGGCAAAAGCATCGTCTGATACCCGCGTCAGCGAGCAACCTCCCAGCAGGCTGGTAGCCAACACAAGGATCAGACTTCTACGTACTACGTCCAATTTGGCGATGATAGGCATGCTTAACTCGTAACTGGCTGAATATGAAAAGAGACTGCTAAAGCATGGCCTGATTTACCCAGTATGCAAGTGATAAGAGAAGTACTTGCTGCGCATTGACGCGAATAGGCAAAAAGCTTGCTTTACAGTCCCAACTCGCTCAAGCCTGGATGGTCATCCGGGCGTCGCCCCTGTGGCCAGTGGAAAAGTCGCTCGGCGGCGTTAATCGGCAGATCGTTGATGCAGGCAAAGCGGCGATGCATAAGCCCGTCGTCGGCAAACTCCCAGTTTTCGTTGCCGTAAGAACGAAACCAATTCCCGCTGTCATCATGCCATTCGTAGGCATAGCGAACGGCGATGCGATGACTTTCAAATGCCCATAATTCCTTGATTAAGCGGTATTCATGTTCTTTCTGCCATTTACGTTGCAGAAACGCCTGGGCCTGGTCTCGGCCATTTACAAACTCGGCGCGGTTCCGCCATTGGGTATCAAGCGAATAGGCAAGGGCGACTTTTTCCGGGTTGCGGCTGTTCCAGCCATCCTCGGCCAGGCGGACTTTCTCAATGGCACTTTCACGGGTGAAAGGGGGCAGCGGCGGGCGAATGCTCATCAGGCGTTCCTCATGGTTAATTTAGGTAGAC
>NZ_LGHZ01000045.1 GCF_001266615.1 Kluyvera genomosp. 1 | reverse complement strand
AGCACCGATTTCGCTGCAGGGCCGCGGGCATTGCTAAGGGGAGCGCGACGCTCCCCTTTGCCCGTTCACTGATGCAGCTGTTTCATGTTCTGCAAAACGCAAAGTGAACGGAATTTCACACCATACTGATAAACGTGACAGAATTGTCACACCCCTCTCGCTATTCAATCGCGGCAGGTTTCACCTTCACACCGGCAAACACCATCACCATCGCCGCCACCAGCAGTACACCGCTAGCAGTGAACACACCATTGGCACCATTCATATCAAACACCAGCCCGCCGCCTGCCGCACCCGCGCTGATCGCCAGCTGAATTGACGCCACCATTAGCCCACCAGCACTTTCGGCCTCATCGGCCACCGTTGTCGCAAGCCAGGTTGACCAGCCAACAGGCACGAGTCCAAAAGCAAAGCCCCATAGGGTGACCAGCAGACCATCCACCAACGCCAGATGACCATAGGCCACCATGGTCAACGCCAGAATGCCCATCGCAAAAGGTACCAGCGCCAGCGTCAGTCGCAGGTTGCGCGCCAGCAGATACCCGGCAATCGAAGTACCGATAAAATTCGCGACGCCAAAGCCCAGCAAAATCAGCGAAATGGTTTCAACATTAGCCCGCCCTACGGTCTCAAGGAAAGGTCGCAGATAAGTAAAGAAGGCAAAGTGACCGCTGAAGATAAAGATCGTCGCCAACAGTCCGCCCACCATGCCCGGGCGACGCAGCACTTTAAACAGTGTGCCGAGGCTACCGCTGTTTTCCGGACGCATTGATGGCAGAACCCACAATTGCCAGAACAGCGCCAGCACACCGGGAATCACGCAAAGGATAAACACATTTCGCCAGCCAATCAGGCTGCCTAAATAGCTACCAAGCGGGGCCGCCACAACCGTGGCAATCGACACACCGGCAAAGATTATCGACAGCGCTTTCGGTACGTCTTTCGCCGGCACTAAGCGCATCGCTGTGGCGGTGGACATTGCCCAGAAGCCGCCGATGGCGACACCCAACAGCAATCGTCCCAACAGTAAGACCTGTAACGATGGCGCAAACGCCACCAGCAGGCTGGAGACAATTTGCAGCAAGGTAAAGAACATCAGTACCCAGCGGCGATCGATACTTTTGGTGGCAGAAGTGATGAGTAGCCCTGTGACTAAGGCCACCAGCGCGGTCGCCGTCACCGTCTGCCCGGCAACCCCTTCGGTCACACCGAGGCTCGACGCCATCGGCGTAAGCAGGCTAGCGGGTAAAAACTCTGCGGTAATCAGCCCGAATACCCCCAGACCGAGCGACCAGACGGCTCGCCAGGCGGGTTTGGCCGGTGCCAATGACGCGCTTGCGGTGGCGCATGAATCCATTTGTAACTCTCCGGTTAAAAAAATGAGATAACGGTCACAAAGAATAGAAAACCTCACTCGGACGATCTATGATGTAAAATCTTTTATTATTGATAATTCGTCCGGAGTTAACACCATGTCTCTCCATGCCCCTGATTTGATAAGCGAACTGCTGAGTGGAATGCGCCTTTCCGGCGTTAACTATCGACGGATTGAGGCCAGCGCGCCGTTTGGGCTGGCATTCGGTAATGTCGCGGGTAAAGCCCAGTTTCACTTTGTCAGCCGTGGCCCGGTGATCTTGCGGATGTACAGCGGTGCACGCTTCCCCCTCAATACTGGCGATGCCGTGTTCATTCCTAATGGCGATGCTCACGCTCTGCTCTCCAACGATGACGCCGTGGTAACGCCCATTGCTGACTTACCCAGCGAACCTATCTGTAATCAGGTGCAAGACATCCACTGTAAAACCTGCCCCAACGGCGAAAGTGCGGTTATCTTCACCGGCTGTATGGATTTTGAACTGGGCGGGATGCAACCGCTGATTAAAGCAATGCCGGAAGTGATGATGGTCAGTAGCCTAATGTCGACACGACCGGAAATTCATCCGCTGCTCGCCGCCATGGAACGCGAATCGCTGGGCCGCCAGGTAGGCTTCGCCGGGATCCTCGCACGGCTGGCAGACGTGGTGGCGGCGCTGATTGTGCGCGGCTGGGTAGAGAGCGGTTGCGGTAAGGCTACCGGATGGATTCAGGTACTGCGCGATCCACGCCTGAGCCGCGCGATTTTTGCCATGCATCAACAGCCAGGCATCAACTGGAGCGTGGCCTCCCTCGCCAAAGAAGCCGGGACATCGCGCTCCGTTTTTGCTGAACGCTTCCTCGCGGCGACCGGCACAACGCCGGCAAAATATCTCAGCGAGCTGCGCATGCGGCTGGCGGTACAGTATATCAGCCATGAACAGCAGGCCATCGAGACCGTGGCGCTGCGTTTAGGTTATGGCTCCGTGGCGGCGTTCAGTCGCGCCTTTAAACGGGTCGTCGGACAACCCCCTGGTGCCCTACGGGAAACCCATCAGGTGGCGTAACGTCGATGTTGAGGGCGCTACGTCGTTTGACGTGCCAGCGCCAAATAGGCCTCTACCGCTTTATTCGGTTCGGTGGCGCGATGCACCAGCATCAGGTTGGCGCTAAATGACGGTTCGTCCAGACGGCAATAGACCAGGCCGGGGATCGTGACCTGCTTTAGCGGCGCTGGAATGAGCGCCACACCGAGCCCGGTCGCCGCAATCGCCAACACGCTCAACGTACTGCCCCCGCGATGAGCAACGTGTAGCTTGTCGCCCAGCTTCTGCTCAAGCAACTGGGTCAGCCGCTCATGGGTATCATGAGCCTCATAAAGAACCAGCGGTTCGCCCGCCAGCATATCTATCGTCATTGCAGCCTTCCTCGCTAACGGATGCCCTTCATGCAATGCCAGCAGAAAATCCCATTGCCCAAGCGGCTTGACGACAATTTCCGGCGTGACCGTTTTGCTGTTATCCGGCGTATAGCCGACATCCAGCAATCCCGCCACGATAGCGTCCACCTGCTGCTGTGGTGCCACTTCCTGAATCAAGAGTTCAGCATCTGGATAAGCCTTGTGAAACTGGCGTAGATCCGCAATCATCTTGCCGCTAAAAATAGCATTACCAGCAAAACCCACTCGAACGCGCCCCGTCTCACCGCGCAGAGAGCGTTCCACCGCCAGCCGCGTATGCTCAACCTGCGCCAGCGTGCGCTGCGCTTCGGTCTGCAACAGCCGACCGGCATCGGTCAGCGCCACGTGGCGGCTGGTGCGGATAAACAGCGCGCCGCCAAGCTCTTCTTCTAACGCTTTAATCTGCATACTCAACGCAGGCTGCACGATATTGAGCCGTTTTGCCGCGCGCCCAAAATGGCCTTCTTCAGCGACGGCCAGAAAATAACGCAGGTGTCGAAGATCCATAGCACCTCAATTAATCATTAATAATGATTGCTTAGTCAGATCAATATATTTGAGTTTACGTCTGCTGGCGACCAAACTGAATCTCAGTTCACTGACCGGAGGCTCAACAATGCAAACTACCGACAACGATCGCCAGCAGCTTAATGACCTGATGAATGGTTGGATCCACCGCGATCTCGGCGAATGGGAACAGCTGCGCCAGCTATTTCACCCAGACGGTACCATCGAAATCACCTGGTTTGAGGGACTGGCCAGTGATTTTGTCGACGGTTCAATGCGGATGGGGGCGTCAGATTTACGGACCAAACATATGATTGGATCACCACGCGTTACCTTGAACGCCGCAGGCAATAAAGCGCTGCTGGAAACCAACGCCATGATTATTGCTGAAAATACCCGGCTAAATCTAGGCTGCGAATGCCACAACCGCTTTTACGATCTGGCAGAAAAAAGAGAGGGTAAGTGGAAGCTTTTTCACCGCCAGAGCATTTACGATATGGGCACCTTCACCTTCCCGCTCGGCATGGTGGAGATTGACTCTCAGACCATTGCCCGCTTTCCGCGTGAATATGCCGCATTAGCTTATCTGCTCGAAAAAAGTGGCTTCCCACTGGGTCGGGTGTTTGCCACCCGCGGCAGCCAGCTTGAGCAGGATATGAAATCCGCGGGCAAACGCTGGCTGGCACTGTAACAAAAAAATGTACAGTCCGGGGATAACGCCATCGACCGCTGGCCCACTCATCCCCGGACAGTAATTTAATAATAGGTAATCGTCATTTCCCGCAGTTCAGGATGACCCGGTATGCTGCGCTGAGCGATAGTCCCCAGCTTCTGCATCGCCAGATTGCGGCCGCTGGCGTTTAAGGCAACATGCTGAATGTGGTTGGCACCATTGCGATAGCAGGAAATTTGCACCTGTGTCCGCTGCAGTTCCGCAGCGCAGCCATCTTCCACAATCTGGCCGACAAAATGGATAACGCCTGAGCTGGTGTTAGTACTGGCCTGTGCCGCCGTGGTCAACAACAGACCTAGCGCGGCAAGACAAACGATACGCACTGATTTCATATTCTTCCCCCACATCCTGTGAGACTGACTGGCATCGGTGGTGTTACCGGTGCCTCCTCGTAACCTCAATCTTGTTTCAACTAAAACAAAACGTTTTTGACTATACCGTGGAGTGTCGATTTCAAATATCGGACGTTCGTCGTATTCACCGGCGTTATTTATCCCAGGCCAACCATTTTCATTTAAGAATAACCTCACCTCGAAAAATAACGGACAAACAATCACCGGTGCATATTTAGGATTGTCAGAAACGCTCAGTATGTTAGGGTAAAGTATTACACCTAATACTTCGGAGGAATATTTTCGCTAGCATTTTCGACTCTCTTTCGTTGCCACAGAAATAACCGGCCAGCCCTGGCTTAACACCCCAAAATAATAAGGTTACTCCTATGCAAACACCGACAATAATCGCCACCACGCTGGCAGCAGTACTCATCTCCCCCGCGCTTTTTGCCGCCGATTTGCCCGGTAAAGGCATCACCGTTCATCCCGTACAAAGTACCCTGCCGGAAGAATCATTCCAGACGGAGATCATCAACCGCGCGCTCACCCAGCTCGGCTATGAGGTTTCTGCCACCGAAGAGGTGGAATACAACGTCGCCTATACCGCTATTGCTGCCGGAGACGCCACCTATATGGCCGTCAACTGGGAACCGCTGCAAAAAGACATGTACGCCGCGAGCGGCGGTGACAAAAAATTCTACCGCCAGGGCACTTATATTAGCGGCGCCGCACAGGGTTATTTGATTGATAAAAAGACCGCTGAGAAATATCACATTACCGATATTTCACAGCTTAAAGACCCCAAGCTGGCACAATTATTTGACGCCAACGGCGACGGTAAAGCCGATTTAGCGGGCTGTAACCCAGGCTGGGTTTGCGGTTCGGTGATTGATACCCAAATTAAAGCCTACGGTCTGAGCAATACGGTGACACAAAATCAGGGGAATTATTCGGCCATCATCGCCGATACCCTCACACGGTTTAAGGCCGGTAAACCGGTGCTCTATTTCACCTGGACGCCGTACTGGGTCAGCGACGAATTAAAACCAGGTAAAGACGTCGTCTGGTTAACCGTACCGTTCTCCGCCAACCCGGGTTCGCTTAAAGATCTCAACACCGAATTGCCGAACGGCAAAAATTACGGTTTTGCGGTGAACAACGAATATATCGTGGCCAACAAAGCGTGGGCGGCGAAAAATCCGGCGGCAGCCAAACTGTTTGCCGTGGCGAAATTACCGCTGGGTGATGTGAATGCGCAGAATCAGCTGATGCATAAAGGCGAGTCTTCCGCGGAGGATATTCAGCGCCACGTTGACGGCTGGATAGCGGCTCACCAGGCGACGTTTGATGGCTGGATAAAACAGGCGCTGGCAGCGCAGTAAGATAATACTCTGGGCGAGCTGACGCCGCCCAGAGCTTCTGGTTTACTCCATTACGCGGGCGCGTTTGATGCGGGTCTCTTCGGCAGTCTCCGCTGAATCCACCAGCGTGAAGTCGAAGCTGACTTCGGTATGCGGCTGGTTGATTTTACGCGCCTGCGACAACGGCTCATCCGTGATTTTCACCGGATCGGCAATCAGCTCTTCGCGGGTGGCAAAAGCAAAGTCGTCCCACAGATAGGCGTCGCCATTGAGATTAATCTGCGTGGTCAGGTGCTTATAACCCGGTGCAGATACGAAGAAGTGAACGTGCGCAGGGCGGTTGCCGTGGCGGCCTAATTGAGTCAGCAGCTTCTGAGTTGGGCCATCCGGCGGGCAACCGTAGCCGCACGGTACGATACTGCGAACCGCGTAACGGCCATCGGCACCGGTCTCCACGCGGCGGCGCAGATGGTATTCACTCTGAGATTGATCGAAGAACGAGTAGCCCCCCAGCGTGTTGGCGTGCCAGATATCGACAATCGCCCCGGCGACCGGGTTACCCTCTAAGTCACGCACCTGGCCATGCAGCCACATCGGCTCGCCCGGCTCGCTGCCGTCATCCATCCGCGCATACTGCTGGCTCAGCGGCGCGCCTGCCACATACAGCGGCCCTTCGATGGTACGCGGGGTGCCGACATCCTGACCGGCAGCGGCCTCTTTTTCATCGGCGCGCATGTCCAGATAGTGCTCAAGCCCCAGGCCAGCCGCCAGCAGCGCGGCTTCTTTGCGTTCACCCAGCTCGTTTAAATAGTTCACCGCCAGCCAGAACTCTTCATCGCTGATATCGAATTTTTTGATAGTCTGACACAGGTCGCTCAGCACCTGATGCATGATGGCCTTGAAGCGTTCATTGCCCTGTTCAGAATTTAAGCCGCTGCTGATCGCCAGCAAGGATTCCAGTTCGGTCTGTTTTGCAGGATTCACTGACATTGCGTATTCCTCTTTTTTGTAGGGTAAGGGTTATTGTTGTGCGTTAACGGCTGAAGGATGGCGGCACAGCGGCTGCACCGACATCGTCATGAAGGGGTACAGCGGCAGCCCGGTCAAAATATCGTGCAGCTCCTGGTTGTCGGCGACATCAAAGATGCTGACGTTGGCGTAGAGCCCGGCGACGCGCCAGATATGCAGCCATTTGCCTTCACGCTGCAGGCGTTGCGAGTAGGCCTTTTCTTCGGCTTTAATGGCGTCGGCCTGTTCTTTGGGCAGCGACGACGGGATATTGACGGTCATTTCAACTTTAAACAGCATGCGGATGTCCTCTATTTTCGGGCGTAGAAACGCAATTTATCGTCGTCGATCTCCACACCCAGCCCTGGCCCCTGCGGCAGCGTGACCTGCCCCTGGCTAAAGTCGAGCGGCGTCACCACGATGTCGTCTTTAAGCAGCAGCGGCCCGAACATTTCGGTGCCCCACTGCATCTTCAGGGTCGACCAGGCATGTAGCGAGGCCACCGTGCCAAGTGTTCCTTCCAGCATGGTGCCGCCGTACAGCGCCACGCCGGCCGCCTGCGCCACGTGCGCCAGCTTAAGCGCCTGCGCCGGGCCACCGGCTTTAGCAATTTTCAGCGCGAAAGCGCCGCTAAAGCCGCCGTTCGCCAGCGCGTAGCCGTCATGGCTGGTCGCCACCGCTTCATCGGCCAGAATCGGTAGCGTGAAACGCTGGCTCAGGGCAATCAGCCCCTGTTGATCCCACAGTGGAATCGGTTGTTCAACCAGACAAATACCGCCGTCCTGCAGCTGGCTCATGCCTTTCACCGCCGTGGTGAAGTCCCACGCCTGGTTGACGTCAACGCGAATACTGACCTCATCCCCCAGCGCAGTTTTGATCGCCAGCGCGTGGCGAACGTCGGTTGCCAGATCGCGGGCGCCAATTTTCAGTTTGAAAGTGTCGTGCCGCCCTTCCGCCAGCAGTCGCTTTCCTTCGTCGATATCTTTAGCGGTATCGCCGCTGGCCAGCGTCCACAGCACCGGCAGGCGATCGCTGAGCGCGCCGCCTAGCAGCGCGCTAACCGGCACGCCCAGCGCTTTTCCTTGCGCATCGAGAAAGGCGGTTTCCAGCGCCGACTTGGCAAAGGTATTGCCCTTCACGCTGGCGTTCATCATTTCGGCGAGCGCGGCTACACCGCTGAAGGTCTGCCCGCACAACAGCGGCGACAGATAGGTTTCAATCGCCAGCTTCATCGCTTCCGGGCTTTCCGCACCGTAGCTCAGGCCGCCGATGGTGGTTCCCTCACCCCATCCCACAACGCCGTCAGCACATTGCATGCGAACAATCATTAGGGTCTGGCAGCCCATCGTCGCCATCGACAACTTGTGCGGACGAACGGTGGGAATATCCACCAGCCAGCAGGCCAGTGATTCAATCGTTAACATCGGTTGCTCCTGCAAAGAAAAAGGATCAGGGTGTGGTTTTGCCCGACGGCAGACTGCGCAGTGCTATCCACGCCAACAGCGCGTAGGCGATCAGCAGCAGCGAAACCGGCCACGAGGCATCAAAGGCCATTAACAGCGCCACTGCCAGCATCGGCCCAAGTCCGCCGGAGAAAATCGAGCCGACTTCATGCCCTAGCGCCAGCCCCGAGTAGCGCACGCGAACCGGGAACAGATCGCTCATGATGCACGGCTGGGTGCCGATCATCGCGCCGTGGCATACCGGCAGGCCGAGGAACATCGCCAGCAAAATGTAGCCGTAGCTGCCGGTAGACAGCAGCCAGAAGAACGGGAACGCCATCACCAGTAGGCCAATCACACCGATGTAGTACACCGGTTTTAAGCCAATACGATCGGACAGCGCGCCCCAGAACAAAATGGAGAAAAACTCAACCAGCATGGCGAGGGTGACCGCGCTGATAATTTCCCCGGTGCCAATGCCGATGTGTTTGGCATACACCACCGAGAAGGTGAAAAAGATATAGGATGCGCCGTTCTCCGGCAGACGCAGCGCGATGGCCTGCATCAGCGCTTTCGGGTGTTCGCGAACGAGGATCAGCAGCGGGATCTTCTCGTGTTTATCTTCAGGTTTCGCCTGGGCAAAGGCTTTGCTCTCGCGGATATTTTTGCGGATATAAACGCCCACCAGAAAGATAACGATGCTCAGCACGAACGGCACGCGCCAGCCCCAGCTCATAAAGTCGCCTTCCGGCAGCTGTTGCACCAGATAGAAGGCGAACGCCGAGAGCACGAAACCGCCGGAAACGCCCATTTGGCTCCACGCGGTGTAGAACCCACGTTTTTGTGCCGGGGCGTTTTCGCTGAGCATTAACACGCCGCCACCCCACTCGCCGCCGGAGGCAACACCTTGTAAAAAGCGCAGGATTATCAGCGCAATCGGTGCCCACAGGCCAATCTGCGCATAGGTCGGCAGCAGGCCAATAACGAAGGTGGTCGCCCCCATCAGGGTCAGCGTCATGATCAGCGTCATTTTGCGACTGTAGCGATCGCCTAGATGACCAAAGACGATGCCGCCCAGCGGCCGTGCCAGGAAGCCCACGGCGAAGCCGGAGAACGCGAGCAGCGTGCCCTGCAACGGGTCGCCGCCCACCGGGAAGAACAGCGGGCCAAACACCAGCGCCGCCGCGGTGCCGTAGAGGAAAAAGTCATACCACTCCAGCGCGTTGCCCAGCACCGAAGCCATCACCAGCTTGCGCATCTGCTGCGCATCGTGGTGGGTTTCGGCGGGCGTGACTACGTTTTCAGAAACGACATTACTCATTCGGCATCCCTCGTTGGTGGTTATGCTTCGTGACCGACGGTGTGATAGCGACGGTTGAAATAGACCAGCCCGCGCGGCTGCTCGCTGCTGCGTATCGCCTGCACCCGGCAGTAAAAGACGGAATGGCTGCCCACTTCGTGACAGTCATCAATCAGGCAGTCAAAGCTCGCCACCGCCGAACTGAGCACTGGCGCGCCGCTGGCCATCACCTGCCAGCTGTCATGGCAAAACCGTTCTTCCGAACGCAGGTTTGCGTTAGCAAAGACGCCGGACAGTGCCTGATGATCGCTGGAGAGCACGTTGACGCACAGCGTGCCGTTTTGCTTAAAGTGGGCGTGGGCGAAAGAGTTACGGTTCATACACACCAGCAAGGTTGGCGGCTGGTCGGTCACGCTACACACGGCGGAGGCGGTAAAGCCAAATTTACCGGCAGGGCCGTCGGTGGTAATCACCGACACCGCGCTGCCCAACTGCGCCATGGCGTTACGAAATTCGGTTTGCAGAGTCATTAGAAGATCCTCAAAGATCGATAATCAGGCGGGCGCTTTTCGCCCGGGAGCAACACAGCAGGATCTGATCGCCATCGGCCTTCTCATCGTCGGTCAGATAGTGGTCACGGTGATCCGGCTCACCTTCCAGCACATCGGTCAGGCAGCTGCCGCAGATCCCCTGCTTACAGGAGACGCAGACTTTCAGCCCCGCCAGCGCCAGCGCCTCGACGATGGTCTGGTTGGCGGCTACCTGAACGGTAATGCCGCTGGTGGCGGCCACCACTTCAAACGGCTGGCCGCCAGTTTCCACCTCGGCGCTAAAGCACTCCTGGTGAATCCGATCCGGCGCGTAGCCCTGCGCGAGCGCACGTTCATTAACTGCATCCATCAGCCGCGCGGGGCCGCAGACGTAGACATGCGTTCCTTCCGGTACGTCGCACAGCACCGCATCAAGATTGATACGCTGTTCATCGCTACAGTGCAGATGCACCTGCGATGCATAAGCCGAGGCTTCCAGCTGCGGGAAAAACGCCGCCTGATCCCGCGTTTTGGCGCAGTAATGCAGGCTAAACGTGCGCCCGGCAGCCAGCAGTTCCGCCGCCATCGCCAGCATCGGCGTAATGCCAATACCGCCGCCGATAAGCAGGCTGTGCCGGGCCCCCTCATCAAGCGCAAACAGATTGCGCGGCTCGCTCACCGCAATCTCATCCCCTTCGCGTAGCGCATGCACCGCCAGTGAACCGCCCTGCGATTGGCTATCCTTGAGCACGCCGAGCTGATAGAAATGCCGCTCCTGCGGGCTGCTGCACAGCGAATACGGACGCAGCAGATCATCACTCAGATGCAGGTCGATATGCGCCCCGGCGGTAAATTCGGGCAGCGCACGCCCGTCGGCATGCGCCAGCGTCAGCAGCACCACCTCGCCGCGCAGTTCGCGGCGGACTACCTGTAATGTCAGCATCAACGCCTCCTTTAGCGCATGAACAGCCCGCCGTTGATGTCCCAGGTCGCCCCGGTGACAAACGACGCGTGTTGAGAGGCCAGTAGCGCCACAGCATGAGCAACAAATTCCGCCTCGCCGAGAGCGCCCACCGGAATCATCTGTAGCAACCCGGCCATTTTCTCTTCCGGCACCAGCGCGTGAACGGTCGGTAAATCCATCGGCCCCGGCGCAATGGCATTGACGGTGACACCGGATTTGGCCAGCTCGCGGGCAAACACTTTGGTCAGCGTCAGGATCCCGCCCTTCGACGCCGCGTAGTGCGCGCCAGAAGCAGTGCCGCCGTTTTGCCCCGCCAGCGACGCCAGGTTGATAATGCGGCCGTAGCCGCGGCTGGCGAAGTAACGCCCCATCGTCTGACAGCCGACAAAAGTGCCGCGCAGGTTGGTGGAAATCACCCGATCAAATTCATCGACGGCAATCTCCATCACCGGCGTGGCCAGCGTCAGTGCGGCGTTATTGACCAGCACCTGTAGGCTGCCAAAACGGGCGACGGTGGCGGCAAGCGCCGCGTCAAAATCCTCGGGCTGGCGTATATCCAGCCCCAGCGCCAGCACGTTGTCGCTGTCCAGCTCGGCGGCGGTAGCTTTGGCACGGGCAGCGTCAACGTCGGTCAACACCACCTGGAATCCCTGCGTGAGCAGGTGGCGGGCGATAACATTTCCCAGCCCGCTGGCGGCGCCGGTGACTAATGCGGTTTGCGTCATAAAGAATTCCTCACAGGATGTAGCCGATGCTGTGCAGCACATCGTCACTGTTGACCAGACGGATCACTTTCTGGCTGATCCGCCAGCCATCGGCCTGCGGCGTGAGATGCCAGGTGATATCGGCAGCGTAGTGGCGGCTGTGGCCTTTGCGGTGCTCCCACAGCGACTGCGCGCCGCGGACCACCACTTCGCTCTCGCTGGCCTCCAGCAGGCGAAAACGCGACAGCGTGCGCAACGTTCTGGCGCGCGGGGTGGTGGAGATGGATTCACCGCTGTAAAGACGTTTCACCCGTTTGGCGCGCATTTCGTGGTCGTCACAGGCGTAGTTGAGGGTGTTTTTGAAGTCAGTCTCCTGCGGATCGATTGGCACGACGTACAGGCCGTCGTACTGCCACAGATCCAGCCAGGCATTGAATTCGCCCTGATCGAGGAGATCGCCTTCGAGGTTAATCACCGCAATGGCGTTAAACAGTACAGATTCCGCGGTCGTCATTTATTCCATCTCCGTCATCAGTTTTTTCCACTGCTGATAGGCAGCGCGCATCCCGGTCTCGGCGCTCACGTCGCTGCGCAGGCCGTCGTCGGTGCGGTATTCCCCCGCCAGGCCGCGGTTAAGCATGATCCACAGATCATCACCGGCAGTGGCTCCGCGCTGAACGCGCTCCCACGCTTCCGAGTCATCCGGGGTGCCGAAGCCCATCGGCCCCTGGAAATGTTCATGCAAACGCAGGCGCGCCTGGTTGGCGATTTCCGGGCCGCCGTCCATGGTGATCACCGCGTGGTGAATTTCAGTTTCATTCACCGACAGCGGTTGCAGAACGCGGAAGAACGCCATCGAGCAGGCGATGTTCGGGAAGATATTGAGGTTGAAGCCGGAGCCGCCGACCGCACGCACGATACGACGCACCTGGTCTTCATCGTGGTCGGCGCGCAGGGCGTCGGCCAGTTCGTTAAAGCGCTCCGGAATTGGCGCATCAAGGTTGGCGTCCAGATCCACCAGTTCCGGGATCATCACCATCACACTGTGACCATTGCCAAGATCTTCGACATAACCGCTGCCGTCGACAAAGTTGAGCATCTCTTCGGTCTGCTTATCGACCGAACTTAGGAACGAGCGGTGCACCACCGGGAAGTGGTAGCCGTCGGTGGTGTTCTCAAGCTGGATTTTCCAGTTGCCCGGGAAACGGAAACGGTGCGCCGGGCCGGTTTTAATCGGGTAACCCGCGCCCTGTTTCATAAACAGATCCATCCACTTTTTCGCCGCGCCGAGGAAATCTTCCAGCGGTTCGATACGATCGTTAAAAGTGGCGAAGATCATGCCGGCGTACTGTTCGGTGCGCAGCGACACCAGCCCCAGTTCGCCTTTTTCCAGCTGATCGGCGTAGCTCTCCGGATGGGGTACGCCGCGCAGGCTGCCGTCCAGCGCGTAGCCCCAGCCGTGATACGGGCAGACGAAGCTATTGGTTTTGCCGCTGCGGTGTTCACAAACGGTCGCCGCGCGGTGACGACAGCGGTTTAGCAGCGTATGCACGTTACCTTTACGATCGCGTACAACGATGACCGGTTGGGTGCCGATCTCGGTGGTTTTAAAGCTGCCGGTATCGGGAATTTCGCTGGCGTGCGCCACCCAAACCCAGGTTTTGCCAAACACTCTGTCCAGTTCCAGCGCGAACAACTCTTCGGAGGTGTACAGCGAAGTGTGTACGCGGTCGTGCTGCACCAGCGACGCAATCTCTTCGCGGCTCGGCGCGTTGGGCATCGTGGTATCGATATTCTTCACATTGATGAGGTGGTCACACTGCATGTCCATTCTCCTGCCCGTCTTCGACGGTCTGATGGTTTTCCGGCACCGGGAGCGTGTCCTCGGCGTGCCAGTGGCTTACGGGTCGGCTAAACAAGTTGCGGGTGATGAAATGGTGCATCACCATCTCCCCCGCTTCACGCCGAAAGGTGACGTTGATTTCGGCGGCGTTAAGGTGTGCGCCACCGGCGCTAAACGCCGAGGTTTGCAGCATCAGCCAGCGGCCGTGCAGTTCTCCGCAGGCCGAAGTGCTGAGCGCCTCAGAGCACAAAAAATGTGCGTTCATGGCAAAATGAGCTGGTTTTCGCACATATCCCGCCATCATGGCGACAATTGCCGCACGCCCTGAATGACGCCCCAGACGCGTAGCATAAGGTTCGCCAACCCCTTCCCAGCAGGCGTCAACGGTGAACAGGGCGCCAATGGCACGTACGGTTTCGCTGTCGTCGAGGTGGTCACACAGGTGCATGTACTGGCTTATACACACGCGGGCGGCCTGCTGATCTTCGAGCTGCTGTAAGCGCTGCGCATCCTGAGGGGTCATCGTCGCCTCCGTTAGCTCTGAATGATCAGTTCGCGGCCGACGCGAGCTTCAATCTTGCAGTACTTCCACAGCTTGCTGCCGCCGTCGCCCACCGCCGTGGTGCGAAACAGGTTGCAGACCGCGGCAACGTTTTCCAGCGCCTGGGCGTCGGCCAGCACGTAGGTCGTCCACGGGGCGGTAGTTGACGGCCCCACCATCAGCTGGTCATCGTCCATATTGCCGATAACCGTGATCCCCGGCGTTTCATCAATGCCTTTCATCATCACGCCGAAAGCGGCCCACACCTGCTTGGCTTCCGCCGCGCTGGCATCGAAGAAGTTCTGGTTCACGCCGATGCAAAACAGCACGCGTAAAGTAGTGGTCTGGCTCATCTGATGCTCCTTACGTTAAAAATCACAGGTAGCCGGGCTGCGGCTTGCCACCGAAGAAAACGGTACCTGCGTTGAGATATGAGAGATCGCCCATAAAGGCGTGTTGAGTAATGACCATGGTGTCGCGCACGTAGCGCTGCAGCGGGCTGGTCATGGTGACGCCGCCCATGCCGTTTAACGCCAGCGCCTGACGCGCCACATCGGCGGCGACGCGCGTCACATGAGTAGAAGAAAGGCGCAGCGCGTTAATTTGTTCGCAGCTGGCGTCATCACCAGACAGCAGCTGCTGCCAGACATCGTCGATGGCGTCGTAGAACCAGGCGCGGGCAGAACGTAAGTCCGCCTCGCAGCGGGCAATTTGCATTTGCGCCTGCGGGCGGTCGGCCAAACGCGGCGCGCCGGTCACCGATTGCTGACGATGAGCAATCGCGTAAATTTCGTTGAGCGCTGCGCGGGCCACGCCGAGCGCCACCACCGACAGCACCTGAGTGGCCAGCGATAGCACCGGATAGCGGTACAGCGGTCCATCAAGATTCAGCGCACCGCCGCGAATAAAGGTCCACTCCTGCGGCACAAAGACATCGTCAACCAGCAAATCGTGGCTGCCGGTACCCGCCAAACCGACGGTGTTCCACACCGGGTCAATCTGCACGCTGGCACGCGGGAGTACCGCCATTCGTGGCAACGGCTGTTCGCCGTCAGGCAGAATACCAACGCCTAATACCGACGCGCCCATACTGCCGCTGGCAAAGCTCCAGCGGCCGCTAACCCGGTAGCCACCATCGGCCTGACGGGCTTTTTGCGTCGGGAAAATACCGCCGGCGAAGACCACATCCGGACCGTCGCGATAGAGTTCTGTCAGGGTGTCAACGGGCAGTGCGCCGAGATAAAACGGGCTCATGCCGAAGCTTGCCACCCAGCCTGCGGAACCGTCTGCGGTAGCAATCTGCTCAATCAGCTCGCAGAACTGCGCCGGGGAACACTCGTCGCCGCCGTAGATTTTCGGCACCAGCGCGCGGTAGACGCCGACCTGTTTAAAGCGGCTGATGATGTCGTCAGAAATATGACGTTGGTGCTCAAAATCCTGGCTACGAGTCGCAACTTCGCTTAACAGCGGCTCTAGCGTTTCACGGGCGTGGACGGCAGACATAGCGTTCTCCAGTAGTGGTCACGGCCGGGCGCTGAGCGCAGGCAGCCGCAATGAGTCGAACTCACTGAGTCATCAGGAATAAAGAAAATGAGAGCGTGTGCGGTTAGCGGCGTCGTCGCGCAGTCAACCACTCGGCGGCCTGCACCAGCAGCCCTTCTGCGCCTTTACGCGCCACCAGCTGCAAAGCGATTGGCCTGCCGCGCAGTTCACCTGCGGGGAGCGTTAGCGCCGGGTGCCCGCTGAGATTGAACGGACGCACCAGCCGGGTCAGATTGACCACGCCGAGCGGATCGGCCGCTTCAGCCAGCGTTGGCGGCAGCTCCGGTAATGTCGCCAGCGCCAGCAGTGGAGTTTGAGTCAGCAATGCGTCGACCTCATCAATGAAACGTTGACGGACCTGTTCAGCCTCTTCCAGTGTCTGCTGGCTCACCGTTTCACCGGCACGAATGCGTGTGGCAACATCTGCCGAGACCGCGCCGGTCGCCAGCAGCGGATGAAATGCCTGCCAGTTTTCGTGGCTGATGATGGCGATGCCAGCACGATGCGCATCGGCAAGCGTAGGGAGTTGGGCGCGGTGTGGCTGGACGCCAGCATCATTGAGAAATTGTGCCAGCTGCGCATCGATTTCCGGCTGCGCGGCGGAGATAAAGGTGATTTCCGGCAACGCCGTCATTGCCATCGACACCGGGATGTTCAGGTGATTCAGCGCCTGGCGGAGGACATGGGCATCGCGGGCAAACAGCCCTACGCAGTCCAGCGAACTGTCAGCAGGCAGTACCCCTTCCCGGCTCAAGACGCCGTAGCCCGGCTTCAACCCGAAGATCCCGCAGCAGGCAGCGGGCATGCGGACAGAGCCGCCGGTATCAGTGCCCAGTGAAAAGTCGACTTCGCCAGCGGCGACAACCGCCGCCGAACCGCTGGAGGAACCGCCGGGGATCAGCGTTGGATAGAGAGGGTTAACCGGCGTACCGCCCCAGGCATTAATCCCGGTCACGCCAAACGCCAGTTCATGCAGCGTGGTTTTTCCCGCCAGCCGACAGCCGTTGGCCAGCAGGGTCTCAACAACGCTGGCGTGCGCTTTGGCGGCAGGCGTTTGCGCCAGCGCCGGACAACCGGCCTGCGTGCGATGACCCGCTACGTTGAGAGTATCTTTGACGGCAAAACTAAGCTTACCCTCACCGAGGGTAAAGCGTTCAACAAACCCATTGCTCTCGTAAACTGGCTGCATGATTAACACCTTAACCAGAAAAAATGAATCACATTCAGGCGAGCAGTCGATGCTGCTTTTTTGTCCTGAGTCGCGTTAATTCAATACTGGCAAATTTAGATGAATATTCAAGTAATATTTCACGTTAATTTTACGATGATGCAACAATTAGTTAACCTTTATGATTGCATGGTTAATTACGCAGTTTGATGAAATATAAAGCAAATTAGCGCATACAGGCGGGTACAGCCTGCGAAGAGAATTTCGCAGGCTGTATTTAAAAGGTGTTTATTTACAAGTGGTTATAAATATTTTCTACGCGAGTCACAATTTTGTCATTGTGCCGATGAAGGGTCAAAGTTCGTTGAGATTATCGAGCACTTTAGCCAATGACTGGTTCATTTTTTCAACCTGACTGGCACTCATTCCCTTGAAGCCTTTGTCAAAAATCTTGCCCACCAGCGGCATGGCTTCCGCCACTTTCTGCTGCCCGGCTTCGGTTAGCATCACCACCGTCACGCGCGCGTCGCGCTCGCTGCTGGCAGTGGTAACCAGACCGTCGTCGCGCAGACGGCCAACGATTTTGGTGACGGTAGGCATTTTCGCCAGCGCGTATTCCGAAATTTGCGAAATGCTCGCTTCGCCATACTGATGGGTAATCATCAGCACGCGAAAGCGCGAGACATCCAGCGCTATCTTTTTGAGGGCAACTTCTACGGTCTGGGTGTAGCGTGCATAAACGTTAACAATCCAGTAAAACGGAAACTCTTCCCGGTGAAACACGGTCTCATCAGACTGACCGGCAGCGCTCTTTTTTGTCGGACTCATGCGTTTCCTTACCCCAAAATGCCTCAGATTTGCCGATTATACCCTGTGTCTCTACGCCCGTCCTGAGGCCGTTGCGCCCTCTTCCCACTTCCCTGGCACATTTACGCGACCCAGATCGCATTATGATTCACAAATGCCACGCACATAACAATTACGTATCATTTTTCACACATAAAATTGACACTCATCATGGCTATTTTCTATACGTTAGCAGCCTGTACGACGCTTATACTAATAAACACAATGTGGAGCTTTTCATGAACGATAGCCCTTCTACGGAACAGACCCGCTCCGGGGCGCAAGCCCCAACGCAAACACCTCTGAATCCCCGCCAGCAGGCGGTTATTAATAAACTTTTTCGCCGTCTGGTCGTTTTTTTGTTCGTGCTGTTTGTTTTCTCCTATCTCGACCGTATCAATATCGGTTTTGCCGGTCTGACGATGGGCAAAGATCTTGGTTTAACCAGCACGATGTTTGGCCTGGCGACCACCCTGTTTTACGTGATGTACGTGGTATGCGGGATCCCCAGCAACGTAATGCTGACCATTGTTGGCGCGCGGCGCTGGATTGCTATCCTGATGATCGTCTGGGGAATAGCCTCTACCGCCACACTGTTCGCAACCGGGCCGAATAGTCTGTATGCACTGCGCATGCTGGTGGGGATTGCCGAAGCGGGCTTCCTGCCGGGATTGCTGTATTACATGACCTATTGGTTTCCGGCGCACTACCGCGCCCGCGCCAATGCCCTGTTTATGATTGCCATGCCGGTCACCATGGCGCTGGGATCGCTAGCCTCTGGCTATATCCTCAACATGGACGGGATGCTGAATCTGAAAGGCTGGCAGTGGCTGTTCCTGCTGGAAGGTTTTCCGTCAGTGCTGCTCGGTCTGGTGGTGTGGTTCTGGCTGGATGATAGTCCTTCGACCGCGAAATGGCTGACCGACGACGATAAAGCCTGCCTTAACGAGATGCTGGAGGCAGACAAACAGCAAGCGTTACATACGCAAAGCGCCATTGCAGCGGCATCGGTTGGGCAAAAAAGCGTGGCTCGCGAGCTGTTCACGCCGGTGATTATTCTCTACACCGTGGCCTATTTCTGTTTGACCAACACACTGAGCGCCCTGAGCGTCTGGACGCCGCTGATACTGCGCAGTTTTAACGCCGAAAGCAGCAACGTCACCATCGGCTTGCTGAGCGCCATTCCACAAGTGTGTACTATTATCGGGATGATCTGGTGGAGTAAACGCTCTGACCGCTACAACGAGCGCAAACTGCATACCCTGCTGCCGTACCTGTTTGCCGCTGCCGGTTGGCTGTTGACCGCCACCAGCCCGAATCCACACCTGCAGTTTACCGGCATTGTGATGGCATCGATGGGTGCATTCGCGGCCATGGTTATCTTCTGGACGACGCCGGATCGTGCGCTGTCGCTTCGCGCGCGTGCGCTGGGCATTGCGGTGATCAATGGCACCGGGATGACCGGTGCGGCGCTGGGGCCGTTGCTGATGGGCTGGATGAAAGACGTGACCGGCAGCTTTAACGCCGGGATCTTTATGGTCGCCGGGTTCCTGGTGCTCGGGGCTATCGTGGTGGCATTTATCCCGATGAAGACGGTGGCGAAACCGGTGGTCAATACCGGAACCGCACCAGAGTCGGCGTAAGCAGAATGTCCGGGCTAGACAGGTAGCCCGGACATGTCTCTTAGAAGGTGTAGCTCGCCCCTACCTGGACCGTACGGTCACGGCCAATCCAGCAGTTGGTGCTGTCATAGCAGGTAAAGGTCTCTTTGTTGGTCAGGTTCTGCGCGCTGGCTTTCAGCATCAAACCATTCAGGCTGCTGTCCACCGCCGACATATCATAAGATACCGACATGTCATACTGCGTGGTGCCCCCCAATTTGCCTTCATTGTTTGCCGGTGCAATCTCCATCGGCCCGGTATAGCGCACCCCGGCTCCCACGGTCAGCCCGCGAACCATGCTCTGGTCAAAGGTGTAATCGCCCCACAGATTAAACGCATTTTCCGGCACCTGAGTTGGGCGTTTGCCCTGATAGGTCTCGTCTTCTGTGTTAATGGCGTGGGTATAGGCATAGTTGGCAATCAGGTTAATGTTGTCCGTCGGACGGCTAATCATCGACAGCTCCGCGCCTTTCGATTCAATTTCACCGGTCTGATGATAGGTCCAGCTTGGATCCATGCTCAACACATTTTTCTGGCGAATATTAAATACCGAGGCGGTAAAGGTGGTAGCGTAATCGGCCAGCAGATACTTCACGCCGCCTTCCACCTGTTTACTGGTGGTCGGTTTTACTTGATCCGCCGTCAGACCGCGGGCCGGGGAGACTGGCTTGAAGCCCTCCGAGTAGCTGATGAACGGTGAGATACCGTTGTCAAAGGCATACAGCACACCCAGGCGTTTGGTCACCCGGTCTTGCGAAATCCACTCTTTCTGGTCGCTATTAAGATAGTCGGTGGTGGCTGATTGATACTCGTCATAGCGCAGGCTGGCGAGGATATTCAGGCCGCCGTAGGCCATCTGATCCTGCAGGTAGTAACCTTTCTGGTTGTAGGAAAGGCGATTTTTCTGCGCAGTATACAGCCCCAGCGCATCTTCGCTTACCAGACCGTAGTCCGGATCACGCATATCGATTCCCGGCGTGGTGGTGGCGTAGTTGTAGTGGTAATGCGAGTTCAGCTTCTGATAGTCAAAACCGGCCAACAGATGGTGCTGCCAGTCGCCCAGGCTCAGGGTACGGGTGAGCTGGTTATCAATGTTGAAGCTATGCAGGTCTTCATCGGTGGTGTAGGCAAAGCGACTCAGATCGTATACCGCGCTAGCACTATTACCGGTGGAGTAAATGCTCTGCTGATGGGTATCAATATCGAAGTAACGCGCTTTCTGCGCAATACCCCAGCCGCTATCAAACTCATGCTCAAAGCTGTAACCAATCATCCACTGGCGCTGTTTAAAACCGCTCCAATCATCGCCGGCAAAGGCGCGCTTGTCGGCATACTGCGAACGTAAATAGGAGAGCGGCAGCGGGTTTGACGGCGTCAGGCTTGGCGTATTTTGCGCCAGCGCGTCAATAGTCAGGCGCGTTTTGTCGCTCGGTTGCCAGGTGACGCTCGGCGCAACGAGATAGTCTTCATAGCGGGTGGTGTGCGGCTGGTCATCACCTTCGGTGGCCTTGCCCAGCAGACGGTAGCTCCAGTCGCTGTCGGTAATCCGCCCGGTAGAGTCGATGTAACCTTCTTTTAGATTGCGGGTACCGGTGTTAAAGCCCATTTCGGTACGCGACGTAGTTTGCGGTTTTTTACCCTGAATATTCACCAGCCCGCCCGGCGAGCCGTTGCCGTAGAGCACGGATGAAGGCCCTTTCAGGATATCAACGCTATCAACAAGCAGCGGGTCGATACGCGCTTTGGTATTGCCGGTGACGTTATACGGCAGCTGCAGGCCGTTGTAGTACTCGTTATCGACGGTAAAACCGCGAATTTTGTATTCACTCATGTAGCTGGTGCTACCGCGTGACTCGGTCGACACGCCGGGGGCATAGCGCAGGATTTCATTAATCGACGTGGCGTGGCGCTCGCTGATTTCATGCTGGCTGATGGTATTAATGACCTGCGGCGTTTTGCTTTCTGGCTCCGCCGATTTGGTAGCGCTGTTGGTCCAGCTGGGAAGCTCACTCCCCTCACCGGATGCAGAACCGGTGACGACCATGGTGGATTCCTGGGCGGCATAGCCAGGTGCTGAAAGTGCGAGTGCAATCATCCCGGAAAGCGTACAAACGCGAAAAGCTGTCTTATTCATTATGTGTGGCTCAGATCAAACAAAGAACGATAATTATTATCATTAATGTTTGCGATTCAACGCCAAAATAAACAGGGGATTAAAAATGTGATGGAGATAACAACTTTGATGCAAAAGAAAACGGCCCCTTGCGGGGCCGTCGGAAAACATGACTCGGGAAATATTATTCGCGGCGAATCAGGCGGAATACCGCCAGCACCACGATAGCGCCAACAACCGCCACCAGGAAGCTGTGCAGGTTAAAGCCACTGACGCTGCCGCCAAGACCAAACGTGGTCGCTAACCAGCCACCGACAACCGCACCGACAATCCCCAGGATACAGGTGAGGAAGAAACCACCTCCATCACGCCCCGGCATAATCAGTTTGGCAATAACACCGGCAATCAGACCAAAAATAATCCAGGCAATAATACCCATTTTTCCCACCTCTTCAGTTCCATTAACACCAATAAAAGCGCCGACATTCTGCGCCGCTAATGTTTCAAGTATAGGTAATTGTTCTTAAAAAACCTGGTATGCCGATGATATTTTATGCAGATAAATACGAAAATTGACGTAGACACTGCCTTAAGTCCTTTACGCAGCCGAAAGCGAAGAAAGTGTTAAAAATTTTTACGCGGACGCTGAAGTTCTTTTTTTCAACGCCGATAGATAAGTGAGAGTCTGCCATTCAGGAGCCATACCCGGTGAGTGAGCACAACACACAGTTTCTTAAACAAAATCCGCTCGCAGTATTAAATGTTCTGCGCGATCTTCAGCAGGCCAATGCCGCGCTGCGCGTGAGTTGGTCTTCGCGCCAGTTTATTAGCCGCATTCTTGACGTGAGCCAGCAGCAGCTGATTATTGACTTCGGCAGCCGTGAAGAAGATAACAACGCCGCATTATTGGCGAAAAACCTCTCCATGGTGGCGGAAACCAATGGCGCGAAAATCGAATTTTCCGTGCCGCAGATGCAGGTTGAGAATTATCAGGGGCTGCCCGCTTTCGTGATGCCCACGCCGCCAGCGGTGTGGTTTATCCAGCGTCGTGAGTATTTCCGTATTCCTGCTCCGCTTTACCCACCCTATTACGGCTGTGCGACTTTACCGGATAAGAAAACGCTGCGTTTTCGTCTGTTTGATTTGTCGCTAGGTGGCATGGGTGCTCTGCTGGATGCACCGCCGCCGGAGACGTTGCTACCGGGCATGGAGATAAAAGAGCTGGAACTGGATATGGGGCAATGGGGACGTTTCCGCTTCGATGTCCAGCTGTTGGCCATCAGCGAACGTAAAGTCGTCGACAGTAAGAATGAAACCATCGTCACGCCGCGCCTGAGCTTTCGTTTTCTGTATATGAATCCGGTGCTTGAGCGCTCGCTCCAGCGAATTATCTTCTCGCTGGAGCGTGAGGCACGCGAACGGGCCAATAACGTTCGCTAATTACATCGCATCCATCGCTTTCTGGACTTTCCAGATATAGCGTGGAGCCTGAGGCGCAGGATGATTTTTCACCACGTGGTCGAAGAATTCATCCGCGTCCAGATCGTTAATTTTCGAGATAGCCTTTTTACGATCCGATGAGAAGGTTCGCAGCAGTGCGCCCGCTCCGTTGGCATACGACACCACCAGCGCATATTGCATCACCTGAGGATCGGTAATCCCAGCCAGCGATCCATGTTCCAGAATGCTCAAATAGGCCGCGCCCATTGAGATATTGCGCTCCGGATTTTTCAGCTCACTGGTCGACGGCTGACCGCTCCAACCCATGTGACGATACACATCCAGACCCGACGTTGAGGCCTTAAGTTGCATCAGCCCTACCGCATTGGATTTGCTCACCAGATTGGGGTTACCGCCGGACTCTACGGCAATAATGGCGGTGATAAGACGCGGGCTAACGCCCCAGGCCGTACCGGCTTTTTCAGTAATTGGCATCCACTGCATCGCGCGCTTCACAGGAACTTCGGGATTCCACGGCGGATTGCGGTAATCCGATTTAGAGCTACACCCGGCAAGTAATACAATTAAAAAAGCAAACCATCTTAATTTCACGCATCTATCCTTTTAGCTGAACTTTGCTGCCGTTAATGACAACCACTGGCTCAGGCGGCATGATACCCGTTTCATTCTCAGCAAGGAAATGCCATGTCTTCGTTTCATCTTATCGCCCCATCTGGCTACTGTATTAACCAGGCCGCTGCGCAGCGCGGCGTCTCACGGCTGGAGGCATCAGGGCATCAGGTAACGAACCAGCAGGTGATTTCCCGTCGCCAGCAGCGATTTGCGGGTAGCGATAGCGAACGTCTGGCGGACATTAATGACCTTGCCCAGCTTGGCGGCAAAAACCAGATTGTGATGCCAGTGCGCGGCGGCTACGGTGCCAGTCGTCTGCTGGCGAACATCGACTGGCAGGCGCTGGTCACTCGCCAGCAGCGCTCGCCGCTGCTCATTTGCGGTCATAGCGATTTCACCGCTATCCAGTTCGGTCTATTGTCCGCCGGCAACGTAGTGAGCTTTAGCGGCCCGATGCTGGCAGGCAATTTCGGCGCGGAAACCCTGAACGTTTTTACCGAAGAACATTTCTGGCGCGCGCTGCGCAACCCGACATTTACCATTGAGTGGAACGGTGACGGCCCTCAGTGCACCACCGAAGGCACCCTGTGGGGCGGCAATCTGGCAATGATCGCCTCGCTCATCGGGACGCCGTGGATGCCGGACATTCGCGACGGCATTCTGGTGCTAGAAGATATTAACGAGCATCCGTTCCGCGTCGAACGCATGCTGTTGCAGTTACTCAACGCCGGTATTCTGCCGCGTCAGCGCGCTATTGTGCTGGGGAGTTTTACTGGGGCCAGCCCGAATGACTATGACGACGGTTATGACCTTGAGGGAATGTATGATTACCTGCGTTCACGGCTGTCAATTCCCGTCATCAGCGGCCTCGATTTCGGTCATGAACCGCGCACCGTTACGCTACCGCTGGGGGCCCACGCGCAGCTTACGCATAATATGGGGCATACCGCGCTGACGCTCAGTGGTCATCCGGTATTAGCCGAATAAAAAACAATAATCACCGCTTATTAATCCAATGTTTACGCCCTAATTATGGTAACGTTTTGTAACTAGCTTGTTCGTTATCGGGGAGTGCGTGAACATTGGACGCCACGGCAGTCATTAGTCTCTTTATTTTGGGTTCGGTCTTAGTAACCTGCAGTATTCTCTTAAGCTCATTTTCTTCCCGTCTTGGTATCCCGATTCTGGTTATCTTTTTAGCCATCGGTATGTTGGCCGGCGTCGACGGCATCGGTGGCATCCCCTTCGATAACTATCCTTTTGCCTATATGGTGAGTAACCTGGCGCTGGCCGTGATTCTGCTTGACGGTGGGATGCGCACCCAGGCCAGCTCATTCCGGGTAGCTTTAGGCCCGGCGCTGTCGCTGGCAACGGTTGGGGTGCTCATTACCTCCGGCCTTACCGGAATGATGGCGGCCTGGCTGTTTAATCTAAACCTCATGGAAGGGATGCTAATTGGCGCCATTGTCGGTTCAACCGACGCCGCGGCGGTGTTCTCGCTGTTAGGCGGCAAAGGTTTAAACGAGCGTGTCGGGTCGACGCTGGAGATCGAATCCGGCAGTAACGATCCGATGGCGGTATTTCTGACCATTACGCTGATTGCGATGATCCAGCAGCACGAAACCGGCCTCAGCTGGATGTTCCTCGTGCACATCATTCAGCAGTTTGGCCTCGGCATCGTGATTGGCCTCGGCGGCGGCTATCTGCTGTTGCAAATGATCAACCGTATTGCCCTGCCCGCCGGGCTTTATCCGCTGCTGGCGTTGAGCGGCGGGATCATGATTTTCGCCGTGACGACGACCCTTGATGGTAGCGGCATTCTGGCGGTGTACCTGTGCGGTTTCCTGCTGGGTAACCGGCCAATTCGCAACCGCTTCGGTATTCTGCAAAACTTCGACGGCCTGGCGTGGCTGGCACAGATCGCCATGTTCCTGGTGCTGGGCCTGCTGGTGACGCCATCAGACCTGCTGCCGATTGCCATTCCGGCACTGCTACTTTCTATCTGGATGATTTTTGTGGCTCGCCCGCTGTCGGTCTTTGCCGGTCTGCTGCCGTTTCGCGGCTTTAATCTGCGTGAACGTACTTTTATCAGCTGGGTGGGCCTGCGCGGCGCGGTGCCAATCATCCTCGCTGTTTTCCCGATGATGGCGGGCCTTGAAAATGCACGTCTGTTCTTTAACGTCGCCTTCTTCGTGGTGCTGGTGTCGCTGTTGCTGCAAGGCACATCGCTGTCGTGGGCGGCGAAGAAAGCCAAAGTGGTGGTGCCGCCGGTGGGCTGGCCCATCTCCCGCGTCGGGCTGGATATCCACCCGGATAATCCGTGGGAGCAGTTTGTCTATCAGCTAAGCGCCGATAAATGGTGCGTGGGTGCCGCGCTGCGCGACCTGCATATGCCGCAGGAAACGCGTATTGCTGCACTATTCCGCGACAATGTGTTGCTGCACCCAACCGGCAGCACACGTCTACGGGAAAACGATATTTTGTGTGTTATCGGCCGCGAACGTGACCTGCCATCGCTGGGCAAAATGTTCAGCCAGTCGCCACCGGTCGCTCTTGATCAGAGTTTCTTCGGCGACTTTATTCTCGAAGCCGGGGCTAAATTTGCCGACGTGGCGCTGATTTACGGACTGGACGGTGGCGAAGAATTTCGCGACAACCAGCAGTCGCTCGGCGATCTCGTTGAGCATCTGCTCGGTGCCGCACCGGTCGTCGGTGACCAGGTCGAGTTTGCCGGCATGGTATGGACTGTCGCCGAAAAAGAAGAAAACCAGGTGCTGAAAGTCGGCGTGCGCGTCGCCGAAGAAGAAAGCGAGTGAAACAAAAAGGCCGGAGAGCGTAACGCTTATCCGGCCTTTTCAATAATGCGTAATGGTAAACCAGCGATGTGCCATCGCCAGTTAAAAGTTACACTGTCACTACTGGTACGCGCGGTGCTAAAGCGCACATGAGCTCGTAGCCTACGGTTCCGGCGCTGGCAGCCACTTCATCAATCTTAATGTTCTCTCCCCACAGCTCAACCGAGGTTCCGATTCCCGCCTGCGGACATGGTGTTAAATCCACCGCCAACATATCCATTGAAATCGCCCCCACCGTACCAGTGCGAATGCCGTCGACCAGTACCGGTGTACCGTTAGCGGCGATTCGCGGGTAGCCGTCAGCGTAGCCGCAGGCAACAATCCCAATTCGCTGTTCTTCTGTCGCACGATAGCGGCTACCGTAACCAACCGCATCACCCGGCTTCAGATTCTGAACGCCAATAATTTCGCTGCTTAGCGTCATCACCGGCTTCAGTCCCGTGTTGGCGATATCCTGCCACTGCCCTGACGGCGATGCGCCGTACAGTACAATTCCCGGCCGCACCCAATCAAAATGCGTTTCAGGATGCCACAGCGTCGCCGCTGAGTTGGCCAGTGAACGCGGGCAATCTATGCCTTCCGCCGCCTGTTCAATGCGCTGCATGGGCTCGACTACGCCATCGGTATTCTCCGCCTGCGCGAAATGCGACATCAGGGTCATCGACCCCACGTTGCTCATCCCACGCAGTTGCTGCCAAACGGTATGTACCCGTTCGGGTGCGAATCCCAGGCGGTTCATGCCGCTGTTCACCTTAAGATAAACATCAATCGGCGAATGCAGCCGCGCGTTTTGCAGCGCTTTGAGTTGCCAGTTACTGTGCACGCTGGTGGTCAGGCGGTATTTATCAAACAGCTCCAGCTCAGAGGCGTGGAAGAAGCCCTCCAGTAGCAGAATCGGCCCTTTCCAGCCGCGCTCGCGCAGCAAAATGGCTTCTTCCAGATTCAGCATCGCGAAGCCGTCAGTTTCCCGTAGGGCGTTCCAGACGCGTTCTAATCCATGCCCATAGGCATTGGCTTTCACCACTGACCAGATGCGCGCATTGCCCGCCGCCCGACGGACAATGGCTAAATTATTACGTAACGCCTGCAGGTCGAGGCTGGCAAGCACGGGACGTGACATGCGTTCTCCTTATTGGTGTGCACCGTGCAAGTGCTGCGCACGGGCCGGGGCGAACCCCGGGGAATAGCGCGCAACGCTCAGATCATCATAAGGGATCGCAGGCGTACGGCCAGACATCAAATCACTGAGCAACTGCCCGGAACCACACGACATGGTCCAGCCGAGAGTACCGTGCCCGGTATTGAGCCACAGGTTTTTAAACGCCGTTTTACCGACCACCGGCGTGCCGTCAGGCGTCATCGGGCGCAGCCCGGTCCAGAACGTGGCTTCGGTAATCTTACCGCCGCGAGGGAACAGATCCCCCACCACCATCTCCAGTGTTTCCCGGCGCGGTTGCAGCAGTTCGGTATTGAAGCCGACGATTTCCGCCATCCCGCCGACGCGAATGCGGTTGTCAAAACGGGTAATCGCAATTTTGTAGGTTTCATCAAGGATAGTCGAAACCGGCGCTCCGCTCTCTTCGATGATAGGAATAGTCAGCGAATAACCCTTGAGCGGATACACCGGGATGTCCACCAGCCCTTTGAGCATCGCCGTTGAATAGGAGCCAAAGGCCATCACGTAGGCATCGGCTTTCACTACCTCATCGCCGCACTTCACGCCAACAATGCGACCGCCATCCTCAAGCAGACTGTCGACCGGAGTGTTAAAGCGGAACTGGACACCCGCCTGCTCGGCCATTTTCGCCAGCCGCTGGGTAAAGAGTTGGCAGTCGCCGGTTTCATCGTTAGGTAAACGCAGGCCACCGGTCAGCTTGTGCGCGACATCGGCTAACGCCGGTTCCACTTCAGCAAGCCGTGAAGCTTCCAGCAGTTGATACGGAACACCCGCATCTTCCAGCACCGCGATATCTCGGGTGGCATTCTCGTATTGCTGAGCGGTACGGAACAGCTGCAGCGTGCCGCCCTGACGTCCTTCATAGCTGATACCGGTGGTGTCGCGCAGGGTTTTCAGGCAGTCGCGGCTGTATTCCGCCAGACGTACCATCCGGCCTTTGTTTTCCATGTAGTGGCGGGTATCGCAGTTGCGCAGCATCTGCCACATCCATTTTAACTGGAAGCCGGTGCCGTCGAGGCGTATCGCCAACGGCGCGTGGCGCTGGAACATCCATTTAATCGCTTTTAACGGCACACCAGGTGCTGCCCACGGGGCTGCGTAGCCCGGAGAGATCTGCCCCGCGTTGGCGGCGCTGGTTTCTAATGCCGGGCCCGCTTCACGGTCAATAACCGTCACCTGATGCCCTGCCTGACTTAAATACCAGGCGCTGGTGACGCCCACGACTCCACTTCCCAGTATGACAACGTGCATAGCCACTCCAGAATCAGTAAAAGAACAATCATCTAATTACAAATTGATAACCTAGATGAAAATATTATTCAACATAGGCTTTTTTTATGGTGACTTACCTCACAGAGTGCCCACGGTGCGGGGATAGCGAGAAATTGCGATCTCCTGCTGCCCGTTATTTTTTGTCAGCATAAAATCCTGCCAAAGCGTCAAATAATCATCCGGAAGATGAATTAATCACGAAGAAAAAAAATGCCTCTTGTTACAGATTTTCTGCGGTGTTCTATTCTTTATTTGAGGCTCTCCAGACAGAGAGGGTCGCCAACAATGAGGGCGCGCTAATGGCTACGATTGACTCGATGAATAAGGACACCACTCGTCTGAGCGATGGACCCGACTGGACGTTTTCGCTGCTCGAAACCTACCTGGCCGAAATCGACCGGGTGGCAAAGCTGTATCGACTGGACACCTACCCACATCAGATCGAAGTCATTACCTCCGAGCAGATGATGGATGCCTATTCCAGCGTGGGGATGCCGATTAACTACCCGCACTGGTCATTTGGTAAAAAGTTTATTGAGACCGAGCGCCAGTACAAACACGGGCAGCAGGGTCTGGCCTATGAAATCGTCATCAACTCCAACCCGTGTATCGCTTACTTAATGGAAGAGAACACCATTACGATGCAGGCGCTGGTGATGGCGCACGCCTGCTATGGTCACAACTCTTTCTTTAAAAACAACTACCTGTTCCGCAGCTGGACCGATGCCAGCTCGATAGTCGACTATTTGCTGTTCGCGCGTAAATACATCACCGATTGCGAAGAACGCTACGGTGTCGATGAAGTGGAGCGACTGCTCGACTCCTGCCATGCGCTAATGAATTACGGTGTGGATCGTTACAAACGTCCGCAAAAAATCTCGCTGCAGGAAGAGAAAGCGCGACAGAAGAGCCGTGAAGAGTATCTGCAAAGCCAGGTCAACATGCTGTGGCGCACTCTGCCGAAGCGCGATGAAGAGAAAGCCTCAGAAACCGCTCGTCGCTATCCGTCGGAGCCGCAGGAAAACCTGCTGTACTTTATGGAGAAGAACGCGCCGCTGCTGGAGCCCTGGCAGCGTGAGATCCTGCGTATTGTGCGCAAGGTCAGCCAGTATTTTTACCCGCAAAAGCAAACCCAGGTGATGAACGAAGGCTGGGCGACGTTCTGGCACTACACTATCCTCAATCATCTGTACGATGAAGGGAAAGTGACCGAGCGTTTTATGCTGGAGTTTTTACACAGCCACACCAATGTGGTGTTCCAGCCGCCGTATAACAGCCCGTGGTACAGCGGTATAAACCCGTACGCGCTGGGCTTTGCCATGTTCCAGGATATTAAACGTATTTGTCAGAACCCGACCGACGAAGATAAATACTGGTTCCCGGATATCGCGGGTTCCGACTGGCTGACGACGCTGCATTTCGCGATGCGCGATTTTAAAGACGAGAGCTTTATCAGCCAGTTCCTGTCGCCGAAAATCATGCGGGACTTCCGCCTGTTTACCGTGCTGGATGACGATCAGCATAACTATCTGGAAATTTCGGCCATTCACAACGAGGAAGGCTATCGCGAGATTCGCTCACAGCTCTCTTCGCAATATAACCTGAGCAACCTGGAGCCGAACATTCAGGTGTGGAACGTGGATCTGCGCGGCGATCGCTCGTTGACGCTGCGCTATGTGCCGCATAACCGTGCGCCGTTGGATAAAGGCCGTCGCGAAGTCCTCAAACACGTACAGCGTCTGTGGGGCTTTGACGTGCATCTGGAGCAGCAAAATGCCGATGGCAGCGTTGAGCTGCTTGACCGCTGTCCGCCGCGGCCAAACGCGTTGTAAGTGCTAAATGCAAAACACCCCGGCATAACCGGGGTGTTTTATTTTGTACGGACAACCATTAACGGCCGTGAATCGCCAGATCGCCCGGCAAATTCTTCTGCATTCGGTGCCAGATCTCACCACTTTCATGACCGTAGCGACGTACCGTTTCGTACACTTTGTCATGATCGCCCTGCTCACACAACTCGGTCAGACGGTGATAGAAGCCAAGCGCCAGGCTACGGGCTTCTGGGCTTGAAAAGTAGTGACGTCCCAGACGGGTATACAGCCCCTTCATCCCGTTTAGGATCAGACCGTAGATCGGGTTCCCCGATGCAAATGCCAGGCCGCGGAAAATGCCGTAGTCCAGCTCAGCGAAAGCATCCGCGTAGTCTTCCACTTCGCGCGCGCTTGCCAGTACTTCCAGCGCTTTTTCCGGGTGTTGACGGAATGCGGTGCGAATATAGATCGTTGCGATATTGGTACGTACGGAAAGCAAATTATCAATCAACTGCGGTACGCTATCGTGGTCGAGGCGTGCCAACGTCTCCAGGATATTCAACCCGGACGTTTCCCAGAAATTATTGACCTTCGTTGGCTTGCCGTGCTGAATCGTTAACCAGCCGTCGCGTGCCAGACGTTGCAACACTTCACGTAAGGTGGTGCGAGTCACACCAATTAATTCAGAGAGTTCACGCTCTGCGGGAAGAATTGAGCCTGGAGGAAAACGGTTATTCCAGATGCTTTCAACAATATACTCTTCCGCGAAACCCGCCGGGCTTTGCGCCTTAATGACCATAGTAAAAATTCCATTACACAGCGTTGCAATTGGACTCATCATACCAGAGGCAACATAGTGCAGATAGCGGGACGGGTGAATTAAAAAGGGATCGCTGTTTCATTTTTCACATTTCTTTTTTACTCCGAAACGCCCGCTTCCCGGGGCATTTCTGGCAGTGAGCCTGAATAAATGGTAAAAAATGTTATCTTTTCAGGAGGAAAACGGTTGTCATGGAAATTTCCTACGGTCGCGCCCTGTGGCGCAACTTTCTTGGCCAGTCGCCTGACTGGTATAAACTGCTGCTGATTATTTTCTTAATCATCAACCCGTTAGTATTTATGCTCAACCCCTTCATCGCCGGATGGCTACTGGTGGTTGAATTTATCTTCACCCTGGCGATGGCGCTAAAATGTTACCCGCTGATCCCCGGCGGCCTGCTGGCTATCGAAGCGGTATTTATCGGCATGACATCCGCCGAACACGTACGCAACGAAATCGCCGCCAATCTGGAAGTGTTGCTGCTGCTGATCTTTATGGTCGCCGGCATCTACTTTATGAAGCAACTGCTGCTGTTTATCTTCACTCGCCTGCTGCTCACCATTCGCAGTAAACGATTGTTGTCGATAGCCTTCTGCCTGGCCGCTGCCTTCCTCTCGGCGTTTCTTGATGCGCTCACCGTTGTGGCGGTGATTATCAGCGTCGCCGTGGGTTTCTACAGTATTTATCATCGGGTGGTATCCTCCCGCCCGGATGACGACGATCTGCTGGATGACAGCCATATCGACAAACACAACCGTGAAGTGCTGGAACAGTTCCGCGCCTTCTTGCGCAGCCTGATGATGCATGCGGGCGTCGGTACCGCGCTCGGCGGCGTGATGACCATGGTCGGCGAGCCGCAGAACCTGATTATCGCCAAAGTCGCTGGTTGGCACTTTGGCGAATTTTTCCTGCGCATGTCTCCGGTCACCCTTCCCGTCTTTGTCTGCGGCATAGTCACCTGTTTCCTGCTCGAGAAATGCAAAGCCTTCGGTTACGGCGCCGAGCTACCGGAAACCGTTCGCAAGATCCTCCACGATTACGATGAACGCAGCCGTAAGCAGCGTACGCAGCAGGAGACTATGCGCCTCATCGTGCAGGGCATCATCGGTGTCTGGCTGGTGCTGGCGCTGGCGTTGCACCTGGCGGAAGTGGGGCTGATTGGTCTGACCGTCATTATCTTCGCTACCTCGTTTACCGGAATCACCGATGAACACGCTATCGGCAAAGCTTTTACCGAAGCGCTGCCGTTTACAGCGCTGTTGACGATCTTCTTCGCGGTGGTGGCGGTGATTATCGATCAGCATCTGTTCGCGCCGATCATCGATTTCGTGCTGCAAGCATCACCGCACGCCCAGCGTTCGCTGTTCTATCTGTTTAACGGTGTACTGTCATCGATATCCGATAACGTCTTTGTCGGTACCGTCTATATCAACGAGGCGAAAACCGCGCTGGATAACGGGGCGATTACCCTGCCGCAGTTTGAACTGCTAGCGGTAGCAATCAACACAGGGACTAACCTGCCATCGGTGGCAACACCCAACGGTCAGGCCGCGTTCTTGTTCTTACTGACCTCCGCGCTGGCGCCGTTAATTCGCCTGTCGTATGGCAGAATGGTGTGGATGGCACTGCCGTATACGTTGGTTCTGACCCTGGTGGGTTTATTGTGCGTGGAATTTACCCTTCAGCCGGCGATTGACTGGATGATGGGTCAGGGGTTATTAGCATTACCCGTAATAACTCCCTAAATTCGTGGCAATTGTCCGTGCCGGTGAGTTTCTCACCGGCATTGCGCCACCATTTACGAATTATTGCGTATAGCCGGATGGCACGGCTAACGTTTTCGTTTACACTGCGCTTTCACAGCTCGTTCCAGGGAAATAATTATGTTGCGATATTTAAACCAGAGCTCACGTGGCCGCAGTGCCTGGTTATTAATGGCGTTAACCGCTTTTGCGCTTGAGTTAGTGGCATTATGGTTCCAACACGTGATGTTGTTGAAGCCGTGTGTTTTATGTATTTATGAGCGCTGCGCGCTGTTTGGCATTATGGGTGCGGGATTAGTGGGCGCCATTGCGCCGAAGAGTCCGCTGCGCTACATCGCTATTTTTATCTGGATCTACAGCGCATTTCGCGGTCTGCAGCTGGCGTGGGAACACACGATGATCCAGCTTCACCCGTCACCGTTTATGACCTGTGACTTTATGGCTCGCTTCCCAAGCTGGCTGCCATTAGACAAATGGCTGCCGCAGGTGTTTGTTGCGTCAGGTGACTGCTCGGTTCGTCAGTGGGAGTTTTTATCGCTGGAGATGCCGCAGTGGCTGGTGGGGATTTTTGCCGCTTACCTGATTGTGGCGCTGCTGGTACTGATTGCCCAGCCGTTTAAGCCGAAAAGACGCGACCTGTTCGGCCGTTAATCGTTATCATTGCCAGCTGCACTCGCTTGCGGCTGGCATCCCTTCCTGATCAGCCAATCCACGCCCAAATCCCATATCCCGCAGCTAACAACAGTCCCCAACCGCCAAGGTTTATCACCACGGCCAGCATTAACAGTTTGAGTGAACTATTCATCAGGAACCTCGTACCGATGCGAATAGAACCACTATCGGCACGGCACGATGTTTAAGTAGCGAGTTTGTTACTGAAAGGTGAAATTCAAAGGATTATCGCAAAAATTGCGAATTAGTCAGCCCATTCAGGCTTATTGAGGATGTGATCCTGCCAGTCAATCACTTCCGATTCTTTGACCGCGATATGGCGTACGGAAATACGCTCACCGTGCATGGCCGCTTTCGAACCGGTAATCAACGGATGCCACTGAGGCAACGGCTGCCCTTCCGCCAGCAGGCGATAGGCGCAGGTATGTGGCAACCATTCAAAGGTTGGTAGATTGTCGCGGGTCAGCTTGATGCAGTCAGGCTCATACTCGAAACGACGTTCGTAGTTACGACACTGGCAGGTTTTAATATTCAGCTGGCGACAGGCCACGTTGGTGAAATAGATTTCATCAGTGTCTTCATCCATCAGCTTGTGCAAGCAGCACTGTCCGCAGCCGTCGCACAGCGATTCCCACTCGGCGTCGGTCATATCGTCAAGTTTTTTGCTCTGCCAGAAAGGTAATTCGCTCATCAGGATGTCCACATCAAAAATCGGGTTGCATCTTATAACCAGTCTGGCACAGGGATGCAAGTTTTGCCGCCCGAAAGGGGCGGCAAGAAGGGATTACAGCACGCGGGTGGTCAGTGATTGGCCATTAAACTGCACATCCAGTTCATCGCCGCTATGCAGCGGGCCAACACCTTCCGGTGTACCTGTCAGTACCACATCACCCGGCTTCAGTGTGAAGAAACGGCTCATGTAGGCAATCAGTGGCACAATTTTGTGGATCATGTCGGCAGTTGTGCCCTGCTGACGTATTTCACCATTCACTGTCAGACCCAGCGTAGTATTTTGCGGGTCACCTGAAAAAGCAGAAACCGGAATAAAACCGGAAATTGGGCAAGAATTATCAAATCCCTTCGCTTTTTCCCACGGCTGGCCGGCCTTTTTCATTTTACCCTGCACATCGCGCAAGGTGAGATCCAGCGCTACGCCGTAACCGGCAATGGCCTGCTGAACGTGCTCTGGCGTGGCCTGACGCAGCGTGGCACCAATCAGCACCGCCAGCTCAACCTCATGGTGCACAGAGCCCAAACCCTGTGGCAGAATCAGCGGCTGGCGTAAATCACACAGCGCCGTTTCCGGCTTAATAAACAGAACGGGTTCTTCCGGCGTCGCGCTGCCCATTTCCTGGATATGTTTTGCATAATTACTGCCAACACAAACAACTTTGCTTACCGGGTAATCCAGCAGAGCGCCCTGCCAGTTATGATGCTGATACATGCTTTTCCCTTAATCGTTGTTACCATGGACATACATCTGCCGGAAGCGAATAAATTATTCGCCCTTATTTTTGGAATCGGCCAGATGCTGTTTTAACAGATTTTCAGGCGGTGGCGGGAGCTGCAAATAATACCCCTGCTCAACTAACGCCTGTTTTACCTTATCCCAATCGGCATTGACCGTTTTCTTACGTCCGTCCAGCGGCAGCACCATTGCCAGCTTCGGTTGACCGAAGCCCTGCATTAATTCTGCCGGCACACGCGAGAAGTCGTCTTTTTTTTCGACATACAAATAGGTTTGATCGCGTTTAGTACTACGATAAATCACACAAAACATATTTTTACTCTGAATTAGGACTGTGGTTGCTTGCTTGAATATATTAGTGACTATAACATGCCTGATAGTCTTCGGAATATCATCGCACATTATGCGTTGGTAAATAGCAAATTGAGTAAGGCCAGGATGTCAAACACGCCAATCGAACTTAAAGGCAGTAGCTTCACCTTATCCGTGGTTCATTTGCATGATGCAAATGCCGAGGTTATTCGTCAGGCGTTAGAAGACAAAGTCGCCCAGGCTCCGGCTTTTTTCCGTCACGCACCCGTGGTGGTTAACGTCAGCCGTCTTGAAGAATTCACCCAATGGCGCGCCATTCAGCAGGCTATTATGTCTGTCGGCTTGCGTATTGTCGGCGTTAGCGGCTGTAAGAACCCGCAGTTTAAAGCCGCCATCGACCAATCGGGCCTCCCTTTACTGACTGAAGGGAAAGAAAAAGTTGCTCGACCGCAGCCCGTTGAGCCAACGCCCGAGCCTGAACCGGCACCAATTGTTAATTCGATCACAAAAACGCGAATGATTGATACGCCGGTACGTTCCGGTCAGCGCATTTATGCACCAAACTGTGATCTGATTGTGACAAGCCACGTGAGCGCAGGGGCGGAACTTATCGCCGATGGTAATATTCATGTTTACGGCATGATGCGTGGCCGCGTTCTGGCTGGCGCCGGCGGAGACCGGGAAGCACAGGTATTTTGTACCCACCTTGCGGCGGAGCTGGTCTCCATTGCAGGGGAATATTGGCTGAGCGATAAAATCCCAGCCGAATTTTATGGCAAAGCGGCGCGTCTGCGTTTAGACGATAACGCTTTGACTATTCAACCGTTAAATTAATCCCTTTTTAACAAGGAATCTCTATGGCACGCATTATTGTTGTGACTTCAGGTAAAGGGGGCGTGGGTAAGACCACCTCCAGCGCGGCCATCGCGACTGGTTTGGCGCAGAAGGGAAAGAAAACGGTCGTTATCGATTTTGATATCGGTCTGCGTAACCTTGTC
>NZ_LGHZ01000044.1 GCF_001266615.1 Kluyvera genomosp. 1 | reverse complement strand
TCCAGCAGTTCTGGCGTTTCGGGTGGCACGTTTACCGCCGCGACGTGACAACCTGCCGCTAATCCGGACTGCACACCTGCTGGCGCATCTTCGACCACCAGACATTCTTGTGGCTGTAACCCCAGCAGTTTGGCTCCCAGTAGATAGGCATCTGGCTGTGGCTTACCGCGTTGCACCTGCTCCGCGGTGATAAATACGGCAGGGGTGGGTAACCCGGCAGCACGATGACGCGCATGAGCAACGGGGATCGAGCCCGATGTCACGATGGCCCACGGAATCGCATTGGCCTCAAGATGTTCGAGCAACTCAAGTGCACCCGGCAGCGCGCAGATCCCGTTAAGATCGGTCGCTTCAATGTGCTCAAGGCGCAGAAACTCCGCCTGAATTTCCGCTTCTGTTTTACCCGGCATAAAGTGGCGCAACGCGGTTATCGCCTGTTTGCCGTGGATATACTCCAGCACGGCATCCGGGTCAACGCCATAGCTTTCGGCCCACAATTTCCATGAGCGCTCCACCACGGCCAGCGAATCGACCAGCGTGCCATCTAAATCAAAAAGGAAGCCTTTACACTGCACGGAAGCCCCCATCAGGCGTTGATAATCTGGTTAATTTCGTTGCTGCTCAGGTGGTATTGACGTGGGCAGCCGTGCCAAACGTTCAGCATGCGCTGGTACTTTTCCCACATTGGCGTTTGTGCGTTGAAGCCATGAGTACCCGCGTCAAAGTGGGTATAACGGCCTTCAATATTCACCATAAAGCGGACGTAGCCCAGGAAGCGAGCTTCGGTCGCAGCATCGAAGCCGAGGAAGGTGACGCGACGCTCATCGATAGCGGCGGCATCTTTCAGGTTGGTCCACGACACGTGCAGCGCGTGATACATTTCCATGATGTCGATAACGATACGACAGGTCTCTTCTTTGAGCTCCCCAAACTCCCGGTCCAGTTCGCGCATCTGCAATCCATAGCCACGTTCAATAATGGTCTGCAGGCGGCGATAGCGCTCAGCGTTGTCGGGATCAAGCATAGTCATCATTTTGTACTGATTAGACAAAATCAGACGTTGAGCATGGGTCATTTCCATTTTTCGACTCCTGTTGCGCTTGGCAGCAAAAAAAAAGACACAAATATTGTGTCTTCTTTTATATGCGTTTTTCGCATGTAATTACAAATCATCAAGGAAAGTTTTATCCAGTTGTTTGAAGGCGCGCTTAAGCGTGTCAGCTAACGCCTGATAATCAGGCTTGCCTTCAACCGGTGCCAGCGCTTGTCCGGCTTCCTGCAATTTACCGCGCACTTCATAAAACCACTGTAATGTCGACGGCGGAAGCGGCGTAACCGAACGCTTACCCAACCACCATAATCCCTGCATCGGCAGGCTCAGTGCGAAGAGCGCCGTCGCGACGGCGGGGCCAAGCTGGCCGCCAAGGGCGATTTGCCAGCACAACGTAAAGATAGCCAGCGGCGGCATAAAGCGTATGGCGTGGCGAGTGGCGCGAATGACGCGGTTCTCAACAAACACCGGCGCAAGCCGCTTATCTAACGGCCACGTCTTTGAATAGTGCTGCCCCCGGCTAAACAAACTGAAGAAACTGACCGGGCGTTGCTCGGGTGTCGACATGGCTTACCTCAACTTCACGTATAAAAATTAAAATATTTTTTAAAAACAACAACTGGGTATGACATCGTTCAAAAAATTTTGGCATAGCCCCTGCAATCGGGTATCCTGTGCCAGCCTGAGATAGCCAGATTCTATACCCGTCGCCTTTCAAGTTATAGATGCGTAGTCTGCGTCCGTTCGCCTCCCATCGCATAGTCATCTATGCTCAAGGGGCCTTGCGGAGCCTTCGCTTTTCTATCACTCGATAGTCCATAGGGTAACAGCCCTCCGGCAAATCAAATTATTGCATATTCTGCCATCGGCTGAAAATTATGCAAAATGACTTAGAATCAATATGTATTTCTTAGATCATGCCTGAAAAACGTTCCAGGCATGATGTTAATCATAAATGTCGGGGTCATCCTGCGCTACGCTTAATGACTCATTGACGTTTTTTTAGCCACGTATCATAAATAGGTACTTCCATGTCGAGTAAGTTAGTACTGGTTCTGAACTGCGGTAGCTCCTCTCTGAAATTCGCTGTTATCGATGCAGTTAACGGTGAAGAGCACCTCTCTGGTTTAGCCGAATGTTTCCATCTCCCTGAAGCACGTATCAAGTGGAAAATGGACGGCGGTAAACAAGAAGCGGCTTTAGGTGCAGGCGCCGCTCACAGTGAAGCGCTGAACTTCATCGTTAATACTATTCTGGCACAAAAACCAGAACTGTCCGCGCAGCTGACCGCTATCGGCCACCGTATCGTACACGGCGGCGAGAAGTACACCAGCTCCGTTGTGATCGACGAATCCGTGATCCAGGGCATCAAAGATTCTGCTTCTTTTGCTCCGCTGCATAACCCGGCTCACCTGATCGGTATTGCTGAAGCGCTGAAATCCTTCCCGCAGCTGAAAGATAAGAACGTTGCCGTATTTGATACCGCGTTCCACCAGACTATGCCGGAAGAATCCTACCTGTACGCTCTGCCGTACAGCCTGTACAAAGAACACGGCGTTCGTCGTTACGGCGCACACGGTACCAGCCACTTCTATGTTACTCAGGAAGCAGCAAAAGTACTGAACAAACCGGTTGAAGAACTGAACATCATCACCTGCCACCTGGGCAACGGTGGTTCTGTTTCTGCTATCCGTAACGGTAAATGCGTTGACACCTCTATGGGTCTGACCCCACTGGAAGGTCTGGTCATGGGTACTCGCTCCGGTGATATCGACCCAGCGATCATTTTCCATCTGCATGACACTCTGGGCATGAACATCGACCAGATCAACAAAATGCTGACCAAAGAGTCTGGCCTGCTGGGTCTGACCGAAGTCACCAGCGATTGCCGTTATGTAGAAGATAACTACAAAGAAAAAGCAGACGCTAAACGTGCAATGGACGTTTACTGCCACCGTCTGGCGAAATACATCGGTTCTTACACCGCGCTGATGGATGGTCGTCTGGATGCGGTTATCTTCACCGGTGGTATTGGTGAAAACGCTGCAATGGTTCGCGAACTGTCCCTGGGCAAACTGGGCGTTCTGGGCTTCGAAGTTGATCACGAACGTAACCTGGCTGCCCGTTTCGGCAAATCCGGTTTCATCAACAAAGAAGGCACCCGCCCTGCCATCGTTATTCCGACCAACGAAGAGCTGGTCATTGCACAAGACGCCAACCGTCTGACTGCCTGATATCACACCGCCAGCCTAGCTGGCGGTGCTGTTTTGTATCCCGCCCAAGACTGGCGGTAACGAAAGAGGATAAACCGTGTCCCGTACTATTATGCTGATCCCTACCGGAACCAGCGTCGGCCTGACCAGCGTCAGCCTTGGCGTTATCCGTGCTATGGAACGCAAAGGCGTTCGTCTGAGCGTCTTTAAACCTATCGCACAACCGCGTAGCGGTGGCGATGCGCCAGACCAGACTACCACCATCGTTCGCGCAAGCTCTTCAACGACTACCGCTGCTGAACCGATGAAGATGAGCCATGTAGAAGCCCTGCTCTCCAGCAATCAGAAAGATGTGCTGATGGAAGAGATCATCGCTAACTACCACACGAACACCAAAGATGCTGAAGTTGTACTGGTTGAAGGCCTGGTCCCAACCCGTAAGCATCAGTTCGCACAGTCTCTGAACTACGAAATTGCTAAAACGCTGAACGCAGAAATCGTGTTCGTGATGTCCCAGGGTACCGATACTCCGGAACAGCTGAACGAACGTATCGAACTGACTCGCAACAGCTTCGGCGGCGCGAAAAACACCAGCATCACCGGTGTTATCGTCAACAAGCTGAACGCACCGGTTGACGAGCAGGGCCGTACTCGCCCAGACCTGTCTGAGATCTTTGACGACTCTTCCACCGCGAAAGTTATCAAAATCGATCCCGCTAAGCTGAGCAGCACCAGCACCCTGCCTGTACTGGGCGCGGTGCCATGGAGCTTTGATCTGATTGCCACCCGTGCAATCGATATGGCGCACCACCTGAATGCAACCGTACTGAACGAAGGCGACATCAACACCCGCCGCGTGAAGTCCGTGACCTTCTGTGCGCGTAGCATTCCGCACATGCTGGAACACTTCCGTCCAGGTTCACTGCTGGTCACGTCCGCAGACCGTCCTGACGTTCTGGTTGCCGCTTGCCTGGCAGCAATGAACGGCGTGGAAATCGGTGCCCTGCTGTTGACCGGCGGCTACGACATGGATCCGCGCATCAACAAACTGTGCGAACGCGCGTTTGCGACCGGCCTGCCGGTGTTCATGGTGAACACCAACACCTGGCAGACTTCTCTGAGCCTGCAGAGCTTCAACCTGGAAGTGCCGGTTGACGATCACGAGCGCATCGAGAAAGTTCAGGAATACGTTGCTAACTACATCAACGCTGACTGGATTGAATCTCTGACTGCAACCTCCGAGCGCAGTCGTCGTCTGTCTCCACCAGCCTTCCGCTACCAGCTGACCGAGCTGGCGCGTAAAGCAGGCAAACGCGTTGTTCTGCCAGAAGGCGACGAACCGCGTACCGTTAAAGCTGCTGCTATCTGTGCTGAACGCGGTATCGCCACTTGTGTGCTGCTGGGTAACCCAGACGAAATTACCCGCGTTGCAGCGGCCCAGGGCGTTGAGCTGGGCGCTGGCGTAGAAATCGTTGACCCTGAAGTGGTTCGCGAAAGCTATGTCGCTCGCCTGGTCGAACTGCGTAAAAACAAAGGTATGACCGAAACCGTTGCCCGCGAACAGCTGGAAGACAACGTGGTTCTCGGCACCCTGATGCTGGAACAAGACGACGTAGATGGCTTGGTATCTGGCGCGGTTCACACCACCGCCAACACCATCCGTCCACCGCTGCAGCTGATTAAAACAGCACCAGGTAGCTCTCTGGTCTCTTCCGTGTTCTTCATGCTGCTGCCTGAACAGGTTTATGTTTACGGTGACTGTGCGATCAACCCAGATCCGACCGCAGAACAGCTGGCTGAAATCGCTATTCAGTCCGCAGACTCCGCGATTGCCTTCGGTATCGAACCACGCGTTGCGATGCTCTCCTACTCCACCGGCACTTCTGGTGCAGGTAGCGATGTAGAGAAAGTTCGCGAAGCAACTCGTCTGGCTCAGGAAAAACGTCCTGACCTGATGATCGATGGCCCGCTGCAGTATGATGCCGCTGTGATGGCTGACGTTGCGAAATCCAAAGCACCGAACTCTCCGGTTGCAGGTCGCGCTACCGTGTTCATCTTCCCAGATCTGAACACCGGTAACACCACCTACAAAGCGGTACAGCGTTCTGCCGACCTGATCTCCATCGGGCCGATGCTGCAGGGTATGCGCAAGCCAGTGAACGACCTGTCTCGCGGCGCGCTGGTAGACGATATCGTCTACACCATCGCACTGACTGCGATCCAGTCTTCACAGCAGCAGTAATGCCTTTAGCCACCCGTTCACGGGTGGTTTTAAGGTAAAAAAAATCCGGAAGCGGGAAACCGTTCCGGATTTTTTTATGCCTGCAATAACGTGATGTTACTCGGCTTCTTCCTCAACATGCGCTTCATTGTTGGCATTGCGGGTCATCCACAGCGCCAGCGCCTTCAGCGAGTCATCGGTGAAGTCATCGCAGCGGGCGGTGATCTCTTCCGGGGTCATCCAACGAACTTCGCTAACTTCTTCTTCCTGCAGGGCAAACGGCCCGTGGGAGACGCAGCTAAACAGGCTTCCCCATACGCGACAGTTCTTATCTTCAAAATAGAACTGACCGTGATCGGCAAACGGTACGCCAGCAATCCCTAACTCCTCTTCCGCCTCGCGGCGAGCGGAGTCCAGTAGTGGCTCATCAGCCTGGACAACCCCCCCAGCGGTGGCGTCCAGCATACCCGGCTGGTAGTCTTTCGTCTCAGTGCGACGCTGTACCAGGATTTTCCCCATGCCGTCATGGACGACAATGTAGGTAGCCCGGTGGCGCAGACACTGCGCGCGCATTTGTTCACGGCTCGCCTGCGCGATGACCTCATTGTCTTCGTTGACAATATCGACCCATTCCGTGCCTGCCAAATGATTCTGCTCGACCATCAGAAAACCTTAAATTGAAAGCGCTCTTACGGCGCGTTTTATGATTGATGGGTAACTTACGGGTTAATGGTAACCTCTGCAATAACCCGCTGATCATTGAGTGCTAAAACCTGCAGATTCCTTCCGTCCATCAGCCCATAGCTGGCAGCAAAGCCGCCTTTTGGAATGCTAACCGAACCGGGATTAAATAAGAATATCTCGCCGTGCTTTTCTGCCACCGGCAGGTGCGTATGGCCAAAAATCAGCACATCGCCAGACGCCAGCGGCGGGAGATTATCGGGGCCATAAAGATGACCGTGAGTCAGAAACAGTCGCTGCGAATCGGTTAATACCTGCTGCCAGGGTGCGGTGATAGGAAAATGCAGCAGCATTTGGTCAACTTCGCTATCGCAGTTGCCGCGAACAGCAATAATTCGCTCTGCTACGCTATTGAGACGCTCGGCAACCTGAGCTGGCGCGTAGCCCTCAGGAAGCGCGTTGCGCGGCCCGTGATTAAGCACATCACCCAGAATCACCAACCATTGCGCGCCGCTGTCAGCAAATAGCGACAGCACGCGCTCGGTTGCGGGCAACGAACCATGAATATCCGATGCAAACATCAGCTTCATTAATCAAATCCCTACAATGATAATCCCTACTATCATAATGGATTACATCTTACTTTTCAGCCTGCATGTTTAGCTGACAGCGCCGCATAGCGCTGAACCGAAGCCCGTTGCCACTGGAATGTCGCGTACTCGGCCAGCTTTTCCGGAACATCGTCGCCGTTAAGCACAAGTCGGTTAAGCATTAGCGCCAGATCACTATCCGCGATACACCACTCGCCAAACAGATTGGGTCTGCCGTGCTCCAACAGTGCACTGGCAGTGTCAAACAGTTTAGCCGCGCTTTGACGTCCTGCTTCGCTCAACGGTGCTTTTTTCTCACCACCAAACACCACTGTGGTGGAACGCTCCTCGCGAATAGGCATCAGATCGCTTCGCAGCCAGGCCTGAACCTGACGCGCACGGGCGCGTTTTTGCATGTCGTGAGGATATAAACGTTCCCATTCTGGCGGGGCAAAACGTTCATCGAGATATTCGGTAATGGCGGAAGATTCGCTGAGTTCGAAACCATCGACATCAAGCAGCGGTACCCGGCGAGTCGCGTGATAGCCCTTCCAGCCAGGCTTAAGATGTTCACCCTGATTAAGGTTGACGGTTTTAAGGGTGAAGGGCAGCCCTTTTTCTTTGAGGGCTACGTACACGGACATCACGTAGGGAGAGAAAAAATCGGAGTCTGACCAAAGCGTTATCACAGGCTGGCTCATAGCGCGTCCTCAATTACCGGCAAAAGATGCACGAACGATGGGCGCAGAAACCCTGCGCCCATCTGACATAATAGCCAAAATAGCTTGTCTATCCGGCGATGTCACTTGCCCACAACATGAGGATTTTGCAATCAGCCAACCAACAGCGTTTTGGGCTCCAGGTAGGCCAGCAATCCCCATTTGCCCATTTCACGCCCGAGCCCAGACTGTTTAAAGCCGCCAAACGGTGCCAGATGCTCGTGTTCAAGGGTATTGACCAGCACGCGGCCAGACTCAATCTGCAGCGCTATCGCTTCACCACGCTGGCTGGAACCGCTCAGCACCAGCGCACTCAAACCGTAGTCAGTGTCGTTGGCGATAGCCAGCGCCTCCGCATCATCTGCGTAGGGAATAACCACCAGCACCGGTCCAAAGATCTCCTCTCTGGCAATACGCATCTGGTTATTGACGTCGGCGAATATGGTTGGCTTCACGCTCCAGCCTTTTTCCATCCCCTCAACGCGTCCCTCACCGCCGGTGAGTAATCGTGCGCCTTCCTGTCCCCCCAGTCGAATGTAATCCTGCACCCGCTGCCACTGTTTACGGCTCACCATCGGGCCAATCACCGTCTGCACATCACGCGGGTTGCCAGCGGTAAACTGCGCGATAGCGGCGACCATTTCCTGCTCAAACTCTGTTTTACGCGACGCCGGAACCAGAATACGCGTGCCGGCAATACACGCCTGCCCACTATTCATAAAGCCTGCCTCAAGCGCCATGTGAACCGCCGTTTTTGGGTCGGCATCATCGAGGATCACCGTTGGCGATTTACCACCCAGCTCCAGCGTTATGCGCTTCAACGTGCGAGCGCCGCTTTCCACGATGTGTTTCCCCACCGCCGTTGAGCCTGTGAACGAAATCTTCGCGATATCTGGATGGTGGTTAATCACATCACCGACGACATCGCCACGGCCTGTCACAATGTTAAAAACGCCTGCGGGGATCTGCGCCGCATGCAGCGCTTCGGTAATAATCTGCGTCTGCCAGGCACTCATTTCACTCGGCTTAATCACCGCAGTACAGCCTGCAGCCATTGCCGTCGCCAGCTTATTACAGATAAAACCCGCGTCGCTGTTCCATGGTGTAATCAGCCCAGCAACACCTACCGGCGTCATCACGACTTTTGCGCGCCCGACAGACTCTTCAAACGCGAATGCCTTCAGCGCATCAATGGCACAGCGAATGGTCTGCGCAGGCCAGGCCGCCATCCAACTGGCTCGCGATGACGGTGCGCCATATTCAGTAATAATCGCTTCTAATAGATCGGATTCGCGGGCCATAACCGCCTGATGCATGCGCTCCAGCACCGCAATACGTTCTTCTGGTGAGGTTTTCGACCAGACCGGGAACGCCGCTTTTGCCGCCGCAATCGCACGCAGGGCATCTTCTTCGTCCGCCAGTTGCACCTGACCAATCACTGCCTCGGTGGCTGGATTAAACAGATCAAACAACTCGCTGCCATGTGGGGTAACGAATTGGCCATTGATATAAATTTTGTTGATGTGCTGCATGATTCTGCCCTCTTATCATCGGATGTCACACAGTATAAGAAGCGCCCATCATGGTGATAAGAGCGTATAATAAGGACAAACTGTCACGATAATCGGGATAATCATGTACCGTAGCGGTCTGACTGAACTGGAAGTTGTCCTTGCCGTCGCCCGTCAGCAAAGCTTCCGCGCAGCGGCGCGTGAGTTGGGCCTGTCGGCCACTGCCGTTAGCAACGCTGTGGCTGGGCTGGAATCACGTCTTCACGTACGTCTTTTTAATCGCACAACACGCAGCGTGGCCTTGACCGAGCAAGGACGGCGCTATATTGCGCGCATCGCTCCCGCGCTGGCCGAAATTCAACGCGCCGCTGAAGAGATCACTGCAGAACCCGGCGTGCCTACGGGAACTTTGCGTATCAACGCCCCGCGTGAAAGCGTGTCTCTGCTGTTCAATCTGTTTGATACCTATCTGCAGCGCTACCCGCAGATGAAGCTGGATATCACTACCGACTCAAGAATGATCGATATCGTCGCCGAAGGTTACGATGCAGGGATCCGTCTGGCCGAATCGGTGCCGCAGGATATGATTGCCAGCGCGCTAACGCCGGATGCCAGAATGCTGATTGTCGGGTCACCCGACTATTTCGCGCGGTTCGGTGTTCCACAATCACCGGATGAACTTGCGGCTCACCAAAGTATTGGTATGCGTATGTCGCACGGTGGCGTGTACCATTGGGAACTGGAGCATCATCAGCACAAGTTCACGGTCAACGTCCCACCACGAATTATCGTCAGCGAAATGCAGGTCATCCGCCGCGCTGCACTGGCTGGGCTGGGGCTGGCGTTTATTTCACAGTGGTTTATCCAGGACGACCTCGCCAATGGTAAGCTCATCAGCGTACTGGCCGAATGGTGCCCAAGCTTTGGGGGGTTACGTCTCTATTATCCAGGCCATCGCCACATTCTGCCCGCGCTACGTGCATTTATTGAACTGGCGCACGAATTGAATACACGTCAGACACTGCCGCGATAAAGATGCTTTCGTGTATGATATTTAAGACAACAATAAATAAGGAGAACACCTGCAATGTCTCATTCCGACGCCATCATCCGCATCAAAAATCTGCGCCTGCGTACGTTTATCGGGATTAAAGAAGAAGAGATTGCCAACCGTCAGGACGTGGTCATCAACATTGAAATTCGCTACCCGGCAGATCAGGCGAGGAACAGTGAAGACATTAACGATGCGCTGAATTATCGCACCATCACCAAGAACATTATCCGCCACGTGGAAAATAACCGTTTCTCTTTGCTGGAAAAATTAACTCAGGATGTGCTCGACCTCGCACGCGAACATCACTGGGTCACTTATGCTGAAGTGGAAATCGATAAAGTTCACGCGCTGCGCTACGCCGATTCGGTCTCCATTACCTTAAGCTGGCAACGCTAGGCGCTCCTTCGCGGGGAGGTCGCATGAAAATTCTGATTACCGGTGGCACCGGCCTCATTGGCCGCCACCTTATTCCGCGCTTATTAACGATTGGCCATACGGTCTGCGTAGTAACGCGTTCTCCAGAAAAAGCGCGTCAGGTTCTTGATGCCCGCGTTGAACTCTGGCCCGGGCTGCAGAATATTTCCTCGCTCGACGGCATAAATGCCGTCATCAATCTTGCCGGTGAACCCATTGCCGACAAACGCTGGACAGAGGCGCAAAAACAGAAGCTTTGCGACAGCCGCTGGGCGATAACCCAGCGGATCAGTGAATTGATTCAGGCCAGCTCAACGCCGCCATCGGTACTCATTTCCGGCTCAGCCACCGGTTATTATGGCGATCTCGGCGAAGTGGTGGTCACAGAGGAAGAACCACCGCATAACGAGTTTACCCACAAACTTTGCGCGCGCTGGGAGCAAATTGCCAGCAGTGCACAAAGCGACCGCACCCGCGTCTGTCTGCTACGTACCGGCGTCGTTCTCGCCGCGAAGGGCGGTATCCTCGGAAAAATGCTGCCACCCTTTAAACTTGGACTCGGCGGCCCTATCGGCAATGGCCGGCAGTACCTGGCGTGGATTCACATCGATGACATGGTTAATGGCATTCTATGGCTGCTGGATAACGATCTGCGCGGGCCGTTTAATATGGTTTCCCCCTACCCGGTTCATAACGAACAGTTCGCCCATGCGCTGGGACATGCGTTAGATCGCCCCGCTGTTTTGCGCGTACCCGCCCCCGTGATACGCCTATTAATGGGGGAATCTTCCGTCCTGGTACTCGGAGGCCAGCGCGCACTCCCTAAACGCCTCGAAGCCGCTGGGTTTACCTTCCGTTGGTACGATCTGGATGAGGCACTCGGTCACATTCTGGGCAAACAACACTAAACACATGGCGATAGCCGCAGTCTATCGCCGCCTTTTCTCTGGAATACGTCCCGCATTTCAACTTTCAAACCAAATTGCCATTAATACGAACGTGATGTCGGTTCCAACACCTCTTTCCCTTCCTGCCATCACTGGCCTGCACAATAACCCACCCAAAGGATGTTGACATTCGTCAACACCCTATTGATACTACGCAGGACCGATGATGAAGGAACATCCAAATAAACATATCCGGGCAGCTATCGAATACGCGCTCGAACGCGGATGGTTATTTAGCCCTAGCGGCCATAGCGCCCACTGTTTCGGTCGCTTGAGGTGCGGGCTGGCAGAACACCGCGATCACATGATGAGCATCTGGTCGACGCCAGCGGTTCCCCTTCATCACGCGCGACAAAATATGCGAGTGGTTGACCGCTGCCAGCCAAAGCACTCATAGATTGGGAGATGGAACGATGCCGTTATTCAATTTCACGCTGACGATCTCCGGCGTCACTCGCCGCACGCCTCAGCTAGAAGACGCTCTGTTTAAAGCGCACTGCGATGATGCGCTTATCTGTTTTTATGGTACCGCGGTGTACCTCGATTTTGACCGTGAAAGCGACACGCTAGAGCACGCGATTTTGTCAGCTATTCAGGATGTTGAATCTGCTCCTGCACTTAATGCTCGCGTTGAATCCGTTGATTCTGTGCTGGTGGGGTTGAGCGATATCGCCGAGCTTACTGGCGTCTCCCGACAGGCTATCTCTTTACTCAAAGAGGGCGCTCGCGGCGCCGGGCAATTTCCCGGGCCGGTACAACGCCTTAAAGGCAGCTCACCGCTGTGGCGCTGGCAAACGGTTGTAGAGTGGCTGGTCAGCGAAGGCCGTCTGGATCCGCAATCACCCATGGCGACCCATGCCCGGACGCTGGATAGCCTAAATCTGGCGCTGCAGTTGCGCGCATCCAGGGAGAGCCAAACGGTGCTGGATTATTTTCACGGGTTAAGTCACTCGTCCCCTCTTCGTCGTTAACGTCCTGTAATTTAGATAATTCGGGTGCTAAGGTACTCTCTTTGGTTTCGTATACTGGCACTCTGATGGCACTGATTATCACGGCACGTTTACAGCTTTCTCCCTTTCATCAACACGACTGGCCTTTTTTCCTGGCACTTCGACAAAATCCTGACGTGATGCGCTTTATGGGCGAAGTCCTGGATGAAGCGGCAATTCGCGACGTGTTTGAGCAGCGCTGTAGGGAGCCGGGAATATTCGTTATTCGCGATAATAATGGCACCGCGCTTGGTGATATCGGTCTGCGAGTCAGCCACAAAAATCCCCATGAAGCCGACATCGGCTATGCGCTATTGCCGCAGGCTCAGGGACATGGATACGCCAGCGAAGCGCTCAATGCGCTTTGCGACTATGGCTTTAATACGCTTTCACTGTGGGCCATCAACGCGTGGGTTCTGGGGGATAATCACGGCTCGGCGCGACTGCTGGAAAAGCGGGGTTTTATTCGTACGCAAGTGCTGGAAAAAGCGTATCAGCTTAACGGCGAATACTATGACGACTGGGTGTATCGGCTGGAAAACGCCCCCACCGCGAAGTGAGGGCGTCTGAAGTTATTTCAGCGCTCCACTTAAGAACTGCTGCAGGCGCGCACTTTTAGGATTACCAAAGACTTCATCCGGTGCGCCTTCTTCCTCAATAATCCCCTGATGAAGGAAAATAACGTGCGTGGAAACATGACGAGCAAAGCCCATTTCATGCGTCACCACCACCATGGTTTTCCCTTCTTCTGCCAGCTGCTGCATGATGCGCAGCACTTCACCCACCAACTCAGGATCGAGTGCGGAAGTCGGCTCATCGAATAACAGTACCTCCGGCTCCATCGCCAGCGCACGGGCAATAGAAACGCGCTGCTGTTGGCCACCGGAGAGATGTACCGGATATTTATTCTGCTGACGTTCATCAATACCCACTTTCGCCAGGTATTTTATCGCCCGTTCGCGCGCATCGGCTTTGCTTAATCCCAGAACCTGAATAGGTGCTTCCATCACGTTCTCCAGCACCGTCATATGGCTCCAGAGGTTAAAGTGCTGGAAAACCATGGTCAGACGAGTGCGCAGCAAACGCAGTTGGTTTTTATCGGCGACCTTTAATTGACCGTCGGTATCACGCACCAGCCCAATGTTCTGCCCATTGACGACAATAGAGCCTTCACTTGGTTTTTCGAGAAAGTTGATACAGCGCAGGAAGGTACTTTTACCCGAGCCGGACGAGCCAATAATGCTGATAACATCACCGGCTTCAGCCTTAAGCGACACGCCCTTCAGCACTTCCTGCTCGCCGTAACGTTTGTGCAGGTCGATTACGTTAAGTTTTTTTTCAGACATCATATTCTCAGTGCGTAGAAGACGGTTTCATATGCTGCAACCAGCGTTTTTCCGCTTTGCGGAACAGGCTAATCAGCACGTAAGAAATTATTAAATACAGCACAGCCGCTATGCCAAAGGCAGTAAAAGGCTGGTAGGTGGCGGAGTTAATATCGCGCGCAATTTTCAGTAAATCAGGCACGGTGGCGGTAAATGCCAGCGCCGTTGAGTGCAGCATCAAAATCACTTCGTTGCTGTAAGCCGGCAAAGCAATACGCAGCGCCGAGGGCAAAATAATGCAGCGGTAAAGTTTGAATGACGAGAAACCGTAGGCGCGCGCCGCCTCTATCTCACCTGCCGGTACGGAGCGAATCGCGCCGGCAAAAATCTCGGTGGTGTAGGCACAGGTATTCAGCGTTAACGCCAGTACCGTACAATTTAAACCGCTGCGGAAAAAGGCGTTGAGCATCTCGGTGCCTTTCACGATTTCCAGCGTATACATCCCGGAATAAAACACCAACAGCTGCACATACAGCGGCGTACCGCGGAAAATATAGGTAAACAGCCACACCGGGAATTTAATGTATTTGTTGCTAGAGACGCGCGCTATGGCGAGGAACAGGGCCATGAAACCACCCATGACCACCGACAGTACCAGCAGCCATAGCGTAATGGCCACGCCGGTAAAACGATAGCCGTCGCTCCACAGCAGCGCTTTCCAGTATTCCTGAATAATTTCAATCACAGGTCAGCCCTCTTCACACCCACAGAATAGCGGCGTTCGAGCAGCAGCAACACGCCATTAGAAACGGTAGTAAACAGCAGATAAATTAATCCGCAGACGATGGCGAAATAGAACGGCTCCCAGGTGCTTTTACCCGCAAGTTGAGTGGCTTTAACCACATCCTCCAACCCGAGCAGCGACACCAGCGCGGTGGCCTTTAAAATCACCTGCCAGTTGTTGCCAATCCCCGGAAGCGCATAGCGCATCATGGCCGGGAACAAAATACGGCGGAAGGTTTGTGAGCTGGTAAAACCAAAGGCCGTCGCGGCTTCAATATGCCCTTTTGGCACAGCCATAAAGGCACCACGGAACGTTTCAGTAAAGTAGGCCCCATAGATAAACCCAAGGGTGATGATCCCGGCAATCATGGGGTCAATATCAAACTGTGACAACCCAAGTGCATCAGTGACCAGGTTGAGTGCCATCTGCAGCCCATAAAAAATCAGCAGCATCAGGACTAAGTCGGGCACCCCGCGAATCAACGTGGTGTAACCCTCAAAAATTAACGCCAGTACGCGATTTCGGGAGAGCTTGGCTCCCGCGCCGACCAGACCTATAAGCACGGCCAAAACCACTGAGCTGAGAGCCAGCTCAAGGGTAACAACGGCGCCCTGAAAAATAACCTGTGAAAACCCGTACAGCATGCTGCCAGTCCTGTCTTGACGCCCATCGCCCGGCAAACGCGAGGCGATGGGTTACTCGTGATGATTACTCGCCGTAAACGTTAAAATCGAAATACTTTTTCGCCAGCTTGTCGTAGGTGCCGTCGGCACGCATCTCAGCAAATGCCTTGTTCAGCGCGTTCAGCAGTTCAGTGTCGTCTTTACGCAGACCCATACCGGTACCTACGCCGAACAGCTTCTCATCTTTAATAGACGGGCCGCCGAACTGGTAGTCTTTACCGATAGGTTGTTTCAGGAAGCCTTCACTTGCCGCCACTTCGTCCTGGAATGCCGCATCAATACGACCGGCAGTCAGGTCAGAGTAGATATTGTCCTGTCCCTGGTAGGAGACGATTTCAATACCTTTCGGCGCCCAATGTTCGTTACCGTAAGTTTCCTGAGTGGTGCCCTGCAGCACGCCAACGCGCTTACCTTTCAGCGTGGCGAGATCCGGGGTCACTGGGGAGCCTTTTTTTACCACCAGACGGGAGTCGGCAGCATACAGTTTGTCGGTAAAGGCAATTTCCTGCTGACGTTTTTCAGTGATCGACAGTGATGACATGATGGCATCGATTTTCTTCGCTTTCAGCGAGGGGATCAGTGCGTCAAGCGGGTTCTCCACGAAGGTACATTGTGCCTGGATGCGCTTACACAGCTCTTTTGCCAGATCAATGTCAAAACCCACTAACTCACCCTTGGCATTTTTTGACTCGAATGGTGCATACGTTGGGTCAGTACCAATACGCACTTTTTGCGGGGTTGCTGCAAATGCGCTTGAAGCAGACGCAAGCGCTAAGACCAGAGAAAAAGATAACGCCAGTTTTTTCATATTATCCTCAACAGACAGTAATTCTTGTGGGTTTTTTAGAAATAATCTGAGCAGTTATCGTGCCATCTTTCGGCCTATCAAGGCAAAGCATTCTGCCCTGACTGATGGCTTTTTTCTCACTAAAAATGCTTAACTATGCAACCATGCGCGATTTTCGAGCAAAAAACGCACCACCATGGTGCATCGCTAAATCAATGCACCACGATGATACCTATGCCGCAGTTAGTCGCCGTAGACGTTGAAGTTGAAATACTTCTTCGCCATCTTGTCGTAGGTGCCGTCAGCACGCAGTTCCGCCAGCGCTTTATCAAACGCCGCTTTCAGCTCAACATCGTCTTTACGCAGACCCACGCCGGTGCCATCGCCAAAGTATTTTTTGTCTTTAACTGACGGGCCCGCGAACTCAAAATCTTTACCCGCAGGCTGCTTAAGGAAGCCTTCGCTGGCCGCTACTTCATCCTGGAACGCCGCGTCGAGGCGACCGGCTGCCATATCGGAGTAGATCAGATCCTGGTTTTGATACGCTACAACATCGATACCTTTGCTACGCCAGTTTTCATTGGCATAGGCTTCCTGAGTAGAACCCTGCAGCACGCCGATGTGTTTGCCTTTTAGCGCATCAAGAGCAGGCGTAATTTTCGAACCTTTGGCCGCGATCAGACGTGAGTCAGCCGCATACAGCTTGTTGGAGAAAGCGATTTCCTGCTGGCGTTTTTCGGTAATCGACAGCGAAGAGATGATGGCATCGATTTTCTTCGCTTTCAGCGACGGGATCAGCGCGTCAAAGTCGCTGCCTACCCAGGTACACTTGATGCTGGCACGCTTGCACATTTCATTACCCAGATCGATATCAAAACCGACAAAGTCGCCTTTGGCATCTTTCGAGGAGAACGGTGCATAGGTGGCATCAGTACCGATACGGATGCTCTGCGGCAATGCGGCAAATACGCTGGAGGCGCTGCTGAGACCCAGCAGCAAAGAGAGAGCCAGAACCGTCTTCTTCATACGTTCCCCTAATTAAATCGTGATGTTGTTAACTGCTCATAGTTATGTTGTGTGTGTCTGCAAAACCTTATTTGCATCTTCTGTGCCATCTTTTACGCCTGGAAAACCATGACGTTAAAAATGTTAATAAAAAGATAACAAAAGGTGATCATGAAGGAAGATATCAGCCACAGCGCATAAATCGAGCACAAATAGACAATCAGGATGATTAAATATCGAGGATTTGATCGGCGTTACAGAATTGCCCTGAAACAGGGCAATGTATACAGGGTGCACTTGGTTTGGGCGCGATCAGACACCGGTCCACCGGGTAAAGAGATCCTGGGGCAACTCGATATCGAAAAGATCGAGCACACGATTTACGGTCTGGTTTATCACATCATCCAGGGTTTGCGGACGATGATAAAACGCAGGCACCGGCGGCATAATAATCGCGCCGATTTCGGCAGCCTGGGTCATCAGACGCAGATGCCCAAGGTGCAGCGGGGTTTCTCGTACACACAGTACCAGCGGACGACGCTCTTTCAGCACCACATCGGCGGCGCGCGTCAACAGGCCGTCGGTATAGCTATTCACGATACCGGACAGCGTTTTGATTGAGCAAGGCAGGATCACCATCCCGGCGGTCTTATACGAACCTGATGAAATACTGGCACCGATATCACGAGCATCATGCACGACATCGGCCAACGCCTGTACTTCACGCAGCGAAAAGTCGGTTTCCAGCGCCAGCGTCTGCCGGGCGGCCTGGCTCATCACCAAATGTGTTTCCACATCTGGCAGGCTGCGGAGTACTTGCAGTAAGCGTACGCCGTAAATGGCGCCGCTCGCGCCAGAGATTCCAATGATGAGTCGTTTCACACAAACCGCCCTATTTCCATAATGAAGCAAACTTTGCCGGATTACGGCGTCAGACGCAACCGCAGGGGTTAATTATCGCTGTCAGTTTGGGTAAAGGTGTATACGTCTAAGCCCTACAGCGATAAAACGTCCGTATAGCGTTGATCATAGCCAGTCTGGGTGGAAGAAACAGGTCCGATCGTGGTTTATGAATACCTGGAAACAGGCCTTAGGAAAATGAAAATAGAGGTGGGGTCACCGGGACAAGAAAACCGGATGCGAGGTGATTCGCACCCGGCTTTTACTCACTTAACCTTCGTTATGCATCTCTAAATTCTCAACTTCGTTTTGCAGCAGCATCGCTTTGGCATCGTCGTTGCGCAGTGAGTCGAGGAAATCAAGATAGGTCTGGTCAACGTCTTTGGTGACGTACACACCGTTAAATACCGAGCATTCAAATTGTTGAATATCCGGATTCTCAGCGCGTACCGCATCAATCAGATCGTCAAGATCCTGGAAGATAAGACCGTCGGCACCAATGATCTGGCGAATCTCATCCACTTCACGCCCGTGAGCAATCAGCTCGGTGGCGGTTGGCATATCGATACCGTAGACGTTCGGGAAGCGAATTTCCGGTGCTGCAGAAGCCAGGTAGACCTTCTTCGCACCCGCTTCACGAGCCATTTCGATAATCTGCTCAGAAGTGGTGCCGCGCACGATGGAGTCATCCACCAGCAGCACGTTCTTACCGCGGAATTCGGCCCGGTTGGCGTTCAGCTTACGGCGTACGGATTTACGGCGCAGCTGCTGTCCCGGCATGATAAAGGTACGGCCAACGTAGCGGTTTTTCACAAAACCCTGACGGTACGGTTTATCCAGAATACGGGCAATTTCCAGCGCGATATCGCAGGAGGTTTCCGGAATCGGAATGACCACATCAATATCCAAATCTTCCCACTCGCGCGCAATTTTCTCGCCAAGCTTGGTGCCCATATTAACGCGAGCGCTGTAGACGGAAATTTTGTCGATGAAGGAGTCTGGGCGAGCAAAGTAGACGTACTCAAACAGGCATGGGTTGCTTACCGGATTATCAGCACACTGACGGGTAAACAGCTGCCCTTTCTCCGTGATATAGACCGCTTCGCCCGGCGCGACATCACGCAGGAATTCAAAGCCCAGCGTATCCAGCGCCACGCTTTCGGAAGCCACCATGTATTCGGTACGGCCATCGCCAACATCGCGTTTGCCCAGCACCAGCGGACGAATGCCGTTAGGGTCGCGGAAGGCGACCATACCGTGGCCGATAATCATTGCGACGCAGGCATAAGCCCCACGAATCTGGCGATTCGTTGCGGCGATAGCAGCAAAGATATTGTCGGCTTCCAGTGGGTAATGACGGAAGTTATCCAGCTCGCTGGCGAAAATATTGAGCAGGATTTCAGAATCAGAAGTGGTGTTGATGTGACGGCGTTTCTCTTCGAACAGCTTTTGACGTAACTCGTGCGCATTGGTCAGGTTGCCGTTGTGCGCAAGCGTAATACCGTACGGGGAGTTAACGTAGAAAGGCTGAGCTTCAGAGGCGCTGGAGCTGCCCGCCGTTGGGTAGCGCACATGGCCAATACCCATATTGCCCTGCATACGCTGCATGTGGCGGGCTTCAAAGACATCACTGACCATGCCGTTTGCCTTACGCAACCGGAAGCAGTTGTTGGCATCAATGGTGATGATGCCAGCGGCATCCTGTCCACGGTGCTGCAGCACCGTTAGCGCATCATAAATCGACTGGTTAACCGGCATGACACCGGCGATACCGACAATACCGCACATACGTCTTTTCCTCGTTAAGCAACGACCCAAAGCTTATACTTTGGGCAAGAAACTTGACGAGCTTTGGAGGTATTCAAAAAACCATCTGATAACCGGTGAAAAATAGGGAATAAACTGCGAATGCAGCCAATCATCGCTCTTCGCCATGCCGGTAAAGGTGTCGAGGAAGAACAAGATAGCGGCGATAATCAGCACCCCACGTAAAGCGCCAAAGCAGATCCCCAATACCCTATCCGTACCCGACAAACCGGTTTTTTCCACCAGTTGGCCTATCACGTAGTTGACGATAGCACCAACGATGAGCGTTACGATAAACAGCGCCGCAATCGCAATCCCGTTTCGAACCCGTTCATCTTCAAAGCCCGTAAACCAGACAGACAGTTCCGTGTAGTAATGGCTGGCAACGTAGAAGGCACAGCCCCAGGTTACCAACGATAAAGCTTCACGAACAAAGCCGCGGATAAGGCTCACTAAGCAAGAAAAGCCCAGCACCGCGATAATGGCATAATCAATCCAGACCATAAATGTCCCACGATTTTACGCCCTGTCATCCAGTTCGGGCGCATTCTAACAGAAAAAGAAAACGTTTGCGTAGGGATTTCCTTCCCTGGCGTAAATAAAAAATGGCGCTGAAAAAATATTCAACGCCACGGTTTCGGGCCTGCACCCACGGGCAAAAAGCATGCCCCTCATCCCGCTACGGGAAGGGTTTGGATGTCAGTTAATGCTGCATTAGTTAGGGGTATACCCCATCACCACACCGCTTAATCCCGACAGCTGTTTGAGCTCGCCAAGCGAACCTTTCAGCTTATCTTTTGAGGCTTCCGGGCCAACCAAAATACGCGTAATTTTACCCTGAACCGGCGTGGAAGGCGATGTGTATGCGCGATAACCTGCACCACGCAGGCTAGCAACAATCTCATTCACCTTATCGGCGTTCTTCAGCGCCCCCAACTGCACCACATAGGCTTTACCCACTGGCGCAGGCTGGGTTTCCGGCGCGGCTTTTGGCGGCGGCGTCACGGCAACCTGTTCGGTGACCGGCTGCGGTTTAGGCTTTGGCTTTTCAACCGGTTTCGGTTTTGGCAAATCGGCCGCTGGCGGGATTTGTTCAAGATCGCCGTTGCCATTAACGGCAAGACGGCTGGAGTCCAGCGATGGCGCCGCCGCATCACCGGCTCTGACTTCTTCCGCAGCACCTTCCGGCGGCTGCGCTGGCAGCGCCTGCGTTGCGGTTGGCAACATATCAGGCTCGTCGCGGTCGCCAGGCTTTGGCACCAGCGGAATAGCCGCAAACTCATCCTGATAATGTTTTTTTTGCCCGTCAAGAAGCCCAGGCAGCACGATAACGCCCAGGGCAACTAATACTATCGTCCCGACCAGACGGTTTTGAAACTTACTTGCCACCAGCTATCCCCGCGTCCAACTCTTCCATCACATGCGCCACCGTGTGGAACGAACCACACACTAGCACCGTATCATCAGGCGTCGCATCGGCCATTGCGGCACGCCATGCCTGTGCCACGGTGGCAAAAACGTCACCAGTCTGCAGATGTTCCCGCAGCTGTTCCGCCGTCGCCCCGCGCGGCCCTTCCAGCGGCGCGCAATACCAGTCGTCAACGACCTCTGCCAGACACGCCAGCGTACCAGCGATATCCTTATCATGCAGCATACCAATAACCGCTCGCACTCGCCCAGTTTTCGGCAGCGATTTGAGACGTCCGGCAAGGTAGGCCGCCGCATGCGGGTTATGTGCGACGTCTAAAATAACGCGCGGTTCAGTCTGGATGGTCTGGAAACGGCCTGGCAAAATCGCGTTAGCAATGCCATCACGGATAGCCTGTTCACTGACTGCAAGTCCGCTAGCCCGCAACGCTGCCAGCGCAGTCGCGGCATTAGGCTGTGGCACGTTCGGCAGCGGCAGATCCCGCATTTCGCCCAGCGCGTCACTGAATGTCCAGCTATCGACTTCAACCGTGTAGCGCCAGTCAACATCACGCTGACGCAGCAATGCGCCTTTTTCGCGCGCCACGTCGGCAATGGTATGCGGCATATCCGGCTCGCCGACAATGGCAGGACGTCCGCCACGGAAGACACCCGCCTTTTCACGACCGATGCTTTCGCGATCCGGCCCCAGCCAGTCGGTGTGATCCAGCGCGATGCTGGTCACCACGGCAACGTTAGCATCGACAATATTGGTGGCGTCCAAACGACCGCCCAGCCCCACTTCAAGAATAGCCACGTCCACTTTTGCCTGCTTAAACAACCACAGCGCGGAGAGCGTGCCATATTCAAAGTAGGTCAGAGAGGTTTCGCCGCGAGCTTGTTCAATCGCAGCAAAAGAGGCGGTGTGGTCGCTTTCGGTAAGCTCGGCACCCTGCACGCGCACGCGTTCGGTGTAGCGAACCAGGTGGGGAGAGCTGTAAACCCCGACAGTGTAACCTGCAGCCATCAGAATCGTTTCCAGCGTACGGCAGGTGGTGCCTTTGCCGTTCGTTCCGGCAACGGTAAACACGAACGGTGCTGGCTGGAGAACATCCAGTTGACCCGCGACCAGGCTAACCCGCGCTAATCCCAGATCGATAGTTTTTGAGTGGAGGTTTTCCAGATAAGAAAGCCACGTAGCCAGGGGCGACGTGGCCTGAGGAATAAGATGTTTTTCCATGGTGCCCGCAACTTTCAACGGTGAATAAAAGCAAAAAGGGCAGCGCCACCCGGCCCTGCCCTTTGCATTATCAGGCCTCTGGTTCCTGATCCGGTACCGGCGGTACCACCACGCTGTCGCGCGGCGCATCCGGATTCGGTGCCGGGAGATTCATCAGCTTAGCCAGAACGCTGGCCAGCTTCAGACGCATTTCTGGACGGCGTACAATCATATCGATTGCGCCCTTCTCGATGAGGAACTCACTGCGCTGGAAGCCCGGCGGCAGTTTCTCACGAACGGTCTGCTCGATAACGCGTGGACCGGCAAAGCCAATCAGCGCTTTCGGTTCTGCAATGTTCAGGTCACCCAGCATCGCAAAGCTTGCAGAAACACCGCCCATGGTTGGGTCGGTCAGCACGGAGATATACGGTAAACCACGCTCCTGCATTTTAGCCAGCGCAGCAGAGGTTTTCGCCATCTGCATCAGCGACATCAACGCTTCCTGCATACGTGCACCGCCGGAAGCGGAGAAGCAGATCAGCGGACAGTTATCTTCCAGCGCCTGCTCAACGGCACGGACAAAGCGCGCGCCCACCACGGAACCCATTGAGCCGCCCATAAAGGAGAACTCAAAGGCAGCGGCAACCACCGGCATGGTGTGCAGGGTGCCTTTCATGACCACCAGCGCGTCTTTCTCACCCGTCTCTTTCTGAGCGGATGCCAGTCGGTCTTTATACTTTTTAGAGTCACGGAACTTCAGCACGTCTTTCGGCTCAAGTTCACTTCCCAGCTCTACCAGGGACCCTTCATCTAACAAGCTATGCAGGCGATTACGCGCTGACATACGCATGTGGTGATCGCACTTTGGGCAAACCTCAAGGTTACGCTCCAGCTCTGCGCGATACAAAACCTGACCACAGCTATCGCACTTGGTCCATACCCCTTCCGGGATGCTCGCCTTGCGGGTAGGTGTGATGTTGCTTTTAATTCGTTCAATCCAGCTCATTGATAACCTTTCTGCCTGAACCTGGTCGATGCCAGTTTTGCCATTAAGGGGGCGCGCATAATGCCACTTTTGCCCCTCATAGACCATGAATGTTGCACATTAAAACATAACAGCCCGAAACTTGGCATAAAAAAGTGGTCGAACCGCGAAACATGCCGTTACGGGACACGGCTGAATCGTGTCCCTTGTGCTGCGTTTATTTTGCCTGTTTTGCTGCTGCGCGACGATGGCGAATCACTTCGATAACACCCGGTAATACCGAGAGAACGATAATCGCTACAATCAGCAGTTTCAGGTTTTCCTGCACAATCGGCAGATCGCCGAACAGATAGCCCGCGTAGGTAAACAGCAGCACCCACAGCAGCGCGCCGGTCACGTTATAGAACGCAAAATGACGATAGGACATATGGCCCATTCCCGCCACAAAAGGCGCAAATGTTCTGACGATAGGCACAAATCGCGCCAGAATAATGGTTTTTCCACCATGTTTATCGTAGAAGGCGTGAGTCTTATCCAGGTAGCTGCGGCGGAAAATTTTCGAGTTGGGGTTGCTGAACAGTTTTTCACCGAATAGCCGACCAATCGTATAGTTCACCGCATCGCCAGCAATCGCCGCAATCACCATCAGCAGCACCATCAGATGCACGTTGAGATCGTTGGTCGGCAGCGCAGAAAGCGCTCCGGCCACGAACAGCAGCGAGTCGCCAGGCAGGAATGGCGTAACCACCAGCCCCGTTTCGCAAAACAGGATCAGAAACAAAATGGCGTAAACCCAGACGCCGTATTGCGCGACCAGTTCAGCCAAATGCACATCAATATGCAGGATGAAATCAATTAAAAAACGGATAAGGTCCATATTGTTTTAGCCCCAAATGACTACATTAGTCCGCCAGGAAAAGCGGCCCCATCGGCACGGAAGGCAGGTCAAAGTGCGCGGGATAGTCTACCGCCACCAGGTACAGCCCTTCCGCTTTCGCCGTCGCCGCGGCAAGCGTCCTGTCTTTTGCCGCCAGCAGTTCTGCAATCCAGCTCTCCGGCTGGTTTCCTGAGCCAACTTCCATCAGGCTGCCAACAATATTCCTTACCATGTGATGCACAAAGGCATTCGCTTTGATGTCCACCACAATGTACGCACCGTAGCGAGTCACGTTGATGTGCATCAGATTGCGCCACGGCGTGCGCGACTGGCACTGCACCGCCCGAAATGAGGTGAAATCATTCTCACCCAGCAAACTTTGCGCCGCACGGTGCATCCGTTCGGCGTCCAGCGGCTGATGATAATGCGTCACCCCCTGGCCCAACACCGCCGGACGCAGCCGGTGGTTATAGATAATGTAGCGATAGCGGCGTGCCGTTGCGCTAAAACGCGCATGGAAATCGTCGGGTACAGCTTTCACCCAACGAACTGCGATGTCACCAGGCAAATTCGCATTTACGCCTAATGTCCATGCAGCATCTTTACGCGCAGCATGGGTTTCGAAATGCACAACCTGGCCAGTCCCGTGAACGCCGGAGTCGGTACGTCCGGCGCAAAACACGTTAATTGGCTCATTCGCGACCTGCGATAGCGCTTTTTCAAGCTTCTCCTGCACGCTGCGCACTTCATTTTGCCGCTGCCAGCCGTAATATTTGCTGCCGTCATATTCAATGCCCAGAGCGATACGGTAGACCGGCGGTTGCTGCATTTCGGACATTAGTACATATACTCCTGCACCAGCTTCTCAGCCGTTTTTACTGCCATCAGTGCCCCGCCGAAACGAACGTTATCGGCCACGGACCAGAACTGAATCTGCTCCGGCATGCCATAATCGTTACGCACGCAAGCCACAGAAAGATGAGTGCTACCGGTGGCATCGCCAACCTGAGTAGGGAATTCATTTTCTTCCGACAAGACGATATCTTCACCGCGAGAAAGCGCGTCACGTGCTTCTTCCGCCGCCAGTGGGCGCATCGCTTCAAAGGAAACCATCTGCGCGTGGCCATAGAAGACCGGCGTTTGAACGCAGCTGGCGGAAATCATCAGGCCATCGTCCTGCAGGACTTTACGCACCTGATCGACAATACGACGCTCGTCGCGCACGCTGCCTTCACGGTCCGGCAGCATTGGCAGCATGTTGAACGCCAGCTGGCGGCCAAAGAAGTCATCTTCATCAATAGGAATACCGTTCAACAGTTTGGCGCTCTGCCCAGCCAGCGCATCGACCGCTTTCTTACCGTGTGCGGAAGCAGAGATAAGGCTGGTGACGTTGATGCGTGACAGGCCGCCTTCATCGATCAGCGGTTTCAGCGCGCTCAGCAACTGGCAGGTCTGGCTATCGGCAACGGCAACCAGGTTGCGGTTACGGTAATCCGCCAACGCGGACGGGTTAACGTCCGGCACCACCAGCGGGACGTCCGGCTCCAGCGCAAACAGGCCGCTGAGGTCGATAATCAGACAACCCGCGTTGCTCGCCTCTTCGACGTAAGTGGCGGTCGCTTCCTGGCCGGCCACAAAGAATGCCAGCTGCGCCTGAGTCCAGTCGAACTCCGCCGCGTCCTGCACCATTACCGATTTACCATTAAAACGCAGATGCTCACCGGCACTTTCGTTGCGCGCCAGCGCATAGATATCACCCACCGGGAATTGACGTTCAGCAAGGGTTTCAATCAGGGCTTCGCCTACGGCGCCGGTTGCGCCCAGGATGGCAATATTCCAGCCTTCAGACATGGTGATTTACTCCAGAAAAAATGGCGACCCTGCCGGAGTATCCGACAGGGGCATTAAGAAGACATTAACGATGTACGGCGTTAAACCCGATTTGCAGCAGCAGCGCGGCGACATTTGCGTCGTCACACTCAACGGTAAGTGAAGACCATTCGCGGCGCTCAAGATAATTCTTACGCAGCTTGTCAAATTCGCCCGGGATCCCCGCCACTTTTCGCAGCGGCGCGTCATCGCGGCGCACATCATACACTAAATGCACCAGTCTTTTCAGCGTTGGCTGATCGAGCGGCCCATGCAGGCTAATACGACCGAATTCCGGTGCAGGCAGCAGCGATGAAAGTGCAACTTCCTGCGGCTGGCCAATGAACTGGCTATAAGCTTCAAACACCTGAGTAGTCCCGCGCGCTTTCCCCTCGAGGGTATAACCGGCGATATGAGATGTCCCCAGATCAACTTTATCCAGCAGAGCGAGATTAAGATCGGGTTCGGGTTCCCAGACGTCCAGCACCACGCTCAGATCCTGTCCTTCCTCCAGACAGGTAAGCAGCGCTGCGTTATCGACTACCGGGCCACGGCAGGCATTAATTAAAATGGTTCCCGGTTTCAGACGACGAATCAGTGCCTCATCCGCCAGATGTAGCGATTTGTACGGCCCTTCTTTATACAGCGGCGTATGGAAGGTCAGCACATCGGCTTGAGCCACCAACTCGTCAAGCGATCTAAAGTCACCGGCATCGCCGTTATCGGCACGCGGCGGATCGCACAGCAGCGTTTTAATCCCTAACGCTTCCAGGCGTTTTTGCAGACGACCACCGACATTACCGACGCCCACAATACCGACGGTGCGATCGGTCAAGGCGAAGCCGTCGCGTTCAGCCAACATCAGTAGCGCGGAAAAGACATATTCAACCACCGCAATTGCGTTGCAGCCAGGAGCGGCAGAGAAACCGATACCGGCCTGTTGCAGCCACGCTTGATCAACATGGTCGGTGCCCGCTGTCGCGGTGCCAACAAACTTAATCGCTTTGTCGCCAAGCAGCGCTTCATTGACCTTCGTGACGGAACGCACCATCAGCGCATCGGCATCAGTTAACGCTTCCATCGGGATCGGACGGCCTGGAACAGCCCTGACTTCACCCAAACGGCTGAAAAGCTCGCGGGCATAGGGCATATTTTCATCAACAAGGATTTTCACGATTAGTACCTGTCTGAGAACGAGAGTAAACCGGGGAAGTGTGCCATAATCTCGCCGCCAGGCATACTTGCGCCCGGCATTAAGTAATACGGAAAGGATGAATCATGACGCAACCCATTTCAGGTATGCCCGCGCGCCCTCCGGGGACCGGCACCACTCCCCTCTCCCCGGCAGGAGAACAGCCGCTGAGTACCCAGCAACGTACGGTGCTGGAACGGCTTATTACGCGATTAATCGCGATGACTTCACAGCAAAGTGCCGAAGTATGGGCAGGGGTTAAACACGATCTGGGCTTGAAGAATGACACGCCGCTGCAGGCGCGCCACTTTCCCGCCGCTGAACAGAACCTGAATCAGCGCATCGGTAACGCCGAACAAAAGCTGAGCGTGCGTCAAACGTTGTCGCAGCTGACCGAACTGCTCGGCCAGGGCAATAATCGCCAGGCCGTCAGCGATTACATTCGTCAGCAGTTTGGGCAGACCGCGCTGAGCCAACTGACACCGCAGCAGCTGAAAAACGTTTTACAGTTGTTGCAGCAGGGTCAGCTGTCTATCCCACAGCCGCAGCAGCGTCCGGCAACCGATCGCCCTCTGCTACCGGCGGAACAAAACACGTTGAACCAGTTGGTCACCAAGGTCTCTGCCGCCACGGGTGATTCCAACAAGCTCATCTGGAAGTCGCTGATGGAGCTTTCTGGCGTGAAGTCGGGTGACCCGCTCCCCGCGAAACACTTTAACGCGCTGGTGACGCTGTTGCAGGCTCGGTTGACCTTAAGCACACATCCATCGCCGACGCTCAATACGCTGCAAGCTGCACTCAAACAGCCTATGGAGCCGCAAGAGTGGCAGTTAGTACGTGATTTTGCCCAGCAAAACTGGAATGGGACGCCGCAGACGGTGCTCACACCGGTACAAATTCAGGAACTGTTGACTCTGCTGTTCCTAAAACGCATTGAGCGTGAAAAAATCTCACAGGTTCATACACTGGAAGCCCGTGATGTACAGCCGATTTATGCACCATTCGTCCCGGTCATTACCTCACTGAAAACGCTGTCGGCACGTCCGGGGCTGGCATTTGTGGTGATCGTGGTGGTGTTCGCGCTACTTTGGCTACTGTTGTAGTTTCAGCACCTGTTCGATGGTGGTCATCACCGCATCATCATCGTTGTAACCGGTAATAAACCGCGCGGCCTGTTTGGTTTCCTCAAAGGCATTACGCATAGCGAAACTCCAGGCGGCGCGAGTCATCAGCTCAATATCGTTAAGACCGTCGCCAAAGACCATGGTCTCTTCTGCGCTGACCCCCAGCCTTTGCTGCAAGATCTCCACCGTGTGGCCCTTGTGCACGCCCACATCGGCAATATCAATCCACGCGTCTTCTGACACCACGATATACGCCCTGTCT
>NZ_LGHZ01000043.1 GCF_001266615.1 Kluyvera genomosp. 1 | reverse complement strand
GACAGGCCATAAACTCAGCCGGATAGTGCGCTTTTAGCCACAGCGTCTGGTATGAGACCAAAGCATAGGCGGCAGAGTGTGATTTGTTAAACCCGTAACCGGCGAATTTCTCCACCAGGTCAAAGATTTTCATCGCCAGTTCGCCATCAACACCGCGGCTTTTCGCCCCTTCTTCAAAGGTACCGCGCTGCTTGGCCATCTCTTCGGGCTTTTTCTTACCCATCGCACGACGCAGCATATCCGCGCCGCCCAGAGTATAGCCGGAAAGCTCCTGGGCAATCTGCATAACCTGTTCCTGGTACAGGATAATGCCGTAGGTGGGTTCCAGTACCGGCTTCAGACACTCATGCTGCCATTGAACGTCCGGATAAGAAATCTCTTCACGCCCGTGCTTACGGTCGATAAAGTTATCTACCATCCCTGACTGCAACGGGCCCGGACGGAACAGGGCCACCAGCGCGATCATATCTTCGAAGCAGTCCGGCTGCAGACGTTTGATCAGATCCTTCATGCCGCGGGATTCAAGCTGGAATACCGCCGTGGTTTCCGAGCGCTGCAGCATGTCGAAGCTTTTCTTGTCATCCAGCGGGATGGCGGCTATATCCAGCGGTGGCTCGCCGTTGCGTTCACGGCGGGCGTTGATCATCTCCAGCGCCCAGTTGATGATGGTAAGCGTACGCAGACCGAGGAAGTCAAACTTCACCAGACCGGCGTATTCTACGTCGTTCTTATCAAACTGAGTCACCGGGTGCAGCCCCTGCTCATCGCAGTAGAGCGGTGCAAAATCGGTAATTTTGGTCGGCGCGATAACCACACCACCGGCGTGTTTACCGGCGTTACGAGTGACACCTTCGAGCTTACGCGCCATATCGATCAGCGCTTTTACTTCTTCGTCAGCCTCGTAAATCTCCGGCAGCTGCGGTTCGGCTTCAAAGGCCTTGGCCAGCGTCATGCCCGGATCGGGCGGCACCAGTTTGGAAATACGATCAACGAAGCCGTACGGATGCCCCAGCACGCGGCCTACATCGCGGATAACCGCTTTTGCCGCCATAGTACCGAAGGTAATAATCTGCGAAACCGCATCACGACCGTACATCTCCGCCACGTGTTCAATAACCTGGTCGCGTTTCTCCATACAGAAGTCAACGTCGAAGTCAGGCATCGAGACACGTTCCGGGTTAAGGAAGCGTTCGAACAGCAGGTCAAACTCCAGCGGATCGAGGTCGGTAATTTTCAGCGCATAAGCTACCAGCGAGCCCGCACCTGACCCACGACCAGGGCCTACCGGCACGCCGTTATCTTTCGACCACTGGATAAATTCCATTACGATCAGGAAGTAGCCCGGGAAGCCCATCTGGTTGATAACTTTAAGTTCAATCTCCAGACGCTCATCGTACGGCGGGCGCTTCTGCGCACGGACTTCAGGATCGGGGAACAAAAATTCCAGACGCTCTTCCAGCCCTTCATGGGATTTGGCCACGAGGAAATCCTCAGTGGTCATGTCACCAGTCGGGAACTGCGGCAGGAAATATTCGCCAAGGCGCACCGTTACGTTGCATCGTTTGGCAATCTCGACGCTGTTTTCCAGCGCTTCTGGAATGTCCGAGAACAGCTCGCACATCTCTTCTTCGCTGCGCATATATTGCTGCGAAGAGTAGTTACGCGGGCGTTTTGGATCGTCCAGCGTGAAACCATCATGAATCGCGACGCGAATCTCATGGGCATCGAAGTCACCGGGCTCAAGGAAGCGAACGTCATTGGTCGCGACCACCGGCAGTCCGCGCGTTTCCGCTAGATCTACGGCCGCATGCAGATAGGCTTCTTCATCAGCCCGCCCGGTACGGATAAGCTCAAGGAAGTAAGCGTTTGGGAAGTGCTCTTCGTAAAATGCCACGCACTGTTCAACCAGCGCCATATTGCCACGCAGTAAAGCACGACCAACATCCCCCATCCGCGCACCGGAGAGCAAAATCAGCCCTTCTTTTAATTCAACCAGCCAGTCGCGGTCGATAATCGGCCCAGCAGCACCGTAGCCACGTTGGTAGGCTTTAGAAATCAGCAACGTCAGGTTTTGATAGCCAACATTATTGGCCGCCAGCACCGTTAACTGAGTCAGTTCATCGCCAAACAGTTCGCTCTGGACATGGAAATCAGCACCAACAATCGGTTTAATCCCGGCGCCATGCCCCGCTCCGTAGAACTTCACCAGCCCGCAAAGGTTGGTAAAATCGGTGATCGCCAGCGCAGGCATGCCCAACGCGGCCGCCTTTTTCACCAGCGGCCCGGTTTTTGCCAGCCCATCGATCATGGAGTAGTCGCTATGCACCCGCAGGTGCACGAAACGTGGTTCAGCCATTATTCATTTCCGGTTTACTTATCCGGCGCGGATTAGGACGCGAGTCCCAGCGCGCGTTTGACAGGAGCAAAACTGCGTCGGTGATGCTCGGTAGCGCCATGCTGTGCAAGCGCTTCCAGATGAAAAGGGGTTGGATAGCCTTTATGTTGGGCAAAACCGTACTGTGGCAGTACTTTGTCCAGTTCAGCCATTTCCGCATCACGCGTCACTTTCGCCAGAATGGAGGCGGCGCTAATTTCTGCAACCCGGCTATCGCCCTTCACCACCGCCATCGACGGCATTGGTAGCACCGGGCAGCGATTACCGTCAATCAGCACATATTCCGGAGCAATTGAAAGGCCAGCAACCGCACGCTGCATCGCAAGCATGGTGGCATGCAGAATATTAAGTTCATCAATCTCATGCGGCTCTGCTCGGCCAAGGCTCCAGCACAGCGCTTTTTCTTTAATTTCGTCAAACAGCGCCAGACGGCGTTTTTCACTGAGCTTTTTGGAGTCGTTTAAACCAACAATCGGGCGCGCCGGGTCGAGAATCACCGCCGCGGTGACGACAGCGCCGACCAATGGGCCGCGACCGACTTCATCCACACCGGCAACTAAATGGGTATGGGGATATTCAAATTCAATCATTGTGCTAACTCCAGCACCGCATCTGCCGCCTGCTCATCCGCATTACAGCGAATTTGCAAGTGCAGTTCGCGGAAGGTGTCATGCATCGCGTGGCTGGTTCGACCGTTCGCCAGCAATGGCTTCAAGGCTTCGGCAAGCAACTCCGGCTGGCATTCATCCTGCAACAGCTCTTTCACAAGCTCACGGCCAGCCAGCAGGTTCGGCAGTGAGACATACTCGGTTTTGACCAAGCGTTTAGCCAGCCAGAAGGTGAACGGTTTCATGCGATAGCCCACCACCATCGGGCATTTGGCCAACATGCATTCTAGCGCAGCCGTACCCGAGGCCAGCAGTGCGGCGTCGCTGGCAATCATCGCCTCACGAGCCTTACCGTCCAGCATATGCACGACCATATCTGGCGCGACTTCAGCCTTGATACGTTCAAACTGCTCGCGACGTTTCGCATTCACCAGCGGCACCACGACCTCAAGGTCTGGATACTGCTGGCGTAACAGCTGAGCGGTTTTAAGGAAATCGGCGCTGAGCATTTCCACTTCGGCACCACGGCTACCCGGCAACATGGCCAGACAGTGGACATCGTGGGCGATACCCAACGTATCCCGCGCGGCATTTTTATCGGGATCCAGCGGCATGGCGTCCGCCATGGTGTGGCCAATAAAGCGACACGGAACGTTAAATTTGTCATAAAACGCTTTTTCAAAAGGCAGAAAAGCAAGAACCAAATCGGTGGATCTGCCAATTTTGAAGACGCGTTTCTGTCGCCAGGCCCATACGGACGGGCTGACGTAATGAATGGTTTTGATCCCCTGCTTCTTAAGGTTGCCCTCAAGGGTGATATTGAAATCGGGGGCATCAATGCCGACAAAGACATCGGGCTTGAGATCGGTAAAACGCTGGGTGAGATCGGCGCGAATGTGCAGTAAACGACGTAGTCGCCCCAGCACTTCCACAATACCCATCACCGCCAACTCTTCCATTTCATACCAGGCTTCACAGCCTTCGGCCTGCATGAGAGGGCCAGCAACACCAACAAAACGCGCGTTGGGTACTCGCGCCTTCACGGCGCGAATGAGACCTGCACCAAGAATATCGCCGGAGGTTTCTCCGGCGACCAGGGCAATCGTTAAAGGACGCTGCTCAGTCATTAACGAATCAGGCCACGCGTAGAGCGGGCGAAGAAGTCGCTAAAGGGTTGAACTTCCGGATGCTGCTTCGCAAGCTCAGCAATTTCCGGTTTCACTTCTTCCAACGTTTTGCCACTGCGATACAACGCTTTATAAGCGTTGCGGATGGCGGTGATCGCTTCACGGCTAAAGCCGCGGCGCTTCAGGCCTTCGATGTTGACGCCAAACGGTGTCGCGTGGTTGCCCTGAGCAATAACGTATGGCGGAACGTCCTGAGCAACCCCAGAACAGCCGCCTACCATCACGTGCGCACCGATAATGCAGAACTGGTGCACCGCGGTCATGCCGCCGATGATCACAAAATCATCCAGCGAAACGTGGCCCGCGAGGGTAGCGTTGTTTGCCAGAATACAGCGGTTTCCGACTGTACAATCGTGTGCCACGTGGGCGTTGATCATCAGCAGGTTATCGCTGCCCACCTTCGTCAATCCACCGCCCTGTTCTGTGCCACGGTGAATGGTGACGCTTTCGCGAATGCGGTTGCGATCGCCAATTTCCACGCGAGTAGGTTCACCAGCATATTTCAGATCCTGGTTAACTTCCCCGATAGAGGCGAACTGATAGATCTCGTTATCACGACCAATTTTAGTGTGGCCGTTAACAACAACGTGAGACTTCAGTACGGTGCCTTCGCCAATTTCGACGTTCGGCCCCACAATACAAAACGGACCAATGTGGGCATTAGCACCGATAACGGCACCGTCTTCCACGATGGCAGTAGGATGGATAAAGGCGGTTTTATCAATCACGGATTAGGACTCCCGGCTACGCGCGCACATCATTGTCGCTTCGCAAACCACTTTACCATCAACCAGCGCAACGCCTTTAAAGCGAGTCAGGCCACGGCGGGTTTTCTCGAAGGTGACTTCCATAATCATTTGATCGCCAGGCACGACAGGACGCTTAAAGCGCGCTTCATCGATACCAGCAAAGTAGTACAGCTCGCCTGGCTCCAGTTTACCCACGCTTTTAAACGCCAGAATACCGGTGGCCTGTGCCATTGCTTCCAGAATCAGCACGCCCGGTAAAATCGGCTTGCCAGGGAAGTGTCCCTGGAAAAACGGCTCATTTACGGAAACATTTTTCACTGCGCGCAGAAAACGACCTTCTTCAAAATCCAGCACGCGGTCTACCAGTAAGAACGGGTAGCGGTGTGGCAGAAGTTCTAAAATCTCTTCAATGTGCAGAGTATGAGTGTCAGTTGTCAAAATACTCTTCCTGTCAAAATATACTAAGGGGCAATAATAACACGGCCTGCCGGATTACAAGAATGCCGACAGGCCGGGAAACGAAAGGCGATTAGATGAAAATTAGTCTTGATTGTTCAGCTTGCGTTCCAAACCTTTGAGACGCTTGCTCATTTCATCAATATTCATCACCAGTGCAGCCGTTTTACGCCATGCCTTATTCGGCTGTAGCGGAATACCGGACGAGTAAACGCCAGGCTCAGTAATAGGACGCATCACCATCCCCATACCGGTCACGGTCACTTTGTCGCAAATTTCCATATGGCCGTTAATCACGCTGGCGCCGCCAATCATGCAGTAACGACCAATTTTCAGGCTGCCGGCCATGATAACACCGCCTGCAACCGCGGTATTGTCGCCAATCACCACGTTGTGCGCAATCTGGCACTGGTTATCAATGATAACACCATTGCCGATCTGCGTGTCGTCAAGCGCGCCGCGGTCGATCGTTGTACATGCGCCGATCTCCACGCGATCGCCAATAATCACTCGACCTAACTGAGGGATCTTCACCCAGTTGCCGCGATCGTTGGCGTATCCAAAACCATCAGAACCGATAACGGTGCTGGATTGGATCAGACAATTCTCACCGATCTCGACTTCGTGGTAAATGGTTACGTTCGCCCACAGGCGTGAACCGGCACCAATTTTGGTCTTTTTACCAACGAAACACCCCGCCCCAATCACGACGTTATCGCCAAGAACAACGTCAGACTCAATCACGGCATTGGCGCCAATAGAGACGTTGTTACCAAGCGTTGCGGACGAACTAACGACCGCGCTTGGCGCGATATCCTGCGCCGGCTGTGGCGTGGTATCTAAAATTTGTGCCATACGTGCGTATGTCAGGTAGGGATTCTTCACTACCAGCGCAGCGCCTTTGGCAAAAGGCAGTAAATCATGCGTCAGGACAATCGCCGACGCTTCGCAAGCGGACAGGTGTTCACGGTACTTGGGATTAACCAGGAACGTGACATGACCCGCCTTAGCGGATTGCATGGACGCGACAGCGGTGATGACGATATCGCCATCACCGTGTAATTCCGCATCCAACTGCTGAGCTAAGTCAGCCAGTCGAATTGAAGGCATTACTTATTTAACCTGTTTCAGTACATCAGCGGTGATGTCTTTCACATCGCTGCTGTTGAATGCAACGGCGTTAGCGTCAACCACCAGGTCGATGCTCTGGCTAGCAGCAACGGATTTCACTGCAGTCTGGATACGAGTAACCAGTTTGCCACGTTCTTCGTTAGTGCGGCGCTGACGATCCTGCTCAAAGGACTGTGCTTTCTGAGAGAAAGACTGACGCTGTGCAGTGATGTCTTTTTCCAGCTTGGTGCGGTCAGCACCTGCTTTCATAGACTGCAGACGCTGCATTTTAGACTGCAGGTCGCCTTCCATACGCTGAAGTTCGCCAGCACGGCCTTTGAATTCGTTTTCCAGTGTGTTGGAAACGCCGGTTTTCTGTGCAACTTGCTGGAACAGGTTACCCATGTTAACAATTGCAATTTTATCTGCTGCCTGAGCAGAAGCGGCCATTGCTAAACCCAGACCTGCTGCGACTAACCACTTTTTCACAATAATACTCCTTACCATCCCATATGTACCCGAAGGTACTGTTCTTTTGGTGGCCCGCAGGCCACCTGACGCTATCGCCTTATGCCAGCAAAACTAAACTGAACGTGCATTCCTTTGCAATGAGCAATTACCAGGTTTTACCAATGTTAAACTGGAACTGCTCGGATTTATCTCCAGTATATTTCTTATACGGCTGGGCGTAGGAGAAGACCAACGGCCCTAATGGGGACATCCATTGTAATGCAATGCCTGCGGACATACGGATATTGCTCGGATCGCTATAATCCGGAACGCCTGCCGCTTTCATCGCAGAGGTATTTTGCCAGTTGGTATCCCAAACGGTACCGGCATCCCAGAAGAAGGAGGTACGGACCGAGTTCGCGTATTTATCGCTGATAAACGGCGTTGGAACAATCAGCTCCAGGCTGGCGACGGCCATGGCGTTACCACCCACCGCATCGTCAGACTTACAGTAGCCGCCGGACTGGTCACAGTTATCCAGACCAGATGCACCGTAGTAAACCGCTTTTGGACCAATGGTGTTGGACTGGAAACCACGTACGGTGCTAGAACCACCGGCATAGAAGTTTTCATAGAATGGCAGTTCTTTGCTGCCAATTCCGTCACCATAGCCCCACTTGGTACGGCCCAGAACCACCCACTGATGATCGTCATCAATTGGGAAGTAGGACGCCGTATCCATGGTTACTTTATAGAACTCGTTATCGGAGCCCGGAATCGTCACTTTACCGTTCAGGTTGACGCGCGAACCGTCCGTCGGGAAGTAACCGCGGTCCAGTTTGTTATACGTCCAACCATAGTTGAAGGTGAAGTCGTTTGCCGAGAAACCGTTATCGTCGCTGGTTTTACCCGCCGTCTGGCCGATAGAGTCCAGATAACGCCACATCGCCACCTGCGGTTCCATGTTGGACAGGTCGTTGTGGACATAGCCCAGACCCGCACGCAGTGAGTTGTATTCGTTAATCGGGAAGCCTAACGTCCCGTCTACACCATAACTTTTGTTGGTATAGGAGGAGAGGTCAGCATCGTCAGCTTTAAAGTCATTGTAGAAGACACGACCGCCAAGGCTAACGCCATCAACCGTAAAGTACGGGTTGGTCACAGAAAGCTCGGTATAGGTCTGGTAGTCGTTCTTGGTACCGTTGATACCCACAGAGTAACCGGTACCTAACCAGTTATCCTGCTGAACGCCTGCCTGGAAGCTCACGCCGCTTTCAGTACCGTAGCCGATACCGAAGTTGAAGCTACCGGTGTTACGTTCTTTAACCTTGTAAACAACGTCAACCTGGTCCGGACTGCCCGGTACGCGCTGGGTATCGGTGTCGACGGTTTCAAAGTAGCCCAAACGATTCAGACGATCTTTACCCTGGTCCACTAAATCACCGCCCAACCATGCGCCTTCCATCTGGCGCATTTCTCGACGCAGTACGGAATCTTTGGAGGTGTCGTTACCTTCGAAGCGGATATTACGCACGTAGAAACGGTTGCCAGCATCCACGTTGATATGCAGCTTGACGGTTTTATCGGTATCGTTAATTTCCGGCTGAGACTGCACGCGCGGATAGGCGTAGCCATAGCGACCAAGAAGTTTCTTAATGTTATCTTCCATTTTGGTCACTTTCGCACCGTTATACAGCTCGCCTGGCTCAATCTTAGTCAGCCCTTCGATTTCCGCTGAATGGCCTGCCAGGTTCCCCGTCACCTGTACGCCAGACAGTTTGTACTGGTCGCCTTCGGTGATGTTAACGGTGATGTAGATACCTTTTTTATCCGGCGTCAGACTAACCTGAGTGGAATCAATGTTGAAACGGGCATAGCCGCGGTCCAGATAGTAGCTACGCAGGGTTTCAAGGTCACCCGCCAGCTTCTGTTTCTGGTATTTGCGATCGCCTACCACGTTCCACCACGGCACTTCATCGCGCAGCTGGAAAGTAGAAATCAGATCTTCAGTACTGAACGCATGGTTACCCACAATGTTGATCTGTTGGATCTTCGCGGAAACCCCTTCCTGGAATACCAGCTTCAGGTCGACACGGTTACGCGGCAGCGGCGTAACGACCGCCTTCACGCTCGCGCTGTACTTACCGACGCTGTAATAGAAATCTTCCAGACCTTTTTCAATATCGCCGAGCGTTGTACGGTCGAGGGATTCCCCGACGCGAACGCCAGACGCTTCAAGGTTTTGCTTCAGCATGTCATCTTTCACCGATTTATTACCGGAGAAGGTGATGCTCGCAATTGTTGGGCGTTCTTTGACCTGCACCAGTAACACATCGCCGTCTCTCAGGACGCGGACGTCCTCAAAGTTGCCCGTGGCAAACAGGGCGCGAATGGTGTTACTGATATCATCATCAGTGACGGTATCGCCAGGACGTACTGGCATACTGAGGAGGGCCGCACCAACAGCGACTCGCTGCAAGCCTTCGAAATGAATGTCCTTCACTACGAATCCGTCAGCACCGTATACGGTCGCGCTGCCAAAAAGCAGCGACGCTATGAGCAACTTTTTCATCGCCATCGTTATTATGCGTTCTTCCTAACTATCTCTCTACAACCGAGAGAAATCATTGAAAAGTGCAAGCCCCATTAACAGCATCAGCAAAACCGAGCCAATGCGATAACTAAAGTCTTGAACTCGCTCGGATACCGGGCCGCCCTTTAGCTTTTCAATCGCTAAAAACAGCAAATGTCCCCCATCAAGTACGGGGAGCGGGAACAGGTTGATTATGCCTAAATTCACGCTGATGAGTGCAAGAAACATCAGGTAGTAAATCAACCCAAACTCCGCAGACATCCCAGCCCCTTGGGCGATAGAAATCGGCCCGCTGAGGTTGTTCAGTTTGACGTCACCGGTTATCAATTTTCCCAGCATACTGACCGTCAGCTTCATCAACTGCCCGGTTTTCTCCGTGGCTTCGACAATCGCGCTGAAGGGCCCATACTGGCGCACTGTTTTATATTCCTCAGGCAGCGGGATAATTTTCGGTACTACCCCTGCAAACCCTTCTACTTTTCCGCTACCGTGTTTTGTATCCGGTATCAGAGTTAAAGACAAGGGACTCCCCTGCCTTTCGATCCCCAGCTGTAACGCTTTGCCAGGATTGTCACGCACCAGCGTAACAAACGTCAGCCATTGCGTCAGCGGTTGACCGTTGACTGTAACGATCCGATCCCCTGCTTGTAAACCGGCTTTACGCGCCGCAGAGTCAGATTGCACTTCGGCGAGTACAGGTTCGATCTGTGCACCACGGGGACGTATCCCAAGCGAGGTCACCGGATCTTCTTTATCTGGCTCAAACGCCCAATGACGCAGATCGAGGATTCTATCCTGTCGCTGGTCACTCCCGAAAGGGGCAACGGTGAGAGTGGTGCTTTCGTCACCAATTTTTGCCACTAACGCCAGGCGCACAGCATCCCAGTCAGGCGTTTCGATACCATCTATCGCTTTTAGTTCCGTGCCTGGTGCAATTTGTGCTTCCGCCGCGATCGAGTTGGCGGTTATTTCGCCAACAACCGGACGAACACCAGGGACACCGATGATAAACACCAGCCAGTAGGCGAAGATAGCAAAGAGGAAGTTAGCGATGGGGCCAGCGGCAATCACGGCGGCGCGCTGGCCGACCGTTTTGTTATTGAATGCCATGTGGCGCAGTTCAGGCGCAACAGTGTCAACACGCTCGTCGAGCATTTTGACGTAGCCGCCCAGGGGAATAAGGGCAACCACAAATTCGGTGCCGCGTTTATCAACGCGGCGCCACAGCGCTTTCCCAAAACCAATAGAAAAGCGCTCTACACGGATACCACAGCGCCGAGCAACCCAGAAATGACCAAATTCGTGTACGGTGATCAATACCCCTAGCGCGATAATAAATGCGGCCAGGTTCCAGAGAATGCTCAGCATAAGTCCATCCGTTAAATCGTCCTGAATACCAGCAGCAGCAGGCAGGCAAAGACCGGCACTGCCGCCGTCAGGCTGTCAATTCGGTCCAGTATCCCACCGTGCCCCGGGATCAAATGCCCGCTGTCTTTAATACCCGCTTCACGCTTGAACATGCTCTCCGTGAGATCGCCCAAAACAGAAGCCAGCGCGGCAATAATGGAACAGGTTAACAGGATGGACGGTGCAACGTCCAGATTTGCCCAAACACCGTATGCCCAGGAGATAACGGCCGCCGTGATCAGGCCACCGATAAAGCCCTGCCAGGTTTTGCCTGGGGAGACCTTGGGTGCGAGCTTATGTTTGCCAAACAGCTTGCCGAACATGTACGCACCGGAGTCTGCACCCCACACCAGAATCATGACGTAAAGCAGCCACAGCGCACCGCTGTAGTGGTTTTCGTCGTAATGCCATGAGCGGAGAGCCAGCATGCCCCAGAAAAACGGTACAATCGTCGCGATACCGAAAACCAGACGCAGCGCCTTTGATTGACGCCAAAGTGCCGCAGAGCCTGGATATGAGAGAACTAAAACCAGCGCGACGCCCCACCAAATCAGGGAGGCCCAGAGCGATATTTCGACTACCGGTTGATGAATATTATGGTGATATTCCGGAATCAAAAATAGCATCACCGCCAGCAACAGGCCGCAGAGTACCGCGAGCCACACGCGCTCGGTGCGCGAAGTGAAACCGCTAAACTGTCCCCATTCCCACGCTGCCAGCATACACACAACGAGCGTCACAATAGCAAAGCCACCGGGCGGCAGCAAAAACAGGGCTGCGATAACAACCGGTATTAAAATCAATGCAGAAATCAGGCGATACTTCAGCAAAAGCTACCCCCATCAGGCTTTGTCGCCACCAGGCTCGGTGCCACCGAAACGTCGCTCTCGATTAGCGAAAGCATGCAGTGCACCCTCAAAGTCTTGTTCATCGAAATCGGGCCAAAGAACATCTGTAAAGTAAAGTTCAGCATAGGCTATTTGCCAGATGAGAAAGTTACTGATCCGATGTTCTCCCCCGGTCCTAATCACTAAATCTACGGGAGCCAGTTCATGCATGCAGATCTGCTGATTCAGCAGTTCTTCATTGATTTGATCGGGGCGGAGTTCCCCTTGCTGAACCTGTTCGGCTAAGCGCTGAACTCCCTGAATAATATCCCATCGACCGCCGTAGTTTGCAGCGATGTTCAAGGTTAACCCCGTATTTTTTTCCGTCAGCGTTTCCGCCTTCCGGATCCGCTCTTGCAGGCGCGAATTAAACCGATGTGTATCGCCAATAATCCGCAACCGAACGTTATGACGGTGCAGGCTTTTTACTTCACTGTCCAGTGCCCAAACGAACAGCTCCATCAACGCACTCACCTCTTGCTCCGGGCGGTTCCAGTTTTCACTGCTGAATGCGTATAGCGTTAGTGCTTCAATACCGTGGCTCGCGGCGTAGGATACGGCGCGGCGCACGGATTTCGCCCCGGCTTTATGTCCAAAGGCGCGAATCTTACCTTGCTTCTTCGCCCAGCGGCCATTGCCATCCATAATGATTGCCACATGACGGCAACCGTGGGCTGGCGGGTTCTCGCTGGTTGGTTGATTAGCAGACAACATAACGCGTTTATAATCCATGAAAAGGGATGAGCGGTACCCCGGAATACAGCCATACACTTTATCTTTCAGGAAAACCTGAATGATTTTACGTATCTTTGTGTCGCAAAAAAGCCGTGCTTAATCACGGCTCTCTCGATAGCAAAACGCAAACGCAGTGCTACCGAGTGGCGCAGACTATATCACTGAAGCCAGATGCTAACAAATGCCGTGATGGTTTGTATGCTGATTCCGCTCTCATTAACGGACGAAATGCTTAGCCTGCACAGACGCCTCTTTACGCGCCCTGGCATCCATTTCCATTACCGCCTCTACGCTCTGTGGTTCACTGAGTTCGAGGTGTTCCAGAACCGCCAGATTAACTGCCGCAATATCGGTAAAACGGATTTGACCGCCGAGGAATGCAGCAACGGCAATCTCGTTGGCAGCATTGAGCGCTGTGGTCGCCGCCTGGCCCTGTTCAAAGGCCTCCATTGCCAGCTTCAGGCAAGGGTAGCGCGCATAATCAGGTTCGCTAAAGCTCAACGTCCCCATCTTGCAGAAATCCAGCGGCTTAGCACCGGAAACCACACGATGTGGCCACCCCATGGTATTGGCAATCGGCGTCCGCATGTCGGGCTCACCCAGCTGCGCCAGTACGCTTCCGTCCTGGTATCGCACCATCGAGTGAATGACCGACTGAGGGTGAATCAGCACTTCCATCTGCTGAGCTGATGCATTAAACAGCCAGCGGGCTTCGATGTATTCCAGACCTTTATTCATCATGGTGGCCGAGTCGACGGAAATTTTACGTCCCATCGACCAGTTCGGATGACGGCAAGCCTGATCTGGCGTCATTGCGCTCAGTTCAGCGATTGGCGTTTCACGGAATGGACCACCCGATCCGGTAAGCAGAATGGATGACACTCCATGCTGCGTCAGGTCAGCGTACCCTAAATTGCTCTGAAAACTTTGCGGTAAACTCTGAAAGATAGCGTTATGTTCGCTGTCGACGGGCAACAATTGTGCATTATGTTGTTTAACCGCCTCAAGGAACAGACGCCCGCAGGTCACCAGCGACTCTTTATTCGCCAGCAGGATGACTTTTCCCGCACGGATTGCTGCCAACGTTGGAAGCAGGCCGGCTGCACCCACAATCGCCGCCATGACCTGATCAACATCGTCCAGCGCCGCAACATCGCAGGCCGCCTGCTGGCCGCTAAGCACTTCAGTCGGACTACCCTGCTCACGCAAAGCCAACATCACGGCGTGGGCGCTGTGTGCGTCATCCATCACCGCATAGCGCGGAGTAAACTCCAGGCACTGTTCAACCATGCGCTCGACGTTTTTACCCGCTACCAGCGCGGTTACCGTAAATTTCTCTAGGTTATGGCGCACGACGTCCAGCGTATTGCACCCAATAGAGCCCGTTGAGCCCAGAACAGCTAATCGCTTCATGAGAGATCCAGAATAGATAAAATATACTCGGTAGATTTCAAGTCGCGCAAAGGCAGAAAGTCGATGGTCCCAAAGCGCTTACCGCATCCAATAATCTAGTTTCAGGGACGTAGCCTGCCGGTGGCAACTTGAAACACGACGAGTACAAAGCAAAACGCCGCCAGCGAAGCAGTGATGCTCCCTGTACGGCGTTCATCGCACAACTTACGCAGTATTAGAACTGCATCAGCTCTGCTTCTTTCTCTGCCAGCGCCGCTTCAACTTTCTTGATAGCCGCATCGGTCAGTTTCTGTACATCTTCCTGAGAACGGCGATCGTCATCTTCGCTGATCTCTTTGTCTTTCAGCAGTGCCTTCACTTTATCGTTCGCATCGCGACGCACGTTACGCACGGAAACGCGCGCTTGTTCTGCTTCACCACGAACAATTTTAGTCAGGTCTTTACGACGCTCTTCGGTCAGCGGAGGCAGTGGCACGCGAATATCAGTGCCCGCAGAGCTTGGGTTCAGACCGAGGTCAGACGCCATAATTGCTTTTTCAACGGCCGGGCCTAAAGAACGGTCAAACACGTTGATTTTCAGCGTACGGGTATCTTCTACCGTAACGCTTGCCAGCTGACGCAGCGGAGTTGGGGTGCCGTAATATTCAACGACAATGCCGTCCAGCAGGCTGGGAGAAGCACGACCCGTGCGAATTTTGCTGATTTGGTTTTTGAACGCTTCCACGCATTTTTCCATGCGTACTTCAGCATCTTTTCTGATATCGCTAATCACGTTACGAATCCTTGAAAACTAGTCTCAGTCAGACCAGACGATGACACATTGCAAACAATGCGCTAAGTATAGTCTCGTTTAAATCAGGCCACAGAATATACTCGTCGTCATTCAAGCTGCGGATGCATTGGCTGTATTCGTTCCCCCGAATCACTTACTAAAGTAAGCTTTTCGGGATCCTCTCACTTACCGCGTTCCCGCAACTCGAAATCCATAGAGTGAATCAATTCGGCCAGGTAAAGGCGAATCTTACCCGGAATTGGCCGCTACGGAAATTATTCCGTAATTAAAGTGCCTTCTTTTTCGCCCATGACCACGCGACGCAGTGCGCCTGGTTTGTTCATGTTGAATACGCGAATTGGCAATTTATGGTCACGGGCCAGCGTAAAGGCGGCAAGATCCATGACTTTCAGTTCTTGTTCCAGCACGTCGCTGTAGCTCAGCTGCTCGTACATGGTTGCAGACGGGTCTTTCGCCGGGTCAGCGGTAAATACGCCGTCAACTTTGGTGGCTTTCAGTACCACGTCGGCTTCGATTTCGATGCCGCGCAGACAGGCCGCGGAGTCGGTGGTGAAGAACGGGTTGCCGGTACCGGCGGACAGAATCACGACGCGGTTGTTACGCAGCAGGCTGATAGCCTCTGCCCAGCTGTAGTTATCACAAACACCATTCAGCGGAATCGCTGACATCAGGCGGGCGTTCACATAGGCGCGATGCAGTGCGTCACGCATTGCCAGGCCGTTCATTACCGTTGCCAGCATGCCCATGTGGTCGCCCACAACGCGGTTCATGCCCGCTTTTGCCAGACCCGCGCCACGGAACAAGTTGCCACCACCAATAACGACACCCACCTGGATGCCCAGCTCAACAAGTTCTTTAATCTCTTGCGCCATGCGGTCAAGAATACTTGCGTCAATACCGAAGCCTTCAGTCCCCTGCAATGCTTCGCCGCTAAGCTTGAGCAGAATACGTTTGTAGACAGGTTTTGCGTTGGTAGCCATTTTGTTTCCTGAGAGTGTCACGAATGGGATGAGTGACATCATGCGTTCCTTGCCTGTGAACCCCAATAGGAGCTGGCTGATTTCCACATGACGATTTTCTTTACTGCCTAAATCTTTAGTACACAAAAGAGAGCCGCCCTTAGGCGGCTCCTTTACAGCAATTAAGACTGCTTGGACATTGCAGCAACTTCTGCTGCGAAGTCAGCCTCAACTTTCTCGATGCCTTCGCCCACTTCAAAGCGGATGAAGCCAGTCACGTCAGCGTTGTGCTCTTTCAGCAGCTGGCCAACGTTTTTGCTTGGGTCCATAACGAAAGGCTGACCAGTCAGAGAAACTTCACCGGTGAATTTCTTCATGCGGCCTTCAACCATTTTCTCTGCGATTTCTTTCGGCTTACCGGACTGCATCGCGATATCCAGCTGAACCTGGTATTCTTTTTCTACAACTTCTGCAGACACGTCTTCTGGCTTAACGAATTCTGGCTTGCTTGCAGCAACGTGCATTGCCAGGTGTTTAACCAGCTCTTCATCAGCGCCTTTAGCAGCAACCAGAACACCGATACGTGCACCGTGCTGGTAGTTGCCCAGAACGTCGCCTTCCAGGATTGCAACGCGACGGATGTTGATGTTTTCACCGATTTTAGCAACCAGTGCAACGCGCTCTTCTTCGAACTGTGCTTTCAGGACTTCAACGTCAGTCACTTTACCAGCAACAGCTGCGTCCAGAACTTTGTCAGCGAACGCCTGGAAACCACCATCTTTAGCAACGAAGTCAGTCTGGCAGTTAACTTCCAGAATCACGCCGAAGTTGCCTTCGATTTTGGTTTTGATCACGCCGTCAGCAGCAACGTTGCCTGCTTTCTTAGCTGCTTTGATCGCGCCAGATTTACGCATGTTTTCGATTGCCAGCTCGATGTCGCCGTTAGCTTCAGTCAGTGCTTTTTTGCAATCCATCATGCCTGCGCCAGTACGCTCACGCAGCTCTTTTACCAGGGATGCGGTAATTTCAGCCATTCTAAAATCCTCGGAAGATTTGATCTGCCCGGCCGAAACCGCACAGATTTAAAAGTAAAAAAGGGGGCCATAGACAGGCCCCCTAACCAAACGTGTACTACCTGGTCTATAAGGGCTCTAACGAGCGTGCCTTATTACTCAGCTTCTACGAAGCTTTCTTCCGCCTGGGAAGCCAGATCCTGGGAACGGCCTTCACGAACGGTAGCAGCAACTGCGCTCAGGTACAGGGTTACAGCACGGATTGCATCGTCGTTACCAGGGATAACGAAATCAACGCCATCTGGATCAGAGTTGGTATCAACGATAGAGAATACTGGGATACCCAGGTTGTTCGCTTCTTTGATAGCAATGTGCTCGTGGTCAGCATCGATTACGAACAGTGCGTCCGGCAGGCCGCCCATGTCTTTGATACCGCCCAGGCTGTTTTCCAGTTTCTCAAGCTCACGAGTACGCATCAGCGCTTCTTTCTTGGTCAGCTTGTCGAAAGTACCGTCCTGAGACTGAGTTTCCAGATCTTTCAGACGTTTGATGGACTGACGAACAGTTTTCCAGTTAGTCAGCATACCGCCCAGCCAGCGATGGTTCACGAAGAACTGGTCGCAGCTGTTTGCAGCTTCTTTCACAGCTTCGCTTGCAGCGCGTTTAGTACCAACGAAAAGGATTTTGCCTTTGCGAGAAGAGATCTTGTTCAGTTCAGCCAGAGCTTCGTTGAACATTGGTACAGTTTTCTCAAGGTTGATGATGTGAACTTTGTTACGTGCGCCGAAGATGAAAGGCTTCATTTTCGGGTTCCAGTAACGGGTCTGGTGACCAAAGTGAACACCAGCCTTGAGCATGTCGCGCATGGAAACAGTTGCCATGGTAAAAACCTCTATAGATAAAGTTGGGGTTAAGCCTCCACGCATCCCATATTACCGACCCCTAAGGGCACCCCGGAATATGTGTCGATACGTGTGTGTTATTACACAAAGTGAGATTTGTCGCTTCCAGCCAAAACAATGAGCGGAAGTTCGGCGCGCTTTATACCATAAATTCGCCGAAGATACCAACAGTAGTTATCGCTCTGCGGGGCACGAAAGGCGAAGTTCAGAATGATTCTCAATTTGGCAGGGACGGCTCCGGGCTGTTAACATTGACATCACTAATACTCAATTATTGTCGATTAAATCGACACTGATGGACATATTCCATGGCTATTTCTATTAAGACCCCTGAAGACATTGAAAAAATGCGCGTTGCCGGCCGTCTGGCCGCTGAAGTGCTGGAAATGATCGAACCGTACGTGAAGCCCGGCGTCACCACCGGTGAACTGGATCGCATCTGTAACGATTATATTGTCAACGAACAAAAAGCGATTTCCGCCTGCCTGAACTACCACGGCTTCCCGAAATCAGTTTGTATCTCCATTAACGAAGTTGTCTGCCACGGCATCCCGGATGACGAAAAACATCTGAAAGACGGCGACATCGTCAACATCGACGTTACCGTGATTAAAGATGAGTTCCACGGCGACACTTCCAAGATGTTTATCGTTGGCAAACCGACCATTCTGGGCGAGCGCCTGTGCCGCGTCACCAAAGAAAGCCTGTACGTTGCGCTGAGAATGGTGAAACCAGGCGTAAACCTGCGTGAAATCGGTGCAGCAATCCAGAAATTCGTCGAAGCAGAAGGCTTCTCCGTGGTGCGCGAATATTGCGGACACGGCATTGGACGCGGATTCCACGAAGAACCGCAGGTGCTGCATTACGACTCTCGCGAAACCGACGTGGTATTAAAGCAGGGCATGACCTTCACCATCGAACCGATGGTGAACGCGGGTAAGAAAGAGATCCGTACCATGAAAGACGGCTGGACGGTAAAAACCAAAGACCGTAGCTTGTCTGCACAGTACGAGCATACTATTGTGGTAACGGACAACGGCTGCGAAATACTGACGTTACGCAAGGATGACACCATCCCGGCGATAATCTCGCACAACGAATAATGAAAAGCCGGCGATTGCCGGCTTTTTTATGACGGGCGTCCTGCCCGTCACCCTTCGGGCCGTCGCAAGCGACGTTAAAAATCGCTCCCGGCGATTTTTTTATGGGTGATAGTTTTTTCTTATGGGTGGTTTGATGAGTAACTCCTTACCTGAACTGGCATGCACAATTCTCCCCACCCTGCCCGGCCAACCGGAAAACCCGGTTGATTGGCCGCAAAGCAGCCTGAACTGCGCGGAGATCAAAAACCGCCTCGATGTGTTCCAGGGCTGGCTGGGAGAAGCCTTCGACAACGGCATCTCTGCCGAACAACTGATTGAAGCCCGCACCGAATTTATTGACCAGCTGCTTCAGCGCCTGTGGCTGCTGTACGGCTTTGGTGAAGTCGAAGATGCCGCGCTAGTTGCCGTCGGTGGCTACGGCCGCGGTGAACTGCACCCGCTTTCCGACGTTGATCTACTGATCTTAAGCCGTCAAAAGCTGTCTGATGAGCAGGCACAAAAGATTGGTGAACTGCTGACGCTGCTGTGGGATCTAAAGCTGGAAGTTGGTCACAGCGTACGTACGCTGGAAGAGTGTCTGCTGGAAGGGCTGTCAGATCTCACTGTTGCCACCAACCTGATTGAATCCCGCCTGCTGATTGGCGACGTAGCACTATTTCTTGAACTGCAGAAAAACGTCTTCAGCGAAGGATTCTGGCCGTCAGAAACCTTTTTCCCCGCCAAAGTCGCCGAACAAGAGGCGCGTCACCAGCGCTATCACGGCACCAGCTACAATCTGGAGCCGGATATTAAAAGCAGCCCCGGCGGCTTGCGCGATATCCACACCATTCAGTGGGTCGCCCGCCGCCATTTTGGTGCCACCTCGCTCGACGAAATGGTCAGCTTTGGCTTTTTGACCGAGGCCGAGCGTAACGAACTCAACGAATGTCTGCATCTGCTGTGGCGCATTCGTTTCGCCCTGCATCTGGAGCTTAACCGCTACGATAACCGTCTGCTGTTCGACCGCCAGCTTAGCGTCGCCCAACGCTTGAATTACGCCGGTGAAGGCAACCAGCCTATCGAACATATGATGAAGGATTTCTATCGCGTCACCCGCCGGGTCGGCGAACTCAATCACATGCTGCTACAGCTGTTTGATGAAGCCATTCTCGCCCTCACTGAAGATGAAAAACCACGGGCGATTGACGATGATTTCCAGCTGCGCGGTACGCTTATCGATCTGCGCGATGACACGCTATTCGTCCGCGAACCGCAGGCCATTCTGCGTATGTTCCATATCATGGTACGTAACAGCAGCATAACCGGTATTTATTCAACCACGCTGCGCCATCTGCGCCATGCCCGGCGCCATCTGAGCCAGCCGCTGTGCTATATCCCGGAAGCGCGAGAACTGTTTCTGAGCATGCTGCGCCACCAGGGTGCCGTCAGCCGCGGTTTACTGCCTATGCATCGCCACAGCGTGCTGTGGGCCTATATGCCTCAGTGGTCACATATCGTCGGGCAGATGCAGTTTGACCTGTTCCATGCGTATACCGTGGACGAACACACCATTCGCGTGCTGCTGAAGCTTGAGAGTTTTGCCCACGAAGAGACGCGCCCACGCCATCCGCTGTGCGTTGACCTATGGCCGCGCCTGAATCACCCGGAACTTATTCTGATTGCCGCTCTGTTCCACGATATCGCCAAAGGGCGCGGCGGCGACCACTCGGTCCTTGGCGCGCAGGACGTGCTCAAGTTTGCCGAACTGCACGGCCTGAACTCGCGAGAAACCCAGTTGGTTGCCTGGCTGGTGCGCCAGCATCTATTGATGTCGGTCACCGCCCAACGTCGCGATATTCAAGATCCGGAAGTGATTAAACAGTTCGCCGAAGAAGTACAAACCGAACACCGCTTGCGCTTCCTGGTCTGCCTGACGGTTGCCGATATCTGCGCCACCAACGAAACCCTATGGAACAGCTGGAAACAGAGCCTGCTGCGTGAGCTGTACTTTGCTACTGAAAAACAGCTGCGCCGGGGAATGCAAAACACGCCGGATATGCGCGAGCGCGTACGCCATCATCAGATGCAGGCGCTGGCGCTGCTGCGCATGGACAATATTGATGAAGAAGCGCTGCATCAGATCTGGAACCGCTGTCGCGCCAACTACTTTGTGCGCCACACGCCAAACCAACTGGCATGGCACGCCCGACATCTGCTGAAACACGATCTGACCCAGCCGATGATCCTACTGAGCCCACAGGCCACGCGCGGCGGAACGGAGATCTTTATCTGGAGCCCGGACCGGCCGTACCTGTTCGCCGCTGTTTGTGCCGAACTCGACCGCCGCAACCTCAGCGTACACGACGCGCAGATTTTCACTACTCGCGACGGTATGGCGATGGACTCCTTCATTGTACTTGAGCCTGACGGCAGCCCGCTCTCCGGCGATCGTCACGAGGCGATTCGTCTCGGGCTAGAACAGGCGATTACCCAGCACAGCTGGCAGCCACCTCAGCCTCGTCGTCAAGCGGCAAAACTGCGCCACTTCTCCGTCGATACCGAGGTCAATTTCCTGCCGACCCACACCGACCGTCGTTCGTTCCTCGAGTTGATTGCGCTCGATCAGCCAGGCCTACTTGCCCGCGTCGGCCAGGTGTTTGCCGACCTCGGAATTTCGCTCCACGGGGCCAGAATTACGACAATTGGTGAACGAGTAGAAGATTTATTTATAATCGCCACCGCAGACCGGCGTGCCCTTAATAATGAGCTGCAACAAGAAGTGCAACAACGGTTGACAGCAGCCCTCAATCCAAACGATAAAGGGTAACGATTTTTTATTAGTAAATGGAAAGAGTAAACAATGCAGCAATTACAGAACGTTATTGAGTCCGCTTTTGAGCGTCGCGCCGACATCACGCCGGCAAATGTGGATACCGTAACCCGCGAAGCGGTCAACCAGGTTATTTCCCTGCTGGATTCCGGCGCGCTGCGTGTCGCTGAAAAAATTGACGGCCAGTGGGTCACTCACCAATGGCTGAAGAAAGCGGTTCTGCTCTCTTTCCGCATTAACGATAACCAGGTTATCGACGGCGCGGAAAGCCGCTACTTCGATAAAGTACCGATGAAATTCGCCGACTACGACGAAGCGCGTTTCCAGAAAGAAGGCTTCCGCGTGGTACCACCAGCGGCAGTTCGTCAGGGTGCTTACATCGCACGTAATACCGTGCTGATGCCTTCCTACGTCAACATCGGTGCCTACGTTGATGAAGGCTCTATGGTTGATACCTGGGCGACCGTGGGTTCCTGTGCGCAGATCGGTAAAAACGTTCACCTGTCCGGCGGTGTCGGCATCGGCGGCGTACTGGAGCCACTGCAGGCCAACCCAACCATCATCGAAGATAACTGCTTCATCGGCGCTCGCTCCGAAGTCGTTGAAGGCGTGATCGTTGAAGAAGGCTCTGTTATCTCCATGGGCGTTTACCTGGGCCAGAGCACCAAAATCTACGACCGTGAAACCGGCGAAGTGTTCTACGGCCGCGTTCCAGCGGGTTCCGTGGTAGTTTCCGGCAACCTGCCATCGAAAGACGGTAAATACAGCCTGTACTGCGCGGTTATCGTGAAGAAAGTTGACGCGAAAACCCGCGGTAAAGTGGGCATCAACGAACTGCTACGCACCATCGATTAATAAGATGTGAAAAGCGGGGCTACCCCGCTTTTTTTTATCTCTACGCTGGCGGAAAATGATTTTTTCGTTAATTATTCAATAGTTAATTTAGATCAAGGGTACCGCTATGTACGATAATCTGAAAAGTTTGGGCATTACCAATCCTGATGAAATCGATCGTTACAGCCTCCGGCAGGAAGCCAATAACGATATCCTGAAAATCTATTTCCAGAAGGATAAGGGTGAGTTTTTCGCCAAGAGCGTGAAGTTCAAATATCCACGCCAGCGTAAAACCGTGGCAGCCGATGGCGCAGGTCAGGGTTTCAAAGAGGTGCAGGAGATCAGTCCTAACCTTCGCTATATCATTGATGAGCTAGATCAGATTTGCCAGCGCGATCGGACCGAAGTCGATCTCAAGCGCAAGATCCTTGACGATCTGCGTCATCTGGAAAGCGTCGTCACCAACAAGATCAGCGAAATTGAAGCCGATCTGGAAAAACTGACGCGCAATAAATAAGTTCGCGTGCATTTAGTTTTCCCGGCGGCACAATACCGCCGGGTTCATCACCGCTGTTCATCCAGCTGCAAAGCAATATACAACAGTAGCCGGTCGTCGAAATTCCCCAGATCCAGTCCCGTCAGCTCCGAAATCCGGTTCAGCCGATACTCCAGCGTATTACGGTGAATAAACAGCGCCTTTGAGGTTGCTAAAGGTTGCACGTTATTGCGAAACCACGCGGCCAGCGTTCGGCGTAACAGACCATTGTTATCCATTGCTTTCAGCCGCAATAGCGGGCGGGAAAGTTCATTGGCCTGCCAGCCACCCCGCAGGCTATCGAGCAGCACCGGCAGCATTAAATCCTGATAGAAATAGCTACGGCTATCGGGCATACGCTGCTTACCCACCATCATAGTGGTGCGGGCGGTACGATAGGAACGGGCGATGCTGCCCGGCCCGGTAAAGTAGTTGCCCAATGCCACGCGAAAACGCAGATGCCCGCTCTCCTTCATGCGCGAAATTAACTGCTCAACTCGTTTCTGATGATCTTCCGCATCCCAGCGGCCGAACTGGTTTAGCGCAGGTTTCAGCACCACCATTTCTGTCAGCGACACGATGGCTATCAGGTTATTACGCTCCGGCGTCGTTAGCGCATTTTGCAGTTGCTGCAATTCCGCCATGGCGCTATCCACGCCCAGCTGGCCGCTGTCGACCTCAACCACCGCCGCAACGCGCGGCTGATTAAGATCGATTCCCAATCGCTGCGCCCATTCGGTCAATGCGGGCGTATTCTCTTCCGCCTGGATGAGATTCATCACCAGCTCTTCACGCAGGCGGCTATCCTGCGCCAGCAGGTGCATCAACCGTGACTGCTCCAGCATCATCTCCGCCGTCATACAGACCAGTTCACCGTACTTACGCAGCGTCTCCGGCTCGCCGGTCAGACCGATAACGCCGACGATCTCCCCTTCCAGGCGCAGCGGTAGGTTAATCCCCTGACGCACACCGTGAAGATGACGAGCGACCGCATCATCAATATCGACCACTCGCCCCTGAGACAGCACCAGCAGCGCGCCTTCGTGCAATTCACCAATACGCTCGCGATCGCCGCTGCCGATAATGCGCCCACGGGCGTCCATTACGTTGATGTTGGTGTCGATAATCCGCATCGTGCGCGCCACGATATCCTGCGCCATTTTCGTATCGAGATGCCAGCTAGCCATGAACCCCTCCTGTGAGCAGGTTACATGATAAGAAAGATAAATAGGCCTCGCACTGTGCAAACGCACAAAGCACGGTTGAGATCTATGGAGTTGTGGGGGGCTTCACATTACGGGAGAGAAAAACCCTTTCCCCAGGAGGGGAAAGGGTTTAGAGGGGGATTACTGCATCAGCAGATAGATAGAGCTATCACCGCGCTGAATGTTCAGCGCCAGAACGGAAGGTTTGCTGTCGAGGATTTTGCGCAGCTCAGCGATATTTTTCACCGCCTGCTGGTTGGCCCCGACAATCACATCACCTTTCTTCAGGCCAATCTGCGCAGCCGGTGTGCCCGCTTTCACGGAACTCACCACTACGCCTTTATCCTGGCCTTTGTTGCTCATCTCAGCGCCTTCGATACCGTTGAAGATCGAGCTAGAATCCACCTGATTCTGGCTGCTCTGCTGCAATTCGATTTCAACCGTCAGCGGTTTACCGTCACGCTGCAGGCCGAGGCTGATTTTACTACCGATTGGCATGGTACCCACCTGAGCACGCAGCGCCGCAAAGCTGCTGATCGCTTTACCGTTCAGAGAGGTAATCACGTCACCCGCTTTAATACCGGCTTTCGCTGCGGATGAGTTCGGCATCACCTGGCTTACGAAGGCCCCGCGCTGAGCATCAACCTTCATGGCTTTCGCCAATTCGGAGTTCAGTTCGGTCCCCATAATGCCCAGCTCACCGCGTTTCACCTGGCCGTATTTCACCATCTGATCGGTCAGGTTTTTCACCATGTTGCTCGGAATAGCAAAGCCGATACCGATGTTGCCACCATCCGGTGCCAGGATTGCAGTGTTAATACCGATAAGCTCACCGTTCAGGTTCACCAGCGCACCACCGGAGTTACCCCGGTTAATTGCGGCATCGGTCTGAATAAAGTTTTCGTAGTTTTCGACGTTCAGTCCGCTACGACCCAGCGCAGAGACGATACCGGACGTCACGGTTTCACCCAGACCAAATGGGTTACCGATAGCCACCGTATAGTCACCCACGCGCAGGGCGTCAGAGTCGGCCAGCTTAATCGCCGTCAGGTTTTTCGGGTCCTGGATCTGAATCAGTGCGATATCAGAACGCGGGTCTTTACCCACCACTTTGGCATCAAACTTACGGCCATCGCTCAGCTGAACCTTAATCACGTTGGCGTTATCAACCACGTGGTTATTGGTCACGACATAGCCTTTCGCCGCGTCAATTACCACCCCAGAACCCAGGGCCATAAATTTCTGTTGCTGCTGTGGGCTTCCGCCGCCGTTACCGCCGTCAGGACCAGCGCCCTGACAGAACGGGGAGCTCTGGAAAGGTGACCCATCCTGGCAGAACGGCGAGTTGTCGCCAAAGAACTGCTGGAAGTTACGCCCCATACGTGGGGTATTTACCGTTGTGCTGCCTTCAACATTAATGCTGACGACAGACGGCATCACCTTTTCCAGCATCGGCGCCAGGCTTGGCATTGGCTGCGCAGCAGATGCGGAGGAAGATGCCGTCTCGGCCGCGCTAGCGGACAACGGAGACAGAGCCAGACTTAAACTAAGAGCCAGTGCACTCATTGCTAACGTGGTTTTTTTCATGTGTTTCAATCTCAATTTCAGATTACGCAAAGTTACGATGTTCGTGACTAATCAGATTCACTTTATGGCACTAAGTTCCCGGCAACTGCACACGGGAAAAGTAAAAATTTATTGAGCGTCTTTACAAAACTTCTGATTATTCCACTGCCATCAACCGTCGATATTCATCCCACGCGTAGAGATCGGTCATACCGCTGATATAATCCTGAATCAGGCGACAGCGATAATAATATTCCATTACTGGAAATTCCACGGAATCACGCGAAATTTTATTCACTGCCTCAACGTAAGCTAAACGATGACGTGTTGAGAGTTTGCAAAAAAGCCGCGATTCTATTGGCAGATGTCGTACTCGTTCATGTTCCACCAGCTCGCTGAAATCACTCAGTGATAATTTTAGCAGCGGTGAGTAAATATCCAACAAGCCACCGATTACCCGATAGCCTTGTAATTCAAGCTGCTCTACTTCTGGATGGCTAAACACATGTTTCCTTGCTACATTCTTGTATAAGGCAAGCAGTTCGCTGTAGCTACTTTCATCTTCCAGCAGCGCGTGATTAAAATCACCGTCGTAAATTTTCGGCAAATTATCGATAAAACGCTGCGCCGCGTAGGGCACCAGTTTATTTAATGTATTTACCCGTAAATACATAAAGAACTGATCTTCTGCACTTCGACTTAATGAATTAGCACGAGATTTATCCCAGGCGTTTTCAACAACCTGAGCAAACAGCGATCCTTTCGTGTGATTAGGCCACGCCTCATATAAGTGCTGATACAGCTGCTCAACGCTGAAAATACGTTTTTCAACCGCATCTTCCAGATCGGCAACACAATAAGAAATATCATCGGCTGCTTCCATAATCCAGGTTAATGGAAAGCGATTGTAAGGTGCCAAATCAAGTTCTTTACGTAAGCGCGCAATATAGTGCTCTTCGGCCAGGTAATAGCCGGGCTTTTTCATTAAATAACTGTGCGTCTTCGGCACATCGGTCGCCCACCAGGCCGGTCGGGTATATTTTAAAATGCACCCCACCTGTGCCCAGGTCAGGTTCATCCGCATCAGGGTATGCACCAGGCGAATACCCTGCGCGTTGCCTTCAAAATGACACAGATCCTGACGAACTTTACTGCGCAGCACGTTCAAGGCTTCTTCGCCTTCCCGTAGCTGCAGAGCAGCGACCTCACAGCGGTCATGGCTCTGCGGTTGCTGGCGTGCATCTTTTGGTGCCAGACGATGGCTGAACCAGTCATTGATTGCTGCTTCACCGAAGTGACCAAACGGTGGGTTACCAATGTCATGCATCAGGCACGCCATCTCGACGATGCTTTCAAACGGCCCGGTCAGTTCATCCAGCCCGTAAGTCGCCAGCAAGCTTTTCTCTTTTAGGCGGCTGAGGATCTCTTTGGCGATATAGCGCCCAACCTGCTGCACTTCCATGGAGTGCGTCAGGCGCGTACGCACGGCGGCGTTACGTTCTAGTGGGAAAACCTGTGTTTTCTGCTGCAAGCGCCGAATCGCTGGCGAATTGATAATGCGCCCGCGATCGCTCTCGAAGATGCGTAAGATGTCATGTTCTGAACTGACGCCCTGCGGTGAACGATAGCGCCGATGCCAGTTAATTTTATTGCGAAAATCAATCGTAGCCATAGCCTCTCCGTCGCGAGAAATGCGCTTCCCCTGAACCGCATGATAGACTATGCCTTTAAACATGGCACATCGCGAGTAAATCTATGAAAATCGGCATTATTGGCGCAATGGAAGAAGAAGTTACGCTGCTGCGTGACAAAATCGAAAATCGTCAGACCATCACCATTGGCGGCAGCGAAATCTATACCGGCCAGCTTAACGGCGTTGACGTCGCGCTGCTGAAATCCGGCATTGGCAAAGTTGCCGCTGCAATGGGTGCAACCCTGCTGCTGGAGCGCTGCCAGCCGGACGTCATCATTAATACCGGTTCTGCAGGCGGCCTCGCACCGACGCTGAAAGTCGGCGACATTGTGGTCTCCGACGAAGCGCGCTACCACGACGCAGACGTCACCGCATTTGGCTACGAAATTGGCCAGATGGCAGGCTGTCCAGCTGCGTTCAAAGCAGACGACAAACTGATTGCCGCTGCCGAAGAGTGCATTAAATCCTTAGACCTCAACGCTGTTCGTGGCCTGATTGTCAGCGGTGATGCGTTCATCAACGGTTCCGTCGGTCTGGCGAAAATCCGCCACAACTTCCCGCAGGCTATTGCGGTTGAGATGGAAGCCACAGCAATCGCCCACGTTTGCCACAGCTTCGCCGTACCGTTTGTCGTGGTCCGTGCGATCTCTGACGTTGCCGATCAGCAGTCCCACCTGAGCTTTGACGAGTTCCTGGCGGTTGCTGCTAAGCAGTCGACGCTGTTGGTTGAAACGCTGGTGCAGAAGCTGGCGCGTGGCTAAGCGGCTCATCACAGGGCTGCTGGCCCTGCTGCTTAGCGTCCCGGCGTGGCTTTGTGCCGCGCCGCGGGTTATCTCTCTCTCCCCTGCCAATACCGAACTGGCTTTTGCCGCCGGGATCACGCCTATTGGCGTCAGCGCCTGGTCAGACTATCCGGCCGAAGCCAAAACCATTGAACAGGTTTCCTCCTGGCAGGGAATTAATCTGGAGCGCATTGTCGCCCTGCACCCTGACCTGGTGCTGGCGTGGAAAGAAGGCAATGCCGAACGTCAGGTAAACCAACTGCGCTCGCTGGGCATCACCGTGTTATGGGTAGATACCCACAGCATTGAAGAAATTGCCGCCACGCTACGCCAGCTTGCGAAATGGAGCCCAACGCCGGAGAAAGCCGAACAGGCCGCCACCGCACTGCTTCATGATTACATCGCGCTCAAAGCACAGTACGCCAACGCGCCGAAAAAGCGGGTGTTTATGCAGTTTGGTTTTAACCCCATTTTTACCAGCAACAAAAACGCCATTCAAAATCAGGTGCTGGAGATTTGCGGCGGTGAAAATATCTTCGCCGACAGCCGCGTCGCCTGGCCTCAGGTGAGTCGTGAACAGGTGTTGATGCGTAAGCCGCAGGTCATCGTGGCTGCAGGCGACGAGAGTCAAATTCCGAAAATTCAGCAGTACTGGGCCAGTCAGCTCACAATCCCTATCATTCCCCTCAATAGTGACTGGTTTGAACGGGCAAGCCCACGTATTATCCTCGCCGCAAAACAACTCTGTACTGCACTCGCGCAGGTTCATTAATTGGATAATTGGTCATGCTTGTTTATTGGCTGGATATTGTAGGCACCATTGTTTTCGCCGTCTCCGGCGTTTTGCTTGCGGGTAAGCTGCGTATGGACCCATTCGGTGTTCTGGTGCTAGGTGTTGTGACCGCCGTGGGTGGCGGTACTATCCGCGATATGGCGCTGGCCAACGGCCCGGTGTTCTGGGTCAAGGATCCGACCGACCTGGTGGTGGCGATGGTCACCTGTATGCTGACCATCGTGCTGGTGCGTCAGCCGCGCCGCTTACCGAAATGGGTGCTGCCGGTACTGGATGCGGTTGGCCTGGCGGTTTTCGTCGGCATTGGCGTTAACAAAGCGTTTATTGCCCACTCCGGGCCACTGGTTGCCGTCTGTATGGGGGTGGTTACCGGCGTCGGCGGTGGGATTATCCGTGACGTGCTGGCGCGTGAAGTTCCGATGATTCTACGTACCGAAATCTATGCCACCGCCTGTATTGTCGGCGGGATTGTCCATGCGACGGCCTATTACACCTTCGATATCCCACTGGAAAACGCCAGTATGATGGGCATGGTAGTAACGCTAGCCATCCGTCTGGCCGCCATTCGCTGGCACCTTAAGCTACCCACCTTTGCGCTGGATGAACCGGGTCGCTAAATAAAATTGCCCGCCAAAAGGCGGGCAATGAAATTCACTTCTCAGGCCGGGTAAACGCTATCGCGATTCGGCCTGGCGCATCAGATGCTGAACGAAGAACCGCAACCACAGGTGCTGGTCGCGTTCGGGTTCGTCACGATAAAGCGTGAACCTTCCAGACCTTCGGTATAGTCAACGGAACCGCCTACCAGATACTGCAGGCTCATCGGATCGACCACCAGGCCTACGCCCTGTTTTTCGATAGTCATATCGCCGTCGTTGATCTGATCATCAAAGGTAAAGCCATACTGGAAGCCGCTGCAACCGCCGCCGGTGATATACACGCGCAGTTTCAGGTTTGGATTCTCTTCATCCGCGATCAGGACTTTTACTTTTTTGGCTGCGGCGTCGGTAAACTCCAGCGGCAGCGCTACGTCATCACTCATTTTTTGCTCCCATTAATACTGCAGGTTCAGGCTAATATTCACCCGACTCTTTGTGTCATTATCTAATACCCGAGTAAATCGTTCAAGTATTCTCCGGAGCTGACCGCTGGGCTTTCGCCTCCTGTTCAGCTTCCTGCTTGGCAAGTGTTCTTGCCAGGATCGTGGCGTAGAGCGGCTGTCCGCCGAGGAACTGCGCTAATAGCGTGGCACCGAGTCCGGTAATGATCATTGGCAAAATGAGCTGATAATTATCGGTCATTTCCAACACCAGCACGATGCCGGTCAGCGGCGCTCGTACCGAGGCCGCAAGCAGCGCCCCCATCCCGGCAATAGCAAAGGTCCCCGCTTCCAGATGGTAGGCAGGAAAAAGATTCATCGCCGCCATGCCAAACGCCGTACCGAGCAGCGTGCCTAACGCCAGCATAGGCGCGAAAATCCCACCGGGTGCACCGGAGGAAAAACACAGCAGCGTTGTCGCCACGCGGGCGACAAACAAAAACAGCAGCGCGCCCACGGTGTAGTTGCCGGCGGCGGCAATCGGAATCAGACTGAATCCACCGCCGGAGGCTGCGGGGTGAAACAGACCGAGAATACCGCAGCTGCCACCGATCAGGCCGCCAATCAGCACCCATTTTTTAATATCACCACCGTGAATGCGGAAGAACATATCCTGAGTTTTCAGCACCAGGGTGTTAAACAGCGGCCCAATGCAGCCAAAGATAATCCCCAACACCAGATACAGCCACAGCGTGTTCACCGGTGCATTTGTCAGCTTGCCGACTTCAATCACCGGCGTTTCACCGTTAAAGATGCGGAACATGATGCTCGACATAATCACGCCGACGAACACCGCTTTAATTGAGATCAGGCTATAGCGAAACTGCGGACGCATCTCTTCGATGATGAATAAAATACCCGCTAGCGGCGCGTTAAAGGCCGCCGAAAGCCCTGCCGCCGCACCGGTCGCCAAAAGCGTATGCCTGGATTCTTCGCCACGCTGACGGAAAATATCGCCGACCATACGTCCGATATTACCGCCGATTTGTACCGTTGGCCCTTCGCGCCCCAGCACCATTCCCGCGCCGAGCGTGCCCATCCCACCAACGAATTTCACCGGCAGCACGCGCCACCAGCGCACCGGACGCAGTTCTTCCAGCGCGCCTTCAATTTCAGGAATACCGGATCCCCCGGCCTCGGGAGCGAAACGACGTACCAGCCAATAGCCGACCATCGCCAGCAAAGCCGATAACACGAAGGCCAACGGCCAGACGATAAACCAATGATCGGCCACCTGCGCCAACGTACCGATACGCACGTTCTGGACCCAGTTAACCGCATGCTCAAACGCTACGCCGACCAGTCCCACCAGGGAACCGACAACTGCGGCCGACAGCAGCACCATCAGCGGCGTTTTATCGCGGTTCAATAATTTACGCACCACATCGCGGCGGCGTAAATGAACGATCCGTTGTGCCTCTAAAGGGGTTATTTCTGCTTTCATCACGTCATCACTAATTGGTAATACAAATAGAAAGGGAGAGCATTTTACCCGCACCTGTGCGCGCCGTCGCGAAAAAAAATGCATCGCACTTGCTTTGTTGCGTCGGGGTAAAATTTTAGTTCATCAGCGGTTAGCGTGAATGAATAGAAGCGGCGCAGAAGATCAATTGGACGAACTGACCGGTTAACATCCCAAATAATTCGATCTCTGCACCGGATAAGATAGGCGTTTAAATGAAATATGCCTCCGGAAGGAGGCATATTTTTATTGCGTGTACATTACGACTCTTCTACCGCGACTTTCTTTTTGCCGAGGAAGTTGTAAACCACAAGCAGTGCAAAAATACCGGTAATCGTCATGGTAATTGTGCCAGGCGTCATGAAGCGGGCCATGTTGCCAAGGATAATCCCAACGACGCCGAAATCAGTATCGGAGAAGGTGGTATTGGTTAAACCCAGCGCTCCCAGTACCGGAATCAGTGCCACGGGTAAGAAGGTAATCAGAATACCGTGGGCGAATGCCCCGATAATCGCCCCGCGTTTACCCCCAGTCGCATTACCGAACACACCGGCCGTTGCGCCACAGAAGAAGTGTGGGACAACGCCAGGAAGAATAAGTACCCACTTGAGCTGCCCAAGAATAAACAGCCCCACCAGGCCACCCACAAAGCTGGAGATAAAGCCAACCAGTACCGCATTAGGCGCATACGGGAAGACGATTGGGCAGTCGAGAGCCGGACGTGCATTAGGCACCAAACGCTCAGAGAAACCGGTAAACGCAGGGACAATCTCAGCCAGGATTAAACGCACACCCTGCAGAATAATAAATACCCCAGCAGCAAAGGTAATCGCCTGAATAAAGGAATAGACGAGATAGTTTTGACCATGACTGAAATGACTTTCAACGTACTCTTTACCCGCCGAAATCGATAAGACCAGATAAATGATCATCATGGTCAGCGAGATCGAAATCGTGCTGTCGCGTAAGAAGCTCAGGTTCTTAGGCATGTTCATTTCTTCGGTAGATTTAGACCCTTTACCGACAATGGAGCCAATCCATCCAGAAAGAACGTAGCCAACCGTACCCGTGTGCGCCAGAGCAACCTGATCGCTACCGATAATTTTACGCATGTAAGGCTGCGCAATCGCTGGGAAAAATGCCATCAGCATGCCGAGAGCCAGCGAACCGGTATAAATCAGCTGCACACCTTCGAAACCCGCGACAGAGAGAATAATCGCCACCATACAGGCCATGTAGAAGGTCACATGCCCGGAGAGGTAGATATATTTCAGTCGCGTGAAGCGGGCAACCACGATGTTCGCCACCATACCAAACGCCATAATCAGCGTGGTCGGTGCACCGTATTTTTCCAGAGCAATGGAGACCATTGCTTCGTTGTTAGGGATAATACCCTGCACATCAAAGGCTTGCTTAAAGATATCACCTAATGGTGATAACGAACCAACCAGGACCGAAGCGCCCCCGGAGAGCACCAAAAAACCCAGGATCGTTTTAACGGTGCCTTTAATCACATCAGGGAACGATTTTTTTTGGGCAACTAAGCCAAACAGGGCAACCAATCCGACAAGGATTGATGGCACCTTCATGATATCGACAATAAGCTGTAAAAAGTTTTGAACAAACATATTAACCTCTGTAGCAGGGTATTTTATTGCCCACTTAATTATTGCTGATCAAAGTAGTCTTTTATTTTTTGTTCAACTTCGTTTAAGTCGATAATGTTATTGATAATAATAACTTTATCTGCGGGTAAATTGGCGCTGAAAGCGATGTCTTTCGCCATCACAAATACATCAGCAACATCCGGCGTCACGGACCCTAAATCAGAGTGCTCGACGTCAGCCGTGATATTAATTTTCTTCAGCACTTTCTTGATGTTCATTTCCATCATGAAGCTGCTTCCCAGTCCTGAGCCACATACCGCCATAATTTTCATAGGAGACCTCATCTTTTTTCGAGTAGGGTATTGTTAACAAGAAGCCGATGCTTCACTGAGTAAAATTGCCTGTAACGCTGCAGCACTTTCCACATTAAAAATTTGCTGCATAACTTCATCATCAGAGAGCACTTCGGCCAGCTGCGAAATCATTTCAATATGGCTGTTACTGTCGGGCGCTGAGAACATGAAAATCGCATCTACCGGATCGTTGTCTTCAGACTGGAATTCCACCGCCTGACCCAGTTTTAAAATCGACAGTCCCAGCGCATTTGCGCCATGTTCTGGCCGCGTATGCGGCATCGCAATGCGTGGCGCAATCACAAAATACGGACCGATGTCTTCTTTCTGTTTGATAATCGACTCAATGTAGGCCGGGGAAATTGCCCCTTCGGCCAACAGTGGGCGTGCGGCTATTTGGATCGCCTCTTTCCAGTCAGAGACCGACTCTACATACTGAACTTTGTCTTTATTCAGCCAGTTAGATAATGTTGGCATGAGTATTACCTATCGTTCTTAAGGATAAAAAGTGGCGACTAAAGCATGCTACGCGCAGTTTCAGTCACGTTTTCTTTCGTGAAACCAAAGTGTTTGAACAACACTCCGGCTGGCGCTGACTCACCAAATGAGTTCATGCCGATAACTTTTCCGTCTAGCCCCGTGTAGCGCTGCCAGAACCCTTCAATGCTGGCTTCAATCGCCAGACGGCTACGCACCTGCTTCGGCAGCACCGACTCTTTATAAGCCTCATCCTGCTTGTCAAAACGTTCGGTGCAAGGCATGGAAACGACACGGATCCGGCGGCCTTCCTGCTGCAAGGTCTGCGCAGCCGCGACAGCCAGTTCAATCTCAGAACCAGCGGAGATCAAAATCAGTTCTGGAACACCTTCACAGTCCACTAATACATAGCCACCGCGGGAAATTGCCTTGAGCTGAGCCTCACTACGCGGCTGTTGAGCCAGAGGCTGGCGGGTCAGAACCAGAGCCGATGGGCCATCCTGACGTTCAATGGCCTGCTGCCAGGAGACCGCCACTTCCACCTGATCGCAGCCGCGCCAGGTTTCCATATTCGGCGTCAGGCGCAGTGATGCCAGTTGTTCGACCGGCTGGTGCGTTGGGCCATCTTCGCCAAGGCCGATGGTGTCGTGGGTATAAACAAATACCGAGCGGATTTTCATCAGCGCGGCCATGCGCAGCGCGTTACGGGCGTACTCCATAAACATCAGGAAGGTGCCGCCGTAAGGGATAAATCCACCGTGTAAGGCCAGGCCATTCATAATGGCGGACATCCCAAATTCGCGCACGCCGTAGGAGATATAGTTCCCGCTCGCGTTCGCAGCGCTGAAATCGACGGATTGCTGATGGCGAGTCAGGTTAGACGGCGAGAGATCCGCCGAGCCGCCCATCAGTTCAGGCAGCAGTTCCGCGAAGTGATTCAAACATTTCTGGCTGACCTGGCGCGTTGCCAGCGACGCCGGATTGGCCTGTAAATCACGCACGTACTGCTGCATGTTCTCAGACCACGCCGCGGGTAATTCTCCCTTCATGCGGCGGGTAAATTCAGCCGCCAGTTCTGGCCACTGCTGTGCGTATTCCGCAAACAGCGCATCCCACTGCTGCTGGTTTTTCGCCCCTTGTTCCGTTGCATCCCAGGCGGCGTAAACGTCGGCAGGGATTTCAAAAGGAGGATATGGCCACTGTAACTGTTCGCGCACCAGCGCCACTTCATCCGCCCCCAGCGCCGAGCCGTGGCATTCATGGCTGTCCGCTTTGTTCGGTGAACCGAAGCCGATAATGGTTTTGCAGCACAGCAGGCTGGGTTTGTCGGTGACTTTTTTGGCCTCAACAACGGCAGCGTCTACGGCCTGTGGATCGTGGCCATCAATGCCTTCAATCACATGCCAACCGTAGGCGCGAAAACGGGCGGCGGTATCTTCGGAGAACCAGCCATCGACATGACCGTCGATAGAGATGCCGTTATCGTCCCAAACGGCAATCAGATTGCCTAATCCCAGCGTGCCGGCAAGGCCGCACGCCTCGTGGGAAATACCTTCCATTAAGCAGCCATCACCGAGGAACAGCCAGGTGTGGTGATCTACGATATCAAATCCAGGCTTGTTGAATTCCGCGGCCAGCGCTTTCTCAGCAATCGCCATCCCCACGGCGTTGGCTACCCCCTGCCCCAGCGGGCCGGTGGTCGTTTCGACGCCTGGGGTATAGCCATACTCTGGGTGGCCCGGCGTGCGCGAATGAAGCTGACGGAACTCTCGGATATCATCCATGCTCAGGTCATAGCCGGTCAGGTGCAACAGAGAATAAACCAGCATGGAGCCATGGCCATTCGACTGCACATAGCGGTCGCGGTTGAACCATTGAGGATTTTTTGGATTGTGGCGAAGGTGGTGACGCCAAATAACCTCGGCAATGTCCGCCATTCCCATCGGCGCACCAGGGTGGCCGGAGTTGGCTTTTTGAATCGCATCAACGCTCAGGATCCTAATGGCATTCGCTAGCTTTCTGTTGCTCATACGTCTCTCTCTTAACCTGGATTATACGTTCAAGAATCCTGTATCTGGGTGTTCTTCCCAGAGCAGCATGAACAGACATGTCGTGCGAAACCTTCATTTTTATCATTATGTTGGTCAGCCATGCCTACCGACGCCACTTACGTCATCACGGGCAAAAAAAAGAAAAAATAAACATTAAAATACAATTGATTGCTTACCTTTCTTCTCTTTTTACTGCATTCTTACCACCAGAAAAAACAAGTCTATACATGTTTCACTTGTCTAGTCATCTTGATGATGCACATAGACGTGTCCAGATACAATATGCAAAAATGGATTTTCGCGAGATGCGCGATTTGTAAGATCAAATTCGTTAACTTGCTCACAATATGGCGTGAACTATCTAGTCGATAGAAAACAAAGTCAGGCATACATGTAAATAGGACTCAGCGGCGTTCGCGCTCACATTGGTTAGGAACAAAGTCGATGGTTGATGGCATCACAGAGAAGCAAAAAGAGGTAGTCGATTACATTCTCAGGAAAATAACGACGGACAACCTTTTACCCGGAGATAAGCTAGACACCGAGATTGCGATTGCCAAAAATATCGGCATCACGCGAGCGACGGTGCGCGAAGCCACGCGCCTGTTAATCGAGCAGCAGCGAATTTATCGCGTTAAAGGCTCCGGTTTATTCGTCGGTTCAATCGGCAAAAGCAATCACTCGGGAAGGTTTCATGCACTATCGCCTTTTGATTACCAGGCCCAGAAGAATGGCCACAAAGGCGTTAGAAAAGTCATTAAATTCAGCATAATGAAAGTACCTACGCCTCAAATGGCGCAATCATTACGTATTAAAAATAGCGACCAGATTTATAAAATATTACGACTGATGTGTTTCGATGATATTCCTGTGGCACTGGAGCATATCCATTTACCGGTGAATATGTTCACCAGCATGGAATTAAGTCAGCTCGAAATTTCCAAATATAGTTATATCGAAAGTATTACCGGGAAAAAGGTTCAGCGCAGGGATCAGAACTTAACGTCCATTAATCTGGTGGATGAAGACATCATTAATCTGCTGAATCTCAAAGAGAATGATGCGGTCATGGAAATTGATGAAACCGTTTATCTCGACGATGGCACGCCCTGCGAGGTCAATATCGCCATCATTAACACGCGAATTTTCCCCCTGCGACAGGATTCGAGCCGCTCCTAAAGCTGGCATACCTATCCCCCATGGCGCTAAATCTGTCCCCCTGAGTCAGATGCGGTCAATCCAGCGCCTCATTTACGCCACAATGCCCAAAAATTTCATAACCTCCGCGTAATAATTTAGAATAACGGGCAAAACTTTTTTCACGAACCAGGAACCTGGCAATGAGCAAATCTGAAAATCTCTATAGCGCTGCGCGTGAACTGATTCCCGGCGGCGTGAACTCGCCGGTACGTGCCTTTACCGGCGTTGGCGGCACGCCGCTGTTTATCGAACGTGCCGACGGCGCGTATCTGTATGACGTCGATGGCAAAGCCTATATCGATTATGTCGGTTCCTGGGGGCCGATGGTGCTGGGCCATAACCACCCTGCCATCCGTAATGCGGTCATCGAAGCGGCAGAGCGTGGCCTGAGCTTCGGCGCGCCGACCGAAATGGAAGTTACCATGGCCAAATTGGTGACCGAACTGGTGCCAACCATGGACATGGTGCGTATGGTGAACTCCGGTACCGAAGCCACCATGAGCGCCATTCGCCTGGCCCGTGGATTTACTGGTCGCGACAAAATCATCAAGTTTGAAGGCTGCTACCACGGCCACGCCGACTGCCTGCTGGTGAAAGCCGGTTCCGGCGCGCTGACCCTCGGCCAGCCAAACTCGCCGGGCGTACCGGCTGATTTCGCCAAACACACCCTCACCTGCACCTATAACGATCTGGCCTCCGTGCGCGCGGCGTTCGAACAGTTCCCGCAGGACATCGCCTGTATCATCGTTGAGCCTGTCGCGGGCAACATGAACTGCATTCCACCGCAGCCGGAGTTCCTGCCGGGCCTGCGCGCGCTGTGCGACGAGTTCGGTGCGCTGCTGATTATCGATGAAGTGATGACCGGCTTCCGCGTTGCGCTGGCCGGTGCGCAGGACTATTACGGCGTGGTGCCGGATCTGACCTGCCTTGGCAAAATCATCGGCGGCGGCATGCCGGTAGGGGCCTTCGGCGGTCGTCGCGACGTGATGGACGCACTGGCGCCAACCGGCCCGGTTTACCAGGCGGGAACACTGTCGGGTAACCCAATCGCCATGGCGGCAGGCTTTGCCTGTCTGACCGAAGTCGCGCAGCCGGGCGTACATGAAACCCTGACCGAGCTGACTAATCAGCTGGCGCAAGGCCTGCTGGATGCGGCAAAAGACGCAGGCATTCCGCTGGTCGTAAACAATGTCGGCGGCATGTTCGGCATTTTCTTCACCGATGCCAAAGAAGTGACCTGCTATCAGGACGTGCTGAAGTGCGACGTTGAGCGCTTTAAGCGCTTCTTCCATCTGATGCTGGATGAAGGTGTTTATCTGGCGCCATCGGCGTTTGAGGCAGGCTTTATGTCTATCGCCCACAGCGAAGAAGATATCGACAATACCATCGACGCAGCGCGTCGGGTATTTGCCCAGCTGTAATTTAAGGTCCTTGCCGGGCGGCGCTTTCGCCTTACCCGGCTGACGTGAAGAGCACGTCTGAAGGCCGGATAAGCACATGCTTATCCGGCTTTTTTTATCGGCTCTGCTTTCTCAGCAGATAGATAAAGTACGGCGCGCCGATGAAGGTCGACAGCAGCCCCGCCGGTATCTGATACGGGAACATCAGCATGCGCCCACACCAGTCGGCAAACACCAGTAACAGGCCACCAATCAAGGCCGAAATCACGATATGCGGCATCGTGCGACGGAAGCCCATCATTCGTGCGATATGCGGTGCCATCAGCCCAACAAAGCTCAACGGCCCGATGGTCAGGGTGGCCGCCGCCGTCAGACATGCGGCGAGCAACAGCAGACCGACGCGCGCAGGCGTCAACGCCATGCCAATTGAGCGCGCCGTTTCGCCACCAAGCGGCAAAATAGTGAGCCAACGACGGCACAGCGGAACCAGCATCAGCAGCATGAGCATCGCTATCGCCGACTGCACCACCTGCTTGCCCGTCGCGTTATAGGTCGAGCCGGAGATCCACGTCAGGATTTGCGCCATTCGCGGATCGCCGCTGGCCTGCAGCATCATCAACAGCATGGTAAAGGCGGTACTCAGCGCCATACCGGCCAGCAGCATGCGCTGCGGCGAAAAACCTCCACGCCCGGCCGCCACCAGAATCACGATAAGCGTAACGGCTGCGCCAAGGCTGCCTGCGGGCAGCAACCAGCCAAAGGCATTTCCCGGCACCAGGAATAGCATCAGGACCACGCCAAACGCCGCACCGGAGCTAATCCCCAGAACTTCCGGGCTGGCCATCGGGTTGCCGGTTAAACGCTGAATAATACAGCCCGCCACTGCCAGCATCACCCCGGCAATCAGCGCCGATGCGATACGCGGCCAGCGCCACTGCAAGAGTTCATCAAGCAACGAGCCTGTTGCCCAGTGCCAGCCCTGCGCATCGCGCCCCAGAGCCAGTGCGATAAACACGCCCATCAGCAAGATAACCAACCCGCCCAGCGCAAACCACTGCACCTGATGACGCTCGTTCGCCACGCTGTCGCTGGCGTTCATCGCCGGCGCACTCATACTGCGTAAACGTGGCAGCAGCCACAGCAGCAACGGTGCGCCAATCAGTGCCGTCACGGAGCCCGTGGAGACTTCCATCCATACACGCGTAAGCCAGAGTATCAGTTGATCCGAAAGCCAGAGGATCAGCGCGCCAATCAGCGGAGCCAGCATCAGACGTGAAAGCAGTCGCCGCGCGCCGAGCATTTTTGCTAACAACGGCGCGAACAGGCCAATAAAGCCAATGATGCCAACCGCGTTCACCAGCAAGGCGCTGATGACTATCGCCAGCGTCAACGCCCCCAGGCGCGCTAATGACAAGGCTAAACCGAGATTGCGGGCCACACCATCATCTAGCCCCATCAGAGTCAGCGGACGCAGCAGCAGCAGCGTCAACATCACACCGCCCAACAGCTGCGGCCATAGGCGCTGCACCACGCTCCAGTCGGTCTGCGTCAGCGTTCCGGTACTCCACAAGAACATGCTTTGCAGCTGGTCGTGATGGAATAGCACCATTAACTGATTGATTGCCCCGCAGTAAAGACTCACCACCAGCCCTGCGAGAATCAGCGTGACCGGCGACAGACGTTTACCCCTGTCTCTTATACACATCTGACGCTCCTGTCTCTTATACACATCTGACGCTGCCGACGA
>NZ_LGHZ01000042.1 GCF_001266615.1 Kluyvera genomosp. 1 | reverse complement strand
TCGTCGGCAGCGTCAGATGTGTATAAGAGACAGGAGCGTCAGATGTGTATAAGAGACAGATGTTATTCATGCCCCTGACGTCACTGCTATTTTGGGCGTCAGCCTTTTAGCCAACAAAGGATTATGCTCATGAGCGCTGAAATAAAAACGCTGGCCACGAAAGAGATTTATCGCAACCGCTGGATGGCGTTGAAAGAAGATCGCGTCCAGCGCGCCGACGGCAGCGAGGGGATCTATTCCGTCGTTGAGAAAGGGGATTTTGTCGTCATTATTCCGCTACACAATGACGACATTTTTGTCGTCGAGCAGTTCCGCTACCCGTTAGGTGTGAGAACGATTGAACTGCCGCAGGGTAGTTGGGAAACTTCGCCGACCGCCGCACCCGAAGAGGTTGCCGCCGGAGAACTGAGAGAAGAAACCGGGCTCAGCGCCGGTAAGCTTGAATACGTGGGGTACCAAAAGCTGGCGCAGGGTTATTCTTCGCAGGGATATCATATTTACCTGGCGACCGAGTTGACGTTGAGCGGCCAGCAGCTGGATGAAGAAGAGTATGGTTTGACGGTCAAAAAGATGAAAATCATTGATTTCAGGGCACTGATTCTGGCGGGTAAAATTAGCGATGCCACCTCGGTGACCGCTTTTCTGTTAGCCTGCGCCAAACATCAAATTGATAAATCCTAACCGCAAGGGCAGGGATGTCTGCTAACCCGATAACAGACATCCGTCCCGGACTGATGCTTACTCTTTCCAGCTCGACTCGCGAATAATGCGGCAGAAGTTGCCCGGCACAAATGCAGCCTCTTTATCGGCGATCACATCGGCTTTCACGTTGCCGAATGTGGTCTGCGGTTTGCCCTTAATCCCATCATAAAACGCGTTGATGATTTGTTCTTTAAACTGCGGCTGGCGCGGGTGCTGCTGCACTACGGCCTCACGGCTGGCGTCGCTGAATGACGAATAGTCGATACCCAGTACGTCCATCTCCACGCCGGCGGTCAGCAGCGCGATTTCCGGGGCCATAAATTCCGGGATCCCCGGCGTGGTATGCAGCGCAATCGCCGTCCACACTTTATCGATATCCGCAGGTGCGACGCCATGGCTATCGAGGAATGCGCGGGCGGCGTTGGCGCCATCCACTTCGAAGCGCTTGTCGCAGCTGCAGTGTTCGTGGGTCAGACCCACATCGTGGAACATACAGCCGACATACAGCAGTTCGTGATCCACTTTCAGGCCGCGATGTGCGCCGGCTAGCGCGCCCCAATAATAGACGCGGCTGGAGTGGTGAAAAAGCAGATCGTTTTCGGTGTCTCGTACAAACTCGGTGGCTTCACGAGCCAGTTTGCTGTCGGGGATTTTGATGCCTTGCACGGTGAATGTCATATTTTGCTCCTCATGGGTTGTTGAAATGAAGTTTACCGGGCATTCTGTATGTCATGAATCATCGAATTACGACGAATTAAGACATAACTGCTAATCGGGACTTCCAGCACTGATGAAACGCGTGATTGCCATTCTTGCCGTACCTGGCGTTCAGCTTCTGGACGTTTCCGGGCCATTAGACGTCTTTGCCGAGGCTAATCGTCTGCTGCGGCGGACAGTGTATGAACCTGTGGTGGTCTCGCTGGAGGCGCAAACCGTCACGTCATCATCGGGCGTTAAGCTGATGGCGGACTACCGGCTCGACAAACAGACGCTGCAAGCGAACACCTTTCTTCTCGCCGGTGCGCCGGACGTCTGGCAACAGACGTTGACCCAGACGCAAAAAGAGAAAATCCGCACGCTGTGCAATAACAGTGAGCGCTACGGCTCTGTCTGTACCGGCGCGTTCTTGCTGGCACAAACGGGGCTTCTGACTCAGCGTAAAATCACCACCCATTGGGCCAGCGCAGCGCGTCTGAGCACGGAGTTTCCACAGATTGAAGTGGAGGTTGATGCGCTGTATGTCGCGGATGGCCCCGTGAGAACGGCGGCGGGGGTGACTTCCGGCATGGAGCTGGCGATTCGGCTGGTGGAGGAAGATCTCGGGCGCGAAGTGGCGCAGGACATCGCCTGTAATTTAGTGATGTTTTTCCGCCGCCCGGTTAATCAAGGACACTTTATCCGCCATAGCGCAATATCCTCAACGGGTCGCAACGCTTTCCAGGATCTACAGCGTTGGACGCTCGCTAACCTTGCCACCGTGGCAAGCCTGAACGATATGGCGGAACACATTGGCCTTAGCGTCCGCCATCTTGGGCGCTTGTTTCGTCAGGAAATGGGCATGGCGGCGGGAGAGTGGCTGGAAGCGGGGCGCATTGATCGGGCAAAAATGCTGTTAGAGAGCGGCACGTTGCCGCTGAAAACGATCGCCAGCCAGTGTGGTTACGCCAGCTGCGATGTGCTGCGCCGGGCGTTTATCAAACGCGTGGGCATGACGCCTTCCATGTACCGGCGCTTAAACGTTGCCAGACCCTGGGCGGATAAATCGTAGCGGTATGCGCAATATAGCCGTTCAAATTTATGGCGATTATTTTATTAAATAATCGCCATGCGTAATTATTATCTTTAGTGACTAACGGAATTGTTCATATTAATTGCGATCAATTTAATCGATGTTGGCAATATTCTAAATATTGCGCTCTATCAATAACCCTATAAGAGTAATGGTCTCCCGTCCGGAATAACCTTATAATCTCCATCCCTTTTCATGTCTTAAGTTTAAGCTGGAGGATACATGGAGCTCAGCCGGAGGCAGTTCTTTCGAATCTGCGCGGGCGGTATGGCAGGAACCACTGTTGCATCTCTCGGATTTTTATCATCGTTTTCCGTTCACGCGGAAACCCGTCAATACAAACTCTTAAAAGCAAAAGAGACGCGTAATAACTGTACCTACTGCTCGGTAGGCTGCGGCATGCTGATGTACAGCCTTGGCGACTCAGCCAAAAATGTAAAAGAAAGCATTTATCACATTGAAGGCGATCCGGATCATCCGGTGAGCCGCGGCTCGCTGTGCCCGAAAGGCGCGGGCGTGCTGGATTATATTCACAGCGAAAATCGCCTGCAGTATCCCGAATATCGCGCGCCAGGTTCAGATAAATGGCAGCGTATTAGCTGGGATGACGCCATTAATCGGATTGCGCGATTAATGAAAGATGACCGCGACGCTAACTTTGTTGAGAAGAACGCCGAGGGGCTCACCGTCAACCGCTGGACCACGACCGGCATGCTCTGTTCTTCCGCCGCCAGTAATGAAACCGGAATTCTTGACGGTAAATTTACCCGCAGCCTGGGGATGGTGGCTATCGACTGCCAGGCGCGGCTGTGCCACGGACCGACCGTTTCGGCGCTGGCACCGACCTTCGGCCGTGGCGCGATGACCAATAACTGGGTGGATATTAAAAACGCCAACGTAGTGCTGATTATGGGCGGTAACGCGGCGGAAGCGCACCCGGTTGGCTTTAAGTGGGTGATTGAAGCGCAAACTAAAAATGACGCCACCGTGGTGGTGGTTGATCCACGTTTTAACCGCAGCGCCGCGGTGGCCGATCTCTACGCGCCTATCCGCGCAGGCTCTGACACTGCGTTCCTGCTCGGTGTGATCCGCTACCTGTTGGAAAACGATCGCGTGCAGCATGAATATGTGCGCCACTACACTAACGCTAGCCTGATCATTCGCGATGACTACCAGTTTAACGATGGCCTGTTCAGCGGGTATGACGCGAAAAAACGCCAGTATGACAAATCGAGTTGGTTTTATCAGCTGGATGAGCAGGGCAACGCGCTGCGTGATGAAACCTTCAGTCACCCACGATGCGTGTGGAACTTGTTGAAAGCCCACGTTGAGCGCTACACGCCGGAAATGGTTAACCGTCTATGCGGTACCTCGCTGGCGGACTTCAAGCGCATCTGCGATATCCTCGCCAGCACCAGCGTGCCTGACCGCACCGCGACCATTCTCTATGCGCTGGGCTGGACGCATCACTCCGCCGGAGCGCAGATTATCCGCGCCGCTGCGATGCTTCAACTCTTGTTGGGAAATATCGGTATGGCAGGCGGCGGCGTGAATGCGCTGCGCGGCCACTCGAATATTCAGGGCTATACCGACCTTGGCCTGCTGTCGACCAATCTTCCCGGCTACATGCCGCTGCCGTCTGAAAAACAGCCTGATTACCAGACCTATATTGCCCAAATCACCCCGCCATCGCTTGGCGTGAACGAAGTGAACTACTGGCAAAATACGCCAAAATTCTTTGTCAGCATGATGAAAAGTTTCTGGGGCGATCACGCCACGGCGGAGAATAACTGGGGCTACGACTGGCTGCCGAAATGGGATCGTCTGTACGATGTGATGACCCAGGCCGAGCTGATGCTGGAAGGTAAAATTAACGGTTACATCGTGCAGGGCTTCAACCCGCTGGCGGCGTTCCCGGATAAAAACAAATCCTCGCGCGCGCTGGCAAAACTGAAGTACATGGTCGTTATCGATCCGCTGGCGACGGAGTCATCAAACTTCTGGCAGCATCACGGCGAAATGAACGATGTGAAGCCTGAAGATATCCAGACTGAAATTTTCCGCCTGCCATCATCCTGTTTTGCTGAAGAGGACGGTTCGATTGCTAACTCCGGGCGCTGGCTTCAGTGGCACTGGGCGGCGGCTGAACCACCGGGCGAGGCGCTGCACGACGCCAAAATTCTTGGCCGCCTGTATATGCGGCTGCGTGAGCTGTATCAGCAAGAAGGCGGGGCTAACCCCGAGCCGCTGCTGAATATGAGCTGGGATTATAAAGACCCCTACGATCCACATCCTGAAGAAGTTGCCCGCGAGGCAAACGGGATGGCGCTGGCAGATCTTTATGATGATAAAGGGTTGCTTATCGCCAAAAAAGGCCAGCAACTTAGCAGCTTTGCCCAGCTTCGTGATGACGGCTCGACCAGCAGTTTCTGCTGGGTGTACTGCGGTAGCTGGACGGAGCAGGGCAACCAGATGGCTAATCGCGATAACAGCGATCCGTATGGCCTGGGCTGTACGCCTGGCTGGGCGTGGTCCTGGCCAGCAAACCGCCGCATTCTCTATAACCGCGCGTCCGCCGATCCGGCGGGAAAACCGTGGGATGCGAAGCGTGCGCTGTTGCACTGGAACGGCCAAAAATGGGCCGGTATGGATGTCGCCGATTACAGCCAGGCGGCACCGGGCAGCAATGTCGGGCCATTCATCATGAACCAGGAGGGCGTCGCGCGCCTGTTCTCTATCGACAAAATGAACGATGGGCCATTCCCGGAACACTATGAGCCGATTGAGTCGCCTATCGGCACCAACCCGTTGCACGCGGACGTGGTCTCGAGCCCGGTGGCCCGTATCTTCCATGACGATATCGCCAATATGGGCACTGCGGACGCTTTCCCGTATGTGGCGACGACCTACTCCATTACCGAGCTGTTCCGCCACTGGACCAAGCATGCGTTGCTGAATGCGATTGCGCAGCCGGATCAGTTCATCGAAATCGGTGAAGCGCTGGCGAGTAAAAAAGGGATTGCGGCAGGGGATACAGTGAAAGTGATGTCGAAACGCGGCTTTATCAAAGCCAAAGCGGTGGTGACCAAGCGCCTGCAAACGCTGACCATTGACGGTAAGCAGGTCGATACCATCGGCATACCGTGTCACTGGGGCTTTGAAGGGGCCACGCGCAAAGGTTTTCTCGCCAACACGCTGACGCCGTCGGTCGGCGATGCCAACTCACAAACGCCTGAATACAAAGCGTTTCTGGTTAACGTTGAGCGGGCATAAGGGAGAAAACTCATGGCTATGCAATCACAAGATATTATCAAACGTTCGGCGACCAACGGCATCACGCCACCACCCCATGCGCGCGATTACCGCGCCGAAGTGGCAAAACTTATCGACGTGACTACCTGTATCGGCTGCAAAGGCTGTCAGGTGGCCTGCTCCGAGTGGAACGATATCCGCGATGAAGTGGGTTATTGCCACGGTGTGTACGATAACCCGACCGATCTTAGCGCCAAGGCCTGGACGGTGATGCGCTTTAGCGAAACCACCCAGAATGACAAACTGGAGTGGTTGATTCGTAAGGACGGCTGCATGCACTGTGCGGATCCGGGCTGTCTGAAGGCCTGCCCCTCCGCTGGCGCCATCATCCAGTACGCCAACGGGATTGTCGATTTTCAGTCTGAGCACTGCATTGGCTGCGGCTACTGCATTGCTGGTTGCCCGTTTAACATTCCTCGACTCAACCCTGAAGACAATCGCGTCTACAAATGCACGCTGTGCGTTGATCGGGTTAGCGTCGGCCAGGAACCGGCCTGCGTGAAAACCTGCCCGACCGGGGCCATCCAGTTTGGCACCAAAAAAGAGATGCTTAATGTCGCCGAAAACCGCGTCATACAGCTCAAAAAACGCGGCTATGCCAATGCGGGAATCTACAACCCTGAAGGGGTCGGTGGGACGCACGTGATGTATGTGCTGCACCACGCGGATCAACCTTCGCTGTATCACAATCTGCCGGACGATCCGAAAATCGCCGCGCCGGTCAATCTGTGGAAGGGCATTCTCAAGCCGCTCTCCGCCGCCGGATTCATCGCCACCTTTGCCGGACTGATTTACCACTATGTGGGCGTGGGGCCGAACAAAGAGACGGATGATGATGACGAAGAGGAGAACGGTCATGAGTAAGAGCAAGATGATTCTACGCACCAAATTTATCGACCGCGCCTGCCACTGGACGGTGGTGATTAGCTTCTTCCTGGTGTCGCTTTCCGGTATTGCGCTGTTCTTCCCGACGCTGCAATGGCTCACTGAAACCTTCGGCACGCCGCAGATGGGGCGAATTTTACACCCGTTCTTTGGGGTGATGATTTTCGTCGTGCTGATGTTTATGTTCGTCCGTTTTGTGCACCACAACATTCCCGATAAACAGGATCTCCCGTGGATCAAAGGCATTGTTGAAGTGTTGAAGGGTAACGAACATAAAGTGGCGGATGTCGGCAAATATAACGCCGGTCAGAAAATGATGTTCTGGAGCATCATGAGCCTGATTTTCGTGCTGTTGGCGACCGGCATTATCATCTGGCGGCCATACTTTGCCCACTATTTTCCGATGGTGGTGGTGCGCTGGAGTTTACTGATTCATGCGACGGCGGCAATCGTGCTGATCCACGCTATTTTGATTCATATCTACATGGCGTTCTGGGTGAAAGGATCGATTGAGGGGATGATCGACGGGAAAGTGAGTCGCCGCTGGGCGAAGAAGCACCATCCGCGTTGGTACCGTGAAGTTGAAGCTACGGAGCAGCAGCGGGAAAACGAAAAGGCGTCGTAGCAGGGGCTGTCAGTTAAGTGGGTTTCCATTCAGCTTTCCAGCTGATTGCGCTCCTTGTTTACAACCAGCCATTTAACCTGAATGGCGCAAGGAGCGCGCAGGGGGCGGCCAATCGCCGCCGCCCCCTGCATCCCCAGGCTCTGGCGGCAGAATCGCCGCTTCGCGGTGCCCTCAGCTTATGCCTTCCGGCTTTCGGGTCGGGCGCGAGGTAACGTCCCTGTAAAACCGCGCCCTCAGCCCACATCCCTGTGGGCTGCCCCGGCCTGCAGGCAACGCTTCGGCGATTCAGACGCCACCTAAAGTCGCTGCAAGTTTTCAGCTAAAAGCAAACGCCAATATCGCTGTAACTTTTAAGCTATAAAAAACGCCAATATTGCTGAAACCGATGAGTCCCCGCTTGAAATCGGTGAGCCGGAGAAGGGAAGACAAGGTCAGGCCGCCAGGGATGGCGGACTGAGGCGAACCGAGACATGACGTCGAGTTTCGCCGTGCCGCAGGCTGGAGTTCGCAGGCGAACGCAGTGCGAAGCACCGATTTCGCTGCGGGGCCGCGGGGATTGCAAAGGGGAGCGGGGCGCTCCCCTTTGCCCGTTCACTGATACTATTGTTTCATGTTCTACAAAACGTAAGGTGAACGGAATTTCGCGCATAACTAACAAGCATTAGGGCGCTACACGGTTTTCTTCAATACCTGAACTTAGAACAGCACCGAGTAATTCAACCCAAACGTCCGCCCACGCCCCCGGTAGTCATACAGGGAAGCCGGGCCGGAAGCCGGGCTGTAGTACAGCGGTGCGCGCTGTCCCCAAACCGTGGTGTAGTCGCGGTCGAACAGGTTTTCCACGCTGAAGCTCAGTTTGCCCACCGGAAGCTGATAGCTGCCGAGTAAATCGATGGTGGTGTAACCATCAAGTTGGTTACCGGCCTCATCGCGAATTTTAAATGACGTGGTGCTCTGCACGCGCAGGCTCCACGGATCCGGCGCCCAGCCGATGTAGGCGGTGGCTTTAGATGGACTGGCGACTTTCACGTCGTATTTCTGCCAGCTACCGTCCACTTTTGATTCGGTTTTCAGCACGTTGAAGTTACCGCCGGTGCTCCAGTCGGTATCCGGAATAAAGTAGTCCACCGCGCCTTCCACGCCGTAAATGCGGCGCTTATCGTCAATAATGCTGATGGTCAGATCTTTATTCGCCTGCACGTTTTTATCCGACAGAGAATAATACGCCGCCAGCTGGGTGCGCAGGTTATCGCCGGTGTAGCGCCAGCCCAGCTCGTACGAGTTCACCTTGATGCCTTCGAGCTTGCTGTCGTCAACGTTGACGCTGTTGGTCAGCGGCAGATGCCCGTTGACCGCCGTGCCATAGGTGCCACGACCGTAATATTTACCCGGGTCCGGCAGCTCAACGCCCTGTGAGAAGTTAAACCAGGTCTGCTGACGTTCGGTCAGGTGCACCAACAGGCCGGCGTTAAACAGGAAGTTGTCGTAATCGGTTGAACCGCCCGGAATGGCATCGGCGGTTTTTGCCGTACCGGCGGCAATCTGCTGCTGCTGCGCGTAACCAATGAAGTCATCAATTTTGTTCTCGGTGTACTGATAGCGTACGCCGCCGCTTAGGGTAAAGATCTCGTTGATGTCATAGCTGGACTGCAGGAATGCGGCCAGGTTGCTGATGTCGTACGATGGGTAGCGACCCGTGGTGTAGAGCCGCTGGTTATTCAGGCCGCCGGAGGCATTGGCCTTATCTTTATCGAAGAACATCTGGTTAGAGGTAAAGCGCTCGTGATCGGCATCCAGCCCGTAGGTTAGCTGCCAGCCGTCCAGCGGTGTGCTGTTCATCGTCAACTTCGCGCCATACTGGTTGGTCTCCTGTTGGGATGACGAGAAAGACGTAAGCTTATTGTTCTTATCCATGGACGGGAACGGGTAGAACTTTAACGACTCGTCGCGATAGTAAACCTGGCCGACCAATTCCTGGCCGAGGAAATCGCTGTTGGAGTACTGCAGGCTCATCAGGTGACGTTCAGTACCGGGAATACGGTCGGAATTCAGCCCGCTGCTGACGTACGGCTTAGTGGCTCCGCTTAGCGCCGAGAAATTTTTCCCCAGATTCAGGCCGTAATCATCGTCGCCCTGGCTCTTATAGTACTGAGTCACCAGCTGTAGCTGCTGAGTCTCATCAATGTTCAGCGTGCCGGTGCCCATGACGTCGAGGCGATCGGAATACTGTAAACCGGTCTGAGTGTTGTCCAGCAGGGTGGCATCGCCGTTGCCATCGTACCAGCCGCCAAACTTCTGATAGGCCACCGACATACGCCCGGAGATGTGGTCGTTGCCGCCGGAAACGGCGCTGGCAATGCGCTCATCGTGATCTTTACTGCTGTTGAAGCCGCTTTTGCTGCCCGCTTCAAACTCCACCTGAGTTTCCGGCTGGCCTTTTTTGGTCACGATATTGATAAGCCCGCCGGTACTCCCGCCACCGTACAGCGACGTCGCGCCGGAGATCACTTCAATATGCTCGATGTTGAATGGATCAATGGAGTCCAACTGGCGGCTATCGGTGCGCGACGAGTTCAAGCGTACGCCGTCGATCAGCACCACCAGCGGGCGACCACGGACGTTCATGCCGTAGTTGGTGCGGCTTTGGCTACTGACGTCAAGGCCGGGGATCAGCTGCGCCAGCGCATCCTTAAGTTCTTTACCGCCCTGGATCTGCTGTTCCAGTTCGGCATTTTCAATCACCCAGGTGGTTTGCGCCATTTCGGCGACGGTACGGTTGTTGCGGCTGGCGGAGATCACCATCGATTCATCGTCGGTTTGCTGCGCCACGGCGGGAGCCATCATGGCAAGCAGCAGCGGGTTTAGCGCCCAGAAGGTAAGTTTTTTTGCGATCATCATTATTCCTGCGCACGGGCAGACAAGCATCGGCCCAAAAATGCGGTTCAGTGAGTTAAAGATGCAGCGTCATGCCGCGTGCACCCATGGCGGTAACCGCGATGGGTATATAAACCATGAATAATTCATGGGCTTATATCAGTTGTGGTAATGCGAATATTGTCGATAATATTTCTCATTATCAATACTAAATATTAGAGTTGATTAAAAAATATTAATGAGATGATGCTTTTATCATCAACTTTCAATGTTTGACTCTGGCAAGAAATCGCAGAATAAATCAGTAAAATCATGATGTTAGGTTTACTTGCGTGCTGCACCTTCTTCCTCATAGGTAAGGACCATTTATGGCTGTCGTTCCGGGTTACCGTCTGTTCAACGTGCGCTTAGTGCGTAAAGGCGAGGTCTCGCCCTCTTTGCTGAGCCTGGTGTTTAGTGGGGAAGAGGTGGCGCAGATGAAATCGGACTCGCCGGATCAGCGAATAAAAATGCTGTTTCCCGCCGAGGACGGTACGCCGCCGTCGTTGCCGGTGGAAGGCGAGTGGTACCCAACGCTGCTGGCCATACCGAAAGACAAGCGGCCGATCGTGCGTACCTATACGCTGCGGCATGTCGATCCTGATCGTCGGGAAGTGACGGTGGAGTTTGTTCGCCACGGCACGGAAGGTCCGGCTTCCGCCTGGGCCATTAACGCCAAACCGGGCGATACCATCCAGATCGTAGCGCCCAATGCCGCGCAAACTGAAGACAGCGGTGGCTATGAATGGACGCCGCCTGCGGCTTTGCGCCGCGCCCTGATCGTGGCCGACGAAACGGCACTGCCGGCGGCGCGTGGGATCCTTGAAATGCTGGCGGGTCAGGCTAATCCTCCGCAGGTACAGGCATTTTTTGAAGTACCGGATCAGGGTGACTGCATCGATTTAACCGCGTTCGATTTTGCGGCAGTGCACTGGCTACCGCGCCAGCCACATGCGGCGAAGCACGGTGAATGCCTAATTAGCGCCGTGAAGCAGTATGCACGTCTGCCGGAAAGCGACGGGGCTGGCTACGTTAAGGAAGAGGCCGAAGGAGAGTTGCTGTGGGATAAAGCCACCACGGCAAGCGGCGATTTCTACGGCTGGGTGGCAGCGGAATCAACGGTCGTCAAACAGCTGCGCCGTTACCTGATTGGCGAACGTGGCGTGGAGCAAGACGCGATTAACTTTATGGCTTACTGGGCCAAAGGGCGCGTCCGCTGATCGCGTCATCCAGACGCTTTCGACATAAAAATAACCGCATCGATAAAAGAAATATTGCTGCGGTTATTTTCATAATAGATTGTTCTGTTCTTATTATTTATCTATTTATTTTTCCTATGACGCCCTGCACCGTTATTGCACGTTAATGATCTGCGACGGTGCGGTGATTATTTTAATTGATTCTTGGTTTTATTATAAATTCATATAAAACAAATAATTAATTATTTGGCATGAGCCTTGCTAATTGAATTCCATCTTGTATACCAACAGGAATTCAACGATGGCATTAATGACCGGTAAGACACTGGCCGCATGGCGTCAGCAGATTACGCAAAATAGCGACGCGGTTCTGACATTATTAAAAGACCATATTCGTACTCTCTCCGTTGAGGATAACGCCTGGCTAATGATTGTCAGCGAGACTCAGCTTCAGGCGCAGTGGGACGCGTTAATTCCGCGCTATCGGGACAACCCGGGCGCGCTGCCATTATTTGGCATTCCGTTTGCGGTTAAAGATAACGTCGATGTGGCCGGCTGGCCGACCACGGCCGCCTGTCCGGCATTTGAGTATATTGCCGAGCAAGATGCCACCGCCGTAGCCCGGCTGAAAGCCGCTGGCGCGATTGTGATTGGCAAAACGAACCTCGACCAGTTTGCGACCGGCCTGGTGGGCACTCGCTCTCCGTACGGCGCCGTTGCCAACACCTTTAACGCCGAGTACGTCAGCGGCGGCTCCAGCTCCGGATCAGCTTCGGTGGTGGCGCGCGGCCTGGTGCCGTTTGCCTTCGGCACCGACACCGCCGGTTCCGGGCGCGTACCGGCCGGGTTTAACAACATCGTCGGGCTCAAACCGACCAAAGGCTGGTTATCGGCGAAAGGCGTCGTTCCAGCCTGCCGTCTGAACGATACGCTGTCGGTGTTTGCCTTGACTGTCGATGATGCGTTTTACATCGCATCTTTGGCGGGCGGCGTCGATCCTGAAGATGCATACTCGCGCAGCAATCCAGCAACCGCCCCTGCCGCGCTGCCGCAAAATCCAGTATTGGCTATCCCGGAAGTACTCAATTTCTTCGGTGACACCCAAGCACAGGCGGCGTGGGAAAAAGCGCTTGATGCGCTGTGCGACGGTGGTGTCACGCTGCGTCCGATTGATTTCTCGGCATTCTCTCAACTGGCAGAGCAGCTTTATCAGGGGGCGTGGGTGGCAGAGCGCACGGCGGCAGTGGGCGATATGCTCCAGCATCCGGAACAGATGGATCCAACCGTCTATACCATTGTCTCCGCAGGCCTGAACTACAGCGCGGTGGATGCCTTTAAGGCTGAATACCTGCGCGCCGAGCTGGCGCAAAAAATCAACCACGCGCTGGCCGATGTCGATGCGCTGGTGGTGCCGACCTCACCGACCATTCATACCCTCGAAGAGATGAAGCAGGAACCTATCCGCTTTAACTCTCAGTTTGGGACCTACACCAACTTCACCAACCTTGCCGATCTTAGTGCGCTGGCCCTGCCAGCCCCGCTGCGTGACGACGGTCTCCCGGCAGGCATTACCTTGATTGCACCGGCGTGGCACGACCGCGCGCTGGCCGAGTTTGGTCTGCGCTGGCAGCAGCAGCTAGCGCTTCCGCTGGGTGCGACCGGGCTGCCGCTTACCGCAGGTGCGTCCCTTGCTCCTTCAGCCCATCACGTCCGCGTGGCGGTGGTTGGCGCACATCTGCGCGGGATGCCGCTCAATTTCCAGCTGACCACCCGCGACGCGGCGTTTGTCGAATCCACGCACACCGCGCCGAACTACCGCCTGTACGCGTTAGCCAACACCCAGCCGCAAAAGCCGGGAATTGCCCGCGATACCTCAGGGGCGGCGATTGAAGTGGAACTGTGGGATATCCCGCTGGCTCGCTTTGGCGAGTTCGTCGCAGAAATCCCGGCGCCGCTGGGGATTGGCTCGCTTGAGCTCAGCGATGGCCGCTGGGTGAAAGGCTTTATTTGTGAACCGGCGGCGCTCAGCGACGCCACGAACATTACCGAATTTAAGGGCTGGCGCCACTGGATTGCCCGCAAGGAGAACCAACATGTTTAATACCGTGCTGATTGCCAACCGGGGTGAAATTGCCTGTCGCGCCATACGAACGCTGAAACGACTGGGCATTACCAGCGTGGCGGTTTACTCCGAAGCCGATAAAAACGCTGAACACGTCAAGCAAGCGGATGTTGCCCTGGCGCTGGGCGGTGAAAAGGCCAGCGATAGCTACCTGAAAATCGACAAAATTATCGCCGCCGCGCGGGAAAGCGGGGCGCAGGCCATCTGGCCGGGCTACGGTTTTCTCTCCGAAAGCCTGCCGTTTGCCGACGCCTGTGAACAGGCGGGAATTGTTTTTATCGGCCCCACCGCGCAGCAGATCGGTGAGTTTGGCTTAAAGCACCGGGCCCGTGAGCTTGCCGCACAAGCTGGCGTACCGATGACGCCGGGCACCGGGCTACTTAACAGCCTGGATGAGGCGCTGAAGGCGGCGCAGGAGATTGGCTACCCGGTAATGCTGAAAAGCACGGCTGGCGGCGGTGGGATTGGACTCACGCGCTGCGCCGACGCCGAAACGCTCGCCCAGGCGTGGGAAAGCGTGCGCCGTTTGGGGGAGCAGTTCTTTAGCGATGCGGGCGTTTTTGTTGAACGCTGCGTGGATCGTGCCCGCCATATCGAAGTGCAGATTTTCGGCGACGGCAAAGGCAACGTGGTCGCCCTCGGTGAGCGCGACTGCTCGCTGCAGCGCCGCAACCAGAAAGTGGTGGAAGAGACGCCCGCGCCAAACTTGCCCGCGGACACGCGCAGCGCGCTGCTGGCGGCGGCGGTGCAGTTGGGCAAACTGGTGAACTATCGCAGCGCCGGGACGGTGGAGTTTATTTACGACGGCGCGCTTGATGCGTTCTATTTCCTTGAGGTCAACACTCGCCTACAGGTGGAGCATCCGGTGACGGAGTCCGTCACCGGGCTGGATCTGGTGGAGTGTATGCTGCGGGTTGCGGCAGATGAGCCTATCGAGTGGGCGCGTCTGGCGCAGGCGCCGCAGGGTGCCGCCATTGAAGTGCGTATCTATGCCGAAAGCCCGCTGAAAAACTTCCAGCCGAGCCCTGGCGTATTGACCGATGTGACCTTCCCGGATGATGTGCGTATCGATACCGGCGTGACCACCGGCAGCGAAGTATCGGCATTTTACGACCCCATGATCGCTAAGTTGATTGTCCATGCGCCCACGCGTGAGGCGGCGTTGGTTAAACTGCATACCGCGCTTGCCGCCACGCGCCTGCACGGTATCGCCACCAACCTTGATTACCTGCGACAAATCACCGCCAGCGAGGCATTTGTGAGCGGCACCGCCTGGACGCGGATGCTCGACAGCGTGGTTGCAACATCGCCGGTGATTGAAGTCATTCAGCCGGGCACCTGGAGCAGCGTGCAGGATTATCCGGGCCGTCAGGGCTACTGGGATATCGGCGTGCCGCCGTCCGGGCCGATGGATGATTTTGCCTTCCGTCTGGCTAACCGGATTGTCGGCAACCATGAATCGGCGGCAGGGCTGGAATTTACCCTGCAGGGGCCGGTGCTGCAGTTTCACAGCGATGCGCTGATTGCCCTGACAGGGGCCGACTGTCAGGCGACGCTTGACGGTGAAGCGGTCGCGCTATGGCAGCCGGTGTCGGTAAAATCCGGTCAAACACTGACGCTGGGTCGCGCACAGGCGGGCTGTCGCGGCTATCTGGCGGTGCGGAATGGCCTCGACGTGCCGGAGTATCTCGGCAGCCGTTCTACCTTTGCGCTGGGCCAGTTTGGCGGCCACGCCGGTCGCACGCTGAAAGTGGCCGATCTGTTGCCTATCTCGCGCCCGGAACTTGCGGCCTGCACGACGCCCCCCCCGGTCAGTGAACCGAAAGCGCTCTCCAGCGCACTGATCCCGACCTACGGCGAGGTGTGGCGTATTGGCGTGCTCTACGGGCCGCACGGCGCGCCGGACTTCTTCACTCAGGAATCCATCGACGAGTTCTTTGCCAGCGACTGGCAGGTGCACTACAACTCCAACCGCCTTGGGGTGCGTTTAGTCGGGCCGAAGCCAAGCTGGACGCGGCCAAACGGTGGTGAAGCAGGGCTGCATCCCTCCAACGTTCACGACTGTGAGTACGCGATAGGCGCCATTAACTTCACCGGCGATTTCCCGGTCATTCTTACCCGTGATGGCCCAAGCCTGGGCGGATTTGTCTGTCCGGTGACCATCGCCAAAGCCGAGCTATGGAAAGTGGGGCAGGTGAAACCAGGTGACCGCATTCGCTTCTTCCCGATTAGCGTCGAGGATGCGGTAGCGCGGGAGAAGGCGATGGATCGCAGCGTGGAGACGCTGCAAACCACCACCCTTGCCGAGTTTGCCGTGCCGTCACTTGCCGACCGCGATGGAGTCTCCGCCGCCGGACTGGTGTCGTTGCCGGCCACGTTTAGCACCCCGGCGATTGTCTATCGTCAGGCTGGCGACAACTACATTCTGATTGAGTACGGCGAAAACGTGCTGGATCTGGCCCTGCGCCTGCGGGTTCATGTGCTGATGGAACACCTGCGCGAGCTGGCGCATCCGGGCATCAAAGAGCTTTCACCCGGCGTGCGTTCGTTACAGGTGCGCTATGACAGCCGCGAAATCAGCCAGCAGGCGCTGGTGGCGCTGCTGCTGGAACAGGAAGCGCGGATTGGTGACGTCACGCAGATGAAAGTGCCGTCACGCATTGTTCATTTGCCGATGGCCTTTGAGGACAGCGCCACGCTGGATGCGGTGAGCCGCTATGCCGATACCGTACGCGCCAGCGCACCGTGGCTGCCGAACAATGTCGATTTCATCCAGCGTATTAACGGCCTGCCGAGCCGTGAAGCGGTGAGGAAGACGCTGTTTGACGCCAGCTACCTGATTCTGGGGCTGGGTGACGTGTATCTTGGTGCGCCGTGTGCGGTGCCGATTGACCCGCGCCACCGTCTGCTGAGCTCTAAATACAACCCGGCGCGCACTTTCACTGCCGAAGGCACCGTCGGGATTGGCGGCATGTACATGTGCATCTATGGCATGGACTCCCCCGGCGGCTATCAGCTGGTGGGGCGCACGCTGCCTATCTGGAACAAATTCCTCAAAAACGATCAGTTCAACAACGGTGAGCCGTGGTTGCTGCACTTCTTCGATCAGGTGCGCTTCTACCCGGTCAGTGAAGCGGAGCTGGATCAGCTGCGCGACGATTTCCGCGAAGGACGCGCCGCCGTGCGTATTGAAGAGACGGTGTTCGACTTCCCTGCGCATCTGCAATTCCTCGAGGCCAACGCCGACGAGATTGCACAGTTCCGCCAGCTTCAGTCTGCCGCCTTCGAGGCAGAAGTGGAGCGCTGGCAGCTTGATGACCAGCAGGAGAGCGCCGAAATCCAGCCGCCGGAGCCAAACGAGGCCGTTGATGATGACGCCCTGGCGGTGACCGCCGATATGAACGGCAACATCTGGAAAGTGCTGGTGAAGCCGGGCGACACGGTGGAAGCCGGGCAGACCCTGATCATCGTCGAAGCCATGAAAATGGAGCTGGCGATTGCCGCGCCGCAGGCGGGTGTGGTGAAGCGCATTGGCTGCCAACCGGGCCGTCCGGTGAGCCCAGGCGACGCCCTGTTGTGGCTGGAATAAGGAGCTAAAGATGGCGCAAAGCAATGACAAAAAGCGCGCGGTGGGGCTGGCCGAGCGTATCTATCTGGAATTGAAAAATGACATTTTTGATTTCCGACTGATGCCCGGTGAGCACTTTAGTGAAAACGAGATTTCCGAGCGTATGTCGGCCAGCCGCACGCCGGTGCGCCAGGCGCTGTTCTGGCTGGAGCACGAAGGCTATGTGCAGGTTTATTCCCGCAGCGGCTGGCAGGTGAAACCGTTCGACTTCACCTATTTCGAAGCGCTGTACGATTTTCGTATCGTGCTGGAGATGGAGGCAGTAAAACGACTTTGCGCTATGCCGTCTGCCGCGCGTGCCGAGCATTTGGCACCGCTCATCGCCTTTTGGTGTGACGCCCCGCAGATGTCGCCGGGTAAAACGCTGTCAAGGCACGATGAAGCGTTCCATACCGCGCTGGTTAGCGCTACCGGTAATGCGGAGATGGCCCGCGTGCATGTCGACCTGACCGAAAAAATGCGCATCATCCGTCACCTCGACTTTACCCGTGAGGATCGTGTTGATGCCACCTACAGCGAACACGCCCAGGTACTGCGGGCGATAGCACAACAGCAAACCGAGGAGGCGCAGCGGATCCTGACTGCGCATATCTCACAGAGTAAAGCCGAGGTCCGAAAAATAACCTTACACCGGCTGCAGCAGGCACGTTTACAACCTGTTTCATCTTAAGCCCATCGCATGATGGGAAAACCGTTATTACTCAATATCATTTAGGGGTTTTGGTCATGAAAAGACGTTCTTTACTGAAAGCATTTGCCCTGTCGGCCACCTTTTTGAGCATGGGCTTCTCTTTGCAGGCGTACGCAGCAGACACCATTAAGGTGGGGATTATGCACTCACTCTCCGGCACGATGGCGATTTCCGAAACGCCGCTGAAAGACGTGGCGCTGATGACCATCGACGAGATCAACGCCAAGGGCGGTGTGCTGGGCAAAAAGCTCGAACCGGTGGTAGTGGACCCAGCCTCCAACTGGCCGCTGTTTGCGGAAAAAGCGCGCCAGCTGTTGACCCAGGATAAAGCCGCGGTGGTCTTCGGCTGTTGGACTTCGGTATCGCGTAAATCGGTGCTGCCGGTATTTGAAGAGCTGAATGGCCTGCTGTTCTACCCGGTACAGTATGAAGGCGAAGAGATGTCGCCAAACGTCTTCTACACCGGGGCTGCGCCAAACCAGCAGGCGATCCCGGCGGTGGAATACATGATGAGTGAAGACGGCGGCAGCGCGAAGCGCTTCTTCCTGCTCGGTACCGACTATGTTTATCCGCGCACCACCAACAAGATCCTGCGCGCCTTCCTGCATTCCAAAGGGGTTCAGGATAAAGATATTGAAGAGGTCTATACGCCGTTTGGCTACAGCGATTATCAGACCATCGTCGCCAACATTAAGAAATTCTCCGCGGGTGGAAAAACGGCGGTGATTTCGACCATCAACGGCGACTCCAACGTCCCGTTCTACAAAGAGCTGGCCAACCAGGGTATCAAAGCCACCGATGTACCGGTGGTGGCGTTCTCCGTGGGTGAAGAAGAGCTGCGCGGTATTGATACCAAACCGCTGGTGGGCCATTTAGCGGCGTGGAACTACTTTGAGTCGGTTACTAACCCGGTGAACGCCAAATTCGTTGCCGACTACCGCGCCTATGCCAAGGCGCATAAGCTGCCGAATGCCGACACCGTGGTGACCAACGACCCTATGGAAGCGACCTACGTGGGTATCCACATGTGGGCGCAGGCGGTAGAGAAAGCGGGCACTACAGATGTCGACAAAGTGCGTGCGGCGATGGCCGGACAGACCTTTGCTGCGCCAGATGGGTTTACCCTGACCATGGATGCCACCAACCACCACCTGCATAAGCCGGTGATGATTGGCGAAATCGAAGAGAATGGGCAGTTCAACGTGGTGTGGAATACCGACAAACCGGTACGTGCGCAGCCGTGGAGCCCGTATATCGCCGGTAATGATAAGAAGCCGGATACGCCGGTGAAGACGGGTGGGAAGTAGTTGTTGGGCAATGGTTACTCATTGCCAGCGACGAGAGAAACACCGTTCGGCTTTCTAGACTGTTGCGCTCCTTGTTCATCTCATGCCCTATAGTTTGAATGGCGCAAGGAGCGCGCAGGGGGCGGCCAATCGCCGCCGCCCCCTGCACCCCCAGGCTCTGGCGGCAGAATCGCCGCTTCGCGGTTCCCTCAGCTTATGCCTTCCGGCTTTCGGGTCGGGCGCGAGGTAACGTCCCTGTAAAACCGCGCCCTCAGCCCACATCCCTGTG
>NZ_LGHZ01000041.1 GCF_001266615.1 Kluyvera genomosp. 1 | reverse complement strand
CTTTCAGAGTCAAGCGTTTAATTTCGCTTTTCTCTGTCGAGATTCTCAGGAGAACCTCGCTGACCCGGCGGCTTGCTTGCCGTTGTTCCGTCTCAGTGGGGCCGCATTATAGGGGGTAATTTCAGGCTGACAAGAGGAAAAATGCATTTTTCTTTCAACCGCTCACCTTTTCACCTTTTTGCCGCTTATTTCTGCTTTTTAATCGCTGCCGGTAGGTCAGCAAGGCTATTAATCACCCAATCCGCAGCTTTTTCCGCATCTTCAGTGACGGGTTTGCCGGTACGTACCAGCACTTTCGTGCCTACGTTCGCTGCAGCGGCTGCCTGCATGTCTTCAATTTTGTCGCCAACCATATAAGAAGAAGACATATCAATGTGCAGATACTCCTGGGCCGACTTCAACATACCCGGATGAGGTTTACGGCAGTCGCACACCTGACGATATTCTTCTACTGTTCCTTGAGGGTGATGCGGGCAGAAGTAGATACCGTCCAGATCCACGCCACGGTCGGCCAGTGACCAATCCATCCATTCCGTCAGCGTTTCAAACTGCGCTTCGGTAAACTTCCCGCGAGCAATACCCGATTGGTTGGTGACGAGCACCAGGGCATAACCCATTTCTTTTAATTCACGCATCGCGTCAATGACGCCATCGATAAATTCGAAATCATCAATTTCATGGACGTAACCATGATCGACATTAATCGTGCCATCACGATCGAGAAAAATTGCGGGTACGGACTTTGCCACCGTGTTGCTCCTGAATAATGCATGTGTCCTTAGTATCGCATGTTTCGACCACCAGGAAAGCGACGATCGCATAAAGAAGATTGATTTAGCCGTCTAGATGCCTTAACATCCGTTTTGTTGACGGTCATCGCCCGTCTCTGGCAGAACAAAATGCCGTGGATAACACCTAACCGATAATAAATAATCTAATGATTAAACTTTCGAATATTACCAAAGTGTTCCAGCAGGGCCACCGTACGATACAGGCGCTGAACAACGTCAGCCTGCACGTGCCCGCCGGACAAATTTATGGCGTCATTGGCGCATCCGGAGCAGGTAAAAGTACGCTGATTCGCTGCGTAAACCTGCTTGAACGCCCAACTGAGGGTAGCGTGCAGGTCGGCGACCAGGAACTAACCGCATTATCTGAAGCCGCACTGACCAAAGCACGTCGTCAGATTGGCATGATTTTCCAGCACTTTAACCTGCTCTCTTCACGTACCGTATTTGGTAACGTTGCGCTGCCGCTTGAGCTCGATAACACGCCGAAAGATGAAATTAAGCGTCGCGTCACCGAATTACTGGATCTCGTCGGCCTGGGCGACAAACACGATAGCTATCCGGCGAACCTGTCCGGCGGGCAGAAACAACGTGTGGCGATTGCTCGTGCGCTGGCAAGCAATCCCAAAGTGCTGCTGTGTGATGAAGCCACCAGCGCATTGGACCCCGCAACCACGCGTTCAATCCTGGAACTGTTGAAAGATATCAACCGTCGTCTGGGGCTGACTATTTTACTCATCACCCATGAAATGGACGTAGTGAAGCGTATCTGCGATTGCGTCGCGGTGATCAGCAACGGTGAACTGATTGAGCAAGATACGGTGAGCGAAATGTTCTCTCATCCGAAGACGCCGCTGGCTCAGCAGTTTATTCAGGCTACGCTGCATCTGGATATCCCGGAAGATTATCAGGCGCGCCTTAAGGCACAACAAAACGCGGACAGCGTGCCGATGCTGCGCATGGAATTCACCGGCCAATCGGTTGATGCTCCACTGCTGTCAGAAACCGCGCGTCGCTTTAACGTCAATAACAACATTATTAGCGCGCAGATGGATTACGCGGGCGGCGTGAAGTTCGGCATTATGCTGACTGAAATGCACGGTACCCCGGAAGATACGCAAGCGGCCATTGCCTGGCTGCAGCAACACCATGTAAAAGTAGAGGTACTGGGTTATGTCTGAGGCCATGATGTGGTTACTGGCGCGCGGCGTCTGGGAAACGCTGGCGATGACATTCGTGTCGGGCTTTTTCGGCTTCGTGATCGGTCTGCCGGTCGGTGTTCTTTTATATGTCACCCGCCCAGGGCAAATTATCGAGAACGGTAAAGTTTACCGCGTGCTCTCTGCGCTGGTGAATATCTTCCGCTCCATCCCGTTCATTATCTTACTGGTGTGGATGATTCCGTTTACTCGCGTGATCGTCGGAACCTCAATCGGTTTGCAAGCCGCAATCGTACCGCTGACCGTAGGTGCCGCGCCGTTTATTGCCCGTATGGTAGAAAATGCCCTGCTGGAAATCCCAACCGGTTTAATTGAAGCGTCACGTGCTATGGGCGCAACGCCGATGCAGATCATCTGCAAGGTCCTGCTGCCGGAAGCCATGCCGGGTCTGGTGAATGCAGCAACTATCACGCTGATTACGCTGGTTGGTTACTCCGCCATGGGCGGTGCCGTTGGCGCTGGCGGTCTGGGGCAAATCGGCTATCAGTACGGTTACATTGGGTATAATGCAACCGTGATGAATACAGTACTGGTATTGCTGGTCGTTCTGGTTTATTTAATTCAACTATCTGGCGATCGTATCGTTCGGGCAGTCACTCATAAATAGCGTTACACACAACACAACTCAAAAGTTTAAGGATATAAGCATGGCGTTCAATTTTAAAACCTTTGCGGCAGTTGGAGCCCTGATTGGTTCTCTGGCACTTGTTGGTTGCGGTCAGGATGAGAAAGACCCGAACCATATTAAAGTCGGCGTCATCGTCGGTGCGGAACAGCAGGTTGCTGAAGTCGCACAGAAAGTGGCGAAAGAAAAATACGGTCTGGACGTAGAGCTGGTGACCTTCAACGACTACGTTCTGCCGAACGAAGCGCTGAGCAAAGGTGACATCGACGCGAACGCCTTCCAGCACAAACCGTACCTGGACCAGCAGATTAAAGATCGTGGCTACAAACTGGTTTCCGTCGGTAACACCTTCGTTTATCCAATTGCCGGCTACTCCAAGAAAATCAAATCTCTGGACGAACTGCAGCCAGGTTCTCAGATTGCAGTACCGAATGACCCAACTAACCTTGGCCGTTCCCTGCTGCTGCTGCAAAAAGAAGGTCTGATTAAACTGAAAGACGGCGTGGGTCTGCTGCCAACCGTTCTGGACGTTACCGAGAACCCAAAAAACCTGAAGATTGTTGAACTGGAAGCACCGCAGCTGCCACGTTCTTTAGACGATGCACAGATTGCACTGGCCGTTATCAACACCACTTACGCAAGCCAGATCAACCTGACACCAGCGAAGGACGGTATCTTCGTTGAAGGTAAAGACTCTCCTTACGTCAACATGATCGTTTCCCGTGAAGATAACAAAGACGCTGAAAACGTGAAAAAATTCGTTCAGGCTTACCAGTCTGATGAAGTCTACGAAGCAGCGAACAAAATCTTTAACGGCGGCGCTGTTAAAGGCTGGTAATCGCATTACCGCTAAGCAGTATCTTTCAAGACGGGCTCATGCCCGTCTTGTCATTTATGCAAGCACCTGATTCAATAGCACCCTGGTCTACCCCATATCGAGGAAATACTATGCGTGCTTTACCGGTCTGTTTATTAGCACTCCTGTTAGGTGGCTGCTCCATGCTAAACAGATCTCCTGTTGAACCTATTCAAAGCACTGCGACCCCCGTCAAAACGGAGACCGCGAAACCAAAAGCTCCGCGTGCTACGCCGGTCAGAATCATTACTAACGCCGAGGATCTGGTCGGTAAACCATTCCGTGACTTAGGTGAAGTATCCGGTGATTCTTGTCAGGCAACGAATCAGGATTCCCCGCCGAATATTCCAACGGCCCGCAAGCGCATGCAGATTAACGCCTCCAAAATGAAGGCGAATGCCGTGCTGCTGCACAGCTGTGAAGTCACCAGTGGCACCCCAGGCTGCTATCGTCAGGCGGTATGCGTGGGATCGGCGCTCAACGTTAGCGCGAAATGAGCCATTTCTCCTTTGAACAAATAGGCGTGATCCGCTCTCCTTATAAAGAGAAGTTTGCGGTACCTCGCCAGCCAGGGTTGGTCAAAAGTTGCAGCGGTGAGCTGCAACTGCTGCCGCCCTACAACCAGGCCGATGCCGTGCGCGGCCTGGAAGCATTCAGCCATCTGTGGGTGCTGTTTGTTTTTCATCAGACGATGGAAGGCGGCTGGCGCCCAACGGTACGTCCTCCGCGGCTTGGTGGGAACGCGCGGATGGGGGTTTTTGCTACTCGTTCGACCTTCCGTCCGAACCCTATCGGTATGTCGTTGGTTGAACTGCGCGGTATCCGTTGCCAGAAAGAGCACGTCATTTTAGAACTTGGCGGGCTGGATTTAGTTGATGGGACCCCGGTGGTGGATATCAAACCCTATCTGCCGTTTGCTGAGGCACTGCCGGACGCACGAGCGAGCTATGCTCAGGATGCACCGCAGGCCGGTGTCGATGTCACCTTCAGCCACGAGATTGCCGAACAGCTTATTGGTCTTGAGAAAAGCTACCCACGTCTTCGTCAATTTATTGCCGAAGTTCTGGCGCAAGACCCCCGCCCGGCTTATCGTAAAAATGAGGAAGAGGGAAAAACCTACGCCGTTTGGCTGCTGGATTTTAACGTCCGCTGGCGTGTAACGCCGTCAGGATTTGAAGTCTTTGCCCTGGAAACCCGGTAATTTCTCCGCACTCTCTTTTGACATCTCTTTCTCACTGGTAAACTAAACCACTTTGTTTTTGTGCCAGGCCCGTTTTGAGCCTGTTTTGTCGTCCAACTGGAACCGTAACAACATGCGTACTAGCCAATATCTGCTCTCCACTCTGAAGGAGACACCTGCCGACGCTGAGGTCATCAGCCACCAGCTGATGCTGCGCGCCGGGATGATCCGCAAACTGGCCTCTGGGTTATATGCCTGGCTGCCGACCGGTCTGCGCGTCCTGAAAAAAGTCGAAAACATCGTGCGTGAAGAGATGAACAACGCCGGTGCCATCGAGGTGTCTATGCCCGTGGTTCAGCCCGCTGAACTGTGGCAGGAGAGCGGTCGCTGGGAGCAGTACGGCCCGGAACTGCTGCGCTTTGTTGACCGTGGCGACCGTTCTTTCGTCCTCGGCCCAACGCACGAAGAAGTGATCACCGACCTGATTCGTAACGAGCTGAGCTCTTACAAACAGCTGCCGCTGAACTTCTTCCAGATCCAGACCAAATTCCGTGACGAAGTCCGCCCACGTTTCGGCGTGATGCGTTCTCGCGAGTTCCTGATGAAAGATGCTTACTCTTTCCATACTTCACAGGAATCTCTGCAGGAAACCTACGACGCGATGTATGCAGCCTACAGCAAGATCTTCAGCCGTATGGGTCTGGATTTCCGTGCGGTACAGGCTGACACCGGTTCTATCGGCGGTAGCGCTTCTCACGAATTCCAGGTGCTTGCACAGAGCGGTGAAGATGATGTGATCTTCTCTGATTCTTCTGACTACGCAGCCAATATTGAGTTTGCTGAAGCCGTTGCGCCAAAAGAACCGCGCGCAGCAGCCACTCAGGAAATGACGCTGGTCGATACGCCAAACGCGAAAACCATCGCTGAGCTGGTTGAGCAGTTCAATCTGCCAGTTGAGAAAACCGTGAAAACCCTGCTGGTTAAAGCCGTGGAAGGCAGCAAGTCTCCACTGGTTGCCCTGCTGGTTCGCGGCGATCACGAGCTGAACGAAGTGAAAGCAGAAAAACTGGCGCTGGTTGCCAGCCCGCTAACCTTCGCGACCGAAGCCGAAATCCGTGCGCTGGTACAGGCAGGTCCAGGTTCCCTGGGTCCAGTCAACATGCCTATTCCAGTGGTTATCGACCGTACCGTTGCGGCAATGAGCGATTTCGCCGCAGGTGCAAACATCGATGGTAAGCACTACTTCGGCATCAACTGGGATCGCGACGTCGCGACGCCAGAAGTGGCAGATATCCGCAACGTGGTTGCTGGTGATCCAAGCCCGGATGGTAAAGGGACTCTGCTGATCAAACGCGGTATCGAAGTGGGTCACATCTTCCAGCTGGGTACAAAATACTCTGAAGCGATGAAGGCATCCGTACAGGGCGAAGACGGCCGTAATCAGATCCTGACCATGGGCTGCTACGGTATCGGGGTGACCCGCGTAGTAGCTGCGGCTATCGAGCAGAACTTTGACGATCGCGGCATCCTGTGGCCAGACGCGATTGCACCGTTCCAGGTCGCTATCCTGCCAATGAACATGCACAAGTCTTACCGTGTGCAGGAACTGGCTGAGAAGCTCTACGCCGAACTGCGCGCGCAGGGTATCGAAGTGCTGATGGACGACCGTAAAGAGCGTCCAGGCGTGATGTTTGCCGATATGGAGCTTATCGGTATTCCACACACCATCGTGCTTGGTGACCGTAATCTCGACAACGACGATATCGAATACAAATATCGTCGTAACGGCGACAAGCAGCTGATCAAAACCGGTGATATCGTTGATTACCTGGTGAAAGCCATTAAAGGTTAATCAGATGGCGGCGTTAATCGCCGCCCATACCGATAAAAAAAGCCTCGCTTAATGCGAGGCTTTTTCTTTTTGACGTCACGTCAGCCCTACGGTCAACGGCTGACGTAAACCATGCAGTTTTATTTGCTCAAACAGTCTTTGCCTGGAACAAACTTCGCCTCTTTACTCGCCGCGAGCGTTTTTACCATCGCGCCGGTATCCGGGTTTGGCTCAAGGGTAAAGTGCCCTTCCACCACCAGCAGCACCGGTTTGGTGTCGCTGCCCTGCGCCGCGGCATAATCACGCTCCAGCTGTGCATTGTTAGCCACCGCTACGCGTTTGCCAGTGGTACAGTCAGTAAAGGTCGCCGCATCCGCCATGTAGAAGTACATGCCGCGCATCGCCATTGGCGTCGTTGGCAGGTCAGCTTTCACTGGTTCCAGCGTATAGTTAAGCTTAGAGTCAATCGGGTTGCCTTCACGGTCCAGCATCTCCAGCTTATCGCCTTTCGCGCGATAGTAAGACTTCTCACCATGGTTGTCGGTCAGGACCAGCTTATCGGCAGTCCGCGCCCAGGTACCGTAGGAACCAAATGAGGACGGCTCACGGCTTACGCCCTGATAATGTTCGTTCATCACCCAGGTGCCGTCCTTATCGAGGAACAGCGAGGTTTCAATGCCTTCGCAATCGGCACACGGAATCACACCGCGCCAGCTCTGCTGCATTGGCGTTAACTCTGCGGAGTGAGTCGGTTTCAGCGTCGTCATTTCCGAATTATTACATCCGAAAAGCCCAAACAGCATCCCGGTGGCCGCAATGGCCAATATCGCTTTTTTCACCCTCAATTCCTTATTCTTATTACATCCACATTCAGCTTAGTAGCGAACCTTACCGCGCATCGATTTTACTGAAGATTTTTGCGCTTTCGTGTTCAACCGCCGCTCTTTTGACGCGCGCGTCGGGCGCGTCGGGCGTCGGCTCTTTTGTTCGGTCGTCAGCATTTGAATCACCGCCACCAGTCGCGCTATCGCCGCTTCACGGTTCATCTCCTGGCTACGGTATTCCTGCGCCTTAATGATAATCACACCGTCAGCAGAAATTAAGTGGTGGCTGGCGGCAAGCAGGCGCTCTTTATAATACTCTGGCAGGCTGGAGGCCCGGATGTCAAAACGCAAATGAATCGCCGTTGAGGTCTTATTCACATGTTGGCCACCCGCCCCTTGGGCACGGATCGCGGTGATCGTGAGCTCATCATCCGGGATACTGACCTGCCCTGAAAGCACAATCATGCTGGCGTCTGCCAGGCCGTAAAGTGTATTTCCAGATTATTCTGAGCGTCAGATAGCCAAATCGCGCCTTCCTGCAACGTTGCTTGCAAGGTCATTGTACGCTCTGCAAAGGCACTGAGTTTTGCTAGCTGTTCATCATCCAGATACCAAATGCTCAGATTCTTAAAACCCACCATTTTGCTTTTATTTTGCTGCCACCAGATTTCAGCCGAGCGGCTGTTATAGGTAAACAGCGCCACCTCTTGCGACTGACTGCAGGCTTTTTTAATCCGCCGTTCATCCGGCAGACCCAGCTCAATCCACAGATCGATACCCAGATGATCGTTGCGCAGCCATACTTCCGGCTCGTCTTCAGAGGAGAGACCGCGAGTAAACTGCAAACGCTCATCGGCGTATTTAATCCACGCCAGCAGGCGCAGCATCATGCGTTCCTGGGTTTCAGACGGGTGGCGAGCTAGCGTTAAAGACGCGTCCAGAAACTGGTTGCGGTCAAGATCCGCTACGTTGACCACCGCTTTATAAATTGTCGCTTTCAGCGCCATGAGATAACTCCTGCGAAAAATGGTGCTCATTGTAGCGAAATCAAGCGCAAAAGGCTGTCCTCAATTGCATCTGCCGACGCTCATCCCGCTGATAATGCTTAAATGAGTATGATATAGTCACCTTGCTAAACAGAGATTATCTTCATAGGCTTAATTGAAGCGCTGACCGGAGGGCATGTGGGCAACTATTGTGAATTAATTCGTCAACGCTATGCGGAAATTGCCAGCGGTGATTTAGGGTATATCCCGGACGCGCTGGGCTGTGTACTGAAAGTTTTGAACGAAGTTGCGGCGGATGACGCCCTTTCTGCGTCAGTCAGGGAAAAAGCTGCATATGCAGCGGCAAACTTACTGGTGAGCGATTATGTCAATGAATGATACGTATCAACCCATCAACTGTGATGATTATGACAATCTCGAGCTTGCCTGCCAGCATCATCTTGTTCTGGCGCTGGAACTAAAAGACGGCGAAACGCTGCAGGCTAAAGCACACGATCTGGTCTCCCGTAAAAACGTGGAATACCTGGTTGTCGACAGTGCAGGAGAGCTCCGCGAGCTGCGACTGGACCGTATTACCAGCTTCAGCCACCCCGAAATCGGCACGGTGGTGGTCAGCGAATCATAATTTAGAAACGGGCGGCTTAGCTGCCCGTTTTCTCCCAACGTAACGCCACTCCCTTTTCCGCATCGCATACCCCATCCTGAGTGACAAACTGCCCCGCCGCAGCAATCAACGTCTCACCGTAAAACAACAGTGGCGTCGTATCACGTTGCCAAGGCGGCACACCTAGCTCTTGCCAAATTTTCTTCAGCTTACGCCCGCCGTTGCGGCCCACAATATGCAGCATGCCCGGCGCTTTAAAGCGCACGGAGACCATTTCGTCCTCGCGCGGCTGGCGAATACTCCCGCCAGGCACCAACCTCAGCTCACCAAGTTTATCCGGTAACATCAGGACATCGTGAGGATCCGCCCACGCCAGTACCACCTCGGTTTGCCCTACATGGGCCTTAACCCACCAGAGCTGCTGCCGGAAGCGACAAACGGCAAAACGCCCTAACCGCACGCACGGCGTTGCATCCTCACGCGCCATGGCGACTTCCAGCCATAAACGCGTCAGCATTTCACGTGACGGCATCGGGGCGTTATGCCCCGCCAGCCAACGCCGAATAAGCGCCGCACGCTTCGGTGCACTCATTGCAGCCAAAGGTTCAATGGCCAGCGCTCCTTCAGGGGAGACGACATGTGAAAGCTCTTCTGCTAACAGCTCATCCAGCAGTTGTTCCTGCTCGCCGCACAGTTCTGCACTGCGAGCTGCCGCTTGGGCAAAGTGCGGCCAGCGTTCGTTGAGTAACGGCAACACTCGCAGACGCAGGAAATTACGGTCGTAGGTATCGTCCTGATTGCTCTCATCTTCAATCCATGTCAGCGCATGCGTATTCGCCCATTGCAGCAGGGAATTACGCGTCTCATGCAGTAGCGGACGTATGAGCTGGGTGTTGGCAAACGCAGCGCTGAAAGGCATTGCCGCAAGCCCCGCAGGCCCACTCCCTCGCTTGAGAGCCAGCAGCAGCGTTTCGCTTTGATCGTCGAGATGCTGCGCGGTAACCAGCACTTCCCCAGGTATTAGCGCTTCGCGAAACGCCCGATAGCGTGCTTCTCTGGCCTCAGCTTCAAGACCTATCCCACTCTGCGCTAGCGTGACGCGTTCAACCACCAGCGGTACCTGTAAGGCATCACATACCCGCTGGCAGTGCGAGGCCCAACTATCGGCATTAATGCTAATCCCGTGATGAATATGAATAGCCCGTAACGTTACAGTCGGATCCTGCTGGCGCCAGCAAACCAACTGATGCAGCAGTACCGTGGAATCCAGACCACCGCTAAACGCCACCAGAAACTGGCGGTGCGAAGAAAGCAGCGGCATAAATGAAGGTTGGGTCATCGTCATTTCATGAAAGGGAGTATTGCCCGGCACGTTACCCATCCGGGCTGGCGCTGACAAGCCTTACTGCTGATAAAGCTCCAGCGGCAGACCGTCAGGATCGTTGAAAAATGTAAAACGCTTATCGGTAAACGGATCGATGCGAATCGCTTCACAGGCCACCCCATGAGCCGTCAGGTGCGCCACGGCCGCGTCGATATCATCAACGCTAAAGGCCAGATGACGCAGCCCGCAGGCCTCCGGTCGGCTCGGACGCGCCGGTGGAAACGGGAAAGAAAACAGCTCAATCACATACTGACCGTTTAATGCCAGGTCGCCTTTCCACGAGTCACGAGCATCACGGTAAACTTCGCTTTGCAACGTGAAGCCGAGAATATCGCAGTAGAAAGACTTACTCCGGGCATAATCAGTGGCAATAATCGCAATATGATGAATCTGTTTTAACCCCAACATCGTGTTTCTCCGTTAACCGTTTCTCTGCACGTTAACCGTGTGAGCCGCTATCACGCAACCCCTTCAGGGCTTTTTAGGACTCTCACACGGTAGACGCCGTTTTCATCGCGTTTTGCACCATGGATATCGGTTTCAAAGCCCGGATAATGTCGCCCAACGGAACAGAGCATCAGCAGGAAGTCGAGTACTGAACGGCTTTCAGCGGTGATCATTTCCCCCGGCATAAGCAGCGGCACACCCGGAGGATACGGCAGAATCATATTCGCGGAAATACGACCGACCAGATCTTCCAGCGCAATAGTTTCAACCTCGCCCTTAATCTGCTTTTGCCATGCACGGTGTGGCGTCAGCTTCATCTCCGGCAATACGTCAAAGGCTCTGAGCATTAAACTTGGGAGATCGTGCTGACGGATCAACCTGTGAATCCCCTGTGCCAGATCCTGAATACGCATGTTGCGATAAAAATCAGGATCTTCGGCATAGAGATCCGGCAGCATATTTTTCACCCGCAGGTTAAGATCGTAGGCGCGCTTAAACTCTGTCAGCCCGCGAAGCAAGCCCATGGCTCGGGTTTTATCAATCCCAATACTGAACAGGAACAACAGATTATAAGGGCCGGTTTTCTCAACGACCACGCCATGCTCATCAAGATACTTCGCCACCAGCGCCGCCGGGATCCCCTCGTCGCTCATATTCCCCTGCTCGTCCATCCCCGGCGTCAGAATAGTGACCTTCACCGGATCGAGGAACATATGATCGGCATCCGCGTCGCTAAATCCGTGCCAGTCTTTCCCCGGAGCAACCGGCCAGCACTCGGCTTCATCAATCTCTTCCGGCTGCCAGATGTCGAAGAACCAGCTGTCCGACTCTTCCCGCAGACGCTGGACTTCTTTGCGGAAATGCAGCGCCCGTTCTACCGAGCGATTGATCAGCCGTTTTCCGGGGTTACCGCGCAGCATTGCCGCCGCGGTCTCAATTGAGGCCACGATCGGATAGCTCGGCGAGGTCGAGGTATGCATCATAAAAGCTTCGTTGAAGGTGTCTTCATCGTAGTCGCCCTTAATGTGAATCAGCGAAGCCTGCGATAATGCCGCCAGCATTTTATGGGTGGATTGGGTTTCAAAGAACACTTTACCCGGGACTCGCTCACCGCTCATCCCGCTTTTTCCCTGGTAGATCGGGTGGAAGTGGGTATAGGGCACCCAAGCTGAATCAAAGTGAATCGACGGTACATCAAGAGTCTGCTTGATCCAGTTGGTGTTATACAGCAAACCGTCATAGGTTGAGTTAGTGATCACCGCGTGCACCGGCCACTGCGCGTTCTCAGTAGCATCAACCTTCTGCTGCAGGCTATCGCGGGTGAATTCCCGCTTCGGGATCCCCCCCAGAATACCTAGCGCATTTCGCGTGGGTTTGAGCCATAGCGGCACGACGTCGTTCATCATCAGCAAATGTGCTAGCGATTTATGGCAGTTACGGTCAATCAGCAAGGTGCTACCGCTAGGTGCAGCATACATGCCCACGATTTTATTCGACGTGGATGTGCCGTTGGTCACCATATAACTCTGCTCGGCTCCAAAGGTGCGAGCGATATACTCTTCCGCCTCCAGATGTGGCCCGGTATGGTCAAGCAGCGAGCCCAGTTCGGTCACCGAGATAGAGACATCCGCTTTGAGCGTATTAGCGCCAAAGAAATCATAAAACAGACAGCCCACAGGGCTTTTCTGATAGGCCGTACCCGCCATATGTCCTGGTGTACAGAAGGTATATTTCCCTTCCGTCACATAGGTAAAGAGCGCTTTGGTAAACGGTGGCGTGATGTTATCGAGATACTCATCGTTATACTGGCGAATACGGGTGGCAATATCATCGGCTTGGCCTAATGCGTATTCAAAAAACCAGAGCGCCATACGCATGTCATGGGCGCTGACATCCATCGTAGAGTGGGCATTGATAAAGGCGTACAGCGGCAGATATTCATTAAGTTGATTAATCTCGGCGCAGAGATCGACGCTGTATTCATCCCAATCGAAGATCACCCCGCTAATACGTGGGTTGTGCTCAATAAACTTCAGCAGGTCGGCACTGTTCTGCGGCCAGATAATTTTGAAGCCCTGGGCGATGAGAGCTGTCTCCAGCTCCTTAATCGGTTCGTCTTTATAATAGACGCCGTGTGGCCCCATAATGGCAATAATATTCATGCGTTCCTCCTGGAAAACCTTTACCTATCATAGCGCACCCAGGCCGCAGGTAATAAAAAAGGGCCACAAACTGTGGCCCTTTTCAGGAACGTCTTATGTTCGTATTACGCGTAGCCGTAAGTCATCAGGCGCTGATAACGACGGTTAAGCAGATCTTCTTTGCTCAGCACATCGAGATCTGCCAGGTCAGCCAGCAGCTGTGCTTTCAGCGATGCCGCAATGGCTTCCGGGTTACGGTGGGCGCCGCCCAGCGGTTCCGGGATAATGGAATCGATAAGCTTCAGCTCTTTCAGACGCGGTGCGATGATACCCATGGCTTCAGCTGCCAGCGGTGCTTTGTCCGCACTTTTCCACAGAATGGAAGCACAGCCTTCCGGGGAGATAACGGAATAGGTGCTGTACTGCAGCATATTCACTTTATCGCCCACGCCAATCGCCAGTGCGCCGCCGGAACCACCTTCACCGATAACGGTACAGATAACCGGTACGCTCAGGCGGGACATTTCACGCAGGTTGCGGGCGATCGCTTCAGACTGACCGCGCTCTTCCGCACCCACCCCAGGGTATGCACCCGGGGTGTCGATGAAGGTGATGATCGGCATGTTGAAGCGTTCAGCCATTTCCATCAGACGCAGCGCTTTGCGATAGCCTTCTGGTGCAGGCATACCGAAGTTGCGGCGAATTTTCTCTTTGGTTTCACGGCCTTTCTGATGACCAATAATCATCACCGGACGTCCATCGAGACGTGCAATACCGCCAACGATAGCTTTATCGTCAGCATAGGCACGATCGCCCGCCAGTTCGTCAAATTCATCAAACGCCAGACGGACATAATCCAGGGTGTACGGACGCTGTGGGTGGCGAGCCAGTTGAGCTACCTGCCATGCGCCGAGATCGGCAAAGATTTTGCGCGTCAGCTCGACGCTTTTTTCGCGCAGACGATGCACTTCTTCGTCGATATTAATATCCAGTTTCTCATCCTGACGGCTAACCGCAGTCAGAGAATCGATTTTTGCTTCCAGCTCTGCAATCGGCTGTTCAAAATCAAGGAAATTCAGACTCATAGTATTCCTGTATTAGTCAAACTCCAGTTCCACCTGCTCCGAACCGATGAGGCTACGCAGATCGTTGAGTAAACGATCGCTCGGAGAGACACGCCAGGTTGCACCGAAACGCAACCGCGCACGTGCATCCGCCCTCTGATAGTAGAGATGTACTGGAATGGTTCCCGAACGGTGGGGTTCCAGAGACTGACGGAGTCGGTTTAAAAGCTGGTCATCAATTTGCCTGTCCGTCAGCGAGATAGCAAGCCCGCGAGCGTATTTTTCCCGGGCTTCGTCAATGTCCATCACTTCGCGGGCCATCATTTTAAGGCCGCCGCTGAAGTCATCAAAGCTGACCTGTCCGCTGACGATAAGTATGCGGTCGTTTTCCAGCAGATGCTGGTATTTTTCCAGGGCTTCGGTGAAGAGCATCACCTCTAGCCGCCCGGAGCGGTCATCCAGCGTACAGATGCCGATACGATTGCCGCGCTTGGTGACCATAACCCTTGCAGCAATCACGAGCCCCGCAGCCGTGGTCACTTTACCACGTTCTGTCGGATGCATGTCTTTAAGCCGATAGCCGCCGACATAGCGCTCAATTTCTTTCAGATACTGGTTAATCGGGTGGCCGGTTAAGTATAAACCTAACGTTTCCCGTTCACCTTCCAGTACCGTATGTTCCGGCCAGGGCATGCAGTTAGCATACGACTGCTCAATTTGCTCCGGCTCTTCGGCCAACACGCCGAACATATCCGCCTGACCGATCGCTTCCGCTTTCGCGTGCTGGTCTGCGGCTTTTAACGCGTCGCCCAGAGAATTCATCAGCGCTGCGCGGTGCGGCCCGAGGCGGTCAAAGGCCCCGGACATAATCAGTTTTTCCAGCACGCGACGGTTGAGCTTCTTCGTATCAGTGCGCGCACAGAGGTCAAACAGTTCGCGGAAATAGCCCCCGTTATTGCGCGCTTCGATGATCGCTTCAATAGCTGTCTC
>NZ_LGHZ01000040.1 GCF_001266615.1 Kluyvera genomosp. 1 | reverse complement strand
GCGTCAGATGTGTATAAGAGACAGCGGGCGTTGTTGCCAAAGTAATGAGCTAATTGCTGATATTATTTGACGCAATGCGCAATAAAAGGGCATCATTTGATGCCCTTTTTATACGCTGTCGAACCAGAACCTGGCTCATCAGTGATTATTTTTGCCATAATCATTGCTGAGACAGGCTCTGTAGAGGGCGTTTAGTCCGAAACTCAATTTCGGTTTGGATCGCCTCGCACTCGCGGGGTGGAAATGTTTGTAGAATACTTCTGACAGGTTGGTTTATGAGTGCGAATACCGAAGCTCAAGGGAGCGGGCGCGGCCTGGAAGCGATGAAGTGGGTAGCCGTTGCCGTATTGCTGATCGTAGCAATCGTAGGTAACTACCTTTATCGTGACATGATGCTGCCGCTGCGTGCGCTGGCCGTAGTAATTATTATTGCTGCAGCGGGTGGTGTCGCGCTGTTGACGACGAAAGGCAAAGCGACCGTTGCGTTTGCTCGTGAAGCGAGAACTGAAGTTCGTAAGGTGATTTGGCCGACTCGCCAGGAAACGCTGCACACTACGCTGATCGTTGCTGCGGTCACTGCGGTAATGTCACTGATCCTGTGGGGACTGGATGGTATTCTGGTTCGCCTGGTATCCTTTATCACTGGCCTGAGGTTCTAAGATGTCTGAAGCACCTAAAAAGCGTTGGTACGTCGTTCAGGCGTTTTCCGGTTTTGAAGGCCGTGTAGCCACGTCGCTGCGCGAGCATATCAAATTACAAAACATGGAAGAGCTGTTTGGCGAAGTTATGGTTCCGACAGAAGAAGTTGTCGAAATCCGTGGCGGCCAACGTCGTAAGAGCGAACGTAAATTCTTCCCGGGCTACGTGCTCGTTCAGATGGTGATGAACGATGCAAGCTGGCACCTGGTACGTAGCGTTCCTCGCGTGATGGGCTTTATCGGTGGTACATCTGACCGCCCAGCGCCTATCAGCGACAAAGAAGTTGATGCGATCATGAACCGCCTGCAGCAGGTAGGTGATAAGCCGCGTCCGAAAACAATGTTCGAACCAGGCGAAATGGTTCGCGTCAGCGATGGTCCATTCGCTGACTTCAACGGCGTTGTTGAAGAAGTGGATTACGAGAAGTCACGCCTGAAAGTGTCCGTTTCTATCTTCGGTCGTGCGACCCCAGTAGAACTGGACTTTGCTCAGGTTGAGAAAGCGTAACACGGCGATCAAAAAAGCATCGATCTAATCGTTGCATGAGGCGCGAAATTGGCATACAATTTCGCGCCTTTTGTTTTTATGGGCATCTGCCTGTAAGACGAATTTTTATCACGGGGAGCCTCCTTGAGGCGCTATCACCCAATTAGAGGATTTTAGAATGGCTAAGAAAGTCCAAGCCTACGTTAAGCTGCAGGTTGCAGCTGGTATGGCGAACCCAAGTCCACCGGTTGGTCCAGCACTGGGTCAGCAGGGCGTGAACATCATGGAATTCTGCAAAGCGTTCAACGCAAAAACTGATTCCATCGAAAAAGGTCTGCCAATTCCGGTTGTTATCACCGTTTACGCTGACCGTTCTTTCACCTTCGTTACCAAAACGCCTCCAGCAGCAGTTCTGCTGAAAAAAGCCGCTGGTATTAAGTCTGGTTCCGGCAAGCCGAACAAAGACAAAGTAGGTAAAGTTTCCCGTGCTCAGGTACAGGAAATCGCGCAGACCAAAGCTGCCGACATGACTGGCGCCGACATTGAAGCGATGACTCGCTCAATCGAAGGTACTGCACGTTCCATGGGCCTGGTAGTGGAGGATTAAGAAATGGCTAAACTGACCAAGCGTATGCGCGTGATCCGTGAAAAAGTTGATGCGACTAAACAGTACGACATCAACGAAGCCATTGCTCTGCTGAAAGAGCTGGCCACTGCTAAATTCAACGAAAGCGTTGACGTTGCTGTTAACCTCGGCATCGACGCTCGTAAATCTGACCAGAACGTACGTGGTGCAACTGTACTGCCGCACGGTACTGGCCGTTCAGTTCGCGTTGCTGTATTTACCCAGGGCCCTAACGCAGAAGCAGCTAAAGCTGCTGGCGCAGAGCTGGTAGGTATGGAAGATCTGGCTGACCTGATCAAGAAAGGCGAAATGAACTTTGACGTTGTTATTGCTTCTCCGGATGCAATGCGCGTTGTTGGCCAGCTGGGCCAGGTTCTGGGCCCACGTGGTCTGATGCCAAACCCGAAAGTTGGTACTGTAACCCCTAACGTTGCTGAAGCGGTTAAGAACGCTAAAGCAGGTCAGGTTCGTTATCGTAACGACAAAAACGGCATCATCCACACCACCATCGGTAAAGTGGACTTTGACGCTGACAAACTGAAAGAAAACCTGGAATCTCTGCTGGTTGCGCTGAAAAAAGCGAAACCAACTCAGGCTAAAGGCGTGTACATCAAGAAAGTTAGCATCTCCACCACCATGGGTGCGGGTGTTGCTGTTGATCAGGCTGGTCTGAGCGCTGCGGCGAACTAAGATTAGCTTTACGTGGGCGGTGGTTTTGTCTACAATTCTACCCCCACGTTTGTTAACGAAAGTTAGCAGATAAAAAGATTTGTTCGTTGGAGCCTGGCCTATCCAGGCCTCCGTCGAAGACCGCAGGTGTTTCGAAAGAAGCTTAATGCCCTGCGTAGACGGTGACAGAACGCTAAGATTATTTTTAATACTCTGGCTTGTTTCTGCTCACCGTATTTAGACGCTCTTTCCGTTGGGGAGAGTGAAGTGAGTTCCGGAACATGAGTTCCGGCAAACATCCAGGAGCAAAGCTAATGGCTTTAAATCTTCAAGACAAACAAGCGATTGTTGCTGAAGTCAGCGAAGTAGCCAAAGGCGCGCTGTCTGCAGTAGTTGCGGATTCCCGTGGCGTAACTGTAGACAAAATGACTGAACTGCGTAAAGCAGGTCGTGAAGCTGGCGTATACATGCGTGTTGTTCGTAACACCCTGCTGCGCCGCGTCGTTGAAGGTACTCCATTCGAGTGCTTGAAAGACACGTTTGTTGGTCCGACCCTGATTGCATACTCTATGGAACACCCGGGCGCAGCTGCTCGTCTGTTCAAAGAGTTCGCGAAAGCGAATGCAAAATTTGAGGTCAAAGCCGCAGCCTTTGAAGGTGAGTTGATCCCGGCATCGCAAATCGATCGCCTGGCTACACTGCCAACCTACGAAGAAGCAATTGCACGCCTGATGGCAACCATGAAAGAAGCTTCGGCTGGCAAACTGGTTCGCACTCTGGCTGCTGTACGCGATGCGAAAGAAGCTGCTTAATAGCGGTTGTCTTTGTAAAGTATTTGCTTACGTATAAACTTATTCTGATTTTCAGGAACAATTTAAATGTCTATCACTAAAGATCAAATCATTGAAGCAGTTGCAGCTATGTCCGTAATGGACGTTGTAGAACTGATTTCTGCAATGGAAGAAAAATTCGGTGTTTCCGCTGCTGCTGCTGTAGCTGTTGCTGCAGGCCCAGCTGAAGCTGCTGAAGAAAAAACTGAATTCGACGTCGTTCTGAAAGCAGTTGGCGCTAACAAAGTTGCTGTTATCAAAGCAGTACGTGGCGCAACTGGCCTGGGTCTGAAAGAAGCTAAAGACCTGGTAGAATCTGCTCCAGCCGCTCTGAAAGAAGGCGTGAGCAAAGATGACGCTGAAGCACTGAAAAAATCTCTGGAAGAAGCTGGCGCTGAAGTTGAAGTTAAATAAGCCAACTTTTCTAGTTGAAGCCTGAGAAATCAGGCCGATGGCTGGTGACTTTTTAGTCACCAGCCATTTTGCGCTGTAAGGCGCCAGTAGCGTTTCACACTGTTTGACTGCTGGCTGTCCTGACAATGCCTGTTTCTATCGACGACTTAATATATTGCGACAGGGTGCTCGCTCTGTGTAAATCGCAATGAAATGGTTTAAGCGTGATAGCAACAGGTATTGCGGAAAGTGTTCCATTTTCCGGTCAACAAAATAGTGTTGCACAAACTGTCTGCCAATGGACAGATGCGTCGACTTGTCAGCGAGCTGAGGAACCCTATGGTTTACTCCTATACCGAGAAAAAACGTATTCGTAAGGATTTTGGTAAACGTCCGCAGGTTCTGGACATACCTTATCTCCTTTCTATCCAGCTTGACTCGTTCCAGAAGTTTATCGAGCAAGATCCCGAAGGTCAGTATGGTCTGGAAGCAGCTTTCCGTTCCGTATTCCCGATTAAAAGCTACAGCGGTTATTCGGAGCTGCAATACGTCAGCTACCGTCTGGGCGAACCGGTGTTTGACGTTCAGGAATGTCAGATTCGTGGCGTGACTTATTCCGCACCGCTGCGCGTAAAACTGCGTCTGGTGATCTACGAGCGCGAAGCCCCGGAAGGCACCGTTAAAGACATTAAAGAACAAGAAGTCTACATGGGCGAAATTCCGCTCATGACTGACAACGGTACCTTTGTTATCAACGGTACTGAGCGTGTTATCGTTTCTCAGCTGCACCGTAGCCCAGGCGTCTTCTTTGACTCCGATAAGGGTAAAACCCACTCTTCGGGTAAAGTGCTGTATAACGCGCGTATCATTCCTTACCGTGGTTCCTGGCTGGACTTCGAGTTCGATCCGAAAGACAACCTGTTTGTCCGTATCGACCGTCGTCGTAAACTGCCTGCGACCATCATTCTGCGTGCCCTGCAGTACACCACTGAGCAGATCCTTGACCTGTTCTTTGACAAAGTTGTCTTCGAAATTCGCGACAACAAACTGCAGATGGAACTGGTGCCAGAGCGCCTGCGCGGTGAGACTGCCTCCTTCGACATCGAAGCGAATGGCAAAATCTACGTAGAAAAAGCGCGTCGTATTACTGCGCGTCATATTCGCCAGCTGGAAAAAGACGATATCAAACATATCGAAGTTCCAGTTGAGTACATCGCAGGTAAAGTTGCGGCGAAAGACTACGTTGACGAATCCACCGGTGAGCTAATCTGTGCTGCGAACATGGAGCTGAGCCTGGATCTGCTGGCTAAGCTGAGCCAGTCTGGTCACAAGCGTATCGAAACGCTGTTCACCAACGATCTGGATCACGGCGCATATATTTCTGAAACTATCCGTGTCGACCCAACCAACGACCGCCTGAGCGCTCTGGTAGAAATCTACCGCATGATGCGCCCTGGTGAGCCGCCGACTCGTGAAGCTGCAGAAAGCCTGTTCGAGAACTTGTTCTTCTCCGAAGACCGTTATGACCTGTCTGCGGTCGGTCGTATGAAGTTCAACCGTTCCCTGCTGCGCGATGAGATCGAAGGTTCCGGTATCCTGAGCAAAGAAGACATCATCGAAGTGATGAAAAAGCTCATCGATATCCGTAACGGTAAAGGTGAAGTCGATGATATCGACCACCTCGGCAACCGTCGTATCCGTTCCGTAGGCGAAATGGCGGAAAACCAATTCCGCGTTGGCCTGGTACGTGTAGAACGTGCGGTGAAAGAGCGTCTGTCTCTGGGCGATCTGGATACCCTGATGCCTCAGGATATGATCAACGCCAAGCCGATTTCTGCAGCAGTGAAAGAGTTCTTTGGTTCCAGCCAGCTTTCTCAGTTTATGGACCAGAACAACCCGCTGTCTGAGATCACGCACAAGCGTCGTATCTCTGCCCTCGGCCCAGGCGGTTTGACCCGTGAACGTGCAGGCTTCGAAGTTCGAGACGTACACCCGACTCACTACGGTCGCGTATGTCCAATCGAAACGCCTGAAGGTCCAAACATCGGTCTGATCAACTCCCTGTCCGTGTACGCACAGACTAACGAATACGGCTTCCTCGAGACTCCGTATCGTAAAGTGACCGATGGTGTGGTAACCGACGAAATTCATTACCTGTCTGCTATCGAAGAAGGTAACTACGTCATCGCTCAGGCGAACTCCAACCTGGATGACGAAGGCCACTTTGTAGAAGACCTGGTAACTTGCCGTAGCAAAGGCGAATCGAGCCTCTTCAGCCGCGACCAGGTTGACTACATGGACGTATCCACCCAGCAGGTGGTATCCGTCGGTGCGTCCCTGATCCCGTTCCTGGAACACGATGACGCCAACCGTGCATTGATGGGTGCGAACATGCAACGTCAGGCCGTTCCAACTCTGCGTGCTGATAAGCCGCTGGTTGGTACCGGTATGGAACGTGCTGTTGCCGTTGACTCCGGTGTTACTGCAGTTGCTAAGCGTGGCGGTACCGTTCAGTACGTCGACGCATCCCGTATCGTTATCAAAGTTAACGAAGACGAGATGTATCCGGGCGAAGCGGGTATCGACATCTACAACCTGACCAAATACACCCGTTCTAACCAGAACACCTGTATTAACCAGATGCCATGTGTGTCTCTGGGTGAGCCAATCGAGCGCGGTGACGTGCTGGCTGATGGCCCATCTACCGACCTCGGTGAGCTGGCGCTCGGTCAGAACATGCGCGTGGCATTCATGCCATGGAACGGTTACAACTTCGAAGACTCCATCCTCGTATCCGAGCGTGTTGTTCAGGAAGACCGTTTCACCACCATCCACATTCAGGAACTGGCATGTGTGTCCCGTGACACCAAGCTGGGGCCTGAAGAGATCACCGCTGACATCCCTAACGTGGGTGAAGCTGCGCTCTCCAAACTGGATGAATCCGGTATCGTCTACATCGGTGCTGAAGTGACCGGTGGCGACATTCTGGTTGGTAAGGTAACGCCGAAAGGTGAAACCCAGCTGACCCCGGAAGAGAAGCTGCTGCGTGCGATCTTCGGTGAGAAAGCGTCTGACGTTAAAGACTCTTCTCTGCGCGTACCAAACAGTGTTTCTGGTACCGTTATCGACGTTCAGGTCTTTACTCGCGATGGCGTAGAAAAAGACAAACGTGCGCTGGAAATCGAAGAGATGCAGCTGAAGCAGGCTAAGAAAGACCTGTCTGAAGAACTGCAGATCCTCGAAGCTGGCCTGTTTAGCCGTATCTACGCGGTGCTGGTTGCCGGCGGTGTTGAAGCTGACAAGCTCGACAAACTGCCTCGCGATCGCTGGCTGGAACTCGGCCTGACCGACGAAGAGAAACAAAATCAGCTGGAACAGCTGGCTGAGCAGTACGACGAACTGAAGCACGAGTTTGAGAAAAAACTCGAAGCGAAACGCCGCAAAATCACCCAAGGCGACGATCTGGCACCGGGTGTGCTGAAGATTGTTAAGGTATACCTGGCCGTTAAACGCCGTATCCAGCCTGGTGACAAAATGGCAGGTCGTCACGGTAACAAGGGTGTTATCTCCAAGATCAACCCGATCGAAGATATGCCACACGATGCTAACGGTACGCCGGTAGATATCGTACTGAACCCGCTGGGCGTACCATCGCGTATGAACATCGGTCAGATCCTTGAGACCCACCTGGGTATGGCTGCGAAAGGCATCGGCGATAAGATCAACGCCATGCTGAAACAGCAGCAAGAAGTCGCGAAACTGCGCGAGTTCATCCAGCGTGCTTACGATCTGGGTACCGACGTTCGTCAGAAAGTCGACCTGAGCACCTTCAGCGATGATGAAGTGCTGCGTCTGGCAGAAAACCTGCGTAAGGGTATGCCAATCGCAACACCAGTCTTCGATGGTGCGAAAGAGTCAGAAATTAAAGAGTTGCTGCAACTCGGCGGTCTGCCTTCTTCTGGTCAGATTACCCTGTTCGACGGTCGTACCGGTGAGCAGTTTGAGCGTCAGGTAACCGTAGGTTACATGTACATGCTGAAACTGAACCACCTGGTTGATGACAAGATGCATGCGCGTTCTACCGGTTCTTACAGCCTGGTTACTCAGCAGCCGCTGGGTGGTAAGGCACAGTTCGGTGGTCAGCGCTTCGGGGAGATGGAAGTGTGGGCGCTGGAAGCATATGGCGCGGCATACACCCTGCAGGAAATGCTCACCGTTAAGTCTGATGACGTGAATGGCCGTACTAAGATGTATAAAAACATCGTAGATGGTAACCATCAGATGGAACCGGGCATGCCGGAATCCTTCAACGTACTGTTGAAAGAAATCCGTTCCCTGGGTATCAACATCGAGCTGGAAGACGAGTAACTCTCGCTCAAACAGGTCACTGGTGCCGGGGTAAGACCCGGCGCCAGATTGTGCTAACTCCGACGGGAGCAAATCCGTGAAAGATTTATTAAAGTTTCTGAAAGCGCAGACTAAAACCGAAGAGTTTGATGCGATCAAAATTGCTCTGGCATCGCCAGACATGATCCGTTCATGGTCTTTCGGTGAAGTTAAAAAGCCGGAAACCATCAACTACCGTACGTTCAAACCTGAGCGTGACGGCCTTTTCTGCGCCCGTATCTTCGGGCCAGTAAAAGATTACGAGTGCCTGTGCGGTAAGTACAAGCGCCTGAAACACCGTGGTGTGATCTGTGAGAAGTGCGGCGTTGAAGTGACCCAGACCAAAGTGCGTCGTGAACGCATGGGCCACATCGAGCTGGCATGTCCAACTGCGCACATCTGGTTCCTGAAATCGCTGCCGTCCCGTATCGGTCTGCTGCTCGATATGCCACTGCGTGATATCGAACGCGTGCTGTACTTCGAATCTTATGTGGTTATCGAAGGCGGTATGACCAATCTGGAACGTCAACAGATCCTGACTGAAGAGCAGTATCTGGACGCGCTGGAAGAATTCGGTGACGAATTCGACGCGAAGATGGGTGCGGAAGCTATCCAGGCCCTGCTGAAGAGCATGGATCTGGAGCAAGAGTGTGAAACTCTGCGCGAAGAGCTGAACGAAACCAACTCTGAAACCAAGCGTAAAAAGCTGACCAAGCGTATCAAACTGCTGGAAGCTTTCGTTCAGTCTGGTAACAAACCAGAGTGGATGATCCTGACCGTTCTGCCGGTTCTGCCGCCAGATCTGCGTCCGCTGGTTCCACTGGATGGTGGTCGTTTCGCGACTTCTGACCTGAACGATCTGTATCGTCGCGTCATTAACCGTAACAACCGTCTGAAACGCCTGCTGGACCTGGCTGCGCCTGACATCATCGTACGTAACGAAAAACGTATGCTGCAGGAAGCGGTTGATGCCCTGCTGGATAACGGTCGTCGCGGTCGTGCAATCACCGGTTCTAACAAACGTCCTCTGAAATCTTTGGCTGATATGATCAAAGGTAAACAGGGTCGTTTCCGTCAGAACCTGCTCGGTAAGCGTGTTGACTACTCCGGTCGTTCTGTAATCACCGTAGGTCCATACCTGCGTCTGCATCAGTGCGGTCTGCCGAAGAAAATGGCACTGGAGCTGTTCAAACCGTTCATCTACGGCAAGCTGGAACTGCGTGGCCTGGCCACCACCATCAAAGCCGCGAAGAAAATGGTTGAGCGTGAAGAAGCTGTCGTTTGGGATATCCTGGACGAAGTGATCCGCGAACACCCGGTTATGCTGAACCGTGCACCAACACTGCACCGTCTGGGCATCCAGGCGTTTGAGCCAGTACTGATCGAAGGTAAAGCTATTCAGCTGCACCCGCTGGTTTGTGCGGCATACAACGCCGACTTCGATGGTGACCAGATGGCTGTTCACGTACCGCTGACGCTGGAAGCCCAGCTGGAAGCGCGTGCGCTGATGATGTCTACCAACAACATCCTGTCACCTGCGAACGGCGAGCCAATCATCGTTCCATCTCAGGACGTTGTATTGGGTCTGTACTACATGACCCGTGACTGTGTTAACGCCAAAGGCGAAGGCATGGTGCTGACTGGCCCTAAAGAAGCTGAGCGTATCTATCGCGCAGGTCTGGCCTCTCTGCATGCGCGCGTTAAAGTGCGTATCACCGAATACGAAAAAGATGAAAACGGCGAATTCGTTGCGACCACTACCCTGAAAGACACGACCGTTGGCCGTGCGATTCTGTGGATGATCGTGCCGAAAGGTCTGCCTTTCTCCATCGTCAACCAGGCGCTGGGCAAGAAAGCTATCTCCAAAATGCTGAACACCTGTTACCGCATTCTGGGCCTGAAGCCGACCGTTATCTTCGCTGACCAGACCATGTACACCGGCTTTGCTTACGCAGCGCGCTCTGGCGCATCTGTCGGCATCGACGACATGGTTATCCCAGAGAAGAAATACGAAATCATCAGCGAAGCGGAAGCTGAAGTTGCTGAGATCCAGGAGCAGTTCCAGTCTGGTCTGGTTACCGCCGGCGAACGCTATAACAAAGTTATCGATATCTGGGCTGCGGCGAACGATCGTGTATCCAAAGCGATGATGGATAACCTGCAGACTGAAACCGTGATTAACCGTGACGGCGTTGAAGAGCAGCAGGTTTCCTTCAACAGCATCTACATGATGGCCGACTCCGGTGCGCGTGGTTCTGCAGCACAGATTCGTCAGCTGGCAGGTATGCGTGGTCTGATGGCGAAGCCAGATGGCTCCATCATCGAAACGCCAATCACCGCGAACTTCCGTGAAGGTCTGAACGTACTCCAGTACTTCATCTCTACTCACGGTGCTCGTAAAGGTCTGGCGGATACCGCACTGAAAACAGCGAACTCCGGTTATCTGACGCGTCGTCTGGTTGACGTTGCACAGGATCTGGTTGTTACTGAAGATGACTGTGGCACGCTGGAAGGCATCACCATGACCCCGGTTATCGAGGGTGGTGATGTTAAAGAGCCACTGCGCGATCGCGTACTGGGTCGTGTGACTGCTGAAGACGTTCTGAAGCCGGGTACTGCGGACATTCTGGTTCCACGCAACACGCTGCTGCACGAACAGTGGTGTGACCTGCTGGAAGAGAACTCCGTTGACTCCGTCAAAGTGCGTTCCGTTGTATCCTGTGACACCGACTTTGGTGTATGTGCACACTGCTACGGTCGTGACCTGGCGCGTGGCCACATCATCAACAAAGGTGAAGCTATCGGCGTTATCGCGGCACAGTCCATCGGTGAGCCAGGTACACAGCTGACGATGCGTACGTTCCACATCGGTGGTGCGGCATCTCGTGCGGCTGCTGAATCCAGCATCCAGGTGAAAAACAAAGGTAGCATCAAGCTCAGCAACGCGAAGTCGGTTGTGAACTCCAATGGTAAACTGGTTATCACTTCTCGTAACACCGAGCTGAAACTGATCGACGAATTCGGTCGTACCAAAGAAAGCTATAAAGTGCCTTACGGCTCCGTTATGGCTAAAGGTGATGGCGAGCAGGTTGCAGGCGGCGAAACCGTAGCAAACTGGGATCCACACACCATGCCAGTTATCACCGAAGTGAGCGGTTTCCTCCGCTTCACCGACATGATTGACGGCCAGACCATTACTCGTCAGACCGACGAGCTGACCGGTCTGTCTTCTCTGGTGGTTCTGGATTCTGCAGAGCGTACTGCTGGTGGTAAAGACCTGCGTCCAGCGCTGAAAATCGTTGATGCAAACGGTAATGATGTTCTGATCCCAGGTACCGATATGCCTGCTCAGTACTTCCTGCCGGGCAAAGCGATTGTTCAGCTGGAAGATGGTACTCAGATTCACTCTGGTGACGCCCTGGCGCGTATTCCTCAGGAATCCAGTGGTACTAAGGATATTACCGGTGGTCTGCCACGCGTTGCGGATCTGTTCGAAGCACGTCGTCCGAAAGAGCCAGCTATCCTTGCGGAAATCACAGGTATCATTTCCTTCGGTAAAGAAACCAAAGGTAAACGCCGCCTGGTGATCACGCCGTTAGACGGTAGCGATCCATACGAAGAGATGATTCCGAAATGGCGTCAGCTCAACGTGTTCGAAGGCGAACGTGTAGAACGTGGTGACGTGGTTTCCGATGGTCCAGAAGCGCCGCACGACATCCTGCGTCTTCGTGGCGTACACGCGGTAACGCGTTACATCACCAACGAAGTACAGGACGTTTACCGTCTGCAAGGCGTTAAGATTAACGATAAACACATTGAAGTTATCGTTCGTCAGATGCTGCGTAAAGCGACCATTGAGAATGCTGGTAGCTCCGACTTCCTGGAAGGCGAGCAGGTTGAATACTCCCGCGTCAAGATTGCTAACCGCGATCTGGAAGCGAACGGCAAAGTGGCGGCAACATTTGCTCGCGACCTGCTGGGTATCACCAAAGCATCTCTGGCAACCGAATCGTTCATCTCTGCCGCATCGTTCCAGGAGACGACTCGTGTCCTGACCGAAGCAGCCGTTGCGGGTAAACGTGACGAACTGCGTGGCCTGAAAGAGAACGTTATCGTAGGTCGTCTGATCCCAGCGGGTACCGGTTATGCGTACCACCAGGATCGCATGCGTCGTCGTGCAGCGGGTGAACTCCCTGCAGCACCACAGGTAAGCGTAGAAGAAGCTTCTGCAAACCTGGCAGAACTGCTGAACGCAGGTCTGGGCGGTTCCGATAACGACTAATCGCTCACGTTAGTGCGATAAGTTGAAAAGGCCAGTCATCGCGACTGGCCTTTTTTATTGTTTTTTTCTTGTCTCCTACCCTATTTAGCACAGCCGAGTCTTACCCTGGAATATTGTGCAGTGCCTCACTCTGGGCGGCTTTTAGCTTGACTATACTCCATCGGGTATTGCGTCTAACCCTACCTTTGAAAATGGATAACGTCATGAATAAAAAGATATTTTCTTATTTTATTGGTTCTGCTGCTGCAGTGGCGCTTTCTGCAGCGATCGTCAATCCTGTCTTTGCCGCGGATGCCCAACCGCATAAACCAAAAATCGCGTTAGTCATGAAATCGCTGGCGAATGAGTTTTTCCTGACCATGGAGAATGGCGCGAAGGATTATCAAAAGAAAAATGCCGATAAATTCGATTTGGTTTCAAACGGGATTAAAAATGAAACTGACACCTCGAGCCAAATCCAAATTGTTGAACAAATGATTGTGTCAAAAGCCGACGCCATAATTATTGCGCCGTCCGATTCAAAAGCGTTGGTTCCGGTGGTGAAAAAGGCCGTTGATGCCGGGATTCTGGTTATCAATATCGACAACCAGTTCGATGCCGCCGTGTTGAAAGATAAAGGTCTGAACGTACCGTTTGTCGGGCCCAATAACCGTAAAGGCGCGAAAGATATTGGCGACTATCTGGCGAAGCATCTGAAGGCGGGTGACGAGGTCGGCATTATCGAGGGTATACCAACCTCCACTAACTCACAGCAGCGTACGCTCGGTTTCCAGGACGCCATGTCAGCCGGTGGCATGAAAGTGGTTTCCGTACAGTCCGGTCAGTGGGAGATGAATAACGCCAACGCCATTGCAGCAGCGATGCTGAGCGAATACCCGAATATCAAAGCACTGCTGGCGGACAACGACAACATGGCCCTCGGCGCGGTTTCTGCGATCCGGGCGGCAGGTAAACGTGGTCAGGTGCAGGTGGTCGGCTACGACAATATCGAAGCGATTAAACCTATGCTGCAGGATGGTCGCGTGCTGGCGACGGCGGATCAGTTCGCGTCACAGCAGGCGGTCTTCGGGATTGATACCGCGCTGGATGCGTTAAAAGCCGGTAAAAAACAGAACGAGCTCTCGGGCAGCGTGGAAACACCGGTCAAACTGATTGTGAAGCAGTAACGTGCCACTGGCTCTCCGGGGGGAACGTCAATGCCCCCGGATTTTTATAGGGAATCAACAGAGCAGGTGCGTGTGCGAAATGGCTGAACATCAAGAAATCTTGGCGATGTCCGGCATCGGGAAAACCTACAATGAACCGGTGCTGGCAAATATCGATCTCACGTTATATGCCGGAAAGGTGCTGGCGCTGACCGGGGAAAATGGTGCAGGAAAAAGTACACTCTCGAAAATTATCGGCGGTCTGATCACACCGACAACCGGAACGATGACCTATCTCGGGCAGCCCTACGCGCCCGCCAGCCGTAAAGAGGCAGAAAAACTCGGCATTCGTATGGTGATGCAAGAGTTGAATCTGCTACCCACCTTAACCATTGCCGAAAACCTCTTCCTCGACCAGTTACCCAATTGGGGGGGGTGGATACAGCGTAAACGTCTGCGTGAGATGGCGTATCCAGTGATGGAGATGGTCGGTCTGCAGTCACTCGATCCAGATATGCTTGTGGGGGAGCTCGGCATCGGTCACCAACAGATGATTGAAATCGCCCGTAACCTGATTGGTGACAGCCGTATTCTGATTCTCGATGAGCCCACAGCTATGCTGACCAGCCGCGAAGTAGAATTGCTGTTTGAGCAAATTCAGTTATTTAAACAGCGTGGCGTGTCGCTGATTTACATCTCTCACCGTCTTGATGAGTTGGCGCAAATTGCGGATGACATTACGGTATTACGTGACGGGAATGTGGTCTGTACGGATGATATCAAGCGTTATACCAGCGATCAGCTAGTGTCACTGATGGTGGGGCGCGATCTGGAAAGTACCCTTGATATCAGCGCCCGCCGGCGGGGCAATCCCATACTGAAAGTCGAACACTTCACCCGCGGTAATGTACTGCAGGATATCTCCCTGACGCTTCACCGTGGCGAGGTTCTCGGGATCAGTGGGCTGGTCGGCGCTGGACGTACCGAGCTGATGCGCGCCATTTTTGGTGCCGACCGCATCGACAGCGGCCAGCTGCTGGTGGGAGATCCTCCTAAACCTGTCACCATCCGTACGCCATCGGAGGCGATTGCTCACCGTATCGCGCTGGTCACCGAAGACCGTAAAGGAGAAGGGCTGCTGCTGCCACAGTCGGTTGCAGCCAACACCTCGCTCGGTAATAGCGAAAAAGTCAGTCGCCTGTCATGGCTCAATGCCGGCGAGGAGCGGCAGCTCGCGCAGAAATATATAACCCGTCTGGGTATTCGCACCTCTGGTACTGAGTTTGCGGTTGATAGTTTATCCGGTGGTAATCAGCAAAAGGTATTGATTAGCCGCTGGCTGGAGCGAAACTGTGACGTCATCTTGTTTGATGAGCCGACACGTGGCATCGACGTTGGCGCCAAGCGGGACATTTATTTGCTGCTCAATGAACTGACGCAGAGTGGCAAGGGGCTGATTGTGGTCTCAAGCGATCTGCGTGAGCTGATGCTGATTTGCGATCGGATTGCGGTACTGTCTGCCGGCAAACTGGTAGAGACCTTTACCCGCGATACCTGGACGCAGGATGCGATTCTGGCCGCCGCGTTTTCCGGCTATCAACATGCTACAGGGAATTCACATAATGAGTAATCCTTCACTGCCCGTTAATCGCCGGGCCGGATCATGGCGTGGGTTGAGCAGCTATCTGGGGTTGATTGGCGCGCTGCTGGCGATGATCGTGCTGTTCTCATTTTTGAGCGATCATTTCTTGAGTTTGAATACCTTCAGCACCATTGCGAACCAAATTCCCGACCTGATGGTGATGTCGGTTGGCATGACCTTTGTATTGATTATTGCGGGTATCGACCTGTCGGTGGGCTCAGTGCTGGCGCTATCGGCAGCGGTCGTCAGCGTGACCTATCTTAACCTCCACTGGTCACCATGGCTGGCGGCACTGTCTGGTATCGTGGTGGCGACGTTTGTGGGATCGCTGACCGGGCTAATATCGGTCATCTGGCGAATCCCGACGTTTATTGTTTCACTGGGGATGCTTGAGATGGCGCGTGGAAGTGCATATCAGCTGACGGATTCCCGTACTGCCTATATCGGTTCGAGCTTTGATTTCCTCGCTGATCCCATTATTTTCGGCATCTCCCCGTCATTTGTTATAGCCGTTCTGGTGATTATCATTGGGCATCTGGTATTAACCCGGACCATCTTTGGCCGACATCTCATCGGTATTGGGACAAACGAAGAGGCGGTGCGGCTGTCGGGGATTAATCCTGCACCGTACAAGGTCATCGTCTTTGCGCTGATGGGCGCGCTTGCCGGGCTGGCGTCGCTCTTTCAGGTTGCACGACTGGAAGCCGCTGACCCGAACGGTGGGGTTGGGATGGAGTTGCAGGTGATTGCCGCGGTGGTTATCGGTGGCACCAGCCTGATGGGGGGACGAGGCTCGGTGATTTGCACTTTCCTCGGTGCGCTGATTATTTCTGTGCTGGCAGCCGGACTGGCGCAAATTGGTGCCAGCGAGCCCACCAAGCGCGTGATCACTGGTGCGGTTATTGTGGTGGCTGTGGTGCTGGATACTTACCGTAGCCATCGGCTGAAGGCCTAACGTGCAAGCGTAGTGGAAATCCAAAAATGAAAGGCACCCTTCGGGGTGCCTTCTGCATTCTTACGGCGGCGCGTTTAGCTCACCAGAGGAATACGGCGGTACAGTTCAATCATATCGGTTGCCAGATCCTGGATGACCATCGCGTTCATCAGGTGATCCTGAGAGTGAACGGTAATCAGGTTGACCGGCAGTTTACCCGTGCCTTCGTCAATGCCGATAAGCTGGGTTTGGATACCGTGGGCCAGTTTAACGAACTCGCGGGATTCTTCCATCGCCTGGCCAGCGCCGTCAAAATCGCCTTTGCGAGCAAGCTGCAATGCGGTTAATGCGGAACTACGCGCGGCACCGGCATTCACCAGCAACTCCATGATGATTGATTCTAAATCTTCCACGTCTTTCTCACTCCATCAACTTAAGGGCTTTCTCAAGCACCACATCGCCTTTCATCATGCCGTAATCCATCATGTCGATGACGGCGACTTTTTTGCCCAGCGGGTCGGCCAGAGCCTGCAGTTTTGCCTGCTCATACTTCACCTGTGGGCCGAGCAGGACGATGTCCGCCTCGTTAATGTTTGCTTTGAACTCGGCCACTGGTACGGCTTTAATTGAGACTTCAATGCCTTTTTTCTGAGCTGCATCTTTCATACGTTGAACCAGCATGCTGGTGGACATTCCTGCAGCGCAGCATAAAACGATATTCTTCATAATGCTCCCTCATGAACCGTGATGAATCATGTTTATCGCGAGCTGAAACGATCAACAACCGCTTTGCGTTGATTGTGTGTAAGGCATCACAAAGATCGCTTCAAAAAACTGAAACCGGTTACATTTTGTGAGAGGGAAAGATAAAAAAACCCGCAGAGCGGGTTTTATATGGGGGGTGTTGTCGCTTAGGAGACTGATGTGCGCAGGATACGGTTTTTTCCCTGACGTTTGGCTTTATAAAGCGCTTCATCGACGCTAGAGACCAGATGCTCCAGCGTTTCCATATGCCATTCTCCCAGCCCTGCGCTGAAGGTTACGCTCAGTCCTTCTTCACGCCAGGTACGGTTAGCAACGTTAATCCGCCACAGCTCAAGCAGTGCGCCGGCCTGCTCGACGTGCTCTGCAGTAAAGATGATGGCGAACTCCTCACCGCCGTAGCGATAGAGTGAAAGCCCATGTGCCTGCAGGATGGTTATACCTTCACGGGCAACATTACGCAGCACGATATCGCCGCTGAGATGGCCCCAGGTATCATTGATGGATTTGAAGTTATCAATATCGACCAGCGCCAGGGCAAAGGGCTGGTGATCGTTCATCAACGCGGTAATGTCAGTATCGAATGCCCAACGGTTTTTGCACCCTGTCAGTGAATCTACCGTGGCCTGTCGGACGTATGCGCGTTCACGTTCTTTATTGGTTTCAATGGCTTTGTGCAGCATCACTTCGATCCCAGGCGCATGCCGGGTATCGCCAGTTTTAATGGCGTTGATGATGTTCATCAGGATACCGCGAGAAGCATGACGCAGGTACAAACCAAAGGTAATGATAATGATACCCGCCAGAGCAAAGCCCCAGCTCACGATAATGCTCTCATGCTGCGCGAGCAGGCTCATGGTTCGGTCGGAAACCTTATAGATAACAAACCAATCAGGGTTGGTGAACGAGTAGTAGTAGTACCAGGTTCGCCCCGGTTTATCGAAGACTTCCCCTTCGCCCGCAGTCATACCGGCGAGCAGTTTTTCGGAGACAACGTTTTGGAAGAGTTTACCGCTATCTGGATGTAGCAGCGCCTGCCCTTGTCGGTTGACGATGAAAAACTCGCCCTGAACCGGCGATTTCATCTGGCGCAAGGTATGGCTCATTGCCGCTAAATCAAAATGGAACGCCAGCGTTCCCTTGAGCTTGCCATCCGTCGAGATGACGGGTTTTGACAACGTCACGGTCTGATGTTGCGTGAAAAAATCGGTATAAGGCTGGGTATAACGGCTGAAAACTCCGCCATCACCTTGATGAATAAACCATGGGCGAGTCGTGGCATCGAAGGCGTGCGTATCGGGGCGTTCTACTACCTGTGGGGCTCGAAGATAATGACCTGATGTATCGGCGACAGAGATTGATGACACGGTCGGCATCATAGACAGCAGCTGCATCATGGTTTGCAGCCCTTTGTCGGGATCAATATTCACGACGTTGTTCAGTTCGTCGTTACGGGCCAGGTAGGTGGCTGCTCGTCCCAGAATGTAATCATTCTCATGCAGAATGGATTCAGTGTAATTGACGGCGAGATTGTGGGTGAAATTGCGGTTAACGCTGTGATAGTCGCGTATTGTATCGTTGCGTTGGATAACCGTAACCAGCGAAGCGATAAGAATGAAGCTCAGGATAATACCCGCAAAACTAATAAAAATCGGTGTCGTAAAAGACAGTTTTCTGCCGTTGTGTCGCATAGGGTTTCCATTCCTGAGAGAAATTGCAGAGGAAGGATGCGTATTTACACTGCAATTTCATACATCGGTTTGTGCGACAAAATTATAGTCTACCGGGTGGGCCATGAATATTTAACGCACGTTTAAAATTATACGTTATTAACCCTTCCTGGAGTACGTGATCCGCATCTTTAGATTAAATTGCTCGTAGCAGACTCTTTTTATGACCTGTATTGGGCGGGAATAGGGCAGGGTAGCAGAGGAAGAAACGCTACCCTGGTTAGCTCAGGTAGCCAACCAAGGCAGCGTAAAATGAGTAGAGCAGTTGAACAACGTCCGCTTTTTGTCTCTGCGAGGCGGTATCCAGACTGTTTCTTGCCATTGAATGATTTGCTTTAGGATTGCGAGGCGCGTCCCAGCCAGCTGTCCCAATCTTTCCACACCGGCTGTAGCCCGCGTGCCGTTAACGCGCTGGCCACTTCAATCGGCGTGCGTGCATCGTGTGGCGAGAATTGCTCAAGCTCGGGTCTGTTGTCTGCATATCCGCCAGGCTGCGTTTTCGAGAAGGCGCTGACGTTGTTAATAGCCAGCGGGATCACATGATCGCGGAACCACGGCGATTCGCGGGTTGAGAGCGATAGCTCGGTGTCCGGTGAGAACAGACGGAAGGCGCAAATCACCTGCACCAGCTGTCGCTCATCCATCAGCGAAGCGGGCTCAATGCCCCCCGCACAGGGACGCAGACGCGGGAACGAGATTGAGTAACGGCTTTGCCAGTAGCGCTGCTGTAGCCACAGCAGATGCTCGGCGACCATAAAGCAGTCCACCCGCCAGCTATCCGAAAGCCCAATCAACGCGCCGAGCCCAATCTTGTCTATACCGGCCTGACCCAGTCTATCCGGTGTATCCAGACGCCAGAAAAAGTCCTGCTTTTTGCCCTTCAGATGGTGCTGAGCGTACATGCCTTCGTGGTAGGTTTCCTGATAGACCATCACCCCATCGAGCCCCAACGTCTTCAGCTCGGCGTATTCAGCTGTCTCCAGCGGCTGGACTTCCATATGCAGCGAAGCGAACCGGCGGCGAATATCAGGTAAATGGCGACGGAAGTAGTCCATGCCGACTTTCCCCTGATGCTCACCGGTGACCAGCAGCAGGTGCTCAAAACCAAGATTTTGAATAGCCTCGCACTCGCGTCCTATCTCATCTTCATCTAACGTCTTGCGCTTGATGCGATTGCTCATCGAAAAACCACAGTAAGTGCAGTCGTTGGCGCACAGATTGGAGAGATACAGAGGTACGTAAAAACTGACGGTGTTGCCGAAACGCTGGCGGGTGAGTTTTTGCGCCCGCTGCGCCAGTGGCTCCAGATAGTTGGCGGCGGCAGGGGAGAGCAGCGCCATCAGATCGTCACGAGTCAGCGATGTGGTGTTAAGCGCCCGCTCAACATCGGCGGCGGTTTTACCGTTGATGCGCAGACGGATGTCATCCCACTCCAGCTCCCGCCAGCGATCGGTGAAGGTTTTCATGCCAGCGCCTCCAGAAATCCGGTCAACGGGCTGGTGGCGTTCGCCTGCATGCTGCGGCTGCCGGGAACAGCCTGACGAGCAAGGAGCCCGGCCTCAACCGCCAGACGGAACGCTGTGGCCATCATGACTGGGTCATCGGCCACGGCAATGGCGGTGTTAACCAATACCGCATCGGCCCCCATTTCCAGTGCCTGGGTCGCATGGCTCGGTACGCCGATCCCGGCATCCACCACCACGGGGACGGTGGCCTGTTGAATGATGATGTCCAGCATTGCCCGCGTTTCCAGCCCCTGATTGGAGCCGATAGGTGCGCCAAGCGGCATGACCACTGCACAACCCACGTCCTCCAGCCGTTTGCACAGCACCGGGTCAGCGCCGCAGTAGGGCAGTACCACAAAACCTTGTTTGACCAATGCTTCGGCGGCTTTCAGTGTTTCTATAGGGTCCGGTAGCAGCCAGCGGGCATCGGGGTGTATTTCCAGTTTCAGCCAGTGGGTACCCAGCGCTTCACGTGCCAACTGAGCGGCAAAAATGGCCTCTTCCGCAGTTTTGGCGCCAGAGGTGTTGGGTAGCAGCGTGACGCCTGCCTCAACTAATGGCGCCAGAATGGCATCGTTGTGCTGACGGAGATCCACACGCTTCATTGCTAGCGTCACCAGCTGGCTGCCGGAGGCGCGAATCGCGTCAACCATCAGCTGTGATGAGGCAAATTTTCCTGTACCGGTGAACAGATGCGAATCAAACGTCTTATCGGCAATACGTAACATCTCAACCCCCTGCGATAACCTGAAAAAGCAGGATCTGGTCGCCTTCCTGCACGATTTGTTGTTCCCACTGTTCGCGCGGCAGAATGCGTTGATTCAGCGCCAGTGCAGTTCCCGGTTTGAGTTGACTAAGCTCCGCCAGCAGCGCGCTGACGGTTTGCCCTTCAGCGCATTGTACGGGTTCATCATTGAACTGAATTTGCATGCTGCCCTCCACATACCGGGCAGCCGACGGCGCGACGCAGCGCCAGGCTCCGCCATTGGCTTGTTTTGCCGTCAAACAGGCGCAATTCCCCACCAGGCGATTCAATGCCGCTGAGGAGTTTTAGGGCTTCCAGCGCCTGTAACGTTCCCATAATGCCAACCACTGGGCCAATAATGCCGGCGGTACGGCAGTTACGCTCTGGTTCAACATCGTCTGGCCACAAGCAGCGATAGCAGCCTTGCTCCCACGGCGGCGTTAGCACCATCAACTGGCCGCCAAAACCGACCGCACTGGCGGTGACCAGCGGTTTGCCCAGAGCCACGCAGGCGGCGTTAATTTCCTGGCGCGTGGCCATGTTGTCGGTGCAGTCGAGTACGACATCGGCCTGCGCGACCGCGTGACGTAGCGCATCGCCGGTTAAACGCTGCTGTAGCGCCACCAGTTCGATGTCCGGATTGAACCGAGACAGCCTTTGTTGGGCGACCTGTGCCTTCGAGCGCGCTACGTCGTCATTGGTGAACAGAATTTGCCGTTGCAGGTTGCTCAGATGCACATCGTCATCGTCGGCCAGCACCAGAGTGCCTACTCCCGCCCCGGCGAGATAGAGCGCGGCGGGGGAGCCTAAACCGCCTAAGCCGACGATAAGCACATGGCTACCGAGCAGCTTTTGCTGGCCTTCAATTGCAATATCTCCCAGCAATATCTGGCGGCTGTAGCGCATAAAATCGCGATCATTCATCGCCAACTCCCGCTAATTCAAGCAGTTGTGCGGTGGCGCTACGCCAGTCCGTCGCCTGTGTAATAGCACTGACCACGGCAATGCTGCCGACGCCGGTTGCCAGAACGGCGGACGCGCGTTCAAGGCTAATCCCACCGATGGCGACTGTCGGATAATCCGCCAGTCGTGTGATGTGGTTTGCCAACTGCGTTAGCCCCTGCGGAGCGGAAGGCATCTGCTTGGTTTGCGTCGGGAACACGTGACCCAGTGCGATGTAGGAAGGACGGGCGGCCAGCGCCACGTCAATTTCCATATCATCGTGGGTCGAGACTCCAAGGCGCAGGCCTGCCGCTTGAATAGCGTTCAGATCGGTCGTTTCGAGATCTTCCTGGCCCAGATGCACGCCGTAAGCATTGTGTTTTATCGCCAGCCGCCAGTAATCGTTGATGAACAAGCGGGCGTCGTAGCGGCGCCCCAGTTCAATGGCAGCGATAACGTCCGCTTCGACTTCGGCATCGCGCTTATCTTTGATGCGCAACTGGAGAGTGCGCACGCCAGCTTCCAACAGGCGTTCAATCCACTCCACGCTGTCGACGACCGGGTAAAGCCCGAGGCTAAACGGTACGGTTGGGAAATCGGGCTGGTACATTACGCCTCCTCTTTTTTGAGGTAGATTTCGCCGCCTTTGGCGCGGAAGTTTTCCGACATATCCGCCATCCCGACTTCAATAGTTTGCGCGGCGGCGTAGTCACGGACTTCCTGGCTGATTTTCATCGAGCAGAATTTCGGCCCGCACATCGAGCAGAAGTGGGCAACTTTACCCGACTCCTGCGGCAGCGTTTCATCGTGGTAAGCACGGGCGGTGAACGGGTCGAGAGCCAGGTTGAACTGATCTTCCCAGCGGAATTCGAAGCGCGCTTTCGACATGGCGTTATCGCGGATTTGTGCACCTGGGTGGCCTTTAGCCAGGTCGGCGGCGTGGGCGGCAATTTTGTAGGTAATTAGCCCTTGCTTCACATCTTCTTTATTCGGCAAGCCAAGGTGCTCTTTTGGCGTGACGTAGCACAACATCGCGCAGCCGAACCAGCCAATCATTGCTGCACCGATACCGGAGGTGAAGTGGTCATAACCCGGGGCAATATCAGTGGTCAACGGCCCGAGGGTATAGAATGGCGCTTCGTGGCAGTGTTCCAGTTCTTCGGTCATGTTGCGTTGGATCATCTGCATCGGCACGTGTCCAGGGCCTTCAATCATCACCTGCACGTCATATTCCCAGGCAATTTTGGTCAGTTCCCCCAGCGTATGCAGCTCGGAGAATTGCGCTTCGTCGTTGGCATCCTGAATCGATCCCGGGCGCAGACCGTCGCCAAGTGACAGAGAAACGTCATAGGCGGCGCAGATTTCGCAGATTTCACGGAAGTGTTCAAAGAGGAAGTTTTCTTTGTGGTGGGAGAGGCACCACTTCGCCATGATGGAACCACCGCGCGAGACAATGCCGGTCAGGCGTTTTGCGGTCATCGGAACGTAGCGTAGCAGCACGCCGGCGTGAATGGTAAAGTAATCAACGCCCTGTTCAGCCTGCTCCAGCAGGGTATCGCGGAAGGCTTCCCAGGTGAGATCTTCGGCGATCCCATTCACCTTCTCCAGCGCCTGATAGATCGGCACCGTACCGATCGGAACCGGGCTGTTACGTAGGATCCACTCGCGGGTTTCGTGAATATAGCGCCCGGTGGAGAGATCCATCACCGTGTCTGCCCCCCAACGGGTCGACCACACCAGTTTTTCGACTTCTTCTTCGATGGAAGAGGTCACGGCGGAGTTACCGATATTGGCGTTGACCTTCACCAGGAAGTTGCGGCCGATGATCATCGGCTCTGATTCCGGGTGGTTGATGTTGGCGGGAATAATCGCGCGCCCAGCGGCGACTTCGTCACGAACAAACTCCCCGGTGATGTTTTCTGGCAGGCGTGCGCCAAAGCCCATTCCTGGATGCTGGTGGCGTAACACCTCGCTGCGGATGCGCTCGCGGCCCATGTTTTCACGCACGGCGATAAATTCCATCTCCGGCGTGACGATCCCCTGACGGGCGTAGTGCAGTTGGGTAACGCGACGGCCCGCTTTGGCGCGTTTTGGCGTCAACAAGCCGGTAAAACGCAGCTCATCCAGGCCATCATCCGCCAGACGCTCTTTAGTATAGGCCGAGCTGCGATCGTTTAACGCTTCGCTATCGTTACGTGCCGCAATCCACGGCTGGCGCAGCTTTGCGAGACCCTGCTGGACGTTAATCGCCACATCCGGATCGCCATACGGCCCGGAAGTGTCGTATACCGGAACGGCTTCGTTTTCTTCAAACTGCGGATTGTCTTTTGAACCGCCAATCAGCGTTGGGCTGAGCTGGATTTCGCGCATCGGAATACGGATATCCGGCTGAGAGCCTGTAATGTAGATGCGTTTGGAGTTCGGGAAAGCGGTGCCTTCCAGGGTATCGATAAAGTGTTGGGCCTGGGCGCGCTGTTCGCGGCGTGATGGTTTAGTTGTGACAGACATAGCTCATTCCAAAAAGTAAGGAGTGGCTTGTCAGACGACGGATGAACCAAGAGAGAAGATCGCCCTAGGGCGATGCTAATGCAGATTGACTCTTGTTCCCTTCGCAGGTCTTAACCTGATCAGGTTCCGCGGATCCCGAATTAACGGTCTCAGCCCGTGCTTGCGCACTGGGCACTCCGACAAGAAGTAACCTCAGATGAGAGGTAATGAATGTAAATTACTCGTTAATGCTGAAAATCTCAAGCCGGGCGTTTTAATTCACCCTGCGCGAGCGTATCAAAAGCCAGCATGATCAATTGGTCTTCCAGCCGGAAGCGGGCCTCCAGCGCCTCGCCGATATCTGACAGCGCCTGCTGAAACTCGTAGCAGTTATCCTGATCGATGGCGCTTTCCAGAGTGGAGTCGTAGAGATCCATAATCAGCAGCGTATTGGCCTCAAGCTGTGGCCAAATTTTCGTGGCGTTTAAAAGCGGACTGTCGCCTTCCATTTTATGGATAATACGTTCATAAATACTGAAATGACCGGCAGAAAGGTAATCGACCAGACGCTGACAAAAGTCATCAAGCGCTTTTTCGTTAAGACGCATAAACGATTCTTTGCCAGGCTTAAGGCCAACCAGATTGTAGTAAGCCACGAGCAGGTGCTTACGAATATTCAGCCAGCGGTCGACCAGTTTATGGTGTCCTTTTACACGCTCTGTCAGGCTCTCTAACTGGTTTAACATAGGTTGACCCCCGCATCGTTAAGATTAAAATCTGCTCACGTCAAAATGTAATAATAATGTTAATAACATGCCTGTGAAGCAAAGGTAGCGCAAGAGATATGGATCGTATAATTGAAAAATGGGATCGCGGCTGGTGGATCGTCAGTCACGAACAAAAATTATGGTTGCCCGGTGGTGAATTACCACATGGTGAAGCGGTAAATTTCGATCTTGTGGGTCAGCGCGCGTTGCAGATCGGCGAATGGGAAGGATCTCTGGTATGGCTGATTCAGCAAGCTCGTCGCCATGATATGGGATCCGTACGCCAGGTGCTCGATCAGGATGTCGGTCTGTTTCAGCTTGCCGGGCGCGGCGTGCAGCTGGCGGAGTTTTACCGCTCGCACAAATTCTGCGGCTACTGCGGGCATACCATGCACCCGAGCAAAACCGAATGGGCGATGCTTTGCAGCCACTGCCGCGAGCGCTATTACCCGCAGATTGCTCCTTGTATTATCGTCGCCATCCGACGTGACGACTCTATCCTCCTTGCCCAACATGTTCGCCATCGTAACGGCGTGCATACCGTATTAGCAGGTTTTGTCGAAGTAGGGGAAACGCTCGAGCAAGCGGTAGCTCGTGAAGTGATGGAAGAGAGCGGCATCAAAGTAAAAAACCTGCGCTATGTGACCTCGCAGCCCTGGCCGTTCCCGCAGTCGCTGATGACCGCCTATATGGCGGAGTACGACAGCGGAGAGATTGTTATCGACCCGAAAGAGCTGCTGAATGCCAACTGGTATCGCTACGATGATTTGCCGCTTCTACCGCCGCCGGGTACCGTCGCGCGTCGTCTGATTGAAGATACCGTGGCAATGTGTCGGGCTGAATATGAGTGACATGTTACACTGAGCGCATCAACGCTAAAGGAATGTAAAATGACCGAACTCAAGAACGATCGTTATCTGCGTGCGCTGCTGCGCCAGCCCGTTGATGTGACTCCGGTATGGATGATGCGCCAGGCAGGACGCTATTTGCCGGAGTATAAAGCCACCCGCGCACAGGCCGGTGATTTTATGTCGCTGTGCAAGAACGCCGAACTGGCCTGTGAAGTGACGCTGCAGCCGCTGCGCCGCTACCCGCTTGATGCGGCGATCCTCTTCTCGGATATTCTCACCATCCCTGACGCTATGGGGCTGGGCCTCTATTTCGAAACCGGGGAAGGCCCGCGCTTTACCTCGCCGATTACCAGCAAAGCCGACGTAGACAAGCTGCCGATCCCGGACCCGGAAGGTGAGCTGGGCTACGTCATGAATGCCGTGCGCACTATCCGCCGCGAATTGAAAGGCGAAGTGCCGCTGATTGGCTTCTCCGGTAGTCCGTGGACGCTGGCAACCTACATGGTGGAAGGCGGCAGCAGCAAAGCCTTTACCGTGATTAAAAAGATGATGTATGCCGATCCGAAAACGCTACATCTGCTGCTCGATAAGCTGGCTCAAAGCGTCACTCTGTATCTGAATGCCCAGATTAAAGCTGGTGCGCAGTCGGTGATGATCTTCGACACCTGGGGCGGCGTGTTGACCGGTCGTGATTATCAGCAGTTCTCGCTCTATTACATGCATAAAATCGTCGATGGTCTACTGCGTGAAAACGACGGCCGCCGCGTGCCGGTGACGCTGTTTACCAAAGGCGGCGGGCAGTGGCTGGAAGCCATGGCCGAAACCGGCTGCGATGCGCTGGGCCTCGACTGGACGACTGATATTGCCGATGCGCGCCGTCGCGTGGGGCATAAGGTTGCGCTGCAGGGCAATATGGATCCATCCATGCTCTACGCGCCGGGCCCACGCATTGAAGAAGAAGTCGCGACTATCCTTGCCGGTTTTGGTGAGGGCGAAGGCCACGTCTTTAACCTCGGTCATGGCATCCATCAGGATGTGCCACCGGAACATGCGGGCGTCTTCGTGGAGGCGGTTCACCGTCTGTCGGCACAGTATCACCGCTAAAGGATGAGCATGGATCTCGCGTCGCTGCGCGCGCAGCAGCTAGAGCTTGCCGCATCGGTTTGCCGTGACGATCGTTGGCTCATCGATCCGCCGTGTCTTATCGGCGGCGCCGACGTGGGATTCGAGCAGGGTGGTGAGGTGACGCGCGCAGCGATGGTACTGCTGGCGTATCCGTCGCTGGAACTGGTCGAGTATCAGGTGGCGCGCATTGCCACCACCATGCCGTACATCCCCGGATTTCTTTCATTTCGTGAAGCGCCGGCGCTGATGGCGGCGTGGCAACAGCTCTCGCAAAAGCCTGACCTGCTGTTTGTCGATGGTCACGGAATTTCTCATCCGCGTCGTCTGGGAGTGGCTAGCCATTTTGGCCTGCTGGTGGATGTTCCCACTATTGGCGTGGCGAAAAAGCGCCTGTGGGGTCAATTTACGCCGCTGACGGCTGAAGCGGGTGCGCTGGCACCGCTGATGGATAAAGGCGAGCAGTTGGCCTGGGTCTGGCGCAGTAAGGTTCGCTGCAATCCGCTGTTTATCTCAACCGGCCACCGCGTTAGCACCGATAGCGCGCTGGACTGGGTACAATGCTGCATGAACGGCTATCGTTTGCCAGAGCCCACGCGCTGGGCTGACGCGGTGGCATCGGAACGCCCGGCATTTACGCGCCTTGCAGCAAAACTGCCCCATATCAGGTAAACTGCGGTTAATTTCCGTATTTGAGAACTCATCATGTTACAAAATCCGATTCACCTGCGTCTGGAGAAGCTGGAAAGCTGGCAGCATGTCACTTTTATGGCCTGCCTGTGCGAACGCATGTACCCGAACTACGCCATGTTCTGTAAACAAACGGAATTCGGTGATGGCCAAATTTATCGCCGCATTCTCGACCTGGTATGGGAATCGCTGACGGTGAAAGATGCGAAAATCAACTTCGACAGCCAGCTGGAAAAGTTTGAAGAAGCGATCCCGGCTGCTGATGATTACGATCTGTATGGCGTGTACCCGGCAATCGATGCCTGCGTAGCGCTGAGTGAATTAATTCACTCCCGTTTGAGCGGCGAAACGCTCGAGCACGCAGTCGAAGTCAGCAAGTGTTCGATTACCACTGTTGCGATGCTGGAAATGACCCAGGCTGGTCGTGAAATGACCGATGAAGAGCTGAAATTGAACCCCGCCGTAGAGCAGGAATGGGACATTCAGTGGGAGATTTTCCGCCTTTTAGCCGAGTGTGAAGAACGCGATATTGAACTGATTAAAGGGCTGCGCGCAGACCTCCGCGAAGCCGGCGAGAGCAATATTGGTATAAATTTTCAGCAATGAGGCAAGAAAACGTGATTTACCGCCTGAATTGTCACGCCTGAAGGCTTCACATCTGCCCCCCGTCTGGTCTACATTTGGAGGGCGAAAAAAAGTGGCTATCGGTGCGTGTATGCAGGAGAGTGCTTTTCTGGCATTTTCGTCGCACTCGATGCTTAGCAAGCGATAAACACATTGTAAGGATAACTTATGAACAAGACTCAACTGATTGATGTAATTGCGGACAAGGCTGAACTGTCTAAAACCCAGGCTAAAGCTGCTCTGGAATCCACCCTGGCTGCCATTACTGAGTCTCTGAAAGAAGGTGATGCTGTGCAACTGGTTGGTTTCGGTACCTTCAAAGTGAACCACCGCGCTGAGCGTACTGGCCGCAACCCGCAGACCGGTAAAGAAATCAAAATCGCCGCAGCTAACGTGCCGGCATTTGTTTCTGGCAAAGCACTGAAAGACGCTGTTAAGTAAGATTGCGTGGCAGTGAACAGTTTTAAAGAAGGGGCGGTTTCGCCCCTTTCGTCTATCTGGTGTCGTTTATCGATGCTGGCCGGCGTGCTGTTGCTGACGGCGTGTAGCCATAACAGCGCACTACCTCCTTTTACCGCCAGCGGCTATGCTGACACGCAGGGTGCCGTGCGCATCTGGCGTAAAGACAGCGGCGGCGAGACGCATCTTCTGGCCACCTTAAGCCCGTGGCACAGCGGCAGTACCTCAACCAGCGAATATCGTTGGCAAGACGATAAGCTGCAGCTGATCGAACTGAATATCTACGGCAAACCGTCTGAACACATCCGCGCACGCTTCGACAGCAATGGTGAGCTGAGTTTTATGCAGCGCGAGATCGACGGACAAAAACAACAGCTTTCTAGCGATCAGGTGGCGCTTTATCGCTATCGCGCGGAGCAGATTCGCCAGACCAGCGATGCGCTGCGCCAGGGGAAAGTTGTCCTGCGTCAGGGGCGTTGGCATGCTAACCAGACGGTCACGACCTGTGAAGGCGAGACGGTTAAACCGGATTTTGACTCCCGTGCGCTTGGGCATATTGCCAGCCGTCAGAATCGCTCCTCCGCAGAGGTGAGCATTGCCTGGCTGGAAGCACCAGAGGGCTTCCAGCTCCTGCTGGTGGCAAACCAGGACTACTGTACCTGGCAGCCGACCGAAAAGACTTTCTAAGGTTTATCCGCGGTTCATGCCGCCCATATGACCGCCGTTGTGCCTGCCACCCTCACAGCCATAGCCCATCCCACCGTGACGCGGAATACCAGCCTGAGCCATGGCGACATCAAACTTCACTCGCTGCTGATCGAGCTGCTGACTTAACGCTTCTCGCTCTTTGGCGACAGCCTCAATCTTGGCGCTATCGGGTTTATCCGCGGTGAGCAGTGCATTGTATTCATAATGTTTGGACGTAAGCTGCTGACGCAGGGCGCTGGTTTGCGCGTGGTATTCATTACGCAGCTTCTGTGCGGTGGCCTGTTGAGCCTCGGTCAGCTGGCTGTAGCCGCCGTTGTTCGCGCCATTGTTCCAGTGATGCGGGCCGGCCAGCGCCGCGCCGCTGGTGAACGTCAGCGCCGTGAAGGTGAGCAGCGCAAGGGGCAGTTTATTGTTCCGTTTCATGGTGGATTCTCCTGTAGTGTGTTCTCCTTAGCTATTGCATCTTCTGTGCCAGCTTCGCATACCGTGGTAATCGTGGAATGCCGTGCGTCGGATTTCGTCGGGCGAGTAAAAATGACCCGCATCGGGTATCCAGCCGAGTCATTTTTACCCGTTCGTTCAGGGGATTTGTGCTGACAGCCCGGGTTACGGGACGTGAAGAGTGGCATGATTTCTGCTGAGGGATAGCACAGGAAAAAGAAAAGGAAGCGCCATGGCTCTCTTACGATTACAGAAAGATTCATTAGCTACTGGCATTAGCTGGCTGCTAACCGGCGTGGTGTTGCTGCTAATGTGTTTGTTTTCTGCGCTTATCGTTCGTGACCATCTGCGGGAAAGTGCGTCGGCGCAGCAAACTATTGAGGAAAAGGGCAGTGTGCTTATCCGTGCACTGGAATCCGGTGCGCGGGTGGGGATGGGCATGCGCATGCACCATACGCAGCTCCAGAACATGCTGGAAGAAATGGCGTGGCAGCCCGGCGTGTTGTGGTTTGCGGTAACCGATGAGCAGGGGAAAATCATTGCCCACAGCGATGCGCAGAAGGTGGGCCAGCCGCTTTACGACGCCGGGACGATGCAGGCGCTCGCAGCGGGCGATAAAGAGCGCTGGCGGCGAATGACATCACCGGAACCGACGCTGGAGATCTATCGCCAGTTTCGCCCGCTTACTGCGCCCGGTTCACATCATATACGTATGATGATGCGCCGCAATCAGGTCGATACGCCGCAGGTGATTTTTATCGCCTTCGATGCCCGCGAGCTGGAGGCTGAACAGTCGCGCAGTCTTCGCAATATGATTGTGATGCTATGCGCTGCCGCTGTGGTCATGGTGGCGACCGTTCTCGCGCAGTTCTGGTTCAGCCGCTATCAACGTTCGCGCAAACTGCTGCAGGAAGCCACCCATCGTAAAGAGAAGCTGGTTGCGCTAGGCCACCTGGCCGCTGGGGTGGCGCATGAAATTCGTAACCCGCTATCATCGATCAAAGGATTGGCAAAGTACTTCGCTGAACGCACGCCGCCTGGCGGTGAGGCCTATGAGTTGGCGCAGGTGATGTCGAAAGAGGCTGATCGCCTCAATCGGGTAGTGAGTGAGCTGCTGGAGCTGGTGCGTCCTGCACATTTAAAATGGCAGTCGGTCGATCTTAACGAAGTGATAAGCCATTCGCTCCAGCTAGTGAGCCAGGATGCGTTGAGCCGGAAGATTACGCTGCACTTTACCGCGCACCCTGAGGGATGCCGCATTCAGGCCGATCCGGACCGCCTCAATCAGGTGCTATTGAATCTCTATCTCAACGCGATTCAGGCGATTGGCCATGAGGGCGCCATTTCGGTGTCGGTGGCGGAGTGCGGTGACGGACGCATCAGACTGAGCGTGGCGGATAGCGGTAAAGGCATGACGACCGAGCAGTTGCAGGCCATCTTCACCCCGTACTTCACCACCAAAGCCGATGGCACTGGGCTGGGTTTGGCGGTCGTTCAGAATATCGTTGAGCAGCATGGCGGGACCATTCACGTTGACAGCTCGCCCTGCAAGGGGTCTGTGTTTACTCTATACCTGCCGGTCAATGGGCAACAAAAGGATGAGCAAGGATGAGTCGGGAACAGGTCACTCTTCTGGTGGTGGACGATGATATTAGCCACTGCACTATCTTACAGGCTCTGCTGCGGGGCTGGGGATATCAGGTTGCCTTGGCCAATAACGGTGTGCAGGCGCTGGAGCAAATTCGGGAGCAGGTTTTCGATCTGGTGCTCTGCGATATCCGTATGGCACAGATGGACGGTATCGAAACCTTAAAAGAGATAAAAGCCTATAACCCATCGATTCCGGTGCTCATTATGACGGCCTACTCCAGCGTTGATACGGCGGTGGAGGCGTTAAAATCTGGAGCGCTGGATTACCTGATCAAACCGCTGGATTTTGAGCGTCTTCAGGGCACGCTGGTCCAGGCGCTTGCCCACACGCGGCAGTCTGCGCATACGGCGCCCCCTGGGCCCGCGACGAAGTTTGGTATGGTCGGCGATAGTCCGGCGATGCAAACACTGCTGAATAACATTGCGCTGGTAGCCCCGTCGGATGCCACCGTGCTGATTCAGGGGGAGTCGGGCACCGGTAAAGAACTAGCAGTAAGATCATTACATGCCAGCAGTGCGCGTAGCGCTCGGGCGCTCGTTGCGCTCAACTGCGCCGCGCTCAATGAATCGCTACTGGAGTCGGAGCTGTTTGGTCATGAAAAAGGGGCCTTCACCGGTGCGGATAAGCGGCGGGAGGGGCGCTTTGTCGAAGCCGATGGCGGGACGCTGTTTCTCGATGAGATTGGCGATATCTCGCCGCTGATGCAGGTGCGGCTCCTGCGCGCCATTCAGGAAAAAGAAGTGCAACGTGTCGGCAGCAACCAAACCATTTCGGTCGATGTCCGTCTGATTGCCGCCACGCATAGAGATTTAGCGGCGGAGGTCAGCGCGGGTCGATTTCGCCAGGATCTCTACTACCGTCTCAATGTCGTGACCATCGACATGCCAACGTTACGCCAGCGACGGGAGGATATTCCACCGCTGGTGCACTATTTCCTGCAGCGCTATGCCGAACGTAATCGTAAAACGGTGTTGGGATTTACCCCGCAGGCGATGGATCTGCTGATTCACTACGACTGGCCGGGGAATATCCGTGAGCTGGAAAATGCGGTAGAGCGTGCGGTGGTCTTGCTGACGGGCGAATATATTTCTGAACGTGAACTCCCGTTGGCGGTGAGCAGCGTGCTCATTCCGGCCTCGTTGCCTGCCGAAGGGATTCAACCGCTGGTGGCCGTGGAAAAAGAGGTGATTCAGGCGGCGCTCGAAAAAACGGGCGGCAACAAAACTGAAGCCGCCCGTCAGTTGGGCATTACGCGCAAAACGCTGCTGGCGAAGCTCAGCCGTTAGTTTTGCTCACGCTCGATGGCGCGCCAGCCGATGTCGTTACGGCTGAAGCTGCCGTCCCAATGAATATCAGTCATCAGGGCATAGGCGCGTTTCTGCGCTTCGGCGACGGTATGACCTAGCGCGGTAGCGCACAGTACGCGTCCACCGTTGGTCAGAACGCGGTCATCTTCAGCCAGCTTCGTTCCTGCGTGGAACACTTTACCGTCCGCAACTTCTTCCAGAGGCAGGCCGTGGATGACGTCACCGGTACGGTAATCGGCCGGGTAACCGCCAGCGGCAATGACCACACCCAGCGAGGCGCGTTCGTCCCACTCGGAGGTTTTTTCATCCAGCTTACCAGCGCAGGCTGCGAGGCACAGATCCACCAGATCCGATTTCATGCGTAGCATGATCGGCTGAGTTTCTGGATCGCCGAAGCGGCAGTTGAATTCAATAACCTTTGGGTTGCCCTGTTTGTCGATCATCAGGCCTGCGTACAAGAAACCGGTGTAGGTATTGCCTTCTGCTGCCATACCTTTAACGGTTGGCCAGATGATGCGTTCCATCGTGCGCTGGTGGACTTCGTCAGTCACGACCGGAGCAGGTGAATACGCACCCATACCTCCGGTGTTCGGGCCGGTGTCACCATTGCCTACACGTTTGTGGTCCTGGCTGGTTGCCATCGGCAACACGTGCTCGCCGTCGACCATTACGATAAAGCTTGCCTCTTCGCCATCAAGGAACTCTTCGATAACGATACGGTGTCCCGCGTCGCCAAAGGCATTGCCCGCCAGCATGTCGTGCACGGCGGCTTCCGCCTCCTCCAGCGTCATCGCCACGATAACGCCTTTACCAGCCGCCAGACCGTCCGCTTTGATGACGATCGGTGCGCCTTTCTCACGCAGATAGGCCAGCGCCGGTTCGATTTCTGTGAAGTTCTGATACTCCGCCGTCGGGATCTGATGGCGGGCAAGAAAATCTTTAGTAAAGGCTTTGGAGCCTTCCAGCTGCGCGGCACCTTCGGTTGGCCCGAAGATGGTCATCCCGGCGGCGCGGAAAGCATCTACTACGCCAATCACCAGCGGCGCTTCCGGGCCGACGATGGTCAGGTCAATCTTCTCGTTCTGCGCAAAACTCAACAGTGCCGGAATGTCGGTCACGCCAATTGCCACGTTTTGCAGGGTTGGTTCCAGCGCGGTGCCTGCGTTGCCAGGGGCGACAAAAGCGGTATCCACCTGCGGCGACTGTGCTGCTTTCCAGGCCAGCGCGTGTTCGCGCCCGCCGTTACCAATCACTAATACTTTCATCGTCTGCTCCGTGGATTAATGGCGGAAGTGGCGCATGTCGGTGAAGATCATCGCGATGCCGTGTTCATCGGCGGCGGCAATCACTTCTTCGTCACGAATAGAGCCGCCAGGTTGGATAACGCAGCTCACGCCGACGGCAGCGGCGGCATCAATACCATCGCGGAACGGGAAGAAGGCATCGGAAGCCATGGCGGAGCCCTTCACTTCCAGGCCTTCATCGGCGGCTTTAATACCGGCAATCTTCGCGGAGTAGACGCGGCTCATCTGGCCTGCGCCTATGCCAATGGTCATGTTCTCTTTGGCATAGACGATGGCGTTGGATTTCACGAATTTTGCCACTTTCCAGCAGAACAGCGCATCACGCAGCTCTTGCTCGCTCGGTTGACGCTTGGTTACGACACGCAGTTCGCCTTCTGTCACCATACCCAAATCGCGATCCTGAACCAGCAGGCCGCCGTTCACACGCTTGAAGTCCAGTCCCGGCACACGCTGCGCCCACTGACCGCAGGTCAGGACGCGGACGTTTTGCTTGGCAGCGGTAATCTTCAACGCCTCTTCGGTGGCGGATGGGGCGATGATCACTTCGACAAACTGGCGAGAGATGATGGCCTGCGCGGTTTCCGCGTCCAGCTCACGGTTGAAGGCAATGATGCCGCCGAATGCGGACGTCGGGTCGGTTTTGTATGCGCGGTCGTAGGCGTCGAGCAGAGAAGTGCTGACCGCAACGCCGCATGGGTTGGCGTGCTTCACGATAACGCAGGCTGGTTCCTGGAACTCTTTGACGCACTCCAGTGCAGCATCGGTATCCGCGATGTTGTTATAAGAGAGCGCTTTGCCCTGTACCTGGGTTGCGGTGGCGACGGAAGCTTCTTTCACATTCTCTTCTATATAGAAGGCGGCCTGCTGGTGGCTATTCTCGCCGTAGCGCATATCCTGCTTCTTAATGAAGTTCAGGTTCAACGTACGTGGGAAGCGACCGGCGGCTTCTTTACTTTCACCGTGATAGGCCGGAACCATGCTGCCAAAGTAGTTAGCAATCATGCTGTCGTAAGCGGCGGTGTGTTCGAAAGCTTTGATGGCGAGATCGAAACGGGTATCGAGGGTCAGAGAGCCTTCGTTAGCATCCATCTCAGCAATAATCGCGGTGTAGTCGCTGCTCTTCACCACGATAGCCACGTCTTTGTGGTTCTTGGCGGCGGAGCGAACCATGGTTGGGCCGCCGATATCGATATTCTCTACCGCATCTTCCAGCGAGCAGCCTTCACGGGCGACGGTCTCAGCGAACGGGTACAGGTTAACAACGACCATATCGATAGGCTCGATGTGGTGCTGCTGCATGATGGCATCATCCTGACCGCGACGGCCAAGAATGCCACCGTGTACTTTTGGATGCAGGGTTTTTACACGTCCATCCATCATTTCCGGGAAACCGGTGTAATCGGAAACTTCGGTCACCGGCAGACCTTTCTCTGCTAGCAGGCGGGCTGTGCCACCTGTCGATAGCAGTACCACACCGCGTGCGGAAAGTGCCTGGGCGAATTCGACGATACCGGCCTTGTCAGAAACACTGAGCAGAGCGCGGCGGACTGGACGACGTTGTTGCATGGTAAATCCCCTGGATTTGACTATTACAGAGAGCGTTAGGTGAATTCTTGCGTAAAAACTCAGCTAACGCCCCTTACGGGGCATCCTTGTTTTGCGGTGGCATTGTAACGAAAACGTTTGCGCAACGCTCGCGAATTTTTCGTATTCCGTACAAGCCCGTATTTTCGCCCTCTATATAAGGCTTAAGATAAAGAGATGAGGGAGAGAATCGTTAATTTTGTGGATAACTCTGTGTGTAAATGGGTATAAGGCGGGGTTCTGCTGGGGATTGCAGCAGTCAGTCATTTTTCTGCAATTTAAGGGTTGCAGACGCTCGGGAACTCCCTATAATGCGCCTCCATCGACACGGCGGATGTGAATCACTTCACACA